>NZ_CP069526.1:6233333-6950000 GCF_016889705.1 Amycolatopsis sp. FDAARGOS 1241
TGGTCGTGCTCGGGGTGGCGCTGGCGGTCGCGGGGTGAGAGCGGCGCCCCCACCCCGCGAGTCGCGTCAGCGCCGCTTCGCCGCGCGTGCCGAGTCGGTGCAGACCTCACCGACGTCGACGGTCTGGCCGCGGTCGAGGTAGACGTCCGCGATGCCGGCCAGCTTGCCCTTCGGCGTGGTGCAGGTCAGCTGGTAGGCCTCCTTCGGCCCGTACGTCGGCGGCACCGGCGAAGCGAACGAAACGCCCCCGGTCCAGTCGTCCACCTGCGCCGGGTTGGCCTGCGCGTAGTTCACCATCACGGCCCGGTAGTCGCCGGCGGGCGGGTCGAACAGCACGGCGTGCTCGGACGTCGTGCCGCCGTTGGCCGACGACGTCACGAGGTTGCCCGCGGCGTCGTACACGTACAGGTCCCAGTCGGTGTCCGGGTTCACCCAGTTCACGTCTACGCTGAACCGCCCGTTGTCCACCTTGGGCAGTCCGTCGACGTGGAACGTGAAGCTCTCCGAGGCCAGGTCGTCCGGGTACGACTGGTTGATCGGCGGCACGCCCGCCGGGTTCGCCACCGCGTACCCGGCCTGCGCCGGGCCCTGCGGGTCGCGCCCGTAGCGGCCGGCGACGTACGGCCGCGTCGACGGGTTCACCGACCACGCGAACCGCCCGCCACGGGACGTGTACGTGGAGTTCAGGTTGTCGGTGACGTACAGCGGCGGCTTGGTCGAGCCGTCGGGTTGCACCACCGGCGACGTCGGGGTCTGGAACGTCTTGTGCAGCTTCAGCTGGTAGCCCTTCGGCGCCGTGCCGATCAGCGTCGAGTGCGCGGCCGGATCGGCGGTGTTGCGCAGCATTTCCACCAGCGCCGCGCTGTTGCCGCCCTTGCCCGCGCCGGACGACGGGGCCAAGCCCTCGTACTCGGCCACCACACCCACTTCGTACGGCGTGTGGAACCCGGCACCGCCGATCTCGATGGTGAAGCCCCAGCCTCCGGTGGCCCAGTAGGACCAGTCCTCCGTGGTGCCGGTGGTGTCGTACAGCATCCAGCTCGGTTCGTTCGTGTACCCATTGTGCGCGGCCAGCTTCGCACCCAGCGCCTCGTACGCCGGATCTTCGAGCGGCGGGCGGACGTCGGCCACACCCGGCGGGCGCAGGACGAGCGCCGCGTTGGTGTGGAACGTGATCAGGTTCGTGACCTGCTGCGACGACACGACCGAGCGGATGTTGCGCGACTCCGGTTCGCTGAACGGCGCCGAACCGCGGAACGTCTCACTGCTCCACGTCAGGCCCGCTCCCCCGCCGCCCCAGAAGCCGGCGTAGTTGCGGTTCGGGTCGGTGCCGCGCTGCGCGCCGCCGGGGTTGGCCTTGCACACGCCCGTCGCGTACTGCGGCGGGGAGTCGGCGGCGTTGCAGTTCTTGCGTTTCATCTCGTAGTCGAACCTCGTGAAGTCCCCACGGGGTTCGGCTTCGCGGGAGATCGAGAAGCCGTCGGGGTTCACGATCGGGACGACGATGTTGCGCGTCTTGCTGACCAGGCCGCGCAGCTCGCTGTCGTGGGCATAGCCGTTGATCAGCTGGTAGGCCCACTCCATCGCGGTCTCGCCGGCCGGCCATTCGCGCGCGTGGTGCACACCCATGGTGAAGTCGACCGGCTTGCCGTCGGCGGTGTTGGCTACGTCCGTTCCGATCTCGAGACCGACGACGTCACGGCCTTCCCACGTGGGCTCGGGCAGCGTGAACGCCTTGACCAGCTTGGGGTTCTTGCGCGCGAGCTCCTTCATCTCGTACTCGTAGTCGTAGAGGTGGCGGTAGCTCGTCCGGCCGGACGGCAGCGCCGACGCGGCCGTCTTGGCGGCGTACTCGCGGTCGGCTTTGGCGTCACGGATCGACTTCGCCGACAGGTCCGCCTCGACGACGGTGGATTTGAGCCCGCTCGCGGCGAGCGTGCGGCGGTCGGCGTCGCCGGCGAGCACGACCTCGACGCCCGTGGCGTCGCCCTTCTCGGTGACGTCGAGGCCGAGGCCGAGCAGCTTGTCCTTGTCCGCGCGAGACGGGGTGTGCACGCGGACGAGCTCGGCCTTCTCGGTCGGCGCCCCCTGCGGGGTCAGGGCGAGGAAGTCGACACCGAGGGTCACGTTCTTGCTGTTCCCGCCGTAGCGGCACCCCTGGACCACGAGCTGCTGGCCCTTCTTCACGAAGCTCTCGGCGAGCTCGTGGCTGCGCAGCGCCGCCGAGGCCGCGACGAGCGCCCCGGTGGACTTGTCGAACACGGCGAGATCCCAGTCGCCCTCGGCGCCGGCACTCGGTGCCAGCCGGGCCTGGACCAGGCCGTCGACCGTCGAGGCGAGCTCGCGGCGGTCGGTACCCGGTGCGCCCTGCGGCTGCAGGGCGGCGAAACACGACCGCGTCACGGCGCGGTCGGCGTGCAACACGTTCTGCGCGGCTGTCGCCGACGTCGGCAGGGCGACGACCGCCCCCGCCACGACGCCGGCCGCGGCCAGCAGGACCAGCGGTCTCCGTCTTCTGGCTGTAGGTGAACTCCCCACGATCACGGACCTCCCAGGGCCGAGCCGGGGCCGGGACGCTCCGGCAGCGAACGACCATATCGGCGCAAAACGCCCCAGGTAACCTTCGGAAGTACTGGACCAATCGGCTCACAGCGGGCGCACGGGCCCGCTGGCTAATCTCGAAGGATGACGACCCTCGCCGAGGACCGCCGCCCCGCGATGCTGTCGATCGCCGGCATCACGCTGTTCGCGGTCGGCGCCGCCCTGGTCCTGCTGCTGCAGCTCGTTCCCCCGACGGACGAGATCAGCGTGACCAGCCGCACGATCAGCGAGTACGGGCTCTCGGACAACAAGTGGGTGTTCAACCTCGCCGTGGTCCTGGTGGCCGTCGGGTCCGCCGTGACGCTCGCCGTGCTGCGCCTGCAACGCCGGCTGCCCGTGGTGTCGGCCGCCTTCGGTGCACTGTGGACGATCGGCCTGCTCGTCATCGTGGCCTTCCCCAAGACCAACTGGGCCAGCGCCACCGGCTCCGGCGCCGGCGGCACGCTGCACCGCGTCGCGAGCGTTGTCGCCTTCGTCTGCCTGCCGCTGGCCGTGCTCATCGCCGCGCGCACCACGTTCCCGCGCTCGCCCCACCGGCGCTTCGCCGCCCACCTGCTCGCCGCGCTGTCCCTCGGCTGGTTCGCGATCATCCTGGGCGCCGTGGCGGTCGCCGCCGTGAACGACGAGCGCTGGTGGCAGCTCATCCCGCTCGGCATCGTGGAACGCGGGATGGCCCTGACGGAACTCGTCGCGCTGGCCGCGCTGGCCGCGCCGGTCCGCGCTAAGGCCAGGGGTCAGGCGCCGGACGAACCGGCAACCGTCACGCCCTGACGCGGCCGGCTCCCCGCACCGCTCCAACTCCGTGGCCCGCAGCGGTCAGAACTCGTCGCCCTGGCCCAGTTCGCGTTCCAGCTCATCGGCACGAGCCACGAGCGTGCGCAGGGGCTGGTCCAGCTCCTCCGCGATGTCCAGCGACGCGAGCGGCACGGTGTGTTTGATCAGCGCCACCCCGTCCACGATCGCGGCACCGCCGACGCCCTCGGCGCCGACCAGCTCCAGCAGCCGGCGGAGGTCGACACGGTCGGCCCAGCCCACGGGGGACGACAACTCGGCCCACGCGACGCCGCTGTGGTCGGGCAGGAGGTGGACGGTCGCCTGCTGGGTGCGGCCGTCCTCGGTGGGGAGCCGGAAGCGCAGCCAGCCGTCGTGGTCTTCGAGCACCTCGTAGCGCAGGCGCACGAAACTGGTCACGTCGTTCCAGATGGTCACGGTCGACACCTCTCGCCCCTCGGACACGGGCGCCAGCTTATCGGGCCTGCGGCAGCGGGCGCCCGCCCGAGGTCACCCCGCCGAGACGGCCGCGAGCACCGCGTCGAGCGCGCCCGGGTCCTCCATCGCGCTGGTGTCGCCGCTGGGCCCGCCCTCGACGAGGACGTCGCGTAGCAGGCGGCGCATCGTCTTGCCCGTGCGGGTCTTCGGCAGGGCGGTCACGGGGTAGACGCGGGCCAGCCGCGCGTACCCGCCGAGCTCCGCGCCCACCCGGTGGATCAGGTCGTCGGCGACGGTGCGGGCGTCCGCGCCGGGCAGGAGCGTCACGAAGGCGACCGGAACCGTGCCCTTCGTCGCGTCGGGCACGCCGACCACGGCGGCCTCGGCGACGCGGTCGTCGGCGGTCACCACGCCCTCGATCTCCATCGTGGAGATCCGGTGGGCCGCGACGTTGATGACGTCGTCCGCCCGCCCGAGCACCCACAGGTGCCCATCGGCGTCGAGCACCGCTTCGTCGTTCGTGCAGTACTTGCCCGGGTAGCGCGTGAAGTACGCCGAGAGGTAGCGCTCGTGGTCGTGCCACACGGTGCGCGCCAGCGTCGGGAAGGGCCGCGTGATCACCAGGTTGCCCTTGGTCCCGGCCGGCACGGGCACGCCGTCGTCGTCCACGACCTCGCAGCCGTGGCCCGGCAGCGGCCGCCCCGCCGAGCCGGCCTTGAGTGCGTCGACGCCCGTCACCGGGTAGGTCCAGGTCGAGCCGGTTTCGGTCTGCCCGTATGCGTTGACGATCGGCACGCCGAGCCGCGTGAGCCCCCAGGTGAACGTGTCCGCGTCGAGCGGCTCGCCCTGCACGGTCACCAGCTGCAGCCGCGGCAGCGGGTGCGCCGCGCGCAGCTCTTCGCCGAACGACCGCAGCATCCGCAGCACCGTCGGCGCCGCCAGCACTTTCGTGACCTCGTGGCGTTCGCAGAACTCGTAGAACCGCGCGTTCGTCGGGGTGTCCAGCGCGCCCTCGTAGCACGCGATGGTCGTCCCGCAGGCCAGGCCACCGATCACCGCCTGGATCGGAAACGTCAGCCAGCCGACGTCGGCGGCCACCCAGTAGACGTCGCCCTCCTCGAGGCCCGCTTGCCAGTACGCGTTGGCCCACGTGCCCACCAGGAAGCCGGCGACGGAGTGGACCACACCCTTCGGGGTCGATTCCGTGCCGCTGGTGAAGATCAGGAACGCCGGGTCGTTCGCCTCCAGCGGCACGGCCGGGGTGCCCTCGGGGTGCCGGGCGACCAGGTCCGCGTACCGGACCTCACCGGATTCCAGCTCCACGTCGCGCCCGGTGCGGTCGAGCACCACCACGCGCTCGAGCGAGGGCAGGCCCGCCCGGGCCGCCCGCAGCGTGTCCAGCAGCGGCACGAGCTTCCCGCGCCGGTACGACGCGTCCGCGACGACCACCGCCTTCGCCCCGGACACCTTGAGCCGTGCGGCCACGGCGTCCTTGCCGAACCCGGAGAACAGGACCGTATAGATCGCGCCGATCCGGTTGCAGGCGTGGATCGCGGTGAACGCCTCGACGAGGTTCGGCAGGTAGATCGCGACGACGTCGCCTTTGCCGACCCCGAGTGCGAGCAGCCCCGCGGCGAGCGAGGACGACTCGCGGGCGAGTTTGGCGTAGGTCACCGTGCGCGTGTCGCCCGGCTCGCCCTCCCACACCACGGCCGGCCGGTCGGCCGTCGCGGGATCCTCGGCCCACCGGTCGACGCAGTTGTCCGCGACGTTGATCAACCCGCCCGTGAAGTACCGGAAGTTCGGCAGGTTCCCGGAGCGCACCTCGTCCCACGGCCGGATCCACCGCTGCCTGCCCGCGACCCATGCCCAGTACTCGTCCGGGTCCCGGTCGTGCATCGCCCGCGCCCGCGCGATCTCCGCGGCCCGGCCCGGTGACCGCCACCGTTCGGGAAGCTCCTGCACCGGAACGGAGATCAGCTGTTCCACGCTGTCGGCCACGGTCACACTCCTTTGTGTGTCGGGTTGTGGGTCGGGGTTCGTCAGACGGCGAGCCCCAGCGAGCGGGCGATGAGCATCCGCTGCACCTCCGACGTGCCTTCGCCGATGGTGAGGATGCGGGCGTCCTGGTGGTGCCGTGTCGCCGCGGTTTCTTCGATGAAGCCGTACCCACCTTGCAGCTGGGTCGCGATGTACGCAGCCTTGTTGGCCGCTTCCGACGCCACGAGCTTCGCGGTCGCGGCGGCTTCGCGGATGGGCAGCCCGTGGTCGTACTTCCACGCGCCGTCGTAGGTCAGCGTCCGGGCGGTGGCGGCGAGCGCGGCGATGTCCGCGGTCTGGAACGCGACCGCCTGGTGGCGGCCGAGCGGCCGGCCGAACGACGAGCGTTCCGAGACGAACCGCAGCGTGTCGGCGAGGCAGCCACGAGCCAGCCCGGCACTCATCGCGGCGATGGGCAGCCGCGCCCAGGTGAGGAACTCCAGCGCGTCGTGGTACCCGTGTCCCGGTTCGGACAGCAGCGCGTCGGCCGGCACCCGGACGTCGTCGAAGAACAGCGGGTGCGTGTCGGACGAGCGCCAGCCCAGCTTCGGGTAGGCCTTGCCGACGGT
The DNA here is from genome assembly GCF_016889705.1 of Amycolatopsis sp. FDAARGOS 1241. Taxonomy (NCBI): domain Bacteria; kingdom Bacillati; phylum Actinomycetota; class Actinomycetes; order Pseudonocardiales; family Pseudonocardiaceae; genus Amycolatopsis; species Amycolatopsis sp. FDAARGOS 1241. The sequence goes on from NZ_CP069526.1 coordinate 6,239,753, forward strand.
GACGCCCGGCGCGTCCAGCGGGACGAGGAACGCCGACACCGGCGGCCGGCCGCGTTCGCTGTCCCCCACCGCGGCCATGAGGATCACGTACCGCGAGAACGGGGTGCCGGAGTTCGTGATGAACTGCTTGGCGCCGTTGACGAGCCAGCCGTCACCGTCCTGCCGTGCGACGGTGCTGATGTTGCCGGCGTCGGACCCGCCCGAGGGCTCGGTGAGACCGATCGAGATGAACGTTTCGCCGGTCGCGGCCGACGGCAGGATCTCGCGGCACAGCTCGGGCCGGTCGGCCGCGAGGTGGGCCAGCAGTGCCGCGCAGATCGCCTGGACGTGCACCGTCACCGCGAGCGAAGAGTCCACCGTGGCCAGCTCCTCGATCGTCAGGCACAGAGTGCGCAGGTCCGCACCGGCGCCGCCGAACTCGGTGGGCACGAGCAGGCCGAAGACCCCGAGCTGTCCGGCCCGCCGCACCAGGTCCGCGTCGAAGCGCGATTCGATGCTGCGCCGGCCCGCCTCCGGAGCGACCACCTCGGCCGTGAACTCCCGCACGGTGTCACGCCACTGCAGATGCTCCGGCGTGAACGCCCACGGCAGTTCGTACCCGTGGTCCACGACGTGGCCACCCCGCGCGGAGTTCGTGGTGGTCGCGGTCATTCGGCATCACCCGTTCTTCCGATCCTGCGGCCGCGCTGGGCCATCCGGAGCAACGGTAGGTCCGGTCCGCTCACCGCAGATACCCACGAGTGGGGGTGGTGAAGCAGCTCAGTCCCGCTTCGCCAGGAACGGCTCGACGAGCAGCCCGGCGAGGTCGTCGGCCAGCTCGCCCGGCCCGACCTCGCCCTCCGGGTCGTACCAGTCCGGCAGATAGGCCAGGGTGCCGTACGCGATCTCCAGGCACAACCTGGTCCTGGTCCGGTCGGTGCCGGTCTGCCGCGCGAGCTCGCGCGCGGTCTCCTCGAACAGCCGAGCGTGTTCGCGGCGCAACGTCAGCACCGCGTCGGCGAGCCGGTCGACGCTCACTCGCGCCTTGAAGAAGAGCGGGACGTACTCGGGGTAGTCGCGGACCTCGATCAGCACCTGTTCGCGGAACAGCAGGTGCAGCCGCCGCGCCGGGTCGGGCTCGGCTTCGGCGATAGCGCCGAGGCGCGTGGACACGTCCGCTGCGGACTTGCGCAGGCAGCGCAGGAACAGCTCCTCCTTGGAGGAGACGTAGTAGTAGAGGCTGGCGCCCCGCAGGTCGAGTTCGGCCGCGATGAGGTCGAGGTTCGTACCTTCGTAGCCGTGGCGCGCGAAGACCCGCGCCGCGACGCGTTCGAGGCGCGCCAGGCGTTCGGCGCGCTTGCGCCCGGCCCGGGTCACCGGCTCGTCTTCGGTCCGCCCGGCCATCGGCTGCCTCCTGCCCCGCGCGAGCGCCGTCACGGTAGCAAGCCGGCTCGCCGGGCGCGGTAGACGGCTTCGCCGCGGGTGTGACTGTCCAATTTGGCCATCGCGCTCTTGAGGTACGACTTCACGGTCTGCACGGTCAGCCCGAGCCGTCCGGCGATCTCGACATTGCCGTCCCCCATCGCGACGGCCGTGAGCACGTCCAGCTCGCGCGGCGACAACCGCACCGGCAGGTCCTCTTCGGCCGGCTGCCCGGACAGGCACGCGCCCAGCTCGCGCAGCCGGCGGCCCACTGCGGGATCCGGCACCGCCGCGGCGAGTTCCGCGAGTTCCGCCGCGACTTCCCGCACCGTCAGCTGCTTCGGCCGGTCTTCGCGCACCGGCGCGGCGGCCGAACGCTTCACGAGGTCGACGGCGCGGTCGATGAGGCGTTCCCCGAACACCACCGGGGTGCGCGCGGCGCCGTATACGACGAAGCGCACCGCGCCGCCGCTCGTGACGGGCACGGCGAACATCGCGCTCAGGCCTTCGCCGGCCACCGCGCCGTCGAAGCGGTGCGTGATGCCGCGCGCCGCCACGTAGTCCTTGACGAACACGGGCCGCCCGAGCGCGATGCAACGGCCGCCGACACCGTCGCCGATCGGGATGACCAGGTTCCGCAGCAGGTCGGTGCGCGCGCCGTCGAACCGGTCGAGCACGAAGGTCCCGGCAGTGCCGTCGACGGAGGCGGCGAACGCGACGTCGACGTGGTCCAGGGACCGCACCGCCCGCAGCAACCCGGCCACCCGGCGCCGCTCCTCGCCCGGCATCCGCGCCTCCTTCCCCGCGCTGACCGCCGGCAGCTGAGACCCAGCTCACTTTACGGAGCCGTGCCTAGGTTTTCTAGCCGAGCCTTGAAAAACCAGGCGCCCGTCCGGGCGAACATGAACCGGGTCACAGTCGTGCCGCCGACCGGCAGAGGTATCTTCCTGAGCGGGCGCTTAGTCAGGCAGACTGCGTGCCCGACCGCTTCTTGCTCAACGACGAGAACGACGAGGAGGTCCTCGTGACCGATTCCCCCTCCCGAGTTGCCATCGTGACCGGCGCCGGCCGCGGCATCGGCGCCGCCGTGGCCCGCCGCCTCGCTGCCGACGGGTTCGCCGTCGGGCTGCTGGACCTCGACGAGTCCGCGGTGAAGGCCGGCGCCGAGGCGATCGTCGCCGAGGGCGGCAAGGCTGTCGGCGTTTCGCTGGACGTCAGCGACGCCGACCAGGTCGAGGCCGCCGTCACCCGCGTCGCCGAGGAACTCGGCGCGCCGACCGTGCTGGTCAACAACGCGGGCATCACCCGCGACAACCTGCTGTTCAAGATGACCGAGAACGACTGGGACTCCGTGCTCGGCGTGCACCTCAAGGGCTCGTTCCTGATGACCCGCGCGGTGCAGAAGTACCAGACGCAGGAGAAGTGGGGCCGGATCGTCAACCTGTCCAGCACCTCCGCGCTGGGCAATCGCGGCCAGGTCAACTACTCCGCCGCCAAAGCCGGCATGCAGGGCTTCACCAAGACACTGGCCATCGAACTCGGCAAGTTCGGGATCACCGCCAACGCGATCGCCCCCGGGTTCATCGCCACGGACATGACCGCGGCCACCGCGGAGCGGCTCGGCATGGACTTCGAGGACTTCAAGGCCGCGGCCGCCTCGCAGATCCCCGTCCAGCGCGTAGGCACCCCGGACGACATCGCGCACGTGACGTCGTTCCTCGTGAGCGAAGGCGCGGGCTTCGTCTCGGGCCAGGTCATCTACGTCGCCGGCGGACCGAAGGACTGATGGCCATGCGCGTGTTCACGAACATCGACGAGTTCGCCGCAGCGGCGGGTGAGCACCTCGGCGAGAGCGAGTGGCTCACCGTCACGCAGGAGCGGGTGCAGCGGTTCGCCGAAGCCACGGACGACTACCAGTGGATCCACCTCGACACCGAGAAGGCCGCCGCGGGCCCGTTCGGCACGACGATCGTCCACGGGTTCCTCACGCTGTCGCTGCTGCCGCACTTCGGCTCGCAGGTGTACCGGGTGGACGGCCTGAAGATGGGCATCAACTACGGCCTCAACAAGGTGCGCTTCCCGCAGCCGGTGAAGGTCGGTGCCAAGGTGCGCGGCAGCGCGGACCTGCTCGAGGTGACAGATGTGGCCGGTGGCAAGCAAGCTGTGGTGCGGTGGACCGTCGAAATCGACGGCGAGGCCAAGCCCGCCTGCGTCGCCGAGTTCGTCGCCCGCTTGATCGCCTGAGCCGCCGGCCCGGGAACGCCCCGGGCCGGTGGCTGTACGACATACCGACTAGTCGGTAGCGTGATTCGTCGAACCCCGAGGAGACCCGATGACCCCGTCCGACCCGCCCGGTCTCGACCTGGCCCGCCTGCGCGCGTACCTCGACGAGCAGCGGCCCGGCCTGGTCGCCGGCGAGCTGACCGGTGAAGTGGTGCAGGGCGGCCGCTCGAACCTCACGTACATCGTGGACGACGGCGCGAGCCGCTGGGTGGTGCGCCGCCCGCCGCTCGGGCACGTGCTGCCGACCGCGCACGACATGGCGCGCGAGTTCACGGTGATCTCCGGCCTGGCCGGCACGGCGGTCCCGGTGCCGGGCACCGTCCTGCTGTGCCAGGACCCGGATGTGCTCGGCGCGCAGTTCTACGTCATGGAGTTCGTCGAGGGCACGCCGTACCGCACCGATGCCGAGCTCGCGAAGCTGGGCACCGAGCGCACGCGCGAGATCGGCTACCGGCTCGTGGACACGCTCGTCGACCTGCACGCCGTGAACCCCGGCGACGTCGGGCTCGGCGACTTCGGGCGGCCGGACGGCTTCCTCGAACGCCAGCTGCGCCGCTGGAAGAAGCAGCTCGACGGCTCCCGCAGCCGCGACCTGCCCGGTGCGGATGAGCTGCACGACAGCCTCGCCGCGAAGCTGCCCACCTCGCCGCCGGCGACGATCGTGCACGGCGACTACCGCCTCGACAACGTGCTCGTCGACGCCGACGACCGCATCACCGCCGTGCTCGACTGGGAGATGTCCACGCTCGGCGACCCGCTCACGGACCTCGCGCTGCTGGTGGCCTACGCCGAGCGCGACAAGGTTTCGCTGCAGATGGTGTCGAACGCCAGCTCGGCACCCGGCTACCCGAGCCCCGACGAGGTGATCGCCCGCTACGCCGAACTCTCCGGGCGCGACGTGTCGGCGCTCAACTGGTACGTGAGCTTCGCGTTCTTCAAGCTCGCGGTGATCCTGGAAGGCATCTACTTCCGCTACCGCAAAGGCCAGACCGTCGGGGCCGGGTTCGAGAGCATCGGCGATGCCGTGGCCCCGCTCGTCTCGCACGGCTACGAGACGCTCAAAGAGGAGAAGTAGTCATGGACTTCGCGTTCGACTCCCGCACCGAGGAGCTGCGCGGGCAGCTCCTCGAGTTCATGGACTCGCACGTCTACCCCGCCGAACCGGTCTTCGAGGAGCAGCTGGCCCAGCGGGAGAACCCGTGGACGTCGGTGCCGATCGTCGAGGAGCTCAAGGCCGAGGCGCGCAAGCGCGGCCTGTGGAACTTCTTCCTGCCGGGTGAGGACGGCGCGGGCCTGACCAACTTGCAGTACGCGCCGCTGGCCGAGATCACGGGCCGCAGCCCGCGGCTCGCGCCGACGGCCGTGAACTGCGCCGCGCCGGACACCGGGAACATGGAAGTGCTCCACATGTTCGGTTCGGAGCAGCAGAAGAAGCAGTGGCTGCAGCCGTTGCTGGACGGCGAGATCCGCTCCGCGTTCGCGATGACCGAACCCGACGTGGCCTCGTCCGACGCGCGCAACATCGCCACGAGCATCCGCCGCGACGGCGACGAGTACGTGGTCAACGGCCGCAAGTGGTTCATCTCCGGCGCGATGAACCCGAACTGCAAGATCATGATCGTGATGGGCAAGACCGATCCGGACGCCCAGCCACACCGGCAGCAGAGCATGATCCTCGTCCCGCGCGATACCCCGGGCGTCACGATCAAGCGCGGCATGCACGTGTTCGGCTACACCGACGGCGACCACGGCGGTCACGCCGAGGTGCTCTTCGACGGCGTGCGCGTGCCGGCCGAAAACCTCATCGCCACCGAGGGCGCCGGGTTCGCGATCGCCCAGGCCCGACTCGGCCCCGGCCGCATCCACCACTGCATGCGCGCGATCGGCATGGCCGAGCGGGCGCTGGAGCTCATGTGCCGCCGCACGCTCTCGCGCGAGACGTTCGGGAAGCCGATCGCCGAGTCCGGGGTGGTGCAGGACTGGATCGCCGAATCGCGCGTGAAGATCGAGCAGCAGCGGCTGCTGGTGCTCAAGACCGCGTGGCTGATGGACACCGTGGGCAACCAGGGCGCGCACACGGAAATCCAGGCCATCAAGATCTCCACGCCGATCACCGTGGAGTGGATCCTCGACAAGGCCGTGCAGGCCCACGGCGCCGGTGGCGTGAGCCAGGACTTCCCGCTGGCCGAGCTGTGGGCGGGCGTGCGCACGCTGCGCCTGGCCGACGGGCCGGACGAGGTGCACAAGCGGTCGCTGGCGCGCCGCGAGCTGAAGAAGTACCGGGCGGAGGCAGGCCGATGACCGTGACCGCGGACGACCTGCGCGGGCAGGTGGAACAGTTCCTCGCCGCGCACGACCCGAAGACCACCGAGCGGCTGGAGTTCCTGCGCGCCCGCTACGACGCGGGGCTCGCGTGGGTGCACTTCCCCGAGGGCCTCGGGGGCCAGGCCGCGCCGCGGGCGCTGCAGCCGGTCGTCGACGCCGCGTTCGCCGCGGCCGGCGCGCCGGACAACGACCCGCGCCGCATCGGTATCGGCCTCGGCATGGCCGCGCCGACCATCCTCGCGTTCGGCACCGACGAGCAGCGCAAGCGCTACCTGCGTCCACTGTGGACGGGGGTGGAGGTGTGGTGCCAGCTGTTCAGTGAACCCGGCGCCGGCTCCGACCTCGCCGCGCTCGGCACGCGCGCGGTGCGCGACGGCGACGACTGGGTCGTGACCGGGCAGAAGGTGTGGACCTCGGGCGCGCACAACGCGCAGTGGGCCATCCTCGTCACCCGCACTGACCCGGACGTGCCCAAGCACCAGGGCATGACGTACTTCATGTGCGACATGACCGCCCCGGGGGTCGAGGTGCGGCCACTGCGCCAGATCACCGGTGAGGCCGAGTTCAACGAGGTCTTCCTCACCGGTGTACGGATCCCCGATGCGCAGCGGCTCGGCGCCGTCGGCGAAGGCTGGAAGGTCGCGCAGACCACGCTGATGAACGAGCGCGTGGCCATCGGCGGCAACGCGCTGCCGCGCGAGGGCGGCCTGGTCGGCATGGTCGCGAAGACCTGGCGCGAGCGGCCCGAGCTGCGCACGCCGGAGCTGCGCGACCGGCTCGTGCAGCACTGGGTGGAGGCCGAATCGTTGCGGCTGGCGGGTTCGCGGCTGCGCCAGCAGCTCGCGGCGGGCGCGCCCGGGCCGGAGGGCTCCGCGATGAAGGTGGCGTTCTCCGAGCTGAACCAGAAGCTCACCGGCCTGGAGATCGAGCTGCTCGGGGAAGAGGGCCTGCGCTACGACGACTGGACGCTGCGGCGGCCGGACAAGGTCGACTTCCTCGGGCGCGAAGCGGGGTACCGCTACCTGCGCGCGAAGGGCAATTCGATCGAGGGCGGGACCTCGGAGATCCTGCGCAACATCATCTCCGAACGCGTGCTCGGGCTGCCGTCCGAGCCGCGGGTGGACAAGGACGTCGCCTGGAAGGACCTGCCGCGATGAGCGAACTGCCCACCCCGGACCTGCTGTACTCCGACGTCGAAGAGGACCTGCGCGCGTCGGTGCGCGACCTGCTCACCGACCAGGTCTCCCCCGCCGCGCTGCTCGCCCGGGTGGAGACGAGCGAGCCGTACGACCTGAAGCTGTGGCGCACGCTCGCCGCCGACCTCGGCGCGGCCGGGCTGATGGTGCCCGAAGAGCTCGGCGGGCACGGCGCTTCGGCGCGCGAAGTGGCCGTGGTGCTGGAAGAACTGGGCCGCAGCGTGGCGCCGGTGCCCTACCTCGGCAGCGCGGTGCTGGCCACCTCGGCGCTGCTGGCCGCGGGCGGTGCCGTCGCGGCCGAGCTGCTGGGCCGCCTGGCTCCCGGTGAGCTGATCGGCGCGCTGGCCGTGCCGCTCTCGACCGCGCCGGGTTCGCCGTTCCCCACCTCCGTTTCGGTGAGCACCGACGGCACGCTGAGCGGGCGCGTGGGCACGGTCGCCGACGGGTCCGTTTCCGAGGTGTTCGTGGTGCCCGCGACCGGTCCGGACGGACCCGGGCTGTACGCGGTCGAAGCGCCGGCAGCCCAGGTGACCGAGCTGGTGTCGCTGGACCTCACGCGGCGGATCGCCGACGTCGAGCTGGCCGGCGCTCCCGCGCGGCTGATCGTCGCCGGCGCAGCGGCCGAAGCGGCGCTGGACACGGCGTTGAGCACGGCGGCGGGCCTGCTCGCCTCGGAGCAGACCGGGCTCACCGAATGGGCGCTGACCACCACCGTCACCTACCTCAAGGGCCGCTACCAGTTCGGCCGTCCGGTCGGCGGGTTCCAGTCGCTCAAGCACCGCCTGGCGAACGTGTACACGGACCTGGTCAACGCGCGCGCCACCGCCCGGTACGCCGCCGACGCGCTCGCCGGCGGGTACGACGTGCCGATCGCGGTGGCCGTCGCCCAGGCCCGGTGCGCGCCGATCGCGGTGCACGCCGTCGAGGAGGCGATCCAGCTGCACGGCGGGATCGGGATGACGTGGGAGCACCCCGCGCACCTGTTCCTCAAGCGCGCCAAGAGCGACGAGCTCGCATTCGGCACGCCGGGGCGCCACCGCGCGCGGCTGGCAGATCTCGTGGACCTGCCCGCCTGAATCGGGGTCCGGAGCCCCGCCGGCCGCTCGTCTGACGGGGCTCCTGCACGTCGTGGACACTGTGGACACTGCGGACACTGTGCGCGGGGCGCGCAGGCGTAAGAACAGGCGGCAAGAGTGCACTTTTTCCTGTGCAGCGGGGAGCTTCGGCTTCCTAGCCTGGTGATCATGGTGACGGACCCCGAGCAGCTGACGCTCACCGTCGGCACGCACCGGCACAGTGCGCTCGCGGCCGGACCCGAGTCCGGGGAGCTCGTCCTGTTGCTGCACGGATGGGCCGAGTTCGCCGATTCGTGGACCGCGGAGCTTGGCGCGCTCGGCGCGGCCGGTTACCGCGCCGTCGCCGTCGACCAGCGCGGGTACGCCGCCGGCGCGCGCCCGCTGGACGTCGACCAGTACTCGGTGCGCCACCTCATCACCGACGTGATCGCCTTCGCCGCGGCGCTCGGCCACGACCGCTTCCACCTCGTCGCCCACGACTGGGGCGGCATGGTCGGCTGGGCGTTCGCCAGCGCGCACCCGGACCAGCTCCGCTCGCTGACCGTGCTCACCACCCCGCACCCGGCCGCCCTGCACCGCGCGGCGACCGACGACCAGCGGCAGTTCCGCGACCTCGGCTACGTGCGCTTCTTCCGAAACCCCGACGGGCGCGCCGAGGCCTCCCTGCTGGCCGACGACGCCGCCGGACTGCGCGCCACGTACGGCGACCGCGTGCCGGCCGAGCTGGTCGAACGCAACATCTCGCGCCTCACCGAACCGGGTGCGCTGACCGCGGCCCTCAACTGGTACCGCGGCGGCCCGGCCACCGACGAGTTCGACATCCCCGCCGGCCGCATCTCCGTGCCGACGCTGTACCTGTGGGGCAGCGAAGACCCGTACCTGGGGCGCACGGCCGCCGAGCTGACGCGCTCGTACGTCGACGGGTCGTACGAGTTCGAGGTGGTCGAGGGCGCGAGCCACTGGCTGCCGGAGGAGGCCGCGGACTTCATCGTGCCGCGCATCTTGGACCACCTGCGCCGGCATTGATTCGCCCGCCACCGCGACCCCCTCGCATGGCTCGCCGTTTCGGCCCCCATGGCCCGCCCCGCACCCAGCCACAAACCGAGAGAACCCCGGCTACCGGACTCAGCGGACTTCATCACGCCTTGTACCTCGGACCACCTGAGCCGGCACTGATTCGCCCGCCACCGCAACGCCCTCGCATGCATCCCCGGTCCGGTTCACCTGACACCCACCCACAGCGCGAGATCGCGCCGGCTACTGGACTCAGCGGACTTCATCACGCCCCGCACCTCGGGACACCTGAGCCGACATCAATTCGCTCCCCACCGCGCCGCTCGCATGCCTCCCCGCTCCGCTCCCCATCGCCCGCACCCACACCCAGCCACACCGCGAGATCGCTCAAGAGCGATCTCGCCGTCTCGGCGAAGCCGAGACAAACAACACGGAAATGTGTTCGCAATTTCCGAAAACGTCTTGGCAATCATCGGGTCTTAGCGTCGCGCGTGCCCCTCCCCACTTGCTCGGAAGCGAGGCAGTACGTGGCAAGACCCAGAAGACTCACCCGGCGATCCGTGCTCGGCGGCGCCGGGGCGGCGGTCGCCGGTGGCACCCTTTCTCTCACCCTGGGTGCGGCGCCGGCGAGCTCGGCGCCGTCCCCCGCGGCCGGCGGGCCGGCTCTGCCGTCGGTGAACCAGATCCCCCACCGCAGCCGGCTCGTGGACTACGAGATCACCGAGCTCGCCGCGCTGCTGCGCGCGGGCCGCACGTCGAGCGTCGAAATCACCCAGGCCTACCTCGACCGGATCTCGAAGTTCAACGGCCCCTTCGAGAAGTACGGCGACAACGGCGCGTACAACGCGTTCGTGCGCGTCGACACCGCGAGCGCGCTCGCCGCCGCGCGAACTGCCGACCAGCGGATCTCGAACTGGCACCGGCACGGCGGCGACCTGTCGCCGTTGTGCGGGATCCCCATGGGCATCAAGGACTCCGTGGGCATCAAGGGCCTGAACGCGCAGGACGGCAGCCCGGCGTTCGAGGGCAACAAGGCGCTGCAGGACGCCACGGTGGTCGCCCGGCTGCGCGCGGCCGGCGTGGTGCTGCTGGGCAACACCATCTGCTCGGCGTTCTCGGGCTCGATCACCGGCACGTTCGCGGGCAACGCCTGGAGCCCGGCGCACGTGCCGGGCGGATCGAGCCAGGGCTCAGGAGTCGCGCCCATCGCACGGCTGGCCGCGGGCTGCATCGGCGAGGAGACCGGCGGCAGCATCATCATGCCGTCGGCCGCGAACGGCGCCAGCGGGATCAAGCCGTCGCTGGGCACGGTGTCGATCGCCGGGCTCATGCCACTCTCACCGGGTTACGACGTGCTCGGCCCGATCTCCCGCAGCGCACGGGACTCCGCGCTGATCCTGAGCACGATCCTCGGACCGGATCCGGTGAACGACCCGCAGACGCTCTCGGCACCCCTGCCGTTCCCGGCGATCCCGTCGTCGCCGCGCCCCGGGCGGACTCCGTTGCAGGGCCAGACGATCGGCATTCCGCAGACGGACTGGATGAACGTGGGCGGCACTATCAAGACCGGGGTCAGCCCGCAGGACACCTACGGCGCCGAGCACCTGAAGGCGTTCAACCGGCTGGTGGGCCAGCTGAAGAGCCTCGGCGCGCAGGTGAAGGAGTTCCCCGGCCTGGACATGACCGACCCCGCACGAAACCCGTACTTCGCATCGGCGGACGTGCTGGCGACGGTGGACGGCTCGCCCGTGTCGCCCTCGGCTGCGGTGGTGAACGCGAACCGGTACGAGGTCCGGTTCGTCGCGGCGGTGGCGGACTTCTGCGCGAGCGGCATCCCGACGCCCGACGCCGTGGCGACCCTCACCGGCCAGTACGGCCGGCGCGCGCCCGGCGAGACGGCGGCGAGTTTCGCGAGCGCCGACCGCTTCAACGGCGGCATCCCCGCCTCCGTTCGCTACGAGGGCGAACAGCGGCGGCGCCGGCTCATCGCCAACTACACGCGAGCGCTGGAAGACGCCGGCGTCGATTTCATGCTCGTGCTGGCGCTGGGCGACGTGATCGGCGAACGCGCCGGCGGTGGCCTCGGCTTCCCGGTTTACCGGGCGTACTACCAGGTGCCGAACGCGCTGGGCTGGCCGATGGTCAGCTTCCCCGTCGGCTACACCGCGGGCCTGCCGATCTCGGCCCAGTTCTGGGGACCGCGCTTCGCGGAGCCCGCCCTGGTCCAGTCCATGGTGGACTACCAGGCGCACTTCCCCGAGTACCACACCGCGGCCCCACCGGACCCGGTGTTCGGGACCCTCACCCCGAAGACAGCGCCGCGCGCTCTCACCACCCCGGCCTTCGAGGACCCGACCAACGACCCGATCCTGGGCGAAGAAGCGATCAGGAGGGCTCTCTCATGAGCGTCGCCGAACCCGCCCGGTTCCTGACCGTGGACTTCTCGACCCCGGTGGACATCGGGTTCCTCCCGCAGCACGCGGAGAACCCGGCCGTGCCCCCGCTGACGATCGGCTGGGCTCCCCGGATCGGTACGACCTACCTCCCGTTCGACCCGGCGGACGAAACGGTGCCGGGCAGCAGGACGTCCCCGCGCCCGTGATCCCCGGCGGGCACCGGCAACCGGCGGGCGCCGGAAATGTCGGTGCCCGCCGGTAGCGTCCGACCATGACCGAACCCCCGGCCTGGGCCCACGAGAAACCCCACATCGCCGCCCCCGACCCCGCGTGGGCCGCGCGCGGCGCTGCTCTGTGCGCGCGTGTGGCATCGCTGCTGACGCCGTGGCTGGTCGACGGCGTGGTGCACGTCGGCTCGACGTCTGTGCCGGGTCTGGCGGCGAAACCGGTGGTGGACGTAATGGCTTCGGTGCGGGACGTCGACGAGGTGGTGACTTCGGCCGGCGCGGCCCTGTCTGCCGACGGCTGGTCCTATGTCCCGCCTTCACTGGACGTCGGCGCGCCCTACCGCCGCTTCTTCGTCCTACCCGACTCCACCGCTGAGCACCGGCTGGCCCACCTGCACGTCCTCCCCGCGAACCACCCGCGCTGGCACGCCCAGCTCACCTTCCGCGACGCCCTCCGCGCCGACCCATCGCTGGCCGCGCAGTACGCCGACCTCAAACGCCGCCTCGCCACGTCCGAAACCGACCGCGAACGCTAACAGCCGGCAAAACGACGTTCGTCACGAGCGTTCTGGCCCAGCATGGGGTGGTGCTCCCCACAGACTGAGGAACCCGACCACAGCGCGAGATCGCGCCGGTTTCCGGATTCAGCGGTGCGATCGCCGCCGGCCGATCCGACCGCTGAATCCAGAAGCCGGCTCAAAGGCGATCTCGCCGCCTCGGCGAAGCCGAGGCAGACAACACAGCCAACAGCATGTCGGCGAAGTGGTCGCCCACTTCGCGGGCCGAGAGTGGGCCGCCGCGGCGGTACCACGTGCCCAGGTGGTGCACTGCGCCGAAGAAGAAGTCGACGACCAGGTCGGCAGGTTTGTCGCTGCGGAATTCGCCGGAGGCCTGGCCTTCTTCGATGAGGCGGCGGAAGCGTTCGTGGTACTTGCGGCGCTCGGCGCGCACCATCTTGCGCTTTTCGGCGCTGAGCTGATGCATGGACTGCAGGAAGATGGTGTTGTCGTCGAGGTTGTCGATGCTGCTGACGACCACGTCGGACGCGGCGGCGGCCAGGCGTTCACGCAAGGGCGCGGCGCTGGAGGCGACGCGTTCGAGCTGGGAGGTCTGCTCGCGCAGCACGCGGGCGTAGATCTCGTAGAGCAGGTCGTCCTTCGAGCCGAAGTAGTGGTACAGCGCGCCCTTGGTGACGCCCGCCGCCTCGACGATCTCCTGCACCGACGTGCGGTCGAAGCCCTTTTTGGCGAAGAGCTTCGTCGCCTGCTTCAGCAGGCGCCGGGGCACGGCAGCCTGCTCGTCGGGAGCGGTTTTCGCTCGCGTCACCACCCCACCCCTCCCCTCGCGGCCCGCCGAGAAAGCCCAGCGTACCGTTCCGTCAGTACGCGCCGCCGTGGTCGAGCAAGCGGCGTGGGTTGTCCACGAGCATCGTCGTGAGGTCGGCTTCGCTGACGCCGCGTTCACGCAGCGCGGGCAGCACATCGTTGGTGATGTGCAGGTAGTGCCAGTTGGGCAGCACCGCTTCGCGCGTCGGCGCCTCGAGCCAGTCGAAGTAGCACGACGCGTCGTGCGAGAGCACCATGCTGCGGGCGTACCCGCGCTCGCACAGCGCCGCCACGGTCGCCACGCGCTGCTCGAAGGGCAGGTAGACATCGATGCCGAAGCGGTCCATGCCGAGCAGCGACCCGCGGTCGGCGATCGCCCTGAGGTAGCCGAGGTCGGCCGAGTCGCCGCAGTGCCCGATCAGCACGCGGGACAGGTCCACACCCTCGGCCTCGAACACGTCCTGCTGCTCGAGCCCGCGCCGCGTGCCCGCGTGCGTGTGGGTCATGATCGGCACGCCCGTGGCCCGGTGCGCTTGCGCGACCGCGCGCAGCACCCGCTCCACCCCCGGCGTCATCCCCGGCTCGTCCGTCGCGCACTTGAGCACACCGGCCTTCACGCCGGTACCGGAGATGCCGTCGGTGATGTCGCCGACGAACAGCTCGACCAGCGGTTCGGCCCCGCCCAGCAGCGTGCCCGGTCCGCGCAGGGACAGATAGTGCGGCAGGTCGTTGTAGGTGTACAACCCGGTCGCGACCACGATGTTCAGGTCCACCTCGGCGGCGACCTTCTGCACGCGCGGCAGGTAGCGCCCGAGCCCGATCACGGTCGGATCCACGATCGTGTCGATCCCGGCGTCCTTCAGCGTCCGCAGCTTCGCGATCGCCTCCGGCACGTGCACGGTCTCGTCGAAGCCCTCGTGCTCCGGGTAGTTGGCGACGAACTCCGGGCTCAACACGAAGATGTGCTCGTGCATCAGCACCTTGCCCAGTTCGGCCGGCTCAACCGCGCCGCGGACCGTCTCGACCATCGTCCTCCCTAACATCGGGCGCGCAGCTCGCGCCTCAGGATCTTCCCGCTGGTGGTCTTCGGCAGCTCGGCGAGCACCTCGACCGATCGGGGGTACTTGTAGGCGGCCAGCCGCTCCCGGCAGTACGCCACGAGCTCGTCCGGATCCGGCTGCGCACCGGGCGCCGGGCTCACGTACGCCTTCACGGTCTCGCCGCGGTACGCGTCGGGCACCCCGACCACCGCGGCTTCCCGCACGGCCGGGTGCGTGTACAGCACGTCTTCGACCTCACGCGGCCACACCTTGAACCCGGCCGCGTTGATCATGTCCTTCTTGCGGTCCACCACGTAGACCCAGCCGCGCTCGTCCATGAACCCGACATCGCCGGTGAGCAGCCGGCCACCGGGCAGCGCCTCGGCCGTCGCGTCCGGCCGGTTCCAGTACCCGGGCACGACCATCGGCCCCTCGACGGCGATCTCCCCCGCCTCGCCGAACGGGAGCTCTTTCCCGTCGTCGGAGAGGATCCGCACCACGACACCGGGCACCGGCAGACCGATCGACAGCGTGCCCGAAGCCGGGTCGACCGGCGCTTCCATGCCGCTGGGCACGACGACGCAGCCGGCCGTGGTCTCGGTAAGGCCGTAGCCGTTGTGGATGTAGTGGCCGAAGCGGTCGCGGAACGTGCCCACGACCGCGGGCGGCAGTGCCGCGCCGCCGGAATACAGCGCCTCGAACGACGCGAAGTGCTCCGGCGTCACGTCCGGGTGCGCCATCAGCGCCATGTACGCCGTCGACGGCCCGACCATGTACGCCGGCTGGTGCTCCCGCAGCGCGGCGAGCACCACGCCGGCCTCGAAACGGTACGCGAGCGCCAGCGTGCCCGCGATCTCGATGGCATAGGCGATCTCGCACACCATCCCGGTGATGTGGAACAGCGGCGCGAGCGCGAACACCGTGGCACCGGCGCGGACCTCGCCCGAGCGGGCGAGGATCACCGCGTTGGTCCCGATGTTGCCGTGGGTGTTGGTGGCGCCCTTGGGTTTCCCGCTCGTGCCCGACGTGTAGCTGATCAGGGCGACATCGTCGAGGCCGAACCCCGGGTCGGGCGGCGGGTCGCCGGGTGTCGAGCGCGCGATCTCGAGCAGATCGGCCGCGCCGGGCGTCGCCTCACGCCGGATCTTGCCGAGCACGCGCTCGTCGTCGCGGGTCTGCAAGTCGAGCTCGCTCGTGGTCAGGGCGATGGCCAGGCCGTGCTCGGCAGCGAGCGCGCCGACGTACTCGTGCCACGCGTGCTGCGAGCAGACGATCGCCGTGACACCGGCATCGGTGAGCACGTGGGCCAGTTCCCCCGTGCGGTACATCGGGTTCACTGGCACCACGATCCCGCCGGCCTTCCACGCGGCGAGCAGCGTGAGCACGAACTGCGGCACGTTCTGCAGCACCAGCGCGAGCCGGTCGCCACGGCCGAACCCGGCTGCCGTGAGGTGGCGCGCGACCGCGTCGGACAGCTCGTCGAGCTCGCGGTAGGAGACGCGGCCGTCGAAGTACGCCAGCGCGGCGGTGTCCGGGGCCTGCGCGACGCTCCGGCGGAAGGTGGCCAGCGGCGTGGCCGGCGCGAACTCCTGGGCGGCGGCGCGGCGCTCGTCGTAGCTCGCGACCCACGGCTTCGCGTCGTACCAGCTCATCCGAGTCCTCCCTTGGACACCGACCAGTCGGTATGACGACGCTAGAGATCCGCCCGGTCACGCGTCAAGACCCGGGAGGCGGTCGTCCACTGTGGGGGGCACAGAGGGGCACTGAGGAGCACGGGCGGGCACCGCGAAACCGGTGCCCGCCCGTGAGTGCTCAGCCCTCGGGCAGCTGCTCGATCTTGCGCTGCAGCTTGTTCATCCCGCCGAGCCAGCGGTCGGTTTGCGTGGCGCGCAGTGCGTAGTACTCCGCGACCTCCGGGTGCGGCAGCACGAGGAACCGGCCCTCGTCGATGGCGGCGAACAGCGCGTCCGCCACCTGCTCGGGCTCGATCGCGGACGCGCCCATGATCAGCTCGCCGCGCGGGCCGCTGCTTTCGAGCATCGCCGTGCGCACGCCCTGCGGGCAGATGGCCTGCACGGTGATCCCGCGGTGGCGGTAGGTCGCCGACAGCCACTCGGCGAAGGCGAGTGCGCCGTGCTTGGTCACGGAGTAGGGCGCCGAGCCGAGCGTGGTCAGTAGGCCCGCGGCCGAGGCCGTCGCGATGAAGTGGCCCTTGCCGCGCTCGAGCCACGCGGGCAGGAGCTGCTTCGCGGCGCGGACGTGGGCCATGACGTTGACGTCCCAGGTGCGGGCCCAGTCTTCTTCGGTGGACTGCTCGTCGCCGAAGGGGGCGATGCCGGCGTTGGCGCAGTAGACGTCGATCTCGCCGAGCGTCTCGCGGGCCGAGGCGAGGAGCTTGGTGACGCCGTCTTCACTCGCCACGTCGCCGACGTACGCTGTGCCGCCGACCTCGGCCGCGACCTCCGCCACGCGGTCGCCGTCGAGGTCGGCGACGACCACGCGCGCACCGTCGGCCGCGAAGCGCCGGGCCAGCGCGCGGCCGATCCCGCCGCCACCACCCGTGATGACGACCCCGGCGCTCACAGGCCACCGCCGAGGGTCACACCGCCGTCGAGGACCACGGTCTGGCCGGTGATCCAGCCCGCGTCGTCGGAGAGCAGGAACGCCACCGCGCCGGCGATGTCCTCGGGCACGCCGAGGCGCTTCATCGGGTAGGCCGAGGCGACCTCCTCTTCCTTGCCCTCGTACAGCGCCGTCGCGAACTTGGTCTTGACCACAGCCGGGGCCACGGCGTTCACCCGGATCTTCGGCCCGAGCTCAGCGCCCAGCTCCTGCGTCAGCCGGATCAGCGCCGCCTTGCTCACGCCGTACATGCCGATGCCGAGCGACGCGCGCAGGCCGGCGATCGAAGCGACGTTGACGACCGCGCCGCCGTGCTCGCCCATCCACGCATCGCGGGCGCGCTTGGTCCACGCGAGCGGCGCCAGCACGTTCACGGCGAGGATCTTGGCGGCGGCAGCCGGATCGACGTCGAGCGAGGGACCGTAGACCGGGTTGATGCCGGTGTTGTTCACGAGCATGTCGAGCCGGCCGAACCGCTCGATCGTCTTGGCGACCGCCTCGTCCTGGTGCTCGGTGTCGTCGGCCTTTCCGGCGACGAACATCGCGTGGTCCTCGCCGCCCAGCTCGGCGACAGCCTCGGCCAGCGGCTCGGGCTTCCGCGCGGTGATGCACACCTTCGCGCCCCGCTCGACCAGGCCCTTCGCGATGGCGAGGCCGATCCCGCGGCTGGCGCCGGTCACGATCGCCACGCGGTCCTTGAACGAGTTCACAGCACTGGTCTCCTGTTCTGCAGCGGACGGCGGCTAAGCGCTTGCTTAGAGGAAAGGGTAACGGCGATCCGGCCGGACTCAAGCCACCGGCCCTGAGCTCACCCGTGAAAACACGGGATGTGACGAACCCGGCCACGCTCCGTACCGACCGAGACCCTTCGCGCACGCTGGAAAACCACGCTCCCGAGCGGGACGCCGGACCCGCGTCCCACCAGGCCACCAGTCCGACCCCGGGCGGGGTCACCCGGCCGGGGTCACTTGTCCGCTGGTCACCCGTCAGCGCGAGAGCACCCGCACCAGCCCGTGGTCGGCGTCGACCTCGACCACGTCTCCGGTAGCGATGCGCGCCACCGGGTCGTCGTCGAGATCCGTGATCGCCGGGACCCGGGTCACGATCGCCCCGAGCGCGGCTTTCGTCGTGAGGTGGGTGAAGACCATCGCGAGCGGCGCGGTGCCGAGCAGCCGCGTGGACTGGAAGAAGCCCGACCACCCGGAGGATCCCTTGGCACCCGGGAACACCAGGACTTTCCCGGTGAAGCAGACACCGAACAGTTCGTGCCGGCGTTCGATGATCGTGCCCGTCGCCGGGTCGATCCCGCCCCAGCCCGAGATCGTTTCGTGCGAGACCAGCGCCTCACCGACGACCCGGCCGGGAACGATGCCGCGGCCGTGCAGCAGCACGCCGCCGGCCTGCTCGGCCGCGGTCACCGGAGCACCTTCTCGGCGCGCGCGAGCGAGCCGCGCCACCGGCCGGTGACGGCTGCGTCGACACACTCCTCGAGAGTGCCGAACCACGCCTCGATCCCGAGGATCGCGGGCAGGTAGTGGGCCTGCTTCGCGGAGTCGGTCGCGAACACCTTCGTGCCTTCCGGAGCGACGCGCGACATCGCCGGGCAGGAGTCGGTGAGGACCCGCCCGCCTGCCCGCTGGATGGTGCCGGTCCAGCCGTTGCGGTCGGCGACCGTGCGCAGCGCGCGAGGGGTCATCAGCCACAGCTCGCACCCGGGCGAGATCGTGCGGCCCTCCAGCGCGCGGGCGACCCGGCCGATCTGCTCCAGCGAAGCGTGCGGACAGCCGATGAGGACGAAGTCGACGTCCTCGCTCTCCCCGATCGAGTTGAGCGATTCGTACACAGCGCGGCGCTCGGCCTCGCCGTACCGGATCGGCGCGGGGATCGAGCGGCCACCGAAAGCGGCCTCGAGCGTCGGCGCGTCGGGGGTCCGGCCCGGCAGGTGGTACATCTCCACACCGCCCGAGGACGCGGCGGCAGCACCGAAGTGCTTGAGATCGGCCAGATCCGGCGTGCCGAGCTCGCCGAGGATGACCGGTCGCTCCTCCTGGACGACGTCGCCGGCGAAGTAGCCGAGCATCCCCCAGTCCTGGAACCCGTTCATCGCCAGCGTCGTCTCGATGAGGTGCGTGCCGTAGCGGTTTTCCACGTGGTGGTTGCCCCAGCACGGGATCCGCCCGGTCAAGCTCGCGGCGCCCGTCGAGGCGCCACCCTCGCAGTTGGTGCGAGCGCCCAGCACGGAATTGGCGTAGACCACCGCCGAGGATTCCATCCAGGCGACGTGTTCCCCGTAGGTCGGGAGGTTGCCGACCTGGTACGGCGTGCAGGTGGCGAGCACGTTGACGCCACGGCTGCTCGCGAACGACTCGGCCTCCGCCTGCAGGTCGATCTTGTGCTCGGGGTAGGGCATGATGCCGCGGGCGTCTTCGCCGAAACCGTGCTGCAGCTGGCAGGTCGGGACCCGCATCGGCGGGATTTCGAGGTCGTCGTCGCAGTCGAGGCTGATCACCGAGAACGCCTTCGCCCAGCCGCCTTCGGCGACCAGCTTCTCCTTGGCGGGCGAAGGCTGTGTCGTCGTGCCCGCGACGTTGCGGGTCTCGCACAGCCGCTCGGCGCCGAGCGCGTCGGCGTACCGGATCAGCAGATCCATCGCCGCCGCGACCGCGTCGCCTTCCGCACCATCGCGCATCCGCCGCTCTTCGTCAGTGAGCCGCACCACCGCTCAGCCCTCCACGTTGTCGCGGATCCGGTCGCGCAAGGCGGTCAGATCGACGTCGTGGACATCGCCACCGAGGGTCAGGTCCAACGCGTGCGCGGCGGCGCTGCCCATCGCCGAACACGGGCCCATCACCCGGACGCTCGACAGCGCCGCCGCGTCGCCGTCGACGCACCGCCCGGCAGCGACCAGGTTCCGCGCGTCCGGGGAGGTCAGGCTCCGCAAGGGGATGTAGTGGACGTGGTCGGGCCCGAAGGGTTCCCACGCGTAGCCCGATGCCCGGTCGTGCAGCTCGACCGGCCAAGCCGTCCGCGCCACCGCGTCCGCGAAACCGGTGCCCCGCTGGACTTCGTCGAGCGTGAGCTGGTGATCGGCGGCCAGCCACCGGGTCTGCCGTCGCCCGGGCAAACCGTAGGCCAGCACGGAGGCTTCCTTGAAGGCCGCCGGGAACTCGGTGCGCAGGAACTCGACGACCCGGTCTGCCTGCGCCCGTCCGCGCAACTGCGCCTCGGTCGCGTCGACCGCGGTCAGCGGTGCCTCCACGTGGGTCATGTTCATCACGGCGGTGTTGCGCCCGGGGAAGAAGAAGGCGAGTCCGTCGCGGCGGATGAGGCCGTACTCATCGGCCTTCTCGTCGATGCGGGCAACCAACTCAGCCGCTTCCGGCTTGGCCGATTCGACGAGGCCGGTGAGCCGGATCTGCTGCGATCCCCACACCGTGCGCTCCGGTACGCGGCACGGCAGCCCGGCTTCCCACGCCAGCGCCGCGTCGCCGGTCGCGTCCACGAATCCCTTCGCGCGCACCGCGACCGGACCGTAGCGGCTCGAGAAGTCCACCTGCTCGAGCACTCCGCCGTCGCGGCCGACCCCGCTGATCGAGGCGCCCAGCACCACCCTGATCCCGAGCTCGGAAACGAGGTTCTCGAACCACCGGCCCAGCGCCACCTCGTCGTAGGGCACGGTCTGGGTGTGGGTGCGGTTGTACGCGAGGTCGCCGGAGCGCTCCAGCGCCGGGAACATCTCGTCGAAGATCCCGTGCGTCAGCTGGTGGTACTCGGGAGCGTTTCCATAGATCCCGCAGAACAGCCCGATCATGGAGTTCACGCACTGTCCACCCAGGACGGGGAGCGCGTCGACGAGCACGACGTCACGGCCGAGCCGTTTCGCGTCGATCGCCGCGGTCAGACCGGCGATCCCGGCGCCGACGACGAGGAGGTCGGCCTCGAGCCGTTCTACGGAGCGGTCCGTGGGCCGGGTGACGGTGTTGACGCGCAGCTCGGTCAGTGCGTGGGGCAAGAGAACTCCTCAGGACGAAGTGGACGAACGGCGCAGCGTCGCGCCTTTGTCGAGCGGTTCCACGGCGCCGGCGTAGACACCGAGCCACGAACCGCGCCGGGCAGGCCAGGTCTGCGGGGGGCGCGTGGCCGGGTACTCCGCGAGCCGCCGGTCGAGTTCGGCTGGATCCACGAGCAGCTCGACGGTGCGGGCCGGCACGTCGATCGCGATCTCGTCCCCGGTGCGCACCACGCCGAGCGGGCCGGGGACCCCGCCTTCGGGGGTGACCTCCCCGACGACGATGCCCTTGTTGACGAGCCCGGAGAGCTGCCCATCGGTGACGAAGGCGACCTGCTCGCTCAAGCCGGCGCCGTTGAGCGCGAAAACCACGCTCGAGGCCATGCCCATGCCCGGCGTGCCGGTGACGCCGAGCCCGCGGAGCACGAGCACCTCGCCGGGCTGCACCCCGCCGCTCTCGATCGCCGCGGTGGCCGCGGGCGCCGACTCGTAGACCCGCGCCGGGCCGCGGAATGCCCGGGCGCGCGTCTCGGTGACCGAGAGCTTCACGATCCCGGTGCCGGGGCAGAGACTGCCCCGCATCACCACGATCGTCGATTCCGGCCGGATCGGTTCGGCTCTGATCACGGCCGGGTCGACCACCACGCCGGCGAGGTTCTCCGCCATCGTCCGGCCGTTGACCGTCACGACCGAGCCGTCGACGACGTCGCCGAGCTGGGCCAGCACCGCACGGGCACCGCCGGCGTCGTCGAACTCCTCGATCGACGACGGCCCGTTGGGCCGCACCGCCGCGAGCGGGCCGACGTGGCGGCCGAGCTCCTCGAACAGGCCGTGCACGTCGAGGTCGCCGGGGAGTTCGGCGGCGATCGCCTCGAGGTGCTTCACCGCGTTGATCGACCCGCTGACGGCGATCACCGCCGCCACCGCGTTGCGGACCGCACCCCGCGTCATCACGGTGCTGGGCCGCCGATCGGCCTCGACCGCGGCCATGATCGCGGCACCCGAAGCCCGGACCGCCGCCCACATGGTGTCGCTGTTGGCACGGGTGGGCGCCGTGCCGGGCAGTGCCATGCCGAGAGCTTCGGCGACGATGTGCATCGTGTTGGCCGTGCCCATGCCGGTGCAGACTCCGGGGCTGGTGATGGCCCGGTCCGACGCGGCGCACAGGTCTTCGAAGCTGATCGCGCCCGACGCCAGCTTGCCGGCATCGACGAACACGTCCTCGATGTCCACCCGGCGGCCGCTCTCGAGCGCTCCGCAGCTGTGGTAGCCGCAGGCGATGACCAGCGTGGGCACGTCGGTGCGCGCGGCGGCCATCAGCTGACCGGGCGTGGTCTTGTCGCACGAGGCCAGGCAGACCATCCCGTCGAGCTGCGCCCCGTCGACCACGGCTTCGATGTCGTAGGACACCAAGTCCCGGCCCGAAAGGACGTAACCACCACCACGGCCGGCGGCCATGATGAAGTCGGTCGGGGCCACCGTCCGGATTTCGAACGCCAGCCCGCCGGCGGCATCGATCGAATCCCACACCGCGGTGGCGATCGCGTCGAGGTGGGAGAAGCAGGGGGCCAGGCCGGAGGAGGAGTTGACCACGGCGATCTTGGGGCGCCGGATCTGCTCGTCGGTGTAGCCCATCGACTTCCACTGCGTCCGCGTCGTCGCCCATCGGGGCGAGCCGACCGGGTGGTTGCTGCGCAGTTCGGGTCTGGTGATCGTGACCTCCTGGGTTTCGGGCGGGATCATTCGGACGCGGTGTCCGCGCGCGAGGCCGCCGGCTCGGCCGGCGCACCCAGGAGCACGGTGCCCCGGGTCTCCGGGCCTATCCACGCTCCGGCGAAGAAGAGCACACCGCCGAGAACGATCAGGACCACCGCGGTGTACTCGTACGGCATCACGGTCTGCAGGACGGTGATCCAGACGCTGTAGAGGGCGGGCAGGATGAGGCTCAGCGTGTAGACGCTGCCGTAGCCCGAGGAGCGGACCCCGGCGCCGAAGCGTTCGTTGAGGTAGACGACCAGGCACCCGAGCGGGGCGTTGGGCAGCACGAAGGCGACGAACGCGATCGGCAGGAACCCCGCCCCGGACCGCGCGAGCAGCACGAGGACCAGGTAGGCGAGGCTCGCGCCGACGGTGATGGCGACGGCGCAGCCGAGCAGCAGTTTGCGGCGGCCGATCCGCTGCCCCAGCACGCCGGCGAGGATCATGCTGATGATCGTCGCGACGTTGGCGACGATCTCCAGGGTGCTGACGTTGGAGGGGTTCTGGTGAAGCACCCCGACCAGCAGCCCGGGCATGAAGGAGAGCACGACCTGGGCGGCGAACCACATCCCGGTCATGAGAAGGAACACCTGGCCGAAACCGCGGATGTTCCGTCGGCTGAACAGCTCGAAAATCGGCGCGCGATTTCCTTCCCGCGATTTCTTGAGTTCCTTGAGGTCGACCTCGGGCACGCGTGAGTAGTAGGCGATGTAGGCAATTCCGAGCAGGAATCCGAAGAAGAACGGAATCCGCCAGCCCCAGGACTTCAGTTCCTCGTCGGGAAACCGTTCCAGCACGACGAGCTGGATGATGCTGATGAGCGTGATGGCCGCGGGGGCACCGGCGGCCATCACCCCGCCGACCAGGCCGCGCCGGCGCATCGGCGAGCGCTCGATGGCCAGCGGGACCGGCCCCGCGTACCCGCCGCCGAGGAAGATACCGCCGATGAGGCGGAGCAGGATCAACCCGACGATCGACCCGTAACCCCAGGTCGCGTAACCGGGCATGAGGCCGATCAGCAGTGTCACGACGGTGAAGCCGACGCCCGTGATCAGGGTGACCCGCCGTCGCCCGATCTTGTCGGCCAGGTTGCCGAAGATCGGGCCGCCGATCGGCCGTCCGAGCAGGGTGACGACGAAGATGACGGTCACGAGGGTGACCTTCGTCGTGGCCGACATGGAGTCGGGTTCGAAGTAGTCCATCACCGCCGGCAGCACGAGCGCGGGCAGGTAGATGTCGAAGCTGTCAACGAACAGCGAAAGGATGCCGCCGACGACTGATCGTCGTGCTTCCGGTGTCAGTCGCTCGTCTGTTACGGGTGCGTTCGTCGACATCCAGGGAATTCCTTCCGATCACGAATATCGCACCGATGCGATATATCGCTTGTCGCGAAAGAGTCTAAGAATCCTCGGGGTTACCCGGAAGTCAGAAATCCTGATCCTGAGCATCAGTCCAGGTTATGATCACGCAACCGCTCACCGAGGCCGCGCAGCGCCTCGCGCAGCCAGGCGTGCGCGGGGTCGGGATCGAGATCTTCGTGCCACCACAAGCTCTCCACGATCCCCTCCGGCTCACCGGGGCACTCGAGGACCTTGAGGTCGAACCGCTTGGCGAGCTCGACGGCCAGGCGGCGTTGCACCAGTGCGATCCGGTGGGTTCCGGCCACCAGCGCGGGCACCGCCTGATAGCTCTCGACGCTCATCGCGACCCGTGGCGCGAGTCCCAGCGCGGCGAGCCGGCGGGACACGGGCGGCAGGGCCACCCCCGGCTCACGGTGGTACGGCACCACCCAGTCCAGCCGCTGCAAGTCGGTCAGGGTGAGCCCCGCGTCGCCGATCTCGTGGCCGGCCCACAGCACGCACACCCACTCGTCGCGGAACAGCTCGGCGGACCGGAGCCGGGGCAGCTCTTCCAGCTCGATCGGCGGCGCGATCACCCCGTCGACGAACCGGACGATCCGGGGCAGATCCGCGCTCAGCGACTCACGGACGAGCCGGATCCGCAGCCGGGCGCGGGGCGCCTCGCGCTCGAACAGCTCGGCGAGGGGCTGGCCGATCACCGCGAGTGTGTAGTCGGCCATCAGCAGCGTGAACTCCCGCACCGACGTGCCGGGAGCGAAGCTCGAACCGGTGGCGAACAGCTGCTCGGCGGCCGCGCACACGTCCTCGACCTGGCGCACGAGCTGCCGGGCCAGCGGTGTCAGCACGTACCCGCGGCCGGCCCGGACCAGCAGCTCGTCCTCGAAGTGCCGCCGCAGCCGGGCCAAGGCCGCGCTCAACGCCGGCTGGCTGACGCCGACCCGCTCCGCGGCGCGGGTCACGTTGCGCTCGCGCAGCAGCTCCCGAAGGACGACGAGCAGGTTGAGGTCGAGCCCGGCCAGGTGCGTCGTGCGGCGGCTCACCTGGATCCACTCTCTCTGCGCCCGGCCATTCGTGCACCTTACGGCGCCGCGGCGAGCCCCTCTCGGACCGCACCCGGACCGAAGCGCCGGACGCGTGCTGAGCGAGCGCTTAGAATGGGCCGACGGTCCACGCCCGCGGAGCCTGGGCCCGCAGATCTGGGAGGATCGCCGGATGACGACTTCGCTCTCGGCCGAGCTGTGGCCCGACGTGCAGCCCGAAACCGCGCGCCGGCTCATGCTCGCCGGTGTGGAGTCCTTTGCGAAGCGCGGCTACCACGCCACGACCACGCGCGACATCGCGGGCGCCGCGGGCATGAGCCCGGCCGCGCTGTACGTGCACTTCCCCTCGAAGGCGGCGCTGCTGTTCGCGATCAGCCGCAGCGGGCACGAGCAGACGCTCGCCCTGGTCGAGAACGTGGTCGCCAACGTCGAGGACCCCGTGGACCGCATCCGGCTCGTCGTCGAGGACTTCGTCGCCTGGCACGCCCGGCGGCACACGGTGGCGCGCGTCGTGCAGTACGAGCTCAACGCCCTGCCGGAGAAGGAGTTCGAAATCGTCACGGAACTGCGCCGCCGCATCGAGCGCATCGTCCGCGACGTCATCTCCGCCGGCGCCGCCTCCGGCGCCTTCACCGTCACCGACCCCCACACGGCCGCCCGCGCGGTGCTCTCGCTGGGCGTCGACGTGGCCCGCTGGTACAGCGAACGCACCCGCCAGACCCCCTCCGCGCTGGGGAAGGAGTACAGCGAACTGGTGCTTCGCATGCTCGGCGCGCGCTCATCCTGACCGCTCAGCCTGACCGCGTCAGCCGGTCCCGGTGCGGCTGTTTTCGGAACCCGCAGCACCGGCCGATCAGCGTCACGGCGCCCACGGACCGTTCTCGGGCGTCTCGCGCGCCCGTCAGGGCACACCGTGGTGCGTGGCCCGAGGTGTCCGGCGAGCAGACTGCCCTCTCGCTGGGGCGGCTTCTGACGAAAAGCCGATTCCCCCGGCTTCGCCCGGATCCGTCGGACGCCGATGACGAACTCATCCTCGACAACGAACGTCCGCTACCGGTGCGGCGAGCCCGGCACGCTCGGCGCGCCCACCGCCTGACCGCTCAACCGCTCGCGGCCGCCGCCGCGGTGAAGCGGTCCGCGATGCGCGCCAGGCGGTCCAGCAGGCCGGGCGGTGGGTCCTCGACGACGAAGTCGTAGTCCCACTGCGCGAGGTAGAAGGGGACCGTCTCGAGCTGGTGGGAGCCGGTGCGCAGGCGGCACGTGTGCTCGTCCACGGGTTCCACCACGCCGACCGTCGGGGGCACCCGGGCGGCGAGGACGTCGGCGGGCACGGAGACGCGCAGGGTGAGCTGGTGGGCGTACGGCGCGGCCGAGATCTGGCGCGACACGTACGCGGCCAGGTCGTCCGCGGGTGGTTCGCGCGGGGTGAAGCGGAAGCCCGGCCGCGGGACGCCGCCGATGCGGTCGACGCGGAACGTGCGCCAGGCTTCGCGGCCGAGGTCGTACGCGACGAGGTACCACCGGCGCCCGGTGCAGACCAGGCGCAGGGGCTCGACGTCGCGGTCGGTGACCGTGCCGGTGTGGTTCGCGTAGCTGAAACGCAGCCGCTCGTGGTCGCGGCAAGCGGCGGCGGCGACGGTCAGCGCCTCCGCGTCGACGACCGGTCCCCCGCCGCCGAGTTGCAACATCGCGGAGCCGACAGCGCTCACGCGGTGCCGCAGCCGCGCCGGCAACACCTGTTCGAGCTTGGCCAGGGCTCGCACGGACGTCTCCTCGAGGCCCGACACCGTGCCGTTCGCGGCGGTGCGCAGGCCGACGGCGACGGCCACGGCCTCGTCGTCGTCCAGCAGCAATGGCGGCAGCGCGGCCCCGGCGCCGAGCCGGTAACCACCGGCGACGCCCGGGGTCGCGTGCACCGGGTACCCGAGGCCGCGCAGGCGCTCGACGTCGCGGCGGACCGTGCGGACGTCGACGCCGAGACGATCGGCCAGGTCGGGACCCGGCCAGTCGCGGCGGGCCTGCAGCAGGGACAGCAGGCGCAGCAGCCGCTCCGAGGTTCCGTACATGCGCCTCACTGTGCCAGACCTCGCGGACAGAATCGGTCCTCGATCCGCGAGAACTTGCCAGCGGCCGCCCCGGCCGGTGAAGTGGGCGCATGCAGATCGATCCGCACGCGTTGCTCGCCGTGGCCCGCGAGGAGGCCGAACTGGGGAAGGCCGAGGGCGGGGTGCCGATCGGCGCCGCGCTCTTCGACCGCGACGGCACCCTGCTCGGCCGCGGCCACAACCGCCGCGTGCAGGACGGCGACCCGTCGCTGCACGCCGAGACCACGGCGTTCCGCAACGCCGGGCGGCGCCCGCACTACCGCGACACGATCATGGTCACCACGCTCTCGCCGTGCTGGTACTGCAGTGGGCTCGTGCGCCAGTTCGGCATCCCGCACGTGATCATCGGCGAGGCGGAGACGTTCGGCGGCGGCCACGGCTGGCTCGCGGAGCACGGTGTGCGGATCGAACTGCTCGACGACCCCGCGTGCACCGCGCTGATGAAGGAGTTCATCGCCACGCGTCCGCAGCTGTGGTTCGAGGACATCGGCGTTCCGTCCACTTCGGACTGACTCACTCCGGGCAGACGGTCCGGTTGCGCCCCGCGGCTTTCGCGCGCCGCACCGCCATCGAGGCCACCCCGAAGACCACGGCGAGCGTGTCCCCGTCGACCGGCCGCGCGGCGACGCCCACGGACACCGTGGCCCACGCGAACTGCGGGCTGCCGTACGGCGCTTTCACCGCGACCGCCGTCGAAGCGACCCGCAGGCGGATGCGCTCCGCGATCGCCAGCGCGTCGAACCGGCTGGTGCCGGGCAGCAGCACGGCGAACTCGCCACCACCCGAGCGGCCGACGAGGTCGGCCGAGCGGACTTCGGCGCGCAGGGCGCCGGCGATCGCGCGCAGCACCGCGTCGCCGATGGAGCGGCCGTGGTGGTCGTTGACGTCGCCGAAGCGGTCGAGATCGAGCACCAGCACGGAAAACACCGGCGCCGCGAGAACGCCGGCGCGCGCGGCGTCCCAACAGGCGGACGCGGTGAGCGCACCGGTCATCGCGTCGGCCGGCGACCCGGCTTTTGCCGTGACCGCGGCACTCCCGCGGTACAGCACCACGAGCGCCGCCGCGAGCAGCGGCACGATGAGCGGCGAGTCGACGACGGCCCACGCGAGCGCGATGCCCAGCGCGGCCATCGCGACGTCGAACAGCACAGCCGAGCGGCCGACGCGGTAGCCCCGGACAGCACCGGTGAGCACCGCGTCCGCGCCGGCGAAGACGAGCGCGGCCACCATGAGCAGGCCCATGAGCCGCAGGTCACCGAGCGAACCCGGGTGCTCAGGCACGGTCGCGGCGAGGAAGGCCCCGGCGAGCAGCACGGCGAGCGCCGTCGCGGCGACCTCGAACACCTGCCGGTACGGCGGCCGGCGCCGCACGCGCAGCCACCCGTGCGCGCCCGACACCACTGCGAGCACGACAGCGGGCACCGGCGGCAGCACCACCGCGCCCGCGAACACCCACGGCGTGCCGAAACCCGGGCCGAGCAAGGTCTCCCCGCGTTCCCGTTCCGCTGACCGGCACAGTTCCGCGCACACCAGCAAGCCCGCCCCGAGCACCGCGAACCCCGTGACACCCGTCAGCGGACGCGGCAGCAGCACGGCCACGAGCACGGTCGCCCCGAGCGCGAGCACGTCCACGCACAGCACGAAAGCCAGCAGCGCGCGGGTCCGCACCCGCCACAGCGCCCAGTTCGCGACGACGCCGGACGACCGGCGCCGCGGACCCCCTCCGGCCGTCGCCGGATCCCCGACCATTTCGGCAAAATAGCCGGTTCCGCGCTTCGTCGGCACCACCTTAAGTGGGCAGGTATTTCGGACTCGGCGGTCCGGGCGGATGGGTCGCGGAACCGGTGACGGTGATCACCGGCACCAGCGCGATCAGGCCGGGCCCGCGTCGGAAAACCGGCCGCCTGAAGCCGATCGGGGCTTCGCACCTTCGAGAAAGAGGAGCTTCCATGAAGACCATTCGCCGTGTCGTGGCCGCCGGAGCGATCGCCCTGCCGCTGACCCTCGGGGCCGCCGGCATCGCGTCCGCGGACACCTACGGCAGCGCGAACGTGGCCGCGGGACCCGATGGCGTGAGCACGAGCAGCACGCACGCCGCCACGGGTGGCCGAGGCGGTGGCTACGCGTCCGACCAGCAGGAGAACACCACCGCCGGGCCGGACGGGGTGAGCAACGACCACACCACCGCCGGGACCGACGGCAACGGCGGCGCAAGCTTCGAGCAGGGCCAGAACTGGGCCGGCCCGGACGGCGCCGGCTCGAGCACCACGAGCACCGGCACCTCGGGCCACCACCACGAGAACGGCGTGCTGGGCGACCTCCTGGGCCTCTGATCCGGGCACCGGCGGTGGCCGGCCGAGAGATCCGGCCGGCCACCGCCGCGCTGTCCCCCTCCCGGTGGGCGCCGGCAACCCCGGCGACCACCGCCGTGCGGTCCCAGCAAGTGTGCGGCCGGCAGGATCACCCTCCGCTCGACGCGGGCGATTGCGCGAGGGCCTTCGCCCGGCGGCCCGTCGCGCCTTCACCCCGCCGATCCAGGTGGCGGGAGCCAAGATCCCCAAGCCGGCACGGTATTCCCACTCACCGGGAACCCGCGAATTCACCGCTGCGACACCCGGCGGCCCGGATCGCGTCACGGATGCCCTGTCTACTAGGCGCTCCTTCCACCGTGACCAGACTGCGGGGTTAACTCGATGAGACGTGTTGTGGCCGGCCTCGGCGGGGTAGCACTGGCGTTGTCCGGGCTGTTCGCCCTCCCGGCGGACGCCCACTCCGGCAACGCCGATGCCCTCACCACCAAGACCGCGTACGAGCCGCAGGGCACCCTGAACTCGTACGAGCGGCTGCCGTCGTCGTTCCGCCCGGTGTTCACCGAGAACGTCTCCCGCCACGGCGCGCGGACCCTCTCCGACAGCGACGACGGCGACGCCTTGCTGGCGCTGTGGAACGAGGCGAAGTCCGAGGGCGCGCTCACGGGCGTCGGCAGGCAGCTCGGGCCGGACGTGCGGACGCTGCTCGCCGCCAACGCCCACGACGGGTACGGCCTGCTCACGCAGGAAGGCCGCGACGAGATGCGGACGACCGCGCAGCGCATGGTGCGCCGCCTGCCGTCGCTGTTCGCCGACGCGGCCACCGGCACCACGCCGAAGATCGACGTCGTCGCGTCGAGCCAGCAGCGCACGGTGGACAGCGCGAACGAGTTCGCGGCGGGCCTCAAGGCGGCGCAGCCCGGCCTGCAGGTCACGCCGACCCGAACCGACGACACGTTGCTGTACTTCCACAAGTCCAACGTCGAGTACAACGACTACGTCGACAACGACCCGCGCGTCGCCGCCGCCGAGAAGGCCGCGACCGACCAGCCGCGCACCCACGCCGTCGCGCAGTCGGTGCTGGAGCGCAGCTTCTCGAAGAAGTTCGTCGACGAGGTCGTGGCCGGCAAGCACGCGGAGTTCAAGGACGAGATCGCGGCCGCCGACGCGGTGTACGCGCTGGACCAGGTGACCGCCGACCTGGCCGGCGAAGGCCAGTGGCACTTCGACCGCTACCTCACGCCCGACGAGGCCGCATGGTTCGGCTACCTCGACGACGTGACGTCGTTCTACGAGAACGGCCCCGCCTTCTCCGGCGGCGACATCACGTACAAGATGGCCGGCGGCCTGCTCGACGACCTGTTCGCGCAGCTGGACGCCAAGCGCGCCGGCACCACCACGCGCGACGCCGAACTCCGCTTCACGCACGCCGAGGAGATCTTCCCGCTGGCGACGCTGCTCGGCCTGCCGGGCAGCACCCGGCAGCAGCCGGTGTCGACGCTCTACACCTACGCGAACAACCCGTTCCGCGGCGCCCGCGTGGCCCCGATGGCGGCCAACATCCAGTGGGACCTCTACAGCGACGGCCACACGTACCTCGTGCGCATGCTCTACAACGAAAAGCAGACTGCCTTCAAGTCCTCGTGCATCCCGGTGCACCCCGGCAGCTACTTCTACCCGCTGGACGAACTCGAGCGCTGCTACGGCCGCGCCTGACCTGGCGCCGACAGCCCGGAAACCGGGGCCGGCCTGATTTCTCGGGCCAGCCCTTCGGTTTCCGCCCGCGCTGCCGCGACAACCAGCCCGCGGCACGTCCCGGCCGCACCCACCACGCCAGACCTGGAACACCAGCCCGATCGCCGCCCCGCTCGCTACGCCGCACCCTGCATACGACACCGCAGCGCGAAACCCAGACTGCCAACGCCAACCAACCCGGCGGCGCGTCCCAGCCGCACCCACCACGCCAACCCAACCAGCCGCCGCGTCGCCAATCCGATCGACCGCGCCACACCCCGCAAACGAACACCGCAGCAACAAAACCCAAGCTGTCAGCGACAACCAGCCCGCAGCGCGTCCCAGCCGCACCCACGACACCAAGCCGAACCAGCCGCCCGGTCGCCGCTCCGATTGACCACGCCACACCCCGCAAACGAACACCGCAGCGCGAAACCCAGACTGCCAACGCCAACCAACCCGGCGGCGCGTCCCAGCCGCACCCACCACGCCAACCCAACCAGCCACCGCGTCGCCGCTCCGATCGACCACGCCACACCCCGCAAACGAACACCGCGGCAACAAAACCCAAGCTGTCAGCGACAACCAGCCCGCAGCGCGTCCCAGCCGCACCCACGACACCAAGCCGAACCAGCCGCCCGGTCGCCGCTCCGACCGCGCCACACCACACGCGAGAGCGGGACCGTCCGCGAAGTTCCGCGAACTCCGCTCCACCGACCGAAACCGCTCTGCGGCAGCCAACCCGCCCAGCTGTGCCACCAGCTCGACGAGCGCTCTGGCGGGACCACGCCGCACCACAAGCGAGCACCACCGTGCGAAGCCCGCCGCGAAGTTGCGCTCACCGCGCCGCCTCGAAGGCCCGCCGTTCCCGCTGACCGGGCCGCGACGCGCGTGTGAGCGCCGGCGGAGCGGATCTCTTCTCGCGGCACGGCCCCCTCGCCGCGCCGGCGAGATCACCGCGCCGTTTTCCTTGCCACGCCGGGTTTCCCGCCGCAGCAACCCGTTTCCGGGCGCCACGAAAGAACCCCGGGCCGCACCCATGATCGTCACGGCCCGACGTTGCCACCACCGACTTTCGGTGGTTTTTTTCCTCCCGCGACCAGACCTTGACACTGACCAATGGTCTAGTCCATTGTGGCGGGCACACATCCCCACCGAGCGCCCCTTCGCGTTGATCCCGCCGCATCAAGCATCGGAGGTGCTCCACACCAGCACGTTTCAGCGTGTTTCCTGGAGGACCCATGAAATCCCTGCGTCGCATGGCCACGCTCGCGCTCGCCGCGGGCGCGGCGCTGGCCACGACCATCAGCCTCGCCCCGACGGCGCTCGCCGCGCCGGACCCCGTGGTCGCGTCGCCGTACCTGTACCAGTGGGGCGGCCAGACCGACCCCGCCGCCGCGATGCACGCCACCGACGTCAAGGCGTTCACGCTCGCGTTCATGCTGTCCGACGGCGGCTGCAACCCGAAGTGGGACGGCAACCGCGACCTCACCGGCTCCGACTCCGCCCTGATCCAGAAGATCCGTTCGGCCGGCGGCGACGTGATCCCGTCTTTCGGCGGCTGGTCCGGCACGAAACTCGGGCCGAACTGCAGCACGCCGGAAGACCTGTCGGGCGCGTACCAGAAGGTGATCGACGCCTACCAGCTCAAGGCGATCGACCTCGACATCGAGAACACCGACGAATTCGAGAACGCGACGGTGCAGGACCGCATCCTGAACGCCGTCAAGATCACGAAGCAGAAGAACCCGGGCGTGCGCGTGGTCATCACCATGGGCACGAGCCCGCAGGGCCCGACCGAATGGGGCAGCCGCCTCATCACCCAGGCGAAGGCGATCGGCGCGAACGTCGACGTCTGGTCGGTCATGCCCTTCGACTTCTCCGCCGGCGGCGACATGGCCGCGATGACGAAGTCGGCGGTCGACGGCCTCGAGAACCAGCTCAAGTCCGCGTTCGGCTGGAGCGACGACGAGGCGTACCGCCACAGTGGTCTCTCGTCGATGAACGGCAAGACCGACAACGCCGGCGAGACCGTCACAGTCGACAACTTCACGTCGATCCGCGACTACGCCACCCGCCACCACCTCGGCCGCTTCACGTTCTGGGCCGCCAACCGCGACTGCGGCGGCGGCGGCGAGTGCAGCGGTATCGACCAGGAGAAGTACGCGTTCACCAAGGTCGTGGCCGGCTACCGGGGCTGACGCACCGACGACCCGGCGGGGACCCCGCACCACGGGGTCCCCGTCCTTCGCCGAGATAGTAGCCATGGACATTATGTCCATGTACTGTATTCGGCGTGCGCCTCACCACCCCGACCACCGGGCACCTGGTCTGGCGGCTCTCGCTGAAGTGGCGGGCGGCCGTCGACCGGACCGTGAAACCGCTCGGGCTCACCCAGGCCCAGTACTCGCTCCTCGCGACGCTCACCGGCCTCGTGCGGCGCGGGGTCCGGCCGAGCCAGCGCGAACTGGCCGACCACATGGGACTCGAGCCGCTGCACGTGTCGAAGCTGGCGCGGGCGCTCGAACAGGCCGGCCTGCTCACCCGTCCCCCGGACCCGGACGACCCGCGCGCCGTGCGGCTCGACCTCACCGAGCGGGGACACGAGGTGATCACCGAGGCCATCAAGCTCGTGCGCGACCTGCACGAGGACCTGACCGCGAACATCGGCGGCCCGCGCAGCGACGGGACCCGCCGGTTTCGCGCCACCCTGCAGACCCTGCTGGGTGACCAGCCCACCGGAGGAGAAGAAGCCATGACCACAGCCAGACCCGTCGGCGGCCGCGATCTCAACCTCGCCGCCGCGGCGGCGCGTTCCCTGCTCACGACCCTGCTGGACCGCGAAGGCCTGGACTTCACCGACTACGTCGTCCTGCGCACGGTCGCCGACCAGTCCCGCAGCGCGGACGCGCTGATCTCGGCGATCACCGCGTCGGCCATCGCCTCCCCGGACACCGCGCGCTCGGTGATCACCAAGCTCACCGAAGCGGGCCACCTCACCGCCGACGGCGGTCTCGTCGACGTCACGCCCGGCACTCGCGAGCTGGTCGAACGCCTGACCACGGACTCCACCCGAGCCGGCGACCAGCTGTTCGCGGGCATCGCCCCGGAAGACCTCGACGCGGCGAAGCGCGTGCTCGACACGATCACGGCTCGCGCCGCGGAAGTCCGCGCCACGCTGTGACCTGCCCAGGACCCGCCGGCGCTTGACCTTGACACCGTGACAAGGTCTTCACTGAGGTGCAGGAGGTGGTTCCCATCAACTCGCCACACCGCACCTCACCGGACCCGCGCCTGGTCGACGCGCTGGGCGCCGGGAACTCGTCGACGCGCCTGCAGGCGGCGCTGAGCGCCGGCACGCAGGCCGACCCCGCGCTGGCCGAGGTGCTCGTGGCCCGGTGCGCGATCGAGCCGGACTTCTTCGTGCGCGACATGCTCACCTGGGCATTGACCCGGCTCCCGGCGGAGCTCACGGTGCCCCGGCTGCTCGGCCAGCTGCGGTCCGACCGCTTTCAGGCCCGCAGCCAGGCGTTGCACACGCTGGCCAAGATCGGGGACGGGAGTGCCTGGCCCGCGATCACGCGGTCGCTGCTGCACGACGCCGACGACGAGGTCGCGCGCAGCGCTTGGCGTGCTGCCGTCGTGCTCGTGCCCGCCGGGCATCGCCGCGAGCTGGCCACCGCGCTGACCGCGCAGCTCGGTCGCGGCGACCGGATCGTGCAGCTGAGTCTCAGCCAGGCCCTCGTCGCCCTCGGCGACGTCATCGAGCCGGTTCTCCGGACGGCACTGGCAAGCGCTGACCCGGCGGTGCGGGCGCACGCCCGCGCCACGGAGCGGCTGCTGCGCGACTCGGACGCCGGTTTCGACCTGGCCGTCGACGAGGCGAACCGGATCGTCGCGCTCGGCCCGGAACGGGTCGGGGGCGCCACGTGCTGATCGGCGAGGTGGCGCGCCGCTCGGGGGTGAGCACCCGCATGCTCAGGCACTACGACTCCCTCGGGCTGGTGCGCCCCACCGGCCGCACCGTGGGCGGGTACCGCGAGTACTCCGAAGAGGACATCCGCCGGATCTTCCACGTCGAGAGCCTGCGGTCACTGGGGTTGTCGCTGCGGCAGATCAGCCGGGCGCTGGCGGATCCCGCGTTCGCACCGGCCTCGCTGGTCGGTGACCTCATCCGGCGGACCGAGGAACGGCTGAAGCGGGAGCAGGAGCTGCTCGACCGGCTGCGTGCGGTCGACGCCTCGGCGCCGTTCGATTGGCGGGGTGTCCTGCGCATCGTGGAGCTCCTGCACGGGCTCGGCTCCCCCGACGCCGCGCGCCGGCAGCAGACCGTCCTGACCCCGGCCGAGGACGCGCCGGTGCCCGCCGAAGTGCTGGCCGAGGCGGTGCTCGCCGAAGCCGATCCGTACGTCGCGGGCGCACTGCGGTGGGCTCTCGCGCGCGCGGGCGCCGACGGCGTGGCGAGCCTGGCGGCCGGCGTGCGCTCAGAGCACGCCGAGATCCGGCGGCGCGCCGTCCGGGCCCTCGCCGAGCTGCCCGGCGACGAGGCGACCGCCGCGCTGGCGGACGCCCTCGGCGACTCCGACCCGGCCGTGCACCGGCACGCCGCACTGGCCCTGGGCGCACGCGGCACGACCACGGCCGTGCCCACGCTCGTCCGCATGATCGTCGAAGGCACGAACGACGTCGAGGCGGCCGAGGTCCTGGGCACGCTCGCCGCGGACCCCGAGCGTACGGATCGGCTCATGAGCGCGCTGGCCGCCGAGCTCGCCGCGCCCACCGCCGACTCCGCGGTGCGGATCCGCCTGGCGCAAGCACTGGCCGAGATGCCGGCAACCAGCGCGCACGGCCTCCTGCGGCAGCTGGCTCACGACGAAGATCGGGCCGTGGCCGCCATCGCCTCGGCCCTCGTGCGAGCCGCGGAGCAACGACCGCAAGGCTGAGCCCAGGGCACGGCGGCCGGCCGGTGAGGGACGGCGACCCGGCGGGTGCACAGCCGCGCCAGGATATCGACGAGCAACACGTCCTGCGGGAACGCATGAGGAGCGGCCCGAGCTGAGCTCGAGGCACCAGATCACCGGCCGGCGCGACCGGTCACAGCCTCGTGGTGCCCGCGGGACGACGGCGGTGCCACCGATCGAGGGTGGATCCCGACCGGCACGCACGCGGCCACCAGCCACTCCACCGCCGGCACCGGGGGTGGCTCAACCACTGCGTGGTCACCGCACCCGCACCCGAACGTACGAGCGAAAGAACTCACCCGGCCGGCAGGCCGAATGGCCGCCTCAAGCGGCGACGGTGATCTCCAGCGCGGCGTGCCCGGCTTCCGTCAGCTCGGCGGCGACGCGGCCGGCGGCAGAGTCGGCGGCCGGGCGGATGAAGCCACCGTGGGCGAGGGCGTGGGCGGTCATCTGGTCGCAGCACGCGAAACCGTCGATGAACAGGTCGGGCTCGCTGCTGGTGGTCATTTCCGCGCGGTGGGCGGCGACCGCCCTGAGCATCGCCATCGCGCGGTGAGTCAGCTCGACTGCAGCGCCTTCTGAACCGGACACCGGTACCGACCTTCTTCCTGATGAAGCCACTTACTCGGAGTCATCGTCCGTTGGGCCGAATGTGTTAACACCCACATCGTATTACTCCGAAGTTGTGATGTTGTGCAGGCCTCGCCGGTTCCGGTGCGTCGCGACCCCACCGCCGC
Source organism: Amycolatopsis sp. FDAARGOS 1241 (assembly GCF_016889705.1). Taxonomy (NCBI): domain Bacteria; kingdom Bacillati; phylum Actinomycetota; class Actinomycetes; order Pseudonocardiales; family Pseudonocardiaceae; genus Amycolatopsis; species Amycolatopsis sp. FDAARGOS 1241. The sequence continues at coordinate 6,276,672 of NZ_CP069526.1, forward strand.
GGATTCACGGCTGGGTGGCACCTCCGTCCACGACGAACTCGGCGCCCGTGGTGTACGTGGCGTCGAACGCGAGGAACGCGGCCGCCCTGGCGATCTCGGCGGCGGTGCCGAACCGCTGCATGGGGTTGTCCCCGGCCCGCTCCGCCTTGTACTGCTCGGCGGCCTCCGCGGTCATGGCCTTCTCCAGAGCTCCCGTGTCGATGGGACCGGGGCTGACCGCGTTGACCCGGATGCCCCGCGGGAGCAGTTCGCGGGAGGCTGCGCGCCAGCGAGCGCAGCGCCGCCTTGCCGGCCGCGTACACGCTGGTGTCCGGCAGGCCCGTGACGTTCGCGACCGAGGTGGTGAGAACGACGCCGGCGCCCGTGCTCAGCAGCGGCGCGAGCTTCTGCACGGTGAACAACGCGCCTTTGACGCTGGTCGCGAACAGCTCGTCGAAGACCTCGCCGGTGGTCGACTCGAAGGGCGTGGTCACCGCGATGCCGGCGTTGACGAACAGGGCCTCGACCGCGCCCAGCTCGCGCTTCACGCGGTCGGCCAGAGCGTCTACGTCGGACAGTTCCGCCACACTTGCCCGTGCGGTCAGGACGTTTGCGCCGAGCCGTTCGCGCGCCGCGTCGAGCGTGGCCTGAGAGCGGCCGGTGATGAGCACGCGGACGCCGTCGTCCGCCAGCAGCTTCGCCGGGGCGAACCCCAAGCCGCTGCCGCCACCCGTGATCACCACGTTCTTGTCGCTGTACTTGCCCATTCCTTCGTTCTTCCTCTCGTTGCCGGGGCGGCGTCAGCCGCGGGGGAACTCGCCGCCGTCGACGAACAGCGTGCTGCCGGTCAGCCAGCTCGCCTGGTCGGACACGAGGAACAGCACGGCGTTGGCGATGTCGTGGGGCTCACCGTCGCGGCCCAGCGGGGTGGTGTTGTCCGCGCCCGGCCCGGTGTCCAGGCGGCCCACTGCTCCCGCGTCGCTTCACCGCCGGGGGGGTGGCGACCCGGCCCGGGGAGACCGCGTTGACCCGGATGCCGGACGGAGCCAGCTCCGCGGCCAGCCCCCGGCTGTAGTTCTCCAGCGCCGCCTTCGCCGCCGTGTAGTGCAGGAACGGCGGTGCCGACGTGGGGACCGCGGCCGAGGAAACGTGCACGATCACCCCCGAGCGCCGCTCCGCCATCCCCGGCGGCAGCAGCGAATCCAGCCGCACCGCCGCGAGGAGGTTCAGCTCCAGCGCGTCCAGCCACTCTTCGTCGGGGATGGCAAGCGCGCCCCGGTGCGGGCGCGCCCCACCCGCGTTGTGGATCACGACGTCCACCCCACCGAGCACCTCCCGCACGGCCGCGGCGAGCGTCTCCGCTCCGGCCCGCGTCCGCACGTCGGCCTCCACGAAGGCGGCCCCGTCCGGGACCGTGCTCGTCGCCGACCTGGCCGTCGTGAGCACTGCGGCGCCCGCGGCCACCAGGCGACGCACGAGGGCCGCGCCGATTCCGCGAGCCACCCGTGACCAAAGCCCGTTTTCCCTTGAGCTCCAGCGCACTCGATCCGTTCTCGATCACCGTCATGCCCACGACTCTTCGGCAGTCCGGATCCGCTGTCCAAGAACTGGTCGGCATCCCGTCATCGCGAAACGGCATGACGGCGGGCGCCGGTCGCTCGGTACCGTTCATCCGGTGAACGATCTCGGGACCGACCTCGAGCTCCGCCTGGTGCGGTACTTCACGGTCGTGGCGAAGCACCTGAACTTCGGTCGGGCCACGGCCGAGCTGCACCTGGCGCAGCCGGCGCTGAGCCGCCGGATCCAGCGCCTGGAAGACCGGCTCGGCGTGCGCCCGCTCGACCGCATTCGGCAGGGCAGCCGGCTCACCGAGGCCGGCGAGGCGTTCCTCTCTCCGGCGCGGGCGCTCCTGGAGGCCGCGCGGCAGGCGGCGCTCACCGCCCGCGCCTTCGCCCCGGCCGGCAAGGTCCTCATCGGGTACGTCGAAGACCTGGTCATCACCCCCGCCGTCCGCGAGCTGCGCAGCCGGCACCCCCGGGCCGAGATCGGCACGCGCCACCTCGAGTGCTTCGACGAGCGCGCATTCGCCGAAGGCCAGGTGGACGTCCTGGTCGTGCGGGACCCCCAGTTCGTCCCGGCCGGCGAGGCCCGGGCGACCGTGCTCTACGAGGAGCCGCGGATGCTGGTGGTGCCGGCCGGCCACCACCTGGCCGGCCGCGCGTCGGTGACCCCGGACGACTTCGCCCCCGGCGAGTCGCTGCTCTGCCCGCACGGTGGCACCCGCGCGATCTAGCCGACCGACGCCTACCGCCGGAGCGATCCGGGCCCGATCTCGGCCGGGCCGGTCACCGAGAGCTTCGCGGACCGGCTCGAACTCGTGGCGAGCGGCCAGGCGGTCGCGGTCCTGCCGGTCGGCGACCGGCGCAGCTCCCTGCGCACCGACCTTGCCACGGTTCCCGTCTGGGACATCCCCGCCAGCAAGGTCGTGGTCGCCACGCGGGCCGGCGATCCGAATTCGCTGGTCGCCGGGTTCGTCCAGGCCGCTCGGGCCCACCTCACCGGCACCGCGGCCTGATCAGCCGGCCGGCCCGGTGAGCCGGGTCTCCAGGGTGTGGGCCCACTCGCGGACGATCTGCCGCCGGCGGCGGGTGTCGTCGGTGAGGAGGTTGGCGAGGCCGAGGCCGCGGGCCAGGTCCAGGGTGGCTTGGACCAGTTCGCGGACCCCGGGCCGCGACTCGTCGACGCCCAGCAGCTCCACCGTCACCCGGTGCGCCTCGCGCCCGACGCGCGCCTCCAGCGGCACCAGCCTGCCGCGCAGCTGCTCATCGGTCGACGCCACGACCCACAGCTGCAGCGCGGCGCGGAACATCGGCCCGGTGTAGAGGTTCAGCACCATCTCCACCACGCGTTCGATACGCGACGGCCCGGTCGGCAGCCCGGCCGCCTGCGTGCGCAGCTCGGTGATCTGCGCTTCGCCGAGCAGCTCGACGGCCGCCGCGACGAGGTCCTCGCGCGTCGGGAAGTGGTGTTGCGCGGCGCCGCGCGACACGCCGGCCCGCTCGGCGATCACGGCCACGGTCACACCGTGCCAGCCGAGCTCACCGAGGCAGTCGATGGCGGCCTCGATGAGCCGCCGGCGCGTCGTGCGGCTGCGCTCCTGCTGCGGTTCGCGGAGCATCAGGCCGGATCGACCCAGAAGTCGAGCTGCAGGTCGTCTTCCGCCGGGCCGATCCGGTACTTCGCGAAGTCCGTGACGCCTTCCGCGCGCAGCACCTCGTCGTCGAGGAAGAAGTTGCCGGTGGTCTCGCGGCTGGGGCGAGTGAGGATCGCATACGCGGCGTCGGCCATGATCTCCGGCGTGCGGCTGCGGTTCGCGAGCTGGGCGCCCACGACGTTGCGAATCGCCGCGGTGTCGATCGTGGTGCGCGGCCACAGCGAGTTCGCAGCGATGCCGTCGCCCTTCAGCTCCGCCGCGAGCCCGACGGTCACCAGGCTCATCGAGTACTTCGCGATGCTGTACGCGAGGTGCCCGGCCGTGAACCACTTCTCGTCCAGGCTGATCGGCGGCGACAGCGTGAGCACGTGGGGGTTGGCCGACTTGCGCAGGTGCGGAATCGCGAGCTTGGAGAGCAGGAAGGTGCCGCGCGCGTTGATGTCCTGCATCAGGTCGTAGCGCTTCATGCTGACCTGCTCGGTCGGGGTCAGGTCGATGGCGCTCGCGTTGTTCACCGCGATGTCGAGGCCACCGAACTGCTCGACCGTCTTGGCCACCGCGGCCGCCACGCCCTCGTCGTCGCGGACGTCGCCGACGATCGGCAGCGCCTTGCCGCCCGCTTTCTCGATCGCCTCCGCGGCGGTGTAGATCGTGCCGGGCAGCTTCGGGTGCGGTTCGGCGGTCTTGGCCAGCAGCGCCACGTTGGCACCGTCTGCGGCCGCGCGCAGGGCGATGGCCTCGCCGATGCCGCGGCTGCCGCCGGACATGATGATCGTGCGGCCCGCGAGAGTTCGTTCAGCCATTCCGGACACTCCTAGTAGGACTTCGGCAGCCCGAGGCTGTGCTGCCCGACGAAGTTGAGCACCATCTCGCGGCTCACCGGGGCGATCCGCCCCAGCCGCACCGCCGTGACGAGCGTGCCGAGGCCGTACTCGGACGCGAGCCCGTTGCCGCCGTGGGTCTGCACGGCCTGGTCCACGGCACGGATCGCCACCTCGGCGGCGGCGTACTTGGCCATGTTCGCCGACTCACCCGAGGCGAAGTCGTCACCGGAGTCGTAGAGCGAAGCCGCCTTCTGGGTCATCAGCTTCGCCAGCTCCAGCTCGATCTTGATCTGCGCGAGCGGGTGCGCCAGGCCCTGGTGCGACCCGATCGGCGCGCCCCACACCTGGCGTTCGTTGGCGTAGGCCACGGCCTTGTCGAGCGCGTAGCGCGCCGTGCCGAGCGAGAAGGAAGCGCCCATGATGCGCTCGGGGTTGAGGCCCGCGAACAGCTGCGCGATCGCCGCGTCCTCCTCCCCCACCAGCGCTTCGGCAGGTAGGTGGACGTCATCGAGGAACAGGGAGAACTGGTTCTCCGGCGCGACGAGGTCCATCTCGATCTTGCGCCACTCGAAACCCGGCGCGTCGGTGGGCACGATGTAGAGCGCGGGCTTGAGGCGGCCCGTCTTCGCGTCCTCCGTGCGGCCGACCACGAGCACGGCGTCGGCTTCGTCCACGCCGGAGATGAAGACCTTGCGTCCACTCAGGACCCAGTCGCCGCCGTCGCGGCGCGCGGTCGTGGTGATCTTGTGCGAGTTGGACCCGGCGTCGGGTTCGGTGATGGCGAAGACCATCTTCTTGCTGCCGTCGGCGATCCCGGGCAGCCACTGCTTCTTCTGCTCGTCGGTGCCGAAGCGCGAGATCACCGTGCCGCAGATCGCCGGGGAGACGACCATAAGCAGCAACGGCGAGCCCGCGGCGGCGAACTCCTCCAGCACCGCGGCGAGATCCGCGATCCCCGCGCCGCCGCCGCCGTACTCCTCGGGCAGGTTCACGCCGAGGTAGCCCAGCCGGCCGGCCTCGGTCCACAGCTCGACGGTCTTCTCGTCCGCGCGGGCCTTCCTCGCGTAGTACTCGTGCCCGTACTTGCGCCCGAGTTCCGCGGCCGCCTTGCGCAGCGCGACGCGCTCCTCGGGTTCGACGAAGTTCATCGCGTTCATGCGTTCTCTCCCACCACAGCCAGAATCGTGCCCACCTCGACCTGCAACCCGACCTCCACCGGCAGCTCCGTGACGACGCCGTCGGCGGGCGCCGAGATCCGGTGCTCCATCTTCATCGCCTCCAGCCACAGCAGCGGATCGCCCGCCGCCACGGCGTCGCCCACGCCCACCGCGAGCCGCACGACCGTGCCCGGCATCGGCGCGACCAGCGAACCGGCGGCCAGCGCCGCCGACGGGTCGGCGAAGCGCGGCACCGCCGTCAACGTCACCGGGCCGAGCGCCGAGTCGACAAAGGACTGTTCCCCGTGGCGCGCGACGGCGAAGGTGCGCCGCACCCCGGTCACGTCCAGCACGACGCGGCCGGGCTCCGCGCTGACCAGCCGCACGTCTTCGTAGCCCTCGGCGCGCAGGCCGTCGCGCGTCAGCGAGTACGAGACTTCGTACGTCGTGTCACCGCGCGCGAAGACCTTGCGCTGCCCGCCCGAACGCACGTTGCGCCAGCCGCTGGGCAACCGGCCGAGCGTGGTCGCGCCCGCGCGGTTCTCCGCGGCACCGGCCAGCGCGGCGGCGAGGGCGGACAGCCGTTCGGCGTCGGCACCGGCCAGGGGCTTGGCGAGCGCGCCGAGGCCGTGGCGGTCGAAGAACGCCGTGTCGGTTTCGCCGGCGAGGAATGCTTCGTGGCGCAGGATGTTCACGAGCAGGTCGCGGTTGGTGACCACGCCGTGGATCTTCGCGCCCGACAGGGCGGCGGCGAGCCGGCGCGCGGCCTCCTCTCGGGTGGGCGCCCACGTGATCACCTTGGCCAGCATGGGGTCGTAGTGCACGCCGACGACCGAACCGCTCGCCACGCCGGAATCCAGCCGCAGCCCGGCGCCGGCGGCGAACTCGCGGTCGACGCCCGGCACCTCGAACGCGTGCAGCGTGCCGCTCTGCGGCTGCCAGCCCGCGGCGGGATCCTCGGCGTAGAGGCGGACCTCGATCGAATGCCCGTGCGTGCCCGGCGGTTCCGGCGGCAGCTTCGCGCCCTCGGCCACGGACAGCTGCAGAGCGACGAGGTCGAGGCCGGTGACGTTCTCGGTCACCGGGTGCTCGACCTGCAGGCGCGTGTTCATCTCGAGGAAGTAGAAGCGTCCGTCGGGCCCGGCGAGGAACTCGACGGTACCGGCGCCGACGTAGTCGATGGCCGATGCGGCTTTGCGTGCCGCGTCGAACAGTTCGGCACGCATGGCGTCGTCGACGAACGGCGACGGTGCCTCCTCCACCACCTTCTGGTGCCGGCGCTGGATGGAGCACTCGCGCTCCCCCACCGCCCACACCGTGCCGTGGGTGTCGGCGAGCACCTGCACCTCGATGTGCCGCCCGGTCTCGAGGTAGCGCTCGCAGAACACGGTCGGGTCGCCGAACGCGGACCTGGCCTCGGCACGAGCGCTCTCCACGGCCTCGGCCAGCTCGCCGAGCTCGCGCACCACGCGCATGCCGCGGCCCCCACCGCCGGCGGAAGCCTTGACCAGCAACGGCAGGTCGGCCGGGCCGACTTGATTCGGGTCCAGTTCGGACAGCACCGGCACGCCGGCGGCGGCCATCAGGCGCTTCGACTCCACTTTGGAGCCCATCGTCTCGATCGCCGCGGGCGGCGGGCCGACCCAGGTGAGCCCGGCGTCGACCACGGCCCGCGCGAACGCGGCGTTCTCCGACAGGAAGCCGTAACCGGGGTGCACGGCGTCGGCGCCGGCGTCGGCCGCGGCTTTCACGATCAGCTCGGCGCGCAGGTACGTATCGCCCGGCGCGTCGCCGGGCAGCCGGACGGCGACGTCGGCTTCGCGCGCGTGCGGCGCGTCCGAGTCGGCATCGGAGAACACGGCCACCGTGCCGATGCCGGCATCGCGGCAGCTGCGGAACACCCGGCGGGCGATCTCGCCCCGGTTGGCGACCAGCAGGTTGTGGATCACGACTGCACCCCTACATCCGGAAGACGCCGAAACCACCGTCGGCGCCCTTCACTGGTCCGTTGTGGATCGCCGACAGGCTGAGCCCGAGCACGGTGCGCGTGTCGCGCGGGTCGATGATGCCGTCGTCGTAGAGCATGCCCGAAAGGAACATCGGCATCGACTCGGCCTCGATCTGGTTTTCGACCATCGCGCGCATCGCCGCGTCGTTCTCCTCGCTGTACTCCTGCCCACGGCTCGCCGCCGCCGCGCGAGCCACGATGGACAGCACGCCGGCCAGCTGTGCCGGGCCCATCACGGCCGACTTCGCGCTCGGCCAGACGAAGAGGAACCTCGGGTCGTAGGCGCGCCCGCACATGCCGTAGTGCCCGGCGCCGTAGGACGCTCCCATGAGGACGGACAGGTGCGGCACCTTCGAATTCGACACCGCGTTGATCATCATCGCACCGTGCTTGATGATGCCACCCTGCTCGTACTCCTTGCCGACCATGTAGCCCGTGGTGTTGTGCAGGAACACCAGCGGTGTGTCGATCTGGTTGGCCAGCTGGATGAACTGCGCGGCCTTCTGCGACTCCTCGCTGAAGAGCACGCCACGGGCGTTGGCGAGGATCCCGACCGGGTAGCCGTGGATGCTCGCCCAGCCGGTGACGAGGCTCGGGCCGTAGAGCGGCTTGAACTCGTCGAAGTCGGAGCCGTCGACCACGCGGGCGATGACCTCGCGCGGGTCGAAGGGCACCTTGAGGTCGCTTGGCACGATGCCGAGCAGGTCGTCGGGGTCGAACAGGGGCTCGGCGTAGCCGGGCTTGGGCGCCGGGCCCTGCTTGCGCCAGTTGAGCCGCTTGATGATGCCGCGGCCCAGCCGGATCGCGTCCTGCTCGTCGACGGCGAGGTAGTCGGCCAGGCCCGACGTGCGGGCGTGCATTTCGGCGCCGCCCAGCGATTCGTCGTCGGACTCTTCACCGGTCGCCATCTTCACCAGCGGCGGGCCGCCGAGGAACACCTTCGCGCGTTCTTTGACCATCACCACGTAGTCGGACATGCCCGGCAGGTACGCGCCGCCGGCGGTCGAGTTGCCGAAGACCAGCGCGACGGTCGGCACCTTCGCCGCCGACGAGCGCGTGAGGTCGCGGAAGATCCGGCCGCCGGGGATGAAGATCTCCTTCTGCGTCGGCAGGTCCGCGCCGCCCGACTCGACGAGGTTGATCACCGGCAGCCGGTTCTGCGCCGCGATGTCGGCCGCGCGGAACGACTTCTTCGTGGTCCACGGGTTGCTGGCGCCGCCCTTGACCGTCGGGTCGCTCGCGGAGATGAGGCACTCCACGCCTTCCACCACGCCGATGCCGGTGACCACGCTCGCGCCGACGCGGTAGTCCGACCCCCAGGCTGCCAGTGGTGACAGCTCCAGGAACGGCGAGTCCTCGTCGAGCAGCAGCTCGATCCGCTCGCGGGCCAGGAGCTTGCCGCGCTTGCGGTGGCGCTCCACGTACTTCTCGCCGCCACCGGCGACGGCCTTCGCCTGCTCGGTGTCGATCTCGGCGAGCTTCTCCAGCATGGCCTCGCGGTTCGCGGTGAATTCACCGGTGCGAGTGTCCACGGTGGACCTGAGTGCGGTCATGCGGTGTATCCCAATCGCTTCGCGGCCAGTCCGGTGAGGATCTCGGTGGTGCCGCCGCCGATGCCGAGGATGCGGACGTCGCGGTAGTGCCGCTCCACTTCGGACTCGCGCAGATAGCCGAACCCGCCGTGCAGCTGCACGGCCTCGTTGACGACCCATTCGGCCGCTTCGACGGCAGTGTTCTTGGCGAAGCACGCCTCGGCGATCACTTCTTCGCCGGAGACGTGGCGGACGGCGGTCTGCCGCGCGTAGGTGCGCGCGACGTCGGTCTTGCGTGCCATCTCGGTGAGCTTGTGCTGCACGACCTGGCGCGAGATGAGCGGACGGCCGAACGTCTCCCGCAACCGGCACCAGTCGAGCGTGAGGTCGAGCGCCCGCTGCGCGTGGGCGTAGGCCTGCACCGCGAGCGAGAGCCGTTCGGTCACGAACTGCGTGGCCACCTGTGCGAAGCCGCTGTTCTCGGCACCCACGAGGTTCTCGGCCGGTACCCGGACGTCCACGTAGGACAGTTCGGCGGTGTCGGAACAGGCCCAGCCCATCTTCTCCAGCTTGCGCGACACCGTGAACCCCGGAGTGCCGCGTTCGACGACGAGCAGCGAAAGACCGTGCGCCCCCTCGCCACCCGTGCGGACCACAGTGGTCACGAAGTCGGCGCGGCACCCGGAGGTGATGAACGTCTTGGCGCCGTTGACCACGTACTCGTCGCCCTCGCGCACGGCGGTGGTACGGAGGCCCGCGACATCCGACCCGCCGTCGGGTTCCGTGACCGCGAGCGAGCCGATCTTGGTGCCGTCGAGCGCCGGACGCACCCAGCGTTCGATCTGCACCGGGTCACCGGCCTCGGCGAGGTGCGGCACGGCGATGCCGCACGTGAACAGCGAGGCGAACAGCCCGCCGGAGCCGCCGGCGTAGTGCAGCTCCTCGGCGACCACGAGGGCATCGAGGTAGTTGCCGTCGCCACCACCCACGGCCTCGGGGAACCCGACGCCGAGCAGGCCGAGGTCACCGGCCTTGCGGTGCAGCTCGCGCGGCAGCTCGCCCGCGCGTTCCCACTCGTCGAGGTGCGGCAGCACGTCCTTCTCGACGAACCGGCGCACCGTCGCGCGCAGTTCCTTGCGCTCCGGCGTCGCGAACGGGTCCACGATCACAGCAGGGCCTCCGGTACGTCGATCTCACGCGCCCGCAGCCATTCGCCGAACGCCTTGGCCTGCGGGTCGAACCGCGCCTGCGACGCCACGCCCTCACCGAGGATGCCGTCGACGACGAAGTTCATCGCCCACAGGTTCGGCAGCAGGTACCGCGTCACCGGCAGGTCGGCCGTCTCGGGCAGCAGCAGCCGGAACTCCGCGACGGTCAGCCGGTGCACGAGCCACCGCCACGCCTCTTCGGAGCGCACCCACACACCGAGGTTGGCACTGCCGCCCTTGTCGCCCGAGCGAGCGCCGATCACGTGCCCGAGCGGGACGCGCCGCATCGGGCCCTCGGGCAACGGCTCGGGCAGCGCGGGTTCGTCCACTTCGGTCAGCGCGAGGGTCTTCGCAGACGGTGCGATGTCGACACGTCGACCGTCGGCCAGCACGGCGACGTGGGGCACGGCGGCGGTGTCGACGTAAGCCGCCGAGTACACCCCGTAGGGCGAGGCGTCCGACGGCGGAGCGGTGACGTGGAAACCGGGGTAACTCGCGAGCGCCAGCTCCACCGCGGCCCCGCTGAACGCGCGGCCCGCGATCTTCGGGTCGGCGTCCTTGACCGCGACGTGCAGCAGCGCGCTGGCCTGTTCCTCGGTCTCGGCGTCGGGGTGGTCGGTGCGTGCGAGCGTCCAGCGCACCTCGGCCGGCGGCTTGCGCTCGAGAGCCGTCTCCAGCTGCTCGCGCACGAGCGCGGCTTTCTCCTCGATGTCGAGACCGGTGAGGACGAATGTCGTCTCGTTGCGGAACCCGCCGAGGCGGTTGAGCGCCACCTTGAGCGTGGGCGGCGGGGCTTCGCCGGTGACGCCGCTGATGCGCACGCGGTCGGGACCGTCCGGCGTGAGCCGGAGGGTGTCGAAGCGCGCGGTGACATCGGGGTTCGCGTAGCGCGCGCCGGTGATCTCGTACAGCAGTTGCGCGGTGACGGTGCCGGTGTTCACGACACCGCCGGTGCCCGGGTGCTTGGTGATGACGCTGGAGCCGTCGGCGTGGATCTCGGCGATCGGGAAGCCCGGCACACCGATCGGCTGCTCGCGGAAGAACGCGTAGTTACCGCCGGTCGCCTGCGCACCGCATTCGATCACGTGCCCGGCCGCGACGGCGCCGGCCAGCGCGTCGTAGTCCTCGCGCGCCCACCCGAAATGCGCGGCGGCGGGCCCGACGATCACCGACGCGTCGGTGACCCGGCCGGTGACGACCACGTCGGCGCCCGCGTCGAGGCATTCGACGATGCCCCACGCACCGAGGTAGGCGTTGGCGGTCAACGGGCTGCGTTCTTGCGGGGTACCCGCACCCAGGCGAAACCCGAGCTCGTCGGCGCGACCGATCAGGTCGTCGCCTTCGACGTGGGCGATGGTCACGTCGACGTTCAGCTTCGCCGCCAGCTCGCGCAGGGCCTTCGCCAGCCCGGCCGGGTTGAGGCCCCCGGCGTTGGCGACGATCTTCACGCCCTTTTCCTTGGCCAGCGCGAGGTTTTCCTCCATCTGGCGCAGGAAGGTCTTGGCGTAGCCGCGTTCGGGGTCCTTCATGCGGTCGCGGCCGAGGATGAGCATGGTCAGCTCGGCGAGGTAGTCACCGGTGAGGACGTCGAGAGGACCGCCCGTGAGCATCTCGCGCACCGCGGAGAAGCGGTCGCCGTAGAAACCCGACGCGTTGCCGATGCGGAGGGGAGCGGCGTTCGCTGCCGCCCCCGCGGGGAGGAGTCCGTCGGCGGTCATGCGAACTGCCCCGGCTTCCGGCCTTCCCCGGGCGGGCCGGCGAAAGCTTGCGCGATGCCCAGCCACTCCTCGACGTCGGCGCCGGTGGCGACGAGGTCGGTGTCGGCGTGGTGGCGCCGGCGGGTGATCACGAGGCAGAAGTCCACGGCGCTGCCGGTGAGGCGCTGCTCGGCGTCCTCCGGGCCGAACGCCCACGTGGTGCCGTCGGGCGCGGCGAGCTCGACGCGGAACTCTGCCGTGGGCGGGGCGAGGGAGTTGAGCTTGTAGGCGAAGTCGCGGGTGCGCGTACCGAAACGCGCGATGTGCCACAGCCGGGCAGTGGGCTCACGGGTCACGCCGAGCGCGTCGACCACGTCCTGGCCGTGGGCCCAGGTTTCCATCATCCGCGCGGTCGCCATCGACGCGGCGCTCATCGGCGGGCCGTACCACGGCAGCTTCTGCCCGTCCGGCACGGCGGCGAGCGCCTCGGCCAGCTCCCGGCGGCCCGTGCGCCACTTTTCGAGCAGCTCGTCCTTCGGCCGGGCGGCGCCTTCCTCGGCCGCGAGGTCGACGTAGTTCTCCCCCACGCTCAGCAGGCTTTCCACTTCGGCCTGCCACTGCTCGGGGTGCGCCGCGGAGATCAGCGCCTTGCCGTCCGTCCACGCCAGGTGGGCGATCTGGTGGGCGACCGTCCAGCCCTGCGCGGGCGTCGGCCGCGCCCACTCCTCGGCCGGCAGGCCGGCCACCACGTCGTCGATCGTCTGCGATTCGGCTGCCAGATCCCCGAGGATCACGCCGAGATCAGCCATCCTGCGCCTCCTTGCGTCCCTGTGGCCCAGCCTCGCACTGCCGGGACGGAAAAATCAAGCGCGCCTGATTGTTTTCTCCGGACGGGCGCGTGACCACTATTGACACATTGCCAGTAGCCCGCGGTTGTCCTACCGTTCAGTGCCATGAGCTCCTACGCGGACATCACCTACGAGGTCGCCGAGCGCGTCGCGACGGTGAAGCTCAACCGGCCGCAGGCGCGCAACGGCTACACGGTGCGGATGGCCGACGAGCTCAACGACGCCATGGACCGGGCGGACCGCGACGAGAACGTGCGGGTGGTGGTGCTGGCGGGTGAGGGCAAGGACTTCTCCGTCGGCGCGGACCTGTCCGCGGGCGGGTTCGACTTCAAGCTCGGCGACGGCCCGCCGGACGGGTGGCAGGAGCCGGCCGGGCGGTGCTCGAAGCGGATCTTCACGATGAACAAGCCCGTGATCGCCGCGCTGCGCGGAGCGTCGGTGGGCGGCGGGCTGACGATCACGCTCTCGTGCGACTACCGGCTCGCGGCCGAGGACTCGAAGTTCGGGTTCGTGTTCACGCGGCGCGGGATCTACCCCGAAGGCGCGTCCGCGTGGTTCCTCCCCCGGCTCGTGGGGATGGGCACCGCGATCGACTGGATGGTGAGCGGGCGCGTGTTCGGGCCCGAAGAAGCCCTTCGCCAGGGCCTCGTGCACAGCGTCCACCCACCGGAAGCCGTGCTGGGCAAGGCGTACGAGCTGGCGCGCGAAATCGTCGAGACGACCGCGCCGGTGTCGGTGGCCGTCACGCGGCAACTGCTGTACCGCATGGCGTCCGCACCGTCGCCGTTCGAGGTGCACGAGCTGGACTCGAAGCTCATCGGCGGACTGGCCACGAACCCCGACTCCGTCGAAGGTGTGCTGTCGTTCCTGCAGAAGCGCCCGCCTGAGTTCACCCTGCGCGTGGCCGGCGATCTGCCGCCCTACCTGCCCTGGCTCGAGGAATGACGGACTACCCGCCCGAACCCTGGCACCTCGCCGGCCAGGCGCACCTGTCGGTGTGGCTGCTGCCCGTGGCCCGGCTGCCGAAACTGCCCGAAGGGGCCGAACCACTCGTCGCCGGCGGCCACGCGCCGGTGTGCACCGCGTGGTTCGACTACCGCGCGCCCGGGCAGCTGACGTACCACGAGCTCCTGTGCGCCACAGCGATCCGCGGTGGGCTCGCCGCGTCGATCACCGACATCTGGGTCGACAGCGCGTCCTCGCGCGCGGGCGGGCGCGAGCTGTGGGGCATCCCGAAGGACCTGGCGACACTGGACTTCACCGGAGACCGCACGTTCACCGCCGCCGCGGCCACGGCCGGCGGCTGGATCGCCACGGCCGCGTTCACGCGCCGCGCCGGGCTGCCGGCCGCGCTGCCGACGCGGTTCGAGATCGCGCAGGCGCTCGGCGGCCGGCTCAAGCGCAGCCCCGTCTCGTCGCGCGCGAAGCTGCACGCGGCGGCCGCCGACTGGTCGATCAACCCGTCCGGTCCGCTCGGGTTCCTGGCCGGCCGTCGCCCGATCGTGAGCGCTCAGCTCCGCGATTTCAAGCTCGTCTTCGGGGCTGAACCCACTCCGAGCAGGCGCTCTGAGTGATCACCTAACCCGCGAGGGTGAGCCCGCGACACGCCACCCCTTGGGGCGCGTGCGACCCCCCACCCCTACATGTAGTCTCTGTGGACCGGCCACCCCCAGCGACGGGGAGACCGCTCGGGAAGGGCGGCCGGGCAGTTTTGAGAAGCAGCAGCGCACGGCCTCGACAGGTCGTGTGCGGCTCGAACGCGCCCATTTTTCGAAGACTCTGTTGGAGACACGCATGTCAGTGGAGACCGGTCAGCGTCCGCCGTCGTCGGCGGACACGGCACCGAGCGCGGTTCGCGTGATCCGGCGGGACGGCAGCGTCTCGCCGTTCGACGCCGGCAAGATCAGCGTGGCCCTCACGAAGGCTTTCCTCGCCGTCGAGGGCGGCGACGCCGCCGCGTCGTCGCGCGTGCACCACGTCGTCGCCGAGCTGACCGAGCAGGTCGAGGCTTCCCTGCTGCGCCACGCCGGCCCCGAGACCGCCCTGCACATCGAGCAGATCCAGGACCTCGTCGAGCTGGCCCTCATGCGCGGCGAGCACCACAAGGTCGCCCGCGCCTACGTGCTCTACCGCGAGGAGCGCGCCAAGGCCCGCGAAGCCGCCGCGCCCGCGCCCGCCGAGGCCGCGATCAGCGTGAAGGGCGCCGACGGCGCACTGCGCCCGCTCGACTGGGCCCGCGTGTCCCACGTCGTGGGCGAGGCCGTGGCCGGGCTCGACGACGTGTCCGCCGAGCCGGTGCTGGCCGAGGCCAAGCGCAACCTCTTCGACGGCATCAGCTCCGACGAGCTCGCCCTCGCGCAGATCATGGCCGCCCGCGTGCTCGTGGAGCAGGAGCCGAACTACTCCTACGTCAGCGCTCGGCTGCTGCTGGACAAGCTGCGCGGTGAAGCCCTGAGCTACCTCGCCGGCGCGCCGCGCCAGGCCAGCCAGGACGAGATGGCCCGCGAGTACCCCCGGTACTTCCGCGCCTACCTGCGCCGCGCGATCGAGCTCGAGCTCGTCGACGGGCAGCTGCAGACCTTCGACCTCGACCGGATCACCGCCGCGATCCGCCCCGAGCGCGACCTCGACTTCGGCTTCCTCGGCTTGCAGACCCTCTACGACCGCTACTTCCAGCACCACGACGGCGTGCGTTTCGAGCTGCCGCAGGCGTTCTTCATGCGCGTGGCCATGGGCCTGGCGATCCGCGAGGACGACCGCGAGGGTCGCGCGATCGAGTTCTACGAGCTGCTTTCCACCTTCCACTTCATGGCCAGCACGCCGACGCTGTTCAACTCGGGTACCACGCGCCCGCAACTCTCGTCCTGCTTCCTGACCACCGTGGACGATGACCTGGACTCCATCTTCCAGGCGTACAAGAACAACGCGCTGCTGGCCAAGTACTCGGGCGGCCTCGGCAACGACTGGACCCCGGTCCGCGGCCTCGGCGCCCACATCAAGGGCACCAACGGCCAGTCGCAGGGTGTCGTGCCGTTCCTCAAGATCGCCAACGACACCGCCGTCGCCGTGAACCAGGGCGGCAAGCGCAAGGGCGCGGCGTGCGCGTACCTCGAGACGTGGCACGTGGACATCGAGGAATTCCTCGACCTGCGCAAGAACACCGGTGACGACCGCCGCCGCACCCACGACATGAACACGGCCAACTGGGTGCCCGACGAGTTCCTGCGCCGCGTGGAGGCCGACGCGCAGTGGACGCTGTTCTCGCCGAACGAGACGCCCGACCTGCACGACCTCTACGGCACCGCGTTCGCCGAGCGCTACCGCGAGTACGAGGCCGCCGCCGACCGCGGCGAGATCAAGGTGTTCCGGCGCGTGCGCGCGGTCGAGCTGTGGCGCCGCATGCTGACCATGCTGTTCGAGACCGGGCACCCGTGGATCACGTTCAAGGACCCGTGCAACCTGCGTTCGCCGCAGCAGCACGCCGGCGTGGTGCACTCGTCGAACCTGTGCACCGAGATCACGCTGAACACCAGCACCGACGAGGTCGCGGTCTGCAACCTCGGCTCGGTCAACCTGCTCAAGCACGTCACCGCGGACGGTCTCGACACGAAGCGCCTCGAGAAGACCGTGCGCACCGCCGTGCGGATGCTCGACAACGTGATCGACATCAACTTCTACACGATCCCGGAGGCGCGCCGCTCCAACCTGCGCCACCGCCCGATCGGGCTGGGGCTGATGGGCTTCCAGGACGCGCTGTTCGAGCTGGGCCTGCCGCTGTCGTCGGAGGCCGCGGTGCAGTTCGCCGACGAGAGCATGGAGCACATCTCCTACTACGCGATCTCGGCCTCGACCGACCTCGCCGAGGAGCGCGGCGCGTACCAGTCGTTCGAGGGTTCGCTGTGGAGCCGCGGCGTGCTGCCGATCGACTCGATGCAGCTGCTGATCGACGCGCGCCAGGGCGACGCGCTCGACGTCGACACCTCCACCACGCTCGACTGGGCGCCGCTGCGCGAGCGCGTGAAGACCGTCGGTATGCGCAACTCCAACGTGATGGCGATCGCGCCCACCGCGACGATCTCCAACATCTGCGGCGTGGGCCAGTCGATCGAGCCGCTGTTCCAGAACCTCTACGTGAAGTCGAACATGTCGGGCGATTTCACCGTGGTGAACCCGCACCTGGTCCGCTCGCTCAAGGCGCGCGGCCTGTGGGACGAGGTCATGGTCAGCGACCTCAAGTACTTCGACGGCAGCCTCGGCCAGATCGACCGCGTGCCGGACGACCTGAAGGCGCTGTACGCCACCGCGTTCGAGATCGAGTCGAAGTGGCTGGTGGACGCCGGTTCGCGGCGCCAGAAGTGGATCGACCAGGCGCAGTCGCTGAACCTGTACATCGCGGCGCCGAGCGGGCGCAAGCTCGACAACCTGTACCGCTACGCGTGGCACAAGGGCCTCAAGACCACGTACTATCTGCGGGCGCAGTCCGCGACGCACGTGGAGAAGAGCACCCTGCGCGGCACGGACGGCAAGCTCAACGCGGTGTCCGCCGCTCCGGCCGCGGCAGCCCCGGCTGCGTCGCCGTCGGCTGCTTCGCCTTCGCCGTCGCCCTCACCGTCTCCGTCGGCGGCTGTCCCGGCGAGCCCGGCTGCGGCAGTCCCGGCTGCCTCGCCCTCGCCGTCCGCTGCGGTCCCCGCGACCCCGCCGGCCGCGAAGCCGGAGCCCCAGGAGCTGCCGAAGGTCGAGGACGTCGACTTCGTCGCCACCGAGGGCGCGGCCTGCCGCATCGACGACCCGGACTGCGAAGCCTGCCAGTGACCCCTCGCGGGTGGCGGTGCTCACGGGCACCGCCACCCGCGGCCTTTCCTTGGAGCCATTTCTGATGACCAACGTGGAGACCACGGCCACCGGCCTCGGCGAGATCGAGGTCGGCGCGGCCCGGATCAACGTCGACGACAAGCGCATGATCAACGCGCGCGCCGATGTGAACCAGCTGCTGCCCATGAAGTACCGCTGGGCGTGGGACAAGTACCTCGCGGCGTGCAACAACCACTGGATGCCGACCGAGGTCGCCATGCAGGCCGACATCGCGCTGTGGAAGTCGCCCGACGGGCTGACCGAAGACGAGCGCCAGATGCTCAAGCGCAACCTGGGCTTCTTCGCCACGGCGGAGTCGCTCGTGGCCAACAACATCGTGCTCGCCGTGTACCGCCAGATCACCAACCCCGAGTGCCGCCAGTACCTGCTGCGCCAGGCGTTCGAGGAAGCCGTGCACACGCACACCTTCCAGTACATCTGCGAAAGCCTCGGCCTGGTCGAGGGCGAGCTGTTCAACATGTACCGCGAGGTACCGTCCATTTCGGACAAGGACGCGTGGGCGCTGAAGTACACGCAGAACCTCGAGAACCCGGACTTCGAGACGGGCACACCGGAGGCCGACCAGGCGTTCCTGCGCGACCTCGTGGCGTTCTACGTGATCTTCGAGGGCATGTGGTTCTACACCGGCTTCGCGCAGATCCTGTCGCTCGGGCGGCGCAACAAGATGGTCGGCATCGCCGAGCAGTACCAGTACATCCTGCGCGACGAATCGATCCACCTGAACTTCGGCATCGACTGCATCAACCAGATCAAGATCGAGAACCCGCACCTGTGGACCGAAGCGTTCCAGGCCGAGGTGCGCGGGATGCTGCAGGAGGCGTGCGAGCTCGAGGTCGCGTACGCGCGCGACACCATGCCGCGCGGCATGCTCGGCCTCTCGGCCCAGCTGTGCGAGCAGTACATGCACTTCATCACCGACCGGCGTGCCCAGCAGATCGGCCTCGCGCCGATCTTCGGGGAGACGGAGAACCCGTTCCCGTGGATGTCCGAGGCGATGGACCTGAAGAAGGAGAAGAACTTCTTCGAGACCCGCGTGATCGAGTACCAGTCCGGCGGTGCCCTCGACTGGGATTGATCAACCGCGGCGCCCGGACCCCGGGGTACGCACGGCGCTCGGCCACGCCACTGGTTCGCCAGGGCGCGGCCGAGCTCGTTCCCGCTGTGCTCCGCCAGGCACCAGCGAAGCGCAGCGCCCCATCGGACCGAAGCGCGCCTCTGACGTGGTGCGTGCCGGAGCGGCACCCACGGCCGGCCTGGCGAAAGCGTTGTCCGGATCAGGCGCCCTGCTCGGCGACCAGCCAGCACAGGCAGAAGGGATGGCCGGCCGGGTCGGCGCAGACCGGGAAATCATCCTCGGAGGTGCTGCCGGCGGCCGCTTTCAGCACCTAGGCGCCGAGAGCCGCGACCCGCTCGTGTGCTTCGGCGAAGTCCTCGACCCACAGGGCGAGGTGCACCTGTTGCCTGGACCATCCGGCCATTCGGGCTGCGCATGGTCAGGCTCGAGCTGCACGCCGATCCGCGGGGCCCCGTCCACCACGACCAGGCGCCCATCGGTGTCCTCCTCCACCTCACCGCTGGGGACCCCGCCCAGAAGCGGCTCCCGGCAGCGAGATCGGCTGCGTCAGGGCGACGACCTGGTGCTTGATCCGCACCGTCGCAGTTTGCCGAAGAGGCACCCGCCCGCGCGGGCGAACAGCCGCCTGGGCGGACGTACACACCGCGAGCGGCCCGTCCTCGCGTGCACCGACCGAGCAGACCCCGTAGCCCCGATCCCTGGAGCCTCGGACCGCGCCGAGGATCACCCGGATGGATCGAGCCGCGGGTATTGTCAATCGGTCAACAAGGAGGCACGGTGGGAGCTGCACCGGTTTCCGCCAGCGAAGGTGGGTCGCCATGACGAGCGCGGTAACGAAGGTCGGCAAGGTCGCCGAGAGCTTGCGCGAGCGCGTGCCCCCACTGACGTCGATGCCGTTGCCCCGCACCGTGGACCGCCGGTGGCAGTCGGCGACCTACCCCGTCAAGGAGCTCGCGCCACCGCCCGCCGGGAGCGGCCTCAAGCCCGTGCTCGGCGACGACGGCCCGCCCGTGGTCGGGCACGCGCTGGAGATGATGCGCTTCGGCCTGGACTTCAGCCTCCGCCGCTACGAGAAGTACGGCCCCGTCTCGTGGATGGGCGGGTTCGGCCGGCGGATCGTGTCGCTGTCCGGTCCCGAGGCGACGCAGATCGCGCTCGTCAACAAGGACAAGGCCTTCTCGCAAGAGGGCTGGAAATTCTTCATCGAGAAGTTCTTCGACCGCGGCCTCATGCTGCTCGACTTCGGCGAGCACCACCTGCACCGGCGGATCATGCAGAGCGCGTTCACGCGCGAACGGCTCGTCGGGTACGTCGGGCAGATGGGCCCGGCCCTGCGCGCGGGCATCGAGGCGTGGCCCGGCGGCACACGGCCGCGCCTGTACTGGGCGCTCAAGCAGCTGACACTCGACGTCGCCACGGGCGTGTTCATGGACATGCGCTCCCCCGGCGACGCGATGCGGATCAACCGCGCGTTCGTCAGTACTGTCCGCGCGGGCACGGCGATCGTGCGCCACCCGGTGCCGGGCGGGCGCTGGTCCGCCGGCCTGCGCGGGCGGCGGCTGCTGGAGCGCTACTTCGGCGAAACCCTGCCGGAGAAGCGGCGCGCGGGCGGCGACGACCTGTTCGCGGCGCTGTGCACCGCCACCGACGAGGACGGTGACCGGTTCACCGACGCCGACATCGTCAACCACATGATCTTCCTGATGATGGCCGCGCACGACACCACGACCATCACCAGCAGTGCGATGGCCTACTACCTGGCCAAGCACCCGGAGTGGCAGGAGCGCGCCCGCGCGGAGTCACTCGCCCTCGGCGACGACGTGCCGGACATCGAGGCGCTCGAAAGCCTCGAGACGCTCGACCTCGTGATGAAGGAGTCGCTGCGGCTGCGGGCGCCGGTGCCGTCGCTGGCCCGCAAGACGACCAAGGACACCGAGGTGCTCGGGCGCTACCTGCCGGCGGGCACGCTGCTCGGGGTGTCCCCGACGCTGAACCACTTCACTCCGGAGTGCTGGACCGACCCGCTGCGCTTCGACCCCGAGCGCTTCGCGGAGCCACGGCGCGAGGACAAGTCGCACCGGTTCGCGTGGATGCCCTTCGGCGGCGGCGCGCACAAGTGCATCGGCCTGCACTTCGGCTCGCTCGAGGTGAAGGCGCTCATGCACGAGATGCTGCGGACTTTCCGCTGGTCCGTGCCCGAAAACTACACCGCACGCTGGGACTACGTGTCCCTTCCGGTCCCCGCCGACGGACTGCCGGTGCGTCTCGAATATTGTTGACGGACGCTGTGGGAGGCGGCGAACCGGGGGCAGAAGCCGGGACGAACCGGAAAAACACGATCGAGCACTCAAGGTGACATCCCGTCACCATTTGTGTTGGTGTCATCACTCGTTCAGCCGGTAGACACCCCGATTCGCGCGTGGTGCCGTGGCATCACTCACGGCCAACTCATACCTAGTGTGGGTCTGTGGATCGACACACCGGGTCTGAGCTGGCCTTTGTCCGCGCATGAAGAGGTGGAGTGTGCCTGAGCCTGGTGCCGCGCCAGGGTTGGTCGACGTCGCGCGCAAGTTCGCGGCGACGCTGACCGACACGAAAGGAGTAACGCTTCCCCCTGCGGAACTGGAGCGGCTCCTGCTCGAATTCGCCCACGAGGTCGTGGACACGGCGACCCCGGCCCACGAGGGCGCGCTGCTGCGCTTCACCACGCTCTTCTCCGCCGCGCCGATCGGGATCGCGCTCGCCGACACCTCCGGCGAGATCGTCGAGGTCAACGCCGCGCTGGCCAAGCTACTCGGCTCCACCCAGGAGCGGTTGAAGGGCCGGCACCTCGCCGACCTGGCGGCCAGCGGCCACGACGCCACGCGGCTGCGCGAGAGCCTCGAGCGCATGAGCCTCACGGGCGGCGACCGGCACACCGAACGCGGTGTGCACCTCGACCACAGCGAGGACGGCGGCCTCACCACCAACGTCACGCTCGCGTGGCTGCCCGGCGACCGGCCCGGCACGCAGTTCCCCGTACTCATGGCCGCGGACGCCGACGACCTGCACCTGCTCGGTGAGCGGCTGCTTCACCAGAACCTCCACGACCCGCTCACGGGCCTGCCCAACACGTCGGCGTTCACCACGCGCCTCGAGGCCGCGTTCGGCGTGCCCGACCCCGCCGAGATCGCGTTGGTGTACCTCGACATCGACGGCTTCAAGGTGATCAACGACGGGCTGGGTGCCGGCGTCGGCGACCAGGTGCTCAAGGAGATCGCGAACAAGCTCGCGGCCGTGTTCACCGGGCACCACGACGGGTACGTGGCCCGGCTGTCCGGCGACGGGTTCGCCGTGCTGCTGCGCGGCGAAGACCTCACGCGCAGCAAGGTGGTCGCGCTCGTCGACCGCGCGCTGGAAGACCTGAACGAGCCGATCTACCTCGGAGGGCACGGCATCGGGGTCAGCGCGAGCGCCGGCATCGTCGTGGGCGCGTGCCCCGGCGGCGGTCACGTCGAGCTCTTGCGGGCCGCGGAGCTCGCGCTGCACCGGGCCAAGGAGCAGGGCAAGGCGCAGTGGATGCTGTTCGACCCCGCCCGGGACGCGCGGGACCGCAGCCGCTACCAGCTCGGCGCCGTGATCGCGGGTGCGCTGGAGAACGGTGAGTTCTCCCTGATCTACCAGCCGACGGTGAAGCTCGCGAAGCCCGACGAGATCGCGGCCGTGAACGCCGGCCTGCGCTGGAACCACCCGGAGAGGGGCGAGCTGGACTCCGACGAGTTCTACCCGCTCGCGCGGACCACGGGCATGACCGTCCCGCTCGGCAAGTGGCTGCTCGCCGAGTCACTGGCCGCGACGGCGCGCTGGCGCTCGCGCTACGGCGACGCCGCACCCGACGTCTGCATCCGGCTGCCGAAGCGCCTCGCGACCGACGAGGACCTGGTCATGCTGGTCAAGGAACAGCTCGACCGCCACGACCTGCCGGCCCGCGCGCTGCGGCTGTGCACCGACCGCCAGTCGATGTTCACCGACGAAGGCGAAGTGCTCGACTCGTTCACGGTGCTCGCGGACCTCGGCGCCCAGCTCGTGCTCACGATCTCCGGCTCGGCGGACCTGGAGCTCATCCCCCGCTACAGCCTGCCCGTGCGGCACGTGATCCTCAGCGGCCCGGTCATCGACGCGCTCGCCGACGGCGCCGCCGAAGCCGACATGCGGCACGTTCGCCAGCTCGTCGAGCGCGGCAAGGAGCTCAAGCTGCGCATCGGCGCGGAGGGCGTGCGCAGCGCCGAGCACGCCGCCCGGCTGCGGGAGCTGGGTGTGCTCGCCGCGCGCGGTTCGTTCGTCGCGGATTCGGCCACGGGCGACGAAGTGGACGAAATGATCGAGCGCCACGCGCGGTGACCCCGCCGGTTGCGCGGCGGTGCCGGAGACCGGGGAGGATCGTCCCGACCGCCTCCGCCGACCGAAAGGGACCCGATGGACACCGGCGACCTCGCCCCCGATTTCACCCTCCCCGACGACCAGGGCGTCGAGCGCACCCTGTCCGGCTTCCTGGCCTCCGGACCGGTCGTGCTCTTCTTCTACCCGGCCGCGATGACGAGCGGCTGCACCGCCGAGAGCTGCCACTTTCGCGACCTGGCCGCCGAGTTCGCCGAGGTGGGCGCCCACCGTGTCGGCATCAGCCCGGACGAGATCGTCAAGCAGCGCCTGTTCGCCGAGACCCACGGCTTCGACTACCCCCTGCTGTCCGATGTGGACGGTGTGGTCGCGAAGCAGTTCGGCGTGTGGCGCAGGTTCATCCCGTTGCACACCAAGCGCACCACGTTCGTCATCGGCACCGACCGGCGCGTGCTGGCGGTGATCAAGAGCGAGCTGAACTTCACAGCGCACGCCGACCGGGCGCTGAAGGTGTTGCGGGAGCGCGAGAACGCCGCCTGACGCCGCTCAGGCCGGCCGCTCCAGCCGCCACACCCAGTCGTTGCCCGAGCAGGCCGGTGCGAGGGCGTCGGCCGCGGCTTCCTTGTGGTGCAACGTGAACCCGAGCCGCTGGGGGATGGCGCCACTGCGCGTGTTGAGCTCGTCGTGCAGGATCGTGACGTGCGGGGTGCCCATGCGCCAGGCTTGCCCGAGCAGCAGGGACGCGGCGCGGGTCGCGTAGCCGTGACCGGTGTAGGACTTCGCGAGCCAGTAGCCGATCTCCCGGCCGTCGCCGCGGCGCATGAGGCCGCAGCCGCCCGCGAGGGTCCGGTCGGCGGTGCGGATGGCGTACTCGTAGCCCTCTCCCGACGCCCACCGCTCGGCGGCGCCGGTGAGGAACTCCTCGCCCTCGGCGGGGCCGTAGCCGTTCGTCGCCCAGATCAGCCACGCGCCGACGTGCTCCAGGGACGCCGCGACCGTGGCCACGAGCAGGTCGAGGTCTTCGGGACGCCAGCGCTCCAGCGTCACCACGCCGTCCGTGAGGGTGTCCATGCACCCATCGTGACACCCGGGACGGCGCCGGGGCCCGCCGTTTTCGCGGCAGGCCCCGGTGGCCGGTACTACCCGCTCACTTGACGACGTCCGCCGGATCCACCGTGGTGTCGTTCTTCAGCGCGTCGAACAGCGCCGCCGACTTGGCCTTGTCCCAGTGCTCGGCCGAGCCGCTGGTGACCGGGACCGTGCCGGTGAGCACGCCGTCGGAGGAGATGCCGCGCATCGCGATCGCCAGCCCGGCGAGGTTGTGCACGTGGTCACCCGTGTCCATCGTCAGCGCGTCGGGTGCCGCCGACAGCAACGGGAAGAAGTCGAACGGGTTCAGCAGCGTGCCGGGGCTCGCGACCTGGCTGACGAGCGCCCCGATGAACTTCCGCTGGTTCGCCACCCGGTCCAGGTCCGACCGCGGCGTCGCGCTGCTGTGGCGCATGCGGACGAACCCGAGCGCGTCGCGCCCGTCGAGCTTCTGGCAACCGGCCTTGATGTCGATGCCGGTCATGGTGTCGTTCATGTCCTTGTCGACGCACATGTCGACCCCGCCGATCGCGTCGACGACGTTGGCGAACCCGCCGAACCCGATCTCTGCGTAGTGGTCGATGTGCAGGCCGGTGGCCCCTTCGACGGTCTTGACCAAAAGCGACGGCCCGCCGATCGAGAACGCGGCGTTGATCTTGCTCGTGCCGTGGCCCGGGATCTTCACCTCCGAGTCGCGGGGCAGGCTCAGCAGCGTCGGCTTGGTGTCGTTGTCCGGGAGGTGCGCGACCATGATCGTGTCGGTGCGCTGCCCGCCGCCGGCCGCCGCGACGTCGCCCGTCGCGAGCCGTTCCTCGTCCTCGGCCGACAGCCCGTCGCGGCTGTCGGAGCCGACGATCAGCCAGTTGGTTCCCGAGGCGGCCGCGGGACGGCCGTCGTAATCGCTCAGCGCGTCGACGCGCTTGATGGAGAACTCCAGGTAGGCCCAGATCCCGCCCAGGAACAGCACGAAGATCAGGATCAGCGTCATCAGGACCTTGCCGACGCTCCACCGGCGGCGCCGGCGCGGGGCCGGGCCCGGCGGCGGGACATCGCGGGGTGGCGCCTGCCGCGGTGGTGCAGGCGGAGGCACGGGGGCCTCACCGCGCATCGGTCTCGTGCGTGCGTCGTCGTAGGGGCTGCTGCTCGTACCCGGCAGCGGCATCATCTGCGCACGCTGGTGCTGGCGCGGGCGTGCGGCGGGCTGCGGTGGCCGGGGCGGCCTCCGCCGCCTGCCGTCGTCGCCTCCGTACGTCATCGGTCGATCACCCGTTCCCCGAATCCGGCGATTTGGTGCGGCCCAGTGAACCGCACGCCCTCCTACCTTGGACGTGCGGCACCCTGGGCGGGTTCATCCGGCGGGGGAACGGCCTGGTCAGCCCGGGTCGGCGAACCCGAACTGGTGCACCTTGAGGTGCCCGGAGCGGAACCCGGCCTCCGAGTAGGCGAGGTAGAACTCCCACATCCGGCGGAACACGTCGTCGAAACCGAAGCCGCGGATGTCCTCCCACCGGGCCTGGAACCGCTCGCGCCACAGCTTCAGCGTGCGGGCGTAGTCCTGGCCGAACTCGCGCATCCCGGCGAGCTTGAGGCGCGTGTTGTCGCGCATCCCGTCCTCGATGGCCTGGACCGAAGGGATGATGCCGCCCGGGAAGATGTACTTGTGGATCCAGGTGTACGACCGGGCCGCCGCCGCCATCCGGTCGTGGTCCATCGTGATCGCCTGCAGGCCGAACCGTCCGCCGGGGCGCAGCCGCTTGCCGATCGCGGCGAAGAACGTGGGCCAGTACGACTGGCCGACGGCCTCGATCATCTCGACGCTCACCACGGAGTCGTACTCGCCGGTCGCGTTGCGGTAGTCGCACAGCTGCACGTCGATGCGGTCGGACAGGCCCGCTTCGGCGATCCGCGCGTCGGCCAGCACCTTCTGCTCCTGCGAGATGGTCAGCGACGTCACCTTCGCGCCGCGCGAAGCCGCGCGGATCGACAGCTCGCCCCAGCCGGTGCCGATCTCGAGCACCTGGCTGCCCTCGCGCACACCGGCGTAGTCGAGCACACTGTCGAGCTTGCGGTGCTGCGCCTGGGTCAGGGTGTCGGCCGGGCCGAACAGCGCCGAGGAGTACATCATCGACTCGTCCAGGAAAGCGCTGAACAGATCGTTGGACAGGTCGTAGTGGCGGTGGATGTTCGACCGCGAGCCTTCGATCGTGTTCTCCTCGTGCGCCGGCTGTGTTCGCTCGGCGAGCCGGCGGAACCGTTGCAGGAACGGCGGCACGATCGTGGCCAGCTTCTCGGCGAAGGGCGTGAGCACGCCCGCGAGGTCGTCGGCGGTCCAGTCCCCCACCATGTACGACTCGCCGAAGCCGATCTTCGCGTCGGCGCCGAGGCGGTGGAAGAACGCGGCGGGCCGGTGGATCCGCATCTCCGGTGACTCCGGCCCGCCGGCTCCCAGCGTGGTGCCGTCGGGGAACGTGACACGGAGGTCGAGCGTCT
Source organism: Amycolatopsis sp. FDAARGOS 1241 (assembly GCF_016889705.1). Taxonomy (NCBI): domain Bacteria; kingdom Bacillati; phylum Actinomycetota; class Actinomycetes; order Pseudonocardiales; family Pseudonocardiaceae; genus Amycolatopsis; species Amycolatopsis sp. FDAARGOS 1241. Next base: position 6,303,042 of record NZ_CP069526.1, read on the forward strand.
TCACGGCGCGGCGGAAGAGCGCTTCCGCGGCCCGCGCGCGCAGCGGCGAGTGCGGCGGCGTGGCCAGGCCCGGCCACCGGGATTCGTCGGGCACCGGCTGCGAGACGGGTCCCGCCGCTCGGTCAACACTCGATGTGGACAAGACACTCCCTCCGGATGGGCTCTTCAGGCCCACGTCTGATGGTATTCCCGGCACCCGCCGGACGCGCTGCTCACGTGCACCGGATCCGGTCACACGGGCAGGCGCAAGCGCTCGTCCGCGGGCCGGTTCCACGCCTGGCGGAGAGTCTCGTCGGTTTCGCCCGCGTCGATCGCTTCCAGTGTGAAAGCACACATCAACCTGGTCCAGACCGCCGGGCGCCTGATCATCGCGTGGCCTTCACCGACGACCTCGAACCGGGCGAGGCGCTTGGCCAGCGCCCGAGCGCGTTCGGCGAAGGCGTGCGAGTCGCGCGGGGACGTGATGCGGTCCCGGGTGCCGTGCAGCAGGACCACGGACCGGCCCGCCACAGCGTCGGCGGGCTCCCCAGGCGGCGTCCACGGCGCGAGGGCGCACACGCCGACCACGGCGGGGTCGTCGGCGACGCGCAGCACCACGCGCCCGCCCATCGAGTGCCCGATGAGCACGACCGGCAGCCCCGGGTGTTCGGCGCGGATACGTTCCAGCGCCCAGCGGGCGTCGTCCACGGGGTCCTCGGCGGGCGCGTTCCAGCCGTAGCGGCGGTTGCGCACCAGGCGCACCTCGAGGCCGGCGGCGCGGCCCGCGCGGTGCAGGGCCTTCGCGAGCGGCACCATGCGCAAGTACGCGAGCCGCCACGGGCCCACGCGCGCCAGGCCGTGCTCCGCGCCACCGTGCAGCACCAGCGCCACGGCCCGGGCCGGGCCGCTCGCGCGCCGCACCGACACGACGGGTTGTCCGTCCACCTGCCGCCTCCCAGTCACCGGGGCCCGAGAAAAGATCAGCGCCCACGCTAATCCACCACGAAGCGTGGCCACGCGATACATTCGGCGCGCGGACCCGCGACGAAGGGCAGGTGTGGTGAGCGCCACGGAAATCTTGAAGAGCACCTCGGAGAAGCTCGCGGCGGCGCAGCGGGCCAACGCCGAGCAGCTGACGGCGGCGGCGGACCTCGTCCTGGGGGTGATCCGGTCCGACGCGCTCGTGTTCACCGCCGGTGCCGGGCACTCGCTCGCCGCGGTCGCCGAGACGTTCTACCGCGCCGGCGGGCTCGCGTGCGTTTACCCGCTGTACCACCCGGAACTGCTGCCGCTGCACGGCGCGCAGCAGAGCACGAGGACCGAGCGCCGCAGCGGGCTGGCCGAAGAGGTGCTGGCCGAGCGCGCGCCCGGTCCGGACGACGTGCTCGTGGTCTTCTCGACCTCCGGGGTGAACCCCTACCCCGTGGAGCTGGCTGCCGGGGCCCGGCGGCGGGGTGCCTCGGTGATCGCCGTGACGTCGCGCGCGTCCGTGGCCGCGGCGCCGCGCCGCTCGGACACCACCCTCGTCGAGGAGGGCACCGTGGTGCTCGACTCGCTCGTCATCCCCGGCGACGCGAGCCACCCGGCCGGCGCGCCGCGCACCGCACCACTGTCCACTGTGGTCAACGCGTTCCTGTGGAACCTGGTCCTGGCGGAGGTCCTCGACCGCGGCACCGCGGAGGGAATCGACGTCCCACTGTGGCGCAGCTCCAATGTGGTGGGTGGCGACGAGGCCAACGCGGCGCTGCTCGCCAAGTACGGCCCGCGCGTGCCGGCCCTGCGGTAGCGGCTCGCGGCCCTTCCGGCGAAAAAGGATCCGGCCCGGCAGGTCTTGCCGGGCCGGATCCGCGTTTGGGCCTCCGCTCATACCGACCAGCCGGTGCGAGTGGAGGCGGACGTGGACGACGAGACCGCGGTGACCCTGCAGGGCACGCGCGAGCCCGGCTTCGAGGGCGGGCAATGCGCGTTCGTCGAGAACATCTCCGACCGCGGCGAACCGGGGCACGGCGCTCGCCGTGGTGCGCCGCGGCGAGGTCGTGGTGGACGTGCGGGCGGGCAGGGCCGATCCGGACCCGGCGGGCCGAGGCGGCGCGCCGGGCGGAGCGTCAGGCGACCACCGGCTCCTCTTCGTCTTCGTCTTCGTCGAACTGCGTGTGGTGCAGTTCGGCGTACCGGCCGCCGCGGGCGAGGAGTTCCTCGTGGGTGCCGCGTTCGACGATGTGGCCGTGTTCGACGACGAGGATCAGGTCGGCCGCACGGACCGTCGAGAGGCGGTGGGCGATGACCAGAGCCGTGCGGCCCTGCAGCGCGCCGGTGAGGGCCTCGCCGACAGCGGCTTCCGATTCGGAGTCCAGGTGGGCGGTGGCTTCGTCGAGCACGACGACCCTCGGCTGGGCCAGCAGGAGGCGCGCGATCGTCAGGCGCTGGCGCTCGCCGCCCGAGAGGCGGTAGCCGCGTTCGCCGACGGTGGTGTCGAGACCGTCCGGCAGGGACCGCACGAGCGGCGCGAGCCGGGCCTGGGCGAGGGCGGCCCAGATCTCGTCGTCGGTCACGCCGGGGCGGGCGTAGGCCAGGTTGGCGCGGATCGTGTCGTGGAAGAGGTGCCCGTCCTGCGTCACGACGCCGACGGTGGCGCGCAACGTCGCGAAGTCCAGGTCCCGCACGTCCACCTCGGACAGCTTCACCGCACCGCCGTCCACGTCGTACAGGCGCGGCAGCAGCGATGCGATCGTCGACTTCCCGGCGCCGGACGACCCGACCAGCGCGACCATCTGGCCCGGCTCGGCGCGGAAGCTGATGCCGTGCAGCACCTCTTCCCCACCGCGGCTGTCCAAAGTGGCCACGTCCTCCAGCGACGCGAGCGAGAACCGGTCGGCCGCGGGGTAGCCGAAGCGCACGCCCTCGAACTCCACCGAAACCCCGCCCGGCGGCAGCGCCTTCGGGGCAGCGGACTCCTTGATCATCGGCTCGAGGTCCAGCACCTCGAAGACCCGCTCGAACGACACGAGCGCGGTCATCACATCCACGCGGACGTTGGCCAGCGCCGTCAGCGGCGTGTACAGCCGGGTCAGCAGCAGAGCCAGCGCGACGACGGTGCCCGGCGCGATCTGCCCGGTGAAGGCCAGGTACCCGCCGAGGCCGTAGACCAGCGCCTGCGCCAGCGCCGACACGAGCGTCAGGCTCGTCATGAACCAGCGCGTGAGCATCGCCGTGCGCACCCCGATGTCGCGCACCCGCCCGGCGCGCCGGCCGAACTCGTCGACCTCCTGGCGCGGGCGGCCGAACAGCTTCACGAGCGTGGCGCCGGGTGCGGAGAACCGCTCGGTCATCTGCGTGGTCATCCCGGCGTTGAGCTGCGCCGCCTCCCGCTGCAGCCCCGCCATGCGGCGACCCAACCGGCGTGCCGGCAGCACGAAGATCGGCAGCAGCACCAGCGCGACCACGGTGACCTGCCACGACAGCGTCACCATGACCACCAGCGAGAGCGCCAGCTGGATCACGTTCGTGACCAGGCCCGACAACGTCGCGGTGAACGTGCGCTGCGCCCCGATCACGTCGTTGTTGAGCCGGCTGACGAGCGCGCCGGTGCGCGTGCGCGTGAAGAACGCGATGGGCAGTTTCTGCACGTGCTCGAACACGGCGACGCGCAGGTCGAGGATGATCCCCTCCCCGATGCGCGCCGACTGCCACCGCTCGGCCAGCCCGAGCCCGGCGTCGAGGATGGCGAGCACGGCGATCACCACGGCCAGCCAGATCACGAACGACAGGTCGTGGCCGCCGACGATCGCGTCGACGACCTTCCCCGCGAGCACCGGCGTCGTCACCGCGAGCACGGCGGACACCACCGTGAGCACCAGGAAGACCAGCAGCCGCACCCAGTGCGGACGGGCGAACCGCCCGACCCGCTTCACGGTGCCGCGCGTGAGCGCCCTCGGCGTGTCGGCCCCGCGCATCGCGGAGCCGAGCAACGCCCACGTGTTGTCCATGTGGAGCCTCCCCCGGTCAGAAAACCTCTATATTACTCAAGCTTTTGTCATGATATGACCTGCACAACGCCGGTTTGCCCGGAGTTCTTCCCCGCCGCGTTCACCAACCGTGAACACGGTCCACCGGCGGAGCGCAGACAGCGTAGGACCACTGGCTCGGGCCGGGCGCGGCGCGCTCGGTAGCCTGACCCGACGGGAAGTGCCGGGTGACGAGGGAGCAGGACGTGCGAAGGACACCGGGCAAGTGCTGATGGCCCCCGCCCGACCCACCACCGGCCGCGTGAGCCTCGTGCTCACCTGGGACGTCGTCTTCTACCTGGGCTGCTTCGCCTTCGCGCTGATCAGCGCCTTGGTGTCCGAGTTCTACGGCTACCGCATCTGGGGCACCTTCGCCGCGGCCGGCTACGGGTTCGCCGCCGCCCACAGCGGGTGGCTGCTCGTGTCGGCCCGGCTCGGGCGCGCCCCGCGCGGGCCGCTCGGCTCGCGGTGGTGGGGCATCGCGGTGATCGGGTTGTTGGCGATGATCGTCCCGCTCGTCGTGCTCGTGATTCGCCGGCTGACCGGCGTCGACTGGCTCGTCACCCCGTTTTCGTGGGCCGCGCAACCCGAGGTGTGGGTGATCGAGCGCAGTGCCGGTTTGCTGCTTCAGCACGGCACGCCCTACATCGACGTGAACGCTCTCGGGCGCGCACCGGAAGTGAACGATTACACGCCGTACGGACCCGTGATGACGGTGTTCGGCCTTCCGCGCGCGTTGTTCGGCGGAACGCCGTTAACCAATGCGCTCACCGACGCGCGGTGGATGTTCGCGCTTTGTGCGTCTCTCTGTGTGATCGCTTCGCTACGAATGCTGAAATGGCCGCGAATTCCGGTTCTTTCGGCACAATTGGCAATCGCGTGCCCACTCACCGCATTGACGTGGGCCGTCGCCGGACCCGATCTCGCCATTGTGGGACTGCTCGTGCTCGCTTGCACACTCGCTGCGATCGGCCGCGCGGGCTGGGCCGGTTTCGTATTGGCGCTGGTGATCAGCGCGAAGCTGATCGTCGCGCCGGCCGCGGCGGTGCTCGCGGTGTTCGTGCTCTGCCGCCGGCGCGCGCAAGCCGGGCAGGCCGACGCCGGGCACGGTGAAAAACCCCGTGACCGCAGGGCACTTGCGTGGTTCGTGACCACTTTGGTCACCGCGACCGTGGTGCTGCACCTGCCGGTGTACCTGGTCGCGCCGGACGCGTTCGTGGAGCACGTGATCCGGTTCCCGCTCGGGATGGGCGTGGTGCGCTCCCCCGCGGCTAGCCCGCTTCCGGGCCACCTGATCGCGGAAACCGGCTCAGCGGGCCGCGTGATCTCACTCGTCCTGGTGGCGGCCGCGGCGGTCGCGATGCTGGTGTGGCTGGTGCGCCGGCCCCCCGCGACGGGATCCGCCGCGCTCTTGCGGATCGTCGTCGGACTCGGCGCGTTGGTCCTGCTCACCCCGGCAACCCGCTACGGCTACCTGGTTTATCCCTTGGTGCTGCTCGGAGGAGTGCTGGCTTTCCGAGCGGCCGAACAGGGACTGCGCCCCCCGCGCAGTCGCCCTGGTGCTGCTACTTCTTCTTGACCCGCGTGGCCCCGCCGCGCCCCCGCAGCTGGACCCCGGACTCCGAGAGAACCCGGTGGACGAACCCGTAGGAACGTCCGGTGGACTCAGCAAGGGCCCGGATGCTCGAGCCCTTCTCGTATTTCTTCTTCAGGTCAGCGGCCAGCTTGTCGCGCGTGTTGCCGGTGATCCGCGCGCCTTTCTTGAGATCAGCCACGTCGATCGCCTTCCCGCCGAGTGGAGTTCTGGGCCACTTAACGGCCCCTGCCGGGGCAATGATCGAACACTGAGCGCCGGAATGCCAGACGACAGACGTAAAACAACCGAAACTGCGATCACATTGGGCCATTCAAGTGCTCCGCGCGCCGGGGCAAGCACCCAAATGGACGCATCTGATCACGCCAGCTGGACAAGTTCCAGATAATCTTCGGACCAATGATCCTCGGTGCCGTCGGGCAGCAGGATCACGCGCTCGGGCTCCAGCGCCTCGACCGCGCCCGGGTCGTGCGTGACGAGCACGACGGCCCCGGCGAAGCTGCGCAACGCGTCCAGGACCTGTTCACGGCTGGCTGGGTCCAAGTTGTTCGTGGGCTCGTCCAGGAGCAGCACGTTCGCCGCGCTGGAGACCAGCCCGGCCAGCGCCAGCCGGGTTTTTTCACCGCCGGAGAGCGTGCCGGCCGGCTGGTCGAGCTGCTCACCGGTGAACAGGAACGAGCCGAGGAGGTTGCGCAGCTCCTGGGCACCCGTGTCCGGGGCGAGGTGCCGGATGTTTTCCCACACCGTCGCGTCGTGGTCGAGAGTTTCGTGTTCCTGTGCGTAATAACCCAGGCGCAACCCGTGACCTGGTTCAACGGAGCCGGTATCCGGAGTTTCCATTCCGCCGAGCAACCGGAGCAAGGTCGTCTTTCCGGCACCGTTCAGGCCGAGCACCACGACCTTCGAGCCGCGGTCGATGGCGAGGTCGACGCCGGTGAAGATCTCGAGCGAGCCGTAGGACTTCGACAGCCCCTCCGCGGTGAGCGGGGTGCGCCCGCACGGCGCGGGGTCGGGGAACTTGATGCGCGCGACCTTGTCGGCCTGGCGCGTCTCGTCGAGCGCCGAGAGCATCTGCTCAGCCCGGCGGGCCATGTTCTTCGCCGCGACGGCCTTCGTCGCCTTCGCGCCGAGTTTCGCGGCCTGCTGCTGCAGCGCGGACGCCTTCTTCTCGGCGTTCGCGCGTTCGCGGCGGCGGCGCTTCTCGTCGGTGGCCCGCGCGTCGAGGTAGCGCTGCCAGCCCATGTTGTAGGCGTCGAGCTCGCCGCGCGTGGCGTCGAGGAACCAGACCTTGTTCACGACGTCGGCGAGCAGCTCCACATCGTGGCTGATCACCACGAGCCCGCCGTCGTGCTGCTTGAGGAAACTCCGCAGCCAGGTGATCGAGTCGGCGTCGAGGTGGTTGGTGGGCTCGTCCAGCAGCAGGATCGTCTCCGACTTGCCGCCGGCGCCCGCTTCCGCGGCCGCGAACAGGATGCGCGCCAGCTCCACGCGACGGCGCTGCCCGCCCGAGAGCGTGTTGAGGGTCTGCGCGAGCACGCGGTCGGGCAGCCCGAGGTTCGAGCAGATGCGCGCGGCTTCGCTTTCCGCGGCGTACCCGCCGAGCGACGCGAACCGCTCCTCGAGCCGGCTGTAGCGGTTCACGGCCTTGTCGCGCTGGCGTTCGTCGACGAGCTCGGACATCGCCGCCTGCGCCTTCTCCATGTCGCGCAGCAGCGTGTCGAGGCCGCGCGCGGACAGCACGCGGTCCTTGGCCGTGACGGACAGGTCGCCTTCGCGCGGGTCCTGTGGGAGGTAACCGAGCTCACCGCTGCGGCGCACGTCGCCGGCGTGCGGTTCGCCCTCACCCGCGAGGACCTTCAGCGACGTGGTCTTGCCCGCGCCGTTGCGGCCGACGAGACCGATGCGGTCGCCGGGCTGGATGCGGAGGGTGGCGCCGTTGAGCAGGATGCGCGAGCCGGCGCGCAGCTCGAGGCCGGTGGCCGTGATCAAGGAAACTCCCGGAATCGGGGTGGACGTGGACAGCATCGGGCACCGGCCTCGCCCGCCATCCCCGCGCCTGCGGCAGGAATCGGTCACGAGCGCCCGGTGCGGCAGCTACTCCCTGAGGATCTCCCTCTCCACGGTGCCCAGTGTACGGGTCGGCCGGAAGCGGTTTTCGGCCCCGTGGCGGGGCTCACGCCGGCTTCACCCCTCGCGCACCACGACCTGGACCGCGAGTGCGCGGTGAGCCGCGTCGTCCACCACCGTGCGGCGGGGGCCGGGGATCTCCAGCACGCGGGCTTCGGCACGGGCGAACAGCGGGTCGAGGCGGTGGTCGGCGCGGAGGCGGTCGAGGGCGCGGCGGTCACCGCCGAGCACCACCGCGTCCACTTCGGACAAGTGGGGCACGAGGACCTCGAAGGCGTCGTCCGCGGCGGCGGCCGAAGCGCTGCTGCGACCACCCGCCCGCGGCCGTGCGACCCGGCACGGGGTGCCGGCCGGTGCGCGAGGGACCGACGACGCCGGCGCGGGCGAGGCCGAGGGAATGCCCGCCGAGTCGCACCAGCAGCACCGCGATCACCCGGGGGACGAGCGCGTGGGCCACGAGCGGTTCGACGGCGAGCCCGGCGCGGACCCGGTGACCGCGAGCGGTCCGAAGGGGACGGTCGCGGTGGCCGTGGCGCCGTTCCCGGCGGCGACGCGGACCTCGGCCGGCCCCAGTTCGGTCGTGCGGACGCCCTCGTTGCGTTCGGCCAAGCGCGCGAACCAGCCCGCGAGCCGCCCGGGCACGACCTCGACCTCCCGTCCCCCACCCGCGACCTGCCGCGCACCGGCCATGGCGGACGGTACGGGGCCGCCGCGAAAACCGCGCCGGCCCCGTACCGGGACCTCAGGCGATCGCCGGACCGGCGTGCACCGTCTTGTAGACGAGGGCGGCCGTGCCTGCCGTGCCCGCCGATGCGTAACCGTTCACGTGGAGCGAGACGCTGCGGATCGAACCGCTGTCACCGTTCGCGACGTCGACCGCCTTGAACGTCCACGTGCCGTCCGCCGAGGTGCCAGCGAGCGGTGTCTGCGGGTCGATCGGCTCATACGTGCCGGAGAACGGCGCGAACTGCGACCCGACCGTGCTCAGCAGCGCCGGGGCGCCGTCGTCGAACACGACCTGGCACAGGTTGTTGCCGCCGCTGCCGGCCCGCTCGAACAACGTGGCCGTGGCGCCCGAAGGCGAGGTCAGCGTGCCCACCAGGTCCGCGACGTAGGTGTGGTCCAGGCCCACCGTGGTCGACCCCGCATCCGCCGTGCAGCTCGACCCGTCGATCGACAGCGAGACCTTCGACGCGGCCCCGACGCCGCTCACCACCAGCGGCACCGAAGCGCCGAGCTGCGAGTTGTCCGGGATCGCCACCGGCGGGCCGCTGTAGGAGAAGGTCTGCACGACCGGCGACGGCGTGCCCACCGGCAGCGCGAACGTGCTGGTGACCGGCGAGAACGAGCCGGCGAACGTCACTTTGGCCGAGAGCACCACCGGCACGCCGAGGCCCTGGGTCGCCGGGACCGTGACGGTGAAGTCGTTCACACCCGTCTGGCCGGGGCTGATCGTGCCGTAGGACTTGGCTCGGGGCGCGATCGTGACGCCCGGGGTCGACGTGGTGAGCACGACGCTCGTGGACACAGCGATCCCGTCGCCGGTGTTGGTCACCGGCAGCGTCACCTTCGCGGTGTCGCCCGGGTCGAGCGTGCTGCCGCCGTCGGGCCCGGTGACGGTGGGCTGCTTCGCCTGCACGTACGGCTGCGGGCTGGCGCCGGTGTACTCGAGCACCTTGTCGGCGAGGAGCACACCCGCGCCGGTGAGGTTGTCGCTGCCCGGAGCTTCGATGTCCACGGCGGTGTGGAGGAACGCGTCGCGAACGTCCGAAGCGGACAGACCGGGGTTGCCCGAGAGCACGAGGCTCGCGATGGCGGCCGCGTGCGGCGCGGCGGCCGAGGTGCCGAAGAACGGGTCGAAGCCGCCCACCGAGGTGCGCACACCGTCGGCTGCCGTGATTTCCGGCTTGTTCCGCACTTCGCCACCGGTCGAGGAGAAGTTCCCCGGGGTGATGGGCGTGCCGTCGGCTTCGTAGAACATCCGGCGCGGGCCGTCGGAGCTGAACCGTTCGGCCTTGCTGGCCGAGGAGAACGCACCGGGGAACGGACCGGTCGGGTTCGCCGGGTCACCCGGTTCGAGCAGCCGGCCGAACGCGGCGGCCGCGGGTGCGGCGGCGACGGCGAACGCGTCCCGCGCCGACGAGTGGCCGACCACGACGCCCGGGGTGCTGTAGGCCTTGAGCCCGTCGGCGGAGTCGCGGAAGCGGCTGCCGAACGCCGTCAGCGACAGGTAGCGGCCCTCGCCGGTGAACTTGACGACCGCGAGCCGCAGGCCGGTGCCGCCGAACAGCGGGGTGGCCAGCTGCTCGTACGGGTCCTGGGTGCCGTCCTGCACGTCCTGGCTGAACGAGACGACGTTGCCCGCCGCGTCGAGCAGGTAGAGGTCGTAGTCGTCGGAGGCCGCGCCGAGTGGGTCGGACCAGTGAAGCGTCACGGGGATGTTCCCCGACGACGCGTCGGAGATCGGCTCGAAGATCTGGTTGCCGGCCGCGCCCGCGAAGTTGTGCGCGCTGCCCGCGAACTTGCCGACCGCCTTGCCGGAGTCGGCGAAGTCGCCCTCCCAGTGGGCGGCGGTGCCGTCGGCGATGTTGCCCTCGTTGCCCGCGGAGGAGAAGTAGAGCGCGCCGTCGGCGGTCACGTCGTTCACGGCCTGGGCGATGATCCAGTCCTGGAACGGGGATTCCTTGAAGTAGATGACGTCGTCGACGATCACGTCGCAGTGTTCGTCGAAGCGCAGCTTTCGGATGTTGTCCGCGAAGCTCGCGTCGGAGTTGAACGCGCCGGCGAAGCCCAGGGCCGCGTTGGGGGCGAGGTCGTGGATGATCTCGAGCATGGCGGTGCCCTCGTCACCGTCGCCCTCCTGCCCGGGCACGACGTCGACGGCCGGCAGCTCACCCTTGGCCTGCGAGACCTTGAGCGAGTCGATACCGTCGGACAACGCGCACGCCTTCACCCCGGTGCCGGTCACGCCGAACTGCTGACGCGCGATGTCGGCGTTGTGCGCCCGGTCCCCTTCGCTGGTGATCGTGGCCGCGGCGGCGCGCTGGTTCTTCGCCGCCAGCGCCTGGTTCAGTGCTCCCTCGATGCGGGCGGCCTTCTGCTCCTTCGACTCGGCCGGCGCGGTTTTCCCTTGTGCTGCCTCGTTTTCCAGCTCGTGCGCGGTGATCGCCCGGTCGGCGGTCTCGACCCGCTTCACGTCCGCGCGCGCGGCGATCGCGGGCAACGCCGCGAGGGGGACCTCGGCCCGGATGCTCGCGGCCTTGTCCGACACGGTGCGCACGGCGGCACCGGCCTTGCGCAGGTCGCTCACGAGCGCGTCGGACACCTTGATGGCGCGGATGTCGACGACGGCGGTGCTCGCCGCGGCGGAGCTCAGGCCGGGCACGACCGCGGCGCTGAGCCGCCGGGAGCGCAGCTGCTGCGCGACCAGCAGCCGGCTGTCCAGTTTGGACTCGGCTTTCGTCTGCCCGGTTTTGACCGCCTGCAACGCAGCGATCTGCTTCGCCGCGTTGGCGGAAAAGGAATCCGGGGTACCCGCGGTCGCGGCGCCCGCGGGCGGGGCGACGGCTCCCAGCGCGGCGATCAGCGCCGCGGCCCCGGCCGCGACGATCGTCGCCCGGGATCTCGCTCTCGTGATGGCTCTTCCGGACAGGGGCTTCGAACGGCTTCGACGCACGTGCGCCTCCGAATCTCGCACCGCGTGCCCCGACTCACGCTGGCCAACGCCGGTGATCACCGGCTGGATCCAGCTAAGTACCGCGCGTACAGGGTTACAAACGGCCGTTAGGGTGACAAACAGTCGTGAATTTCCCCGACCCGACAGAGGTCGTAGGCCGTTCAGCGGCTGTGCTCCGGCTCAGAGCACGAACGAGTCCGACCACGGCTGGGCCGCGCGCCCCGACAACGCGTCGAGCAGCGTCACAGCCTGCTTGTCGGTCAGCGACGACACGAAGTCCACCACGGCCCGCCCGCGCGCGAGGCCGCGGACTGCGTCGGTGCCCTCCACGCGCTCGCCGGTCGCCCCGATGAGCAGTTCGGGCGCGGTCTGCACCAATCCGGCGTACTCGTCGTGGGCGAGCTCGACCAGGTCGTGCAGGCGCCGCGGCAGCCGGCCGACCTCGTCGCGATCGAGCAGCCACGCGTCGAGCGCGTCGACGAGCGAGGTCACGAGGCTGGCCTGGCCGCGCTGGTGCAGCGCGAGATCGGGGCGCAGCAGCACGAAGCGGCGGTGCACGAACTTCAGCACCTGGACCTCGTGCCACTGGGCGGTGCGCAACGACACGTGCCCGGAACGCGTGGACGGCGACGAGAGCACGAACACCCCGTCGACGAGCCGCGAGGTCCAGTTCGCGGAGAACGCCGCGGTGGCCTGCTCGGCCTCGATCGAGCCGTCGAACCCGTCGGCGAGCAGGCCGTCGACGAGCTCACGCTGCACGCGCCGCACGGCGGCGGCGAACGCGTCGTCGTCGACGATCCAGCTGTCCTTGAGGTGCATGCGCCGGCGAAGCTGCTCGAGCGACCGCCCGGGACGGCGCAGCTGGGTGGCCAGCCGGTCGTCGTCGAGGGACGCGAGCTCCAGCGCGTGGTCGAGCCACTCCCCCAGCTCCGCGGCCACGGGCGCGTGCTGCAGCACGCCGATGCGGTGGAAGTCCTGCAGGTCGTGGATCGCGTAGGCGATGTCGTCGGCGGTGTCCATCACCGCCGCCTCCACCGTCTGCTGCCACTGTTCGACGCGGCCGGTGAACGGGCCGCGTGCCTGCGCGAAGTCGTCGAGTTCGGTGGCGTAGGCGGAGAACTTGCTCGCGCCCGTACCCGGCGCGCCGTCGGGTTCCGCCGCGCCGCGCGGGGGTGTCGGCATCGCCGTGGGGTGCGGCTGCGGGTGGTGCAGCCGCGCCCACGGGTACTTCAGCACCGCCGCGCGCACGGCCGCGGTGAGGTCGAGCCCGATGGCCGACGGGCCTCGCACGTCGGTGGTGGTGAGGATGCGGAACGTCTGCGCGTTGCCCTCGAAGCCGTCGGCGAGACCGAAGCGGTGGCGGGCGATGCGGTCGAGCGTCTGCTCGCCGAGGTGCCCGAACGGTGGGTGCCCGAGGTCGTGCGCGAGCGCGGCGGCTTCGCACACGTCGGGGTCGCAGCCGCCGAGCTTCGCGGCCAGCTCCGCCGACTCGCTGGCACCGGTGATCCGTTCGGCGATCGCGCGGGCGACCTGCGCGACCTTGAGGCTGTGGGTGAGCCGGTTGTGCAGCAGGCCCGCGCCACCGGCGTTGACCACCTGCGTGACCCCGCCCAACCGCGCGAAGAACGGGGACGCGGCGATGCGGTCGCGGTCGACGCGAAACGGGCTGGTCGCGAGATCGGTGTACCCGCCCGCCGGGCTGGCCGGGTCCCGGCGCGCGGCTCTCGGGTCGGTCTCGTCCATGCGCACCACCGTAGCCATCCGGGCACCGTAAACCCTCCAGCCCGCCGGCGCTCCGGAGGCCGGGCGCCGATGCGGCAGGATCGGACGGGTGACGGACGTGCTGATCGCGGGTGGCGGCCCCGCCGGGTGGGCGCTCGCGCGCGCCTGCGCCCGGCGCGGGCTCGCGACCACGCTCGTCGACGCCGCGCCGCTCGCGCCGTGGCGCGCCACCTACGGCGCCTGGGCCGACGAGTTGCCGGGGCTGCCGCCTCCGGTGATCGCGTCGGCGCCGGGCGAGACGGTCGCATTCGGTACGCGCGAGCACCGCCTGGCCCGGCGGTACCTGGTGCTGGACAACGAAGGGCTGCGCGAGTGGCTCACGACCGTGCCCGTGACGGTGGTGACCGGCCGGGTGGCCGGCGCGGAGCACGGCCGGCACGGCTCGACGGTGGTCCTCGCCGACGAGCGCCGGCTCGCCACCGCCGTGGTGGTCGACGCGTCGGGCGCGCACCGCGTGCTGTCCGGCGGCCCGCCGCGGGGCCACCGAGCCGAGCAGACGGCGTACGGGCTCGTGCTGCCCGCCGCCGACGCCGAGCGGCTGATTCCCGGCGCCCCGGACACGGCCGTGTTCATGGACTGGCGCGACGGCGCGCCGAGCTTCCGCTACCTGCTGCCGCTCGGCGACGGGTCGGTGCTCGTGGAGGAGACGTGTCTCGCGCACCGGCCGGGCGTCCCCGCCGGCGAACTCGCCGCCCGGCTGCGGACGCGGCTCGCCGCGGCGGGACTGCAGGCTCGCGGACGGGAGGAACACGTGCGGATCGTGCTCGACGTGCCGCTGCCGAGCCGAGGTGCGGTGGTCCCGTTCGGGGTCGCGGCGGGACTCGTGCACCCGGCCACCGGGTACAGCGTGGCAACGGCGTTGCGGCTCGCGCCGCGCGTGGCCGCGGCGCTCGCGGGTGCGCTCGACGCAGGGCCGGAGGCGGCCGTCCGCGCGGCGCGCAAGACACTGTGGACGGCCGAGGCGCGGGCCGTGCACACCTTGCGGCGGTATGGATTGCGTGCTTTGCGCCGGATGTCACCGGCCGAGCTCGCCGAATTCTTCGACCTGTTCTTCGCGCTGCCCGAAGCGGTCCAGCGGGCGTACACGTCGGGGCGCGAGGACATACCGGGCACCGCGGCCGCGATGGCCCGGCTGTTCCGCGCCGCGCCACCGCGGATCCGCGCCCGGCTGGCCGGACGGCGGTAATCACCAACCGGATTCGGTTCGCCACGGCGCGTCGGGAATCGGCGCCGAAACCGTGCGGCCGGTGCAGCCGGGAACGTGCCCGGGTGCGAAACCGGCGCGGCGAACGCGCGCCTCGCGCGAAATCCGCACGTGACTCTTCTTCGGTTGAAACGATCAAGGTCGGCGAGGCACTCGGCGCTGGTCACTGGCGTGATCCACACCGACACGCACTGTGCACACTCACGAACTCCGGAGTGCGGTGACGGGAGTTTTCACACCTCCGACCGGCTCGCGGAATCCATCCCGAAGGAGTGAGCCCTACCGATTTCGTTACTCCGATTCAGGTAACTCAGGTTCCGGCGCGGTGAACATCTGCTGACAACGGTTTCGTTTCCGCGCGAGAGGATGCGACGATCTCCGTCGTGACGACGCCCCGTGCGGTCCGGTTCGCCTTCCAGCCGATGTACAGCTTGCACACCGGCGGCGTTGTCGCGTACGAAGCGCTCGCCCGCCCCGGTAAGGGCACGGCCCACGAGCTGCTCGCCGACGCGCGCCGCGCCGGCCGGCTCGCCGAGGTCGACCTCGGGCTCGCGGCGGCCGCCGTGCGCCAGGAGGCCGAGCGGCCCAGCGCGCTGCCGCTGCACCTGAACGTCTCCGCCCGCACGCTCGCGTCCGGTCCCGCCGCGTTCGACGAGCTGATCTCCGAGCTGGGCGCCGCGGGCCGCCGCACGCGCGACGTCGTGCTGGAGATCGGGCCGCCGTTCACGCACCTGCCCGCCGACCGGCTGCTGGCCGGTATGCGCGCGTTGACCGAGTTGGGTTTCCGGCTGGCGCTCGACGGCCTCGGCCGGGGCGACCTGCCGCTCGCACTGCTCGTGCAAGCGCCCGTGGACCTGGTGAAGCTGGACCGCAGCGTGCTGCGCGGCCTGCCGGACGACCCGGGCGCGGTCGCGGTGGTCGAGTCGCTGCTGCACTACACGACCCGCACCGGCATCCGGCTGGTCGCGACCGGCATCGAGACCGGCCCGCAGCTCGACGCGGCGCAGGGGCTCGGCGTCCGGATCGCGCAAGGCAACCTGCTGGCGCCGCCGGCTGCGCACCGCAGCGCGGCGTCGGCCGGGGCGCTGGTCCCCGACGACCGCCGCTCCCCCGCCCCGCCGCAGGTGCCCCGCGTCGGCGACTTCCTGCGGCCCGCGACGACCCTGCCGGCCCAAGCGACCTGCGACGACGTCCGCGAGGTACTGGCGGCGGCCGACGCCCCGACCGGCGTGGTCGGCGTCGACGAGCACAACCGTCCACAGTGGTCGGTGGATCGGACCCGGTTCCTCGTGGCCGTGACCGGGCCGTACGGTCACGCCCTGCACGCCAAACGCCCGGCCGAGCGCCTGGCGGACAAACCGCACACGATCGAGGCGACGGCGAGCGCACTGGAGTTCCTCGAACTGGTCACCGACGCCGACTGGGGGCGCACCGGCGACGACGTCGTGGTGGTCGACGGCGCGGGGCGCGCGCTCGGCGTGGTGCTGGTGACCGAGGTGGTGCGTGGGGTCGCCGAGGCCAAGGTCGAGGAAGCGGTCACGCTGAACCCGCTCACCCGGCTGCCGGGTAGCGAGGTCGTGGCCCGCGACGTCGAGCGCCGCATCTCGACCGGCGAGCAGTTCGTCGCGGGGTGGCTCGACGTCGACTCGTTCAAGTCCGTCAACGACAACGCCGGCTTCGCCGCGGGCGACGACCTCATCCGCGCCCTCGGCGAGACCCTGACGGGCCTCACCCGCCGCCTCCCGCGCATGCGCGTCTCCCACGTCGGCGGAGACGACTTCCTGATCGTCTGCGACGTCGACGAGATCGGCACCGTCGCCGCGGGCCTGCTGGACACCCACTGGTCCGCCGAGGGCATGCCCGTCACCGTGTCGCTGGCGACGCTCGTGTGCGGCAGCGGGGCGATCGGCTCGTACCGCGAGGCCTCCCGCCTGCTCGCCCCGCTGAAGAAACGCGCCAAAGCCGTCCCCGGCTCGAGCTGGGTCCTGTCCCGCCCGGGCACCGACCGCGTCGAGGTGCTCCGCGGCATCGGCCGCGACGTGGCGGTCAGCCGGTCGGCCTGAGCGGTCAGCTGCCCGGCGTCACGAAACCCGACTCGTAGGCCCGGATCGCGGCCCTGCGTGCGGTCGCGCGCGCCGAGCTTGGCGAGGACGTTGCCGACGTGGGTTTGACCGTTTGGAGCCCCAGGTACAGCTCCTGGGCGATCTCGGTGTTGGGCAGGCCGGCGGCAACCAGACGCAGGACCTCGCGTTCGCGGTCGGTGGGGCCGGCCGCGGCGAGGCCGTCGCGCGGGGTGGCGCGGGCGTGCTGGGCGGGCGAGGCGGCGGATGGCGGCCGGGAACAGCAGCGACTCACCCGCGACGACGGTGCGCAGCCCCGCCACGATCTCCTCGGGGTGTGCGCGCTTGAGCAGGAAGCCGCTGGCGCCGGCGAGCAGCGCGTCGTACACGTAGTCGTCGTTTTCGAACGTGGTCACCACGATCACCTTGGGCGGCTCGTCCACAGTGGACAACAGCTGCTCGGTCGCGCGACTCCCGTCGACGGCGGGCATGCGCACGTCCATCAGCACCACGTCAGGGCGCAGCCGCGACACCAGGCCCGGCACCTCCGCGCCGTCGGCCGCCTCGCCGACGACGGGGACGTCCGGCTCGGCGTCGACCCCGCCGGTCCGGCCGACAGCTTGCCCCTCAGCAGTTCGGCGCGCTCGGCCATCCCGCGCAGCCCGCGCCCGCCCCGTGGCCGCGACGCGCGCGCCGTGCCCAGCGGATTCAGCACCTTCACGCACAGCTCGCCCGGCGCGATCGAAACGGCCACGGTGACCGGCACCTTCCCGGCGTAGCGGACCCGCACGTCCGCGCGGCGCAACAGCCCGAGCACGTGGTCCAGGTCTTCGAGCGCCGTCCGCGCCGACTCCTCGATCGCGGTCAGCGCCTGCTCGGTGAAGCCCGGATCGCCCCGCAACGTCCGGCGCGCCGCTCCCGGTTGCACCGTGACGACGGACAGCGCGTGCCCGACGGAGTCGTGCAGCTCGCGCAACAGCCGGGTGCCCTCCGCCAGCTGCTCGGTCCGCCGTTCCAGCTGCGTGATCCGCTCGGCCCCCGACATCCCCAGCAGCGTCCCCGCGATCCGCCGCAGCAGCCCACCGAGGCAGCCCACCGAGGCCCCACACCACGTAGCTCAGCAGCACGAACGCACCGACGAACACCGCAGGCAACCACACCGACGGCCACCCCTTCGGCACGGTCACGGAGTGCGTCCTGTTGTCCACCAGCTTGCCGGAGAACACCGCGCTCACCGCGAACCCGAACCCGACGGGCACCGCGAGCGTCACCGTGCTCACCACCGCGCCAACCCACGTGGACCGAGAACACGACGCTGCACCGCACCCGCGCCCGCAAGCTCACGGCCGACCCCGCTGCCACCTCCCCCAGCAGCTCCCGCACGGCTGCCGCCTGCGCACCGCCGGCAACAGCGACGTCGCCCCAGCACCACCAGCGTCGCCACGACGCCCACCGCGAACGCCCACCCCACCGACGTCACGAAAGACGCCAGGGCCGGCACCGCCACCGCCGCGAACAGCAGGTAGGGCACGCTGATCGCGCCGCCCAGGATCAGGTACACCCACCTCCGGTAGGTCACCCCGCTCACCACCGGCCGCAACACCCGTACGGCACGATCCTCGCAGTCCCGCCCCCGACTCCGCCTCCCTCGAGAGCGGCAGTCGAGGGACGGCTGGGGTTTGCGCGTGCTTCGAAGTCGGCTGGCGGTTTGTGTTGCAGGGGGCGTCTCGGCGGCTTTCACGCCAGCGGTCGGCGGTTGTGCCGCGACGGGCCGCGCCGGCTAGACGTTTCAGCGACACCCCCACCAAGCGGCGCCAAACCGCCGGCCGACTACGAAACCCGCGGGAACGCCCACCCCCGCCCCGACACGAAGCCGCCACACAGTCACGATCAAGCTTCGGGGCGCCTTCCCGCACCCCCTGCGCTCTCCAAAACCGCACCCGAAAGCCTCAATCCGCACACCACGAATCAATACACCGCCGAAGTCACCCGCGTCCCCCTCTCCCGGACTTCCCCCCGAAACCCGTTCTCCCACAACTGCTCCACCTTCGCGGCCTCCTCCGCACTGGGCTTCGCGTTCGTGCACGAAGTCCCCGGCCCATGCCCCGACATCAACTCCGAACACGGCCCCTCGTAGTCATCGGGAAGCCCCAGATTGTGCCCCAACTCGTGCGCCGCGATCCGAGTCGGATCAAACCCTTCCGCCACCTGAGAGGTATCCAGATAAACATCCCCGTTCCCATGTCCGTCGGTCTGCGTGTACGACCCCCCGCGGTGAATCTCGTGGAACACCACCGTGCCACCAGAAGCCTTCTTCACCAGCCTCACATCGGACACCGCGGCGTTCCAATTCGCCGCGCCCTGATCGATCTGCGTCACGAAATCCGGCGCCCCGCTCGACGTGTAGTACACCGTCGTCACCGCGACCGCCGACGCGCCGGGCGCTGCGACCAGGCCCACCCCGAACGGCGCCACCACGGCCACCGCCACCGCCGCGACCCGGCCGAACACGCGTGCCTTCATCCTCGTCTCCTTCACCCATCGATGTCCGACGGCCCCGACGTTAGGAGTTCACCAACCGGGCGGCCACGTCCGAAAGTAGGTGACCCGGCACTGTCCGTTATCGCGCTCACTCCCGAGGGGGAGCGCGATCACCCCGCGGCTGGCCGCGCCACGGCGCCTGGCCTGGTGTTCTCGTGTTCGTGGACACGCTGACTCGTCGGTCTCTTCGCCTACGTCTTCGTCTGTAGCCGCTGGTCACCGCGTCACGACGGGTGCTCGGCGTGCACATCGGGTACTTCCGCGCGTTGTGCGGCGCGGTGTTCGGCTGGCTAGTCGGCGGCCTGGTGGTGCGGGCGTTCCCGCTCGTGGTCCTGACCGATGCCGGCGCCGCCGCCGGATTGCTCGTCCCCCTGGCCGGGTGCGCGTTCGCCGCGACGCTGCTCTTCCTGTTCGTCGCGGAACTCGCGGTGCCATCGGGGACCGGACTGGGCCTGTTCGGCCAGCTGCGGTCGGTGCGCGCCCGGATCGACCGCGCGCGGCGCTACTCACGGATCACGCACATCGCCATCCGCCACGGCCTCGGCGGGTACCTCGCCGGGCGCCGCGACGCCGACCTCGGGCCCGGCCACCACGCCAAACTCGCGCGGTCGCTGCGCGCTCGAGGAGGGCGGCGTGACGTTCGTGAACTCGGCCAGCTGCTCTCGACGCGCGCCGACCTGCTGCCGCCGGCGTTCGTGCACGAGCTCAGCCTGCTGCAGGACCCCGTGGCACCGGCACCTGCCGACGAGGTCCGCGCCGTGCTGCGCGACGAACTCGGCGCGGACCCGGAGGACTGTTCGCCGAGTTCGACCCGGAACCGATCGCCACCGCGTCCATCGCCCAGGTGTACGGGGCGCGGCTGCCCTCCGGCGCCGAGGTCGTGGTGAAGTGCAACGGCCCGGGATCCGTGCGCGGGCCGAACGCGACGTCGACCTCGTGCGGCACCTCGCCACCGTGCTCGACGAGCGGGCGCCGTGGGCCTGATCGCTCGGCGTGGTGCAGCTCGCCGACGGGTTCGCCGAAGCACTGGCCGAGGAGCTGGACTTCCGCGTGGCGGCGGCGAACATCGAGGCCGTGTCCGCTCAGCCGACGAACGGGGTCACGCTGCCCACCGTCCACAAAGCACTGTAAAGGGAGCGCGCGCTGGTGATGCGCCGCCTCGACGGCAAGCCGCTGTCGACAGGAGCGCCCGGTGACCGCGAGGGGCTCGCGCGATCGTTGCTGGGTTGTCCGCTCGACCAGGTGCTGATCGGCGGCGTCTGCCACGCCGACCCGCACCCCGGCACCGTGCTGCTCCTCGACGACGGCACCCTTGGGCTGATCGACTTCGGCTCCGTCGGCCGCCTCGACGCGGGTCTGCGCGCCGGGCGGCAGAACCCGCTGCTCGCCCTGGACTGCGGAGGCCCGGCCGGGCTGCGCGACAGCCTGCTGGAGGTCGTCGACCGCACCGAGGAGATCGATGAGCGGCTCGAACGCGCACTCGGCGCCCTGCTCGCCCGCCAGTTCGGGCCGGGCCGCGCACCGGTTCTACCTGTTCGGCGACTGTCCCGCGTCGTCGCCGACTTCAGGCCCAGCGTGCCCCCGCCCATCGCCGCGGTGTTCCGGTCACTGGCCACGGCGGACGGCACGCTGGCCGCGCTCACACCCGGCTTCGACGTGGTGGCCGAGACCCGTGCCTTCGCCGCGGCGCGGACGGGCGCGCAGCTGCACCCGGGCACGCTGCGACCAGCCGTGACCGACGACGTCCCGGCACTGCTGCGCGTGCTGCGCCGGCTCCGCCGCCGCGTCGACCGGATCGGCCCGGCACTCGAACAGGGCAGGCTTTCGGTCAACGTGCGGCTGTTCTCCGACCAACGCGAACGCGACCGCGACCTCGTCACCGGCCTCGCACACGAGGTGCTGCCGGCGTTCGCCGGGATCGCGACCGGCCTCATGGCCGTACTGCTTCTCGGCAGCTCGGGCAGCCCGCGGCTGCTGCCGGACCTCACGCTCAACCAGGTCTTCGGCTACAACCTCTTCGTGATCAGCGCACTGCTGGGCCCGCGGCTGCTCTTCGTCGTCTTCCGGCGGACCGCACGACGGTCACGATCGCGCCGATGAACCCGAGCAGGAACAACGCAGCACCGCCTGCGGCCAGGTAGCGGCCGTTCGGCAGTCCGGTGTCCTCTGTGGATTCTCCGGGCAGCCCCGTGTCGGTGAACGCCGTCGTGGGTTGGACGGGCTCAGACGAGAAGAGGGTACCTTTCGCCACGACCACACCGTCCACCTTGGACAACGGGATGGCGCCACCGCCGGGCGAGTCGGCGTAGAAGCGGGAGTCGTTCGAGACGGCGCGGGTGTCGCCCGCCACGAAGATCGAACCCGGCGGAACCCGGGCGCTGAACTCCACCGCGGCGCCGGCCGCCGCGGACTCCTTCGGATCGAGGTAGGGCTCGGTGACAGCCTTGCCGTCCACCTCCAGCCGGTCGTCGGGGCCGCAGCAGGACAACCGGTCGCCACCGACCCCGATCACGCGCTTGAGCAGACGCGCACCTTGGGGCATGCCGGGCAACGCGTCGGCCTGGAACACAACCAGGTCGCCGCGGTGGATCTCGCTTCTCGCGGCCCAGTCGAAAACCACGGAGTCGCCGGACCGGATCGTGGTGCCCATGGAGGCTCCGTGCACGGTCACCATGCCGTACCCGAGGACCTTGGCCACCCCGGTCGCCGCGAGCGCGGCACCGGCCACGACGAACACCACGAAAAGCGCCAGGAGCGGCGAAAACCGCCGCTTGCGAGGCTGCGCCGCGGGGGGCGCCGGGAAGTCGGTCACGCTCGTCTATCGGGCCGGCCCCTGCGGCGTTACCCCCCGCGCGGCGCGTACATGATGACGGCGACGCCGACCAGGCACAGCAGCGCTCCGATCACGTCGAAGCGGTCGGGCCGGTAGCCGTCGGCGACCATCCCCCAGGCCAGCGACCCGGCGACGAAGACCCCGCCGTACGCGGCGAGGATGCGGCCGAAGTGGGCGTCGGGCTGGAGCGTGGCGACGAACCCGTAGAGCCCGAGCGCGACGAGCCCGCCGCCGATCCACGCCCAGCCGCGGTGCTCGCGCACGCCCTGCCACACGAGCCACGCGCCGCCGATCTCCAGCACCGCGGCCGCGATGAACAGCAGGATCGACCGCAGGACGGTCACGAGCCGGTGCCGAGATCGCTGTAGCCGATCGGGCTGGTCGAAACGCGCAGCGGTGTCCACGCGGGACTGATCGCGAACGCGACCGCGCCGACGAGTGCGATCAAGCACGTGAGCGCGCCGTGCAGCGTACCCCCGCGCGCGAGGCCACCGGTGCGTTCGCGCGCTCCCCCGGCGAGGCCCAGCACGATCGCCAGCACCCCGGCCAGCAGCGCGATGAAGAACAACGCCCCCAGCGCGAGCACGAACACCTGCGCCACGATCGAGTACCCGGGCACCGCCGGCACCCGCGGCCGCACCACCAGCCACGCGATCCACGTCGACACCACGAGCACGAAGCTCACGGCCGCGATCGCGATCGCGGCGATCGCCAGGCCACGCCGGGGTCTTCCCTCGTTGTCCGGTTCGGTCATGCCCCAGTCATAGCACCCGCGCCCGGTTTTCGTCGGACCTTCGCAAGTCGTTCACCGCCATGGATCTTGATGCCATCGCGAACAAACTCGCGACCGCGCTGTGCCGCGAGTGCGCGCAGCCGGCGGCGTACTGGCCCTCGACGCCTGGCTGGGCCCCGGGGTCGATGTCGGTGCCGCGGGCATGCGCGCCCTCCACGACACCCGGCCCGGCACGTACGAAGTGCGGCTGCAGGCTGACCGCAGTTACCCCTTCGCGCCCGGCGGTGGGCTCTGGCCGATCGCCGACGGCCGGCTCTTGTTCGACGAGGACTTCCGCTACCCGGCGCAGCCTCCGGTGCGCCGACGAATCCGGCCGTGCTCGCGGAGATCACGGCGCGGTGTGAGGAGTTCGCCGCGCATTGCATGCGGATCAAGGGCAGGCGCCACCCTGGCCTGCCGGGCAGACCGAGGCGGACCTCGCGGCAGCCGAAGGCCTCCTCGGTGCCCGGCTGCGGAAAACCGGCGTGCGCTCTACGTCATGGCCGACGGTGATCCCGGGAGACCGGGCCGCTGGGGCCCCGCTCGGTCAATCCGCTGGACCAGGTGGTCGCCGACCACACCGGCGGACCGCCGGGCGCGTACGGCTGCGATGACAGCGTGCCCGATACCGGTGTCGTGTTCGAGCCGCCGCCGTTCGGGCTCGTGAAACCCTTGTCGCGCAACGACTGGTGGCTCCCGTTCGGCAGCGACCGCGAAGCGAACTCCCTGTGCGCCGACCTCGATCCGGGCCCCGGGCGGACGCGCCGGCCGGATCCCCGAGTACGGGCGGGACGTCGAGGGGCTGCGCTACGTCGCGCCGTCGGTCACGGCCATGCTCCGCGAGGTCGTCGAGGCACTGCGCGCCGGCAAACGCGCGCAACCGCGCCGGCGGGGCTTACCTGCGGACCGGGGTCGCTTGGCGGACCACCGGGTTCCGCAGCCACAGCGAAGTGGTGACTGGCCCGGCGTCGGCAGCGGCCGAGATCGCCGACCGTCCGCTCGGGCAGGAGCTGTCCCTCAAACGACCCCGGCACCGTGAGCCTCAGCGTGATCGAGGGCTTCCCCGCGCTGCGCAGGCTGGTGGTGAACCACGCCGTGCGGATCACCGGCGGCTTCGATCACCTGCCGGCGATCGAGGCAGTGAAGGCGCGCGCGGGTGAAGTCGACCCGCCACCTTCGCCGGGAAGCGTTGTGGAGTCTCGAACCCGCCGGGCTCACGCGCGGTGGCGGCGCAGCAGTTCGCCGCTCTGCCGAACCCCACGCGGCACGATATCGCCGAGGTCGAGGTGCTGGACTCGGAGCGAATCGCCGAGCTGCCTTACCTGCGAGTGCTCAGCCTGCCCCGCGCTCAGATCAGCCACGGCGCGCGGCCGACATCGGCTCCCCCGCTTGGCAGCTGTGCAGGTCCCCTCCGGACACCGGTGGCCACGGCTGCCGGGCGCTGGAGCCGGTTGGCCGCCGAACGCGAAGCGCGCCGGTACGCCGAATCACCCGGGACCGTATAGGGCGTTATACGACTCCCGGTGCAGAACCGGCCACCCCGCGCGGTGCGGAGTGGCCGGTCCTCGGAAAGACTCAAACGGTGAACCCGAGCGCCCGGAGCTGCTCGCGCCCGTCCTCGGTGATCTTCTCCGGGCCCCACGGCGGCATCCAGACCCAGTTGATCCGGAAGTCGCTCACGAGGCCACCCGACTTCAGCGCCGCCGAGGTCTGGTCCTCGATCACGTCGGTGAGCGGGCAAGCCGCCGAGGTGAGCGTCATGTCCAGCGTGGCGGAGTTGTCGGTCTCCACGCGGATGTCGTACACCAGGCCGAGGTCGACGACGTTGATCCCGAGCTCCGGGTCGACGACGTCGCGCATCGCCTCTTCGATGTCCTCGATCTTGGCGATGTCGGCGGGCACCGCCGGCGCGGCCTGCTCGGGCAGGTCGGCGGCGGTGCGCCCTTCGCGGTGCTCGGGGGTCGCGGCGGTGTCCGGCGCCGCGGTCTCTTCGCTCATGCCTTCTCAGCTCCTGTGGTGGTGCGGGCCACGGCGTCCTTGAACGCCATCCAGCCGAGGAGGGCGCACTTCACGCGCGCCGGGTACTTGGCGACGCCGGCGAAGGCGATGCCGTCTTCGAGCACGTCCTCGTCGGGCTCGACCTTGCCCTTGCCCTGCATCAGTTCCACGAAGGCGTCCATGGTGGTGAACGCCTCCTCCACGGTGTGGCCCACGACGAGATCGGTCAGCACCGACGTGGAGGCCTGGCTGATCGAGCAGCCCTGCCCCTCGTACGAGACGTCGCTGACCTTCCCGTTATCGACCTTGACCCGCAACGTCACCTCGTCGCCGCAGGTCGGATTGACCTGGAACGACTCGGCGTCGAACGGGTCGCGCAGGCCTCGCCCGTGCGGGTTCTTGTAGTGGTCCAGGATGATGTCCTGGTACATGCTCTCGAGGTTCACTTCGCGACCCCGAAGAACTTCTGCGCCTCGCGGATCCCGGCGACGAGAGCGTCCACTTCGGACAGCGTGTTGTACAGGTAGAACGTGGCGCGCACCGTCGCCGGCACCGAGCACGCCCGGTGCAGCGGCCACGCGCAGTGGTGGCCGACGCGCACGGCCACACCCACGCTGTCGAGCACCTGGCCGGCGTCGTGCGGGTGCACGCCGTCGATCACGAACGACACCGTGCCGCCGCGGTCCGCGAGGTCCGTCGGCCCGATGATCCGCACCCCGTCGATCTCGCCGACCCCGGCGAGCGCGCGCTCGGTGAGCTGGTGCTCGTGCTCCGTGACGCGGTCCATGCCGACCGCCGTGAGGTAGTCCACGGCCGCGCCGAGGCCGACGGCCTGCGACGTCATCGGCACGCCCGCCTCGAACTTCTGCGGCGGCGGGGCCCACGTGGAGCCCTCCATGCGGACCATCTCGATCATCGACCCGCCGGTGAGGAACGGCGGCATCGCCTCGAGCAGCTCACTGCGCCCGTAGAGCACGCCGACCCCGGAGGGGCCGAGCATCTTGTGCCCGGAGAACGCCGCGAAGTCCACGTCCAGCGCGCGCAGGTCCACGGCCCCCTGGCCGTGCAAGCCGTGCGGCACCGACTGGCACGCGTCGAGCAGCGTCAGCGCGCCGACCGACTTCGCCTTCGCCACGAGTACGTCGACCGGGTTGATCGTGCCGAGCACGTTGGACTGGTGCACGAAGGCGACCAGCTTGGTGCGCGGCGTGATCAGCTCGTCGAGGTCCGACAGGTCCAGCCGGCCCTCCGGCGTCACCTTGAACCACTTCAGCGTCGCCCCGGTGCGCTGGCACAGCTGCTGCCAGGGCACGAGGTTCGCGTGGTGCTCCATCTCGGTGATCACGATCTCGTCGCCGGGACCGACGCGGAAGCGTTCGGCCTCCGGGCCGGCCGTGGCCGCGTTGCTCATCGAGTACGCCACGAGGTTGATGCCCTCGGTGGCGTTCTTCGTGAACACGAGCTCCTCCGGGGAGGCGCCGACGAACTCCGCGATCCGCGCGCGGGCGGACTCGTAGGCGTCGGTGGCCTCCTCGGCGAGCTGGTGCGCGCCGCGGTGCACGGCGGCGTTCGACGTCTCGAGGAACTTGCGTTCGGCGTCGAGGACCTGCGTCGGCCGTTGCGAGGTCGCGCCCGAGTCCAGGTACACCAAGGGTTTCCCGTCGCGCACGGTGCGCGACAGGATCGGGAAGTCGGCACGCAGTGCCGCCACGTCAAGGGGAACAGAGTTGGTCGGGCTGTTCGCCGTGGTGGTCATCGAGCCAACTCCTCTCGGTGTCGTCGGGAACTTCTCGTGCGCGGGCTCAGAGCGCCGCGGGCTCGGCCTTGCCCACGTACTTCACGTAGCCGGTCTCCTCCAGCTCGTCGGCGAGCTCCTTGCCGCCGGACTCGACCACGCGCCCGCCGGCGAACACGTGCACGAAGTCCGGGGTGATGTGCCGGAGGATGCGGGTGTAGTGCGTGATCAGCATGACGCCGACCTCGCTGTTGCTCTTGTACTCGTTGACGCCGTCGGAAACCACGCGCAGCGCGTCGACGTCGAGGCCGGAGTCGGTCTCGTCGAGGATCGCGATCTTCGGCTTGAGCAGCGCCAGCTGCAGGATCTCGTGGCGCTTCTTCTCACCACCGGAGAAGCCCTCGTTGACCGAGCGGTCCGCGAACTCCTGCGAAATGCCGAGCTTGCCCATCTCGTCCTTGACCTCCTTGACCCAGTGGCGCAGCTTGGGGGCCTCGCCACGGACCGCGGTGGCCGCGGTGCGGAGGAAGTTGGACATCGAGACGCCGGGCACCTCGACCGGGTACTGCATGGCCAGGAACAGGCCGGCGCGGGCGCGCTCGTCCACGGTCATCTCGAGCACGTTCTCGCCGTCCAGCAGCACCTCGCCGGAGGTCACCTCGTACTTGGGGTGGCCGGCGATGGCGTAGGACAGGGTGGACTTGCCGGAGCCGTTGGGGCCCATGATCGCGTGGGTCTCGCCCGACCGGATGGTCAGGTTGACGCCCTTCAGGATCTCCTTGGGGCCTTCCTCGGTGTTCACCGAGGCGTGCAGGTCCTTGATTTCCAGGGTAGCCATTCTCAGTTTCCTAAGGTCTTATGCGGACGGACGACGGGGCTCTGTCGATTCGCTCTCGGCGGGAAAGAGTGCCTCGAGCTAGGCGCCCACGGCTTCGAGCTCGGCTTCGATCGCCGCCTCCAGACGCTCACGCACCTCGGGCACGTCGATCTTGACCAGGATCTCGTGGAAGAACCCGCGCACGACCAACCGGCGCGCGGCATCCTCGGCGATCCCGCGCGACTGCAGGTAGAACAACTGCTCGTCGTCGAACCTTCCCGTCGCGCTCGCGTGGCCGGCGCCTTCGATCTCACCGGTCTCGATTTCGAGGTTCGGCACCGAGTCCGCTCGCGCACCCGGCGTGAGCACCAGGTTCCGGTTGAGCTCGTAGGTGTCGGTGGCCTCGGCGGCCGCCCGGATCAGCACGTCGCCGATCCACACGCTGTGCGCATCGCCACCCTGCAGCGCGCCCTTGTACATCACGCGCGACTTGCAGTGGGGCACCGCGTGGTCCACGAACAGCCGGTGCTCCTGGTGCTGGCCGGCGTCGGAGAAGTAGACGCCCAGCATCTCCACGTCACCGCCGCGCTCGGCGAAGGCCGCCGTCGGCGAGATGCGGACCAGGTCACCGCCCAGGGTGATCACGATGTGCTTGAGCGCGGCGTCGCGGCCGAGCTTGAGGTGCTGTTCGGAGACGTGCACCGCGTCGTCGGCCCAGTCCTGGACGCTCACCACGGTGAGCTTCGCCGAATCGCCGACGACGAACTCGATGTTGTCGGCGTAGGTGCCCGAGCCGACGTGGTCGAGCACGACCACGGCCTGCGCGAACGCCTCGACGCGGACCTGCAGGTGCCCATACGCGACCTCGCCCTCGCCGGGGCCGTGGATCCGCAGCACCGACGGCTTCGACGCGGCGGTCTCCTTCGCCACGGTCACGACGGTGGCCTGCTTGAAGGACGAGTACGCCTGCGCCGCGATCCGGTCACCCGGCACGCCGGCCTCGCCGAGGCGGGCGTCGTCGCGGTCGACGGTCTCGATCTTCAGCTCGGGCGCCGCGTCGGTCTCCAGCGTGATCTCGCCGGTGGCGACCGCGCTGCCGTCGTGCAGGCCGCGCAGCCGCTTCATCGGCGTGAACCGCCAGTTCTCCTCACGGCCGCCGGGGACCTCGAAGGCCTCGACGTCGTAGGAGGTGAAGCGCTCCGCGCGGGAGGCGGCCGGGATGACCGCTCCCTCGCGAAGTGCCTCGGAAACGTTGTTCTCGGTAACCGACATGACTAGCCGACGGACCCTTCCATCTGGAGCTCGATCAGGCGGTTCAGCTCGAGCGCGTACTCCATCGGCAGCTCACGCGCGATGGGCTCGACGAACCCGCGCACGATCATCGCCATCGCCTCGGCCTCGTCGAGACCGCGCGACATCAGGTAGAACAGCTGCTCTTCGCTGACCTTCGACACGGTGGCCTCGTGGCCCATGGACACCTCGTCGTTGCGGATGTCCACGTAGGGGTAGGTGTCCGAGCGCGAGATCGTGTCGACCAGCAACGCGTCGCAGACCACGCTGGAGCGCGAGTGGTGCGCCCGCTTCGCGACCTTCACGAGGCCGCGGTAGGAGGTGCGGCCACCGCCGCGCGCCACCGACTTCGACACGATCGTCGAGGACGTGTGCGGCGCGAGGTGCTCCATCTTGGCGCCCGCGTCCTGGTGCTGGCCCTCGCCCGCGAACGCGACCGAGAGGACCTCGCCCTTGGCGTGCTCACCCATGAGGAACACCGACGGGTACTTCATGGTGACCTTGGAGCCGATGTTGCCGTCGATCCACTCCATGGTCGCGCCCTCTTCGCACTTGGCGCGCTTGGTGACCAGGTTGTAGACGTTGTTCGACCAGTTCTGGATCGTCGTGTAGCGGCAGCGGCCGCCCTTCTTCACGATGATCTCCACGACCGCGGAGTGCAGCGAGTCGGACTGGTAGATCGGCGCAGTGCAGCCCTCGACGTAGTGCACGTAGGCGTCTTCGTCGACGATGATCAGGGTCCGCTCGAACTGGCCCATGTTCTCGGTGTTGATCCGGAAGTAGGCCTGCAGCGGGATGTCCACCTTGACGCCCTTGGGCACGTAGATGAACGAGCCGCCCGACCACACCGCGGTGTTCAGCGCGGAGAACTTGTTGTCCCCGGCCGGGATCACGGAGCCGAAGTACTCCCGGAAGATCTCCGGGTGCTCCTTGAGCGCGGTGTCGGTGTCCAGGAACAGGACGCCCTGCGCCTCCAGGTCCTCGCGGATCTGGTGGTACACGACCTCGGACTCGTACTGCGCGGCGACGCCGGCGACGAGGCGCTGCTTCTCCGCCTCGGGGATGCCCAGCTTGTCGTAGGTGTTCTTGATGTCCTCGGGCAGGTCGTCCCAGCTCGCCGCCTGCTGCTCCGTGGAGCGCACGAAGTACTTGATGTTGTCGAAGTCGATCCCGGAGAGGTCGGCCCCCCAGTTCGGCATCGGCTTCAGCTCGAAGAGCCTGAGCGCCTTCAAGCGGGCTTCGCGCATCCACTCCGGCTCGGACTTCTTCGCGGAGATGTCGCTGACGACATCCGCGTTGAGCCCGCGACGGGCGCTGGCGCCCGCCTCGTCGGAGTCGGCCCAGCCGAACGCGTACTTGCCAAGGGACTCGATGGTCTCTTCCTGGCTCAGTGGCGCGGTGGTGGGAGTGCGCTGCTCGGCAGCGGCAGTCATGCGGGTTTCCCTCCATTCGGGATCCGTGCTGTGCGCTCCTCGAACGGCTGAGCCGGCCGGGCCGGCTCGGTCGTCGCGCGGAGCCTGGTGCTGTCCGGCTCGGGAAGGGCCGGGGTACCCGACGGTGCGACGGGTACGTGTGTGGTGCACGCGTTGTCACCGCGTGCGATCGTCGCCAGCCGCTGCACGTGGGTGCCGAGCAGGCGGGCGAACGCCTCGGTCTCGGCCTCGCACAGCTGCGGGAACTCCGCGGCGACGTGCGCGACCGGGCAGTGGTGCTGGCAGAGCTGTTCCCCTACCCCGACCTGACGGGTCGACGCAGCGTAGCCCTCCCTGGTCAGCGCCGTGGCCAGGGCCTCGGCGCGCTCCGCGGGATCACTCGAACCGGTGATGGCCGAGCGGTGCGGGCCGACCAGCCGGTCGACCCGGCTCTCCGCGAACGCGCGGACCGCGTCGGGGCCGGCGTGCTCGGCGAGGAACCGGATGGCCGACACGGCGAGGTCGTCGTAGGCGTGGCCGAACCGGGCACGGCCCGACTCGGTGAGCAGGAAGAGCTTGGCCGGGCGGCCGCGGCCGCGCGGGCCGCGCCGGGGCGCGTCGCGGGTGTCGGCCTCACCGTCTGCCACCAACGCGTCGAGGTGCCGGCGGACAGCCGTCGGGCTGATGCCCAGCTGCTCGGCGGCCACCGCGGCGGTCATCGGGCCCTGCTCGAGCAGCAGGCGCGCCACCTCGTGGCGCGTGCGCCCCTCGGCCACGCTGACCTGCACGGGAACGCCGACGTCCGCGGCGCGCGGCGGCGCGCCGTGCTCCACTTCCGGGGTCCCGTTCTTTTTCACAACACAAGTGTGTCTTATTTCCGGCCCATGGGCAAAGGCGGGGTGTCCGGCAGTGACTCGCGTCACGGCAACGGGGACTCGATACCCTTCGTGGCGTGGCAGTCGGTGAGCACCCCGTGCAGCGGGACCCGGAAGTGGGCGTACCCGGCGACACGGCGACGACCGTGGCGCCACCGTCGGCGGTGCCCTCACCCGTCCGCCCGCGCGAGCCGCAGCCGCTCGACGCCGCCGAGCACCGCGGGCTCGACGTGGTCCGCCGCTTCGGCACGGTCGGCTCGCTGTTCCTCGCGCTCGGCTCGCTCGGCGCCGGTGCCGCGCCCGTGATCAACCCGGTGCAGGACCTGCCGGTGCTGCGCCTGTTCACCCGCATGCCGACGGTGTCGCTCGCCATCGCCTTCTCCGGGATGGGCATCCTCGTGCTGAGCTGGCTCATGCTCGGCCGGTTCGCGCGGCCCGCGAGCGCGCGCCTGGCCAGCCGCGGGCAGCTCGCGCGCACGATCGCGATGTGGGTGGCACCGCTGCTGCTCATCCCGCCCCTGTTCTCCCGCGACGTGTACAGCTACCTCGCGCAGAGCGAGATCGTGCACCGCGGCATGGACCCGTACGAGCTGGGCCCCGCCCCAGCGCTCGGCGTCGCCGACCCGCTCACCGCGGGGGTCGCCAACATCTGGCGCGAGACCCCGGCGCCGTACGGGCCGCTGCTGCTGCGCCTCGGCGGCTGGCTCGCGCCGGTCGGCGGGAACAACATCGTGGCCGGCGTGCTGCTGCAGCGTGCGCTCGCGCTCGTCGGCGTGGTCCTCATCGTGTGGGCCGTGCCGCGGCTGGCGCGCCGCTTCGGCGTGCAGCCGGCGACGGCGCTGTGGCTGGGCGCGGCCAACCCGCTGCTGATCTTCCACTTCATCGCCGGGGCCCACAACGACGCGCTGGCCATCGGCCTGATGGTCGCCGGCCTCGAGGTCGGCATCCGGCGCCTGCCCGTGCGCATCAAGGGCGACACCCCGCCACCGCTGGCGAAGGGCGAACTGCTGTTCATCGGGCTCGGCGTCGCCACCATCACCCTCGGGGCCGCGGTCAAGGTGCCGGCGCTGCTCGCGTTGCCGTTCTTCGCCGTGATGGTGGCGCGCCGCTGGCACGGGCGGGTCAAGGACCTCGTGTGGGCCGGCGTGCCGATGGCGCTGCTGTTCGGCGGTGTGCTCGTCGCCGTCTGCTACGGCACGGGCCTGGGCTTCGGCTGGATCGGCGCGCTCGGCACCCCGGGCCTGGTGCGCTCGTGGATCTCGCCCACCGCCGAGCTCGCGAACCTCGGCGGCGTGCTCGGGATCGCCCTGGGCCTGGGCAACCACACCGACGCGCTCGTACCCATCATCGGCGCGCTGGGCTACCTCGTGATCGCGTTCGTCACGATCAAGTTCCTGTGGGCCAGCTTCAAGTGGCGCTACCGGCCGATCATCGGCCTCGGCGTGGCGCTCGGCGCCGCGATGATCCTCCAGATCAACCTGCAACCGTGGTACGTGCTGTGGGCGGTGATCCCGCTCGCCGCGGCGGCCGGGACGTCGCGGTTCCGCGTGGCCGCGACCGTGATCAGCGCCGGACTCCCGTTCCTGCTGCCGCCGACCGGGAGCTCCTTCGACGGCCACGCCTACATCCTCCCGTGGGCCTACGGCGCGGCCGTCGTCGTGACCCTCGGCGGGCTCGCGATCGTGCGCCGGGTCTCCCCGCTGCTGTTGTCGAGGACGTCCCCGGAACGGCCCGCCGTCACCGACGTCGTATCGTGACTGGTTGTGGACAACCCCGCCGTCGAGATCACCGGCCTGGTGAAAAGCTACGGCTCCACCACCGCGGTCGACGGACTCGACCTGCGGATGGAGCGCGGCTCGCTGCTCGCCCTGCTCGGGCCCAACGGCGCGGGCAAGACGACCACCGTCGAGGTCTGCGAAGGATTCCGCCGGCCTGATGCCGGAAATGTCCGGGTTCTGGGCCTCGACCCCGTGAAGGACGGCGCCCGGCTGCGCCCGCGCGTCGGCATCATGCCGCAGGGCGGCGGTGCCTACCCGGGCGTGCACGCCGGCGAGATGCTCGGCCTGGTCGCCTCGTGCGCGGCGAATCCGCTGGATCCCGCGTGGCTGCTCGACGTGCTCGGTCTGGCCGGCGCGAAGCGCACGCCGTTCAAACGGCTCTCCGGCGGGCAGCAGCAACGCCTTTCGCTCGCGTGCGCGCTCGTCGGGCGCCCGGAGCTGGTGTTCCTCGACGAGCCGACCGCGGGCATGGACCCGCAGGCGCGGCGCCTGGTGTGGGACCTGCTCGCGGCGCTGAAAACCGACGGCGTCAGCGTGCTGCTCACCACGCACCTCATGGAGGAGGCGGAAGCACTCGCCGACCAGGTCGTGATCGTGGACCACGGCAAGGTCGTGGTGGAGGGCTCGCCCCACGCGCTCACCCTGGAAGCCGGCGACGCGGCGCAATTGCGGTTCCGCGCCCGCACGCGGCTCGACACGACGTTGCTCACGGCGGCCCTGCCCGAGGGTTACCGGGTAACGGAGTCTTCGCCCGGTTCGTACCTCGTCGAAGGACCCGTCGACCCGCAGGTGGTGTCGACTGTCACTTCGTGGTGTGCGCAACAGGGTGTGCTGCCGGAAGAATTGCAAGTCGGGCGCCGCACGCTCGAAGAGGTGTTCCTGGAACTGACCGGGCGGGAGCTGCGGGCATGAGCACGACGTTCCCACCGGGCACGTTCACCCCGGCACCGGGCCGCGGTTCGCTGGGCAAGATGCTGCGCACGCACTCGCGCGTGGAGGCCGCGCTGACGCTGCGCCACGGCGAACAGCTCCTGCTCACGCTGATCATCCCGCTGGCGCTGCTGATCGGCCTGAGCCTGCTCGACGTGCTGCCCGCGAGCCAGCTCGGCTCGGCGTCCAAAGTGGACTGGATCACGCCGCGGATCCTCGCGCTGGCCGTGATGTCGTCGGCGTTCACCGGCCAGGCCATCGCGCTCGGCTTCGACCGCCGCTACGGCGTGCTGAAGCGCCTGTCCGCCACGGCCCTGCCGCGCTGGCTGCTCGTGGCCGGCCGGCTGGTCGCGGCGCTCGTCGTGGTCGTGCTGCAGTCGGTGGTGATCGGTGCGGTGGCGGCGTTCCTGGGCTGGTCGCCGTCGGCCGCGGGCCTCGGCGCGGCGATCGTGCTGCTGGTGCTGGGCACCGCCGCGTTCGGCGCACTGGGCGTGCTGCTGGGTGGCGCGCTGCGCGCGGAAGCCGTGCTGGCGCTGGCCAACGTCGTGTGGTTCGTCCTGCTGCTCGCGGGCGGGATCCTGCTCGCCCCGTCGGTGCTGCCGACGGGGCTCGGCGTTGTCGTTTCCCTGCTGCCGTCGGGCGCGCTGGCGGAAGGCATGCGCGCGGCCTTGGTGGACGGTCACTTCGCGGCCGGCCCGATGGCCGTGCTCGCGGTGTGGGCGATCGTCGCGGGGCTGATTGCGACGCGCACCACGAAACTCACCTGAACCGGTCGTGAAAGGCGCGTGAGAAAAGCGCGTCCGGGTGTGCGGGGAGAAAACGCGGAATAACGCGCGAGTACCATTCCTCGCGTGTCCCTTCGCAGTTTGATCGCCCGCCTGCCCTATCCCTCCGCCGCGGTCCAGCGGGGCGTCGGCATCGCCGCCGTGGTGGCGCAGGGCGGGATCGGCGTCACGGGATCCGTGGTGCGGGTGACGGGCTCGGGCCTCGGCTGCCCGACGTGGCCGCAGTGCGTGCCCGGCAGCCTCGTGCCGGTACAGCACCCGGGCATCCACGCGGTGAACCAGTGGATCGAGTTCTCGAACCGGATGCTGACGGGCGCGGTCATCATCGTGGCCGCGCTGGCCGTGCTCACGGCGTGGCGCATCCTCGTCGACCACCCGAGCCGCCGCCGGCTCTTCGTGCTTGCCTGGACGATGCCGGGCGGCGTCGTGCTGCAGGCCGTGCTGGGCGGCATCACGGTGCTGGCGAAGCTCGAGTGGTGGACGGTCGCGATCCACTTCCTCGCGTCGACACCGCTGATCTGGCTCGCCGTGCTGCTGTTGAAGGCGTTCGGCGAAGGCGACGAACCCGCCCGACCGCTCGTCGCGCCGCTGGCCCGCAAGCTCCTGGTGGTGCTCACGGTGCTCATGTGGGCCGTGCTCATCGCGGGCACCACCGTCACCGGTGCCGGACCCCACGGCGGCGACATCAACACCCACCGCCTCAACGCCCCGATCGAGCGGCTCGCCCAGTTCCACAGCGGCCTGCTCATCGCCTACCTCGTGGTCCTCGCGGTGTTCGGTCTGGTCTTGATGCGCACGGCGACCCCGCGCGGCGTCTGGCAGCGCTACGCGTGGGTCTGGGGCATCGCGCTGGCGCAGGGCGTGCTGGGCACCGTGCAGTACAGCCTCGGTGTCCCCGAAGCCATGGTCTCGTTCCACGTCCTCGGCTCGGCCCTGGTGATCGTCGTGACGGCCACCCTGTGGACCGGCACCCGCGACCGCGGCCCGGCCGTGTCGCTGGAACCGGTGCCGGCGGCCGACGCACGAGTCGACGCCGGCGACCCGGCGCCCCGGACGGCCACGCGGGCGTAACTCCGCGTCGACGCGTCGTCGGCACGGCGGACAGGACGGGCACCTACCCTTCGGCGCGGAACCGCCAGCCGAAGCGCCGCGAGGTGACGCTCATGACCGCCGTCCCATCGAACCCGACCACGAACACCACCACGAGGAAACCGTTGCTCTCCGGACGCCGGGGACCGGCCGAGATGGTGGTGCTGAAGACGTTCCTGCTGGTGCCGTTCGCGGCCCTCCTGGCGGCCGTGCCGCTGCTGTGGGGCTGGGGCCTGAGCTGGGTCGACGCGGTGCTCGCGGTGGTGTTCTACGCGTTCGGGACGCTCGGGGTGACCGTCGGGTACCACCGGTATTTCACGCACGGGGCGTTCAAGGCACCGCGGGCGCTGCGCATCGGGCTGGCCGTGGCGGGCAGCATGGCCGTGCAGGGCTCGGTGATCTTCTGGGTCGCGAGCCACCGCCGCCACCACGCGTTCGCCGACCGCGAGGGCGACCCCCACTCACCGTGGCTGTTCGGCACGTCGCCGGTGGCGCTGCTGTGCGGATTCTGGCACGCGCACATGGGCTGGATGTTCAAGCGCGAGGTCACCAACGCCGACCGCTTCGCGCCGGATCTCGCCGGGGACCGCGACCTGCGCGTGGTGAACCGGTTCTTCTGGCTGTGGATCACGCTCAGCCTCGGTCTGCCGGCGGCGCTCGGCGGGCTCCTGACGTGGTCGTGGTGGGGTGCGGTCACGGCGTTCTTCTGGGCCGGGCTGGTGCGCATCGCGTTCCTCCACCACGTGACGTGGTCGGTGAACTCCGTGTGCCACCTGATCGGTGAGCGCCCGTTCGCCAGCCGCGACCGCGCGGCCAACTTCTGGCCGCTGGCCCTGCTGTCCATGGGCGAGTCGTGGCACAACTCCCACCACGCCGACCCCACCTGCGCCCGCCACGGCGTGCTGCGCGGCCAGGTCGACGTGTCGGCCCGGGTGATCTGGCTGTTCGAGCGCTTCGGCTGGGCCACGGACGTGCGCTGGCCGCGCGCGGATCGGCTGGCCGCGAAGCGCGTGAAGGCCGCGTAGGCCGTGTCCTGTACTTGATCTGGCTGCGGTTCTGGTTTGGTCTTGGGTAGGGGGAGGTCACGGATCGGGCGTGGGGTGAGCCGTCGCTGCGGGTGTCGGGGGGTCGGCGGTGGTGGGAGCACCTGCAGGCCCTGAGTGCGATTCTGGGGAAGTTGCGCACTGGTGCGCCGTGGCGTGACCTGCCGGAACGGTGTGGGCCGTGGAAGACCGTGCACGAACGGTTGCGGTTGTGGACCGCTGACGGCACCTGGCAGCGGAGCTTGGACGAGGTGATCGTCAAAGACGACTCCGTCCGTGGCTGCTTCAGCCGGCTCAAACAGGCCCGCGACCTGGCCAACGGGGCCTAGGCGAGCTGCTGGCGCACCGCGGACGCGAACCGCAGCGGTGCGCCGGCGTCGGCGTTGCGGAAGCCCAGCGACGGCTCCGTCAGTTCGAGTTCCAGCACCAGCGGGTGCCCGTCCTCGCCGCGGACGACGTCGACGCGGGCGTACAGGAGTTCTGCGCGCAGGATGCTCAGCAGCGAGCACGCCGCATCGAGCGCGTCCTCCGCGACAGCGCGCACGCCGGACGCCGGAACCGCCGCGGCGAGCTTCTCCGCGAGGAACAAACCCGACGGATCCACTCCGGACCCGAGCATCGCCGCTTTCGTGAAGGCGTGCGAATACACGCCGCCCAGGTACACGAGGGCGATCTCACCCTGGGTGTCCACACTGGACTGATACGGCTGCACGAGCGCGGTGCGCCCCTCGGCGTGCAGCGTGCGCAGGTGCTCGGCGGCACCCGCGGCGTCGGCGCCGAACCGGGCCGCGCCCACGGAACCGGCACCGACCGAAGGCTTCACCACGAACGGCACCTTCGGCCACTTCGCCTGCTCCCCCGGCTCGACGAGCGTCGTCGGCACGGTGGGCACGCCCGCGTCGAGCAGTTCGACGAGGTAGGACTTGTCGGTGTTCCAGCGCACGACCGCGGCCGGGTTGCACAGCGCCGGCACGCTTTCGCACCAGTCGAGGAACTCGGCGCGGCGCTCCGGGTAGTCCCAGGTCGCACGCAGCACCACGACGTCGGCGGAGGAGAAGTCCACCGCCGGGTCGTCCCACACGCCCCAGCGGACGGTGAACCCCAGGTCGGACAAGGCGGAGACCGCGGCGTTGTCGTCGCCGTCGCCCTCGGGCATCTTCGCGCAGGCCGCGAAAACGGCTTCGCGGGTCACCGGCCGGCTCGCGGACCGGCCATCTTGCGGCGGTGGGCCGCGCCGATCTTGGTCTGCTTCACGGTCTCGCTGTCCCATTCGGCGGGTTCGAGGTCCTCGACGGCCTCGATGAGCGCGGTACCCGTTTCGGGCCCCGGCACGACCACGTCGCC
Organism: Amycolatopsis sp. FDAARGOS 1241; assembly: GCF_016889705.1. Lineage (NCBI taxonomy): Bacteria > Bacillati > Actinomycetota > Actinomycetes > Pseudonocardiales > Pseudonocardiaceae > Amycolatopsis > Amycolatopsis sp. FDAARGOS 1241. The sequence continues at coordinate 6,340,710 of NZ_CP069526.1, forward strand.
CATCGCGCCGTCGGCCCCGACGAGCACGACCCGCGCGCCCGCGCGGCCGATGTTCTCGACCACCGCGCGCGACGGTTTCCCGTGCCGTGTCACGAAGTCGCGCGCGGTCGCCACCTGGCGCGCTGTCGGTGCGGGGGGCTTCTGCTGGGTGTCCTCGGCCACGTCGGCGAGCTTAACCGCTCCCACCCGGTGGCGCGGAACAAGCGTGGCGTCGGCCATAGTTGGCACCGGTGAGTGATCCCGATGCGAGGAGGAAGCATGCCGACCGCAGTGCAAGTCCGGAAAACCGGTGGCCCCGAGGTGCTGGAGCTCACCGAGATCGAGGTCGGCTCGCCGGGCTCCGGTGAGCTCCTGGTGGACGTGGCCGCGGCCGGCGTCAACTACATCGACACCTACCAGCGCGAGGGCATCTACCCGCTCGAGCTGCCGTTCGTCCTCGGGCTCGAAGGCGCCGGCACGGTCACCGAGGTCGGCGACGGTGTCACGGGGTTCCAGCCGGGCGACCGCGTGGCCTGGCAGGGTTCGCTCGGCAGCTACGCGAGCCGCAAGCTGCTGCCCGCGGCCGGGGCCGTACGGGTGCCCGACAGCGTGTCCGACGAGATCGCCGCCGCGACGATGCTGCAGGGCGTGACCGCCCACTACCTCGTCCGCTCGACGTATGAGGTCAAGCCGGGCGACGACGTGCTCGTCCACGCCGCGGCCGGCGGCGTCGGCCTGCTGCTGGTGCAACTGGCGAAGGCCCGCGGCGGCCGCGTGATCGGCACGGTGTCCACCGACGAGAAGGCGGAGCTGGCCCGCGCGGCCGGCGCCGACCACGTGATCCGCTACGACCGGGAGGACTTCGCCAAGGTCACGCGCGAGCTGACCGATGGTGAGGGTGTCAACGTGGTCTACGACGGCGTGGGCAAGGACACCGTCGACGGCAGCCTGGCCAGCCTGAAGATCCGCGGCCTGCTCGCGCTGTTCGGCGCGGCCAGCGGCCCGGTGCCGCCGATCGACCCGCAGCGTCTCAACCAGGGAGGCTCGCTCTTCCTGACCCGCCCCACTTCCGGCCACTACGTGCGCACGCGAGAAGAGCTCGACTGGCGCGCCGACGAACTGTTCGCCGCCATCACCGACGGCTCGCTCGACATCCGCATCGGCGGCCGCTACCCGCTCGCCGACGCCCGTCGGGCCCACGAGGACCTGCAGGGCCGCCGGACCACCGGCAAGCTCATCCTCATCCCGTGACGCGCGACCGCCGGGCCGGGTGCGTTCCCGGCCCGGCGGTTCAGCACCCGTGCTTCTTCGGGGGTTTCTCCTTCACCCGCACCGCGCGCCAGTGGTAACCGTCCTGCTCGGCGCGCTCGACCGTGAACTCGACTTCGGCACCCGGGTCCAGGCTCCGGAACCCGCCCACGTCGACGTTCGAGTAGTGCGCCCAGACCTGCTCGGGCACCGTCCGGGCCTGGAGCACGCCCCAGCCGTCGTCGAGGTGCCACGCGTCGCCCCAATCGGTGTGGACGGTCTCCGCCACGCTCAGCTCTTGTCGGTCGGGACCGCGACGGCGTCGGTGACGAACACGAGGGTCTCGTTCGCCTTGATGCCGTTGCCGCCCTGGCCGTAACCGAGGTCGGGCGGGATGATCAGCAGCCGGCGCCCGCCCTGCTTGATACCGACGAGGCCCTGGTCCCAGCCGGGGATGACCTCGCCCGCGCCGAGGTGCAGCGAGAACGGCTCACCGCGGTCGAAGGAGCTGTCCAACTTCTGCTTGTCCGACCACGTGACCAGTGTGTAGTTCATCGACAGCTGCTGACCGGCCTTGGCGCCGCTGCCGGTGCCCGCGACCAGGTCCTTCGTGATCAGCTTCTTCGGCGGATCGCAGTCGTCCGGGATGGTGATGGTCGGCGCCTGGCCGAAGTTCCCGGTCGTCTTGACGTCGTCCGCGGTGCACTCGCGGCCCTCGGGCTGCGCGGCCTGCGCGGCCGAGCTCGACGGGGCGGGCGGGGCGGCCGCGGGCTGGGCCGCGGTGTCGTCGCCGCCACACGCGGTCAGGCTGAACGCCGCGGCCACGGCCACGGCGCCCACGGAGGCGATCTTGCCGATTGTCTGCATGCCGGAAACCCTAACCAAGCCCCGCGAGGGCCGGTACCGCGTCGCCGGTCTGGACCACGACAAGCCGCTGGGTCGCGCGCGTGAGGGCCACGTACAGCTCGTTCAGCCCGCGCGGGGAAGCGGCGACGATTTCGTCGGGCGCCACCAGTACCACGGAGTCGAACTCGAGACCCTTCGCGCGCTCCACGGTGAGCACGCTCACGCGGTCACCGAGGTCCACCAGCGCTGCCACGGCATCGAGGCGGGCCGCCGGCACCAGCACGGCCACCGTCCCACCGTCCACGGCGGACAGTTCCGCGCGGGCGGTCCCCGGCAGGTCGGCCTCGAGGTCGCTCGTGGCCTTCGTCCACGGCGGCACGCCGGTCTCGCGGACCGACGCCGGCGCGGCGAGGTCCACGTCGAGCTCCGCCAGCACCCGCGCGGCCACGGCCATGATCTCGGCCGGTGTGCGGTAGTTCACGGTCAGCTGCTCGAGCCGCCAGCGGTCGCCGACGTAGGGCGAGAGCACCTCCTCCCACGTGCGCGCGCCCCCGGCCGCACCGGTCTGCGCGACGTCGCCGACGAGCGTCATGGAGCGGTTCGGCGAACGGCGCATCAGCAGCCGCCAATCCATCGCGGACAGCTCCTGGGCCTCGTCGACGATCACGTGCCCGAAGGTCCACGTGCGGTCCGCCGCCGCGCGCTGGGCGGCCGTGAGCTCGCTGCGCTCCTGCTGGCGTTCGGCGAACAGCTCGGCGTCGAGCACGTCGGACACCCGCAGGATCTCCTCGTCCTGGATCTCCTCGTCCTGCTCCAGGATGTGCAGCACGCCCTCGGCGTACGCGCGCTCCACGCGTTCGCGGCGCTTGCGCTCGGCGCGCTCCTCGCTGTCGTCCTCACCGAGGAGCTCGGCCAGCTCGTCGAGCAGCGGCACGTCGGCGGGCGTCCACTTCGCGTCGCGGCCGCTCTCCAGCAGCGCGCGCTCGTCCTCGGACAGGAGCTTCCCAGCGGCCTGGTCGAGGCGTTCGCGCTCGGCGAACAGGTCGTCGAGCAGGCCTTCCGGGCTGAGTTTGGGCCACAGCCGGTTGACTGCCGCGGCCACGGCTGGGCTCGCGGCGAGCTCGGCACGGATGTCCTGCACGTCCTGCGCGTCGAGCAGGTCCTCCCCCAGCTTGCGGGCGGCCTGGCGGGTCAGGGCGTCGAGCACGTCGGACACGAACAGGCGCCGCGCGAGGTTGTGGGGCCTGCGTGAACGGCGGGCGCGCGTGCGGGCCTCGACGCACGTCTTGCGGTCGAGCTTCAGGATCTCGCGCTCGTGCTCGATCTCCAGCACGGGCTCGGGCACGCGCTGGCGGTCGCGCACCGCGTTGGCGAGCACGTCGGCCATCACCAGGCGCCCCTTGACCTCAGCGGCCTCCGGCGCCTCGACGCCGTCGGCGTCCAGGCCGGGCCACAGCTGCCCGATCGTGGCCAGCAGGACACCGGTCTCGCCCAGCGACGGGAGGACCTGGCCGATGTAGCGCAGGAAGGTGCTGTTGGGTCCGATCACGAGCACGCCGCGCGTGGTGAGCTGCTGGCGGTGCGTGTAGAGCAGGTAGGCGGCGCGGTGCAGCGCCACGGCGGTCTTGCCGGTGCCCGGCGCGCCCTGCACCACCATGACCCCGCCGAGCGGCGCGCGGATGATCCGGTCCTGCTCGGCCTGGATGGTGGCGACGATGTCGCTCATCTCACCCGTGCGGCGGCGCTCCAGCGCGGCCAGCAGTGCCGCCTCGCCTGCGAGCCCGAGATCCTGCCCCTGGTCGGCGGCGCTCAGGTCGAGGATCTCGTCGTCGAACCCCGTCACGCGCCGGCTCAGCGACCGCAGGTGCCGCCGCCGGCGCACCCCCTCGGGCGAGGCAGCCGTGGCCAGGTAGAACGGCCGCGCGACCGGCGCCCGCCAGTCGATCAGCAGCGGCCGGTAGTCGTCGTCCTCGTCGAACAACCCGAGCCGGCCGATGTAGGTCGTCTCCTCGGCGGCCTCGGGGACGAAATCCAGGCGCCCGAAGCACAGCCCCTGCTCCACCGACCCCAGCTGCGCGAGCCGGTCGGTGTACAGCGTCGTGGCGACGTCCCGCTCCGTGCGCGCCTGCGGGGTGCCGCCGGTCTGGCGCAACGTGCCGTCGAGGCGCCGCTGGGCGTCCGCCCGCTCGGCGTCGAGCTTCGCGTAGAGCGTCGAGACGTACGCCTGCTCGCGCGCCAGCTCGGCGGCGTGCTCGGGCGTGCCGTCCTCGAGGGTGCGGTCTGCTTCCCGGTCCGGGGACACGGACAAGAGAGATCCTGCTTTCGCATCGGGGAAAGGGTGGCGGAGAGCCGGAAAAGCACAACGGCCAACCAGACTACGCCATTCCCGGGCGTCCTTCAGCCGGCTCAGGCGGCGTGAAGCCGGTCCGCACGCCACAACGCCGCCGGGCCAGTCAACCGGCGCAACGCTCGTGGTCAGGAACGGCTGTATACCGGCGAAGTGACGCGGTAGACGTCGCCGGGGCGGCCGTGGTAGCCGCCCGCGACGACGAGCACGCTCGTGGCCGAGGCCGCCTGCCAGTATTCGCGGATGTTGTCGTCGTGCCCGGGCTCCTCGACCAGTCCGGCGCTCCGCCGGTCCAGCTCCGCCGCGAGCGCGGCGAAGGTCACGGCGCCGTCGAACGGGCCGTAGCGCTCGGCCAGCGCAGGGGCGGGCGCGAGCCGGCGCGCCTGCACGGAGAAGTGCGTGCCGGACCACGGCTGATCGCCCCGGGCGCGGTCCCAGAAGAATTCGACGAGGCCGAAGTCGTACCAGAGCTGGTGCCGGTGGCGGTTCTCGCCGGACTCGTCGCCGCCGAACAAGGCGACCGCGCGCTCGGGTGACCAGGTGCGGTCGGCCCCGAGCACGGTGCCGGTCTCGACGACGTCCGCGAAGAACGCGACCGCACTCAGAAGGGCAAGCCGAGCGTCGGCAGTCCGATCGCGGAGTCGACGGCCAGCGCGACGAACACGATCATCAGGTACGTGTTCGAGCGGTGGAACAGTGACATGGGTTTCGTCTCCTCACCGCGGCGGACGGCGGCTTGGAGGCGGTGGGCGTAGAAGAGGAACCAGGCACCGGCGAGGACGGCGAAGGTCGCGTACAGCCAGCTCGTCACAGGCAGCAGCAGGAGCGTCCACGCGACCATCACCCACGAGTAGATGACGATCTGCTTGGCCACGTGCTGCGGGGTCGCCACGACGGGAAGCATCGGGACGCCCGCGCGTTCGTAGTCCTCGCGGTACTTCATGCCCAGTGCCCACGTGTGCGGCGGCGTCCAGAAGAAGATGACGCCGAACATCACGAACGCGGGCCACTGCACGGTGCCCGACACGGCGGCCCAGCCGATGACCACCGGCATGCAGCCGGCCGCGCCGCCCCACACCACGTTCTGCGACGTGCGCCGCTTGAGGCCGAGGGTGTAGACGAAGATGTAGAAGAGGATCGTCGCGATGGCGAGGATCGCCGACAGCAGGTTCACGGTGAAGTACAGGACCGCAAACGAGGCCACACCGAGCACGAGTCCGAAGATCAGCGCGTTGCGCCGCGGCACCGAATCCTTCACGAGCGGGCGGCGCTTGGTGCGGTTCATCACCTTGTCGATGTCGGCATCGATCACGCAGTTGAGCGCGTTCGCGCTGCCGGCCGCCATGGTGCCGCCCACGAGCGTGGCGAGCACGAGCCACGGGTTCGGGATCTCGCGGCCCGCGAGGAACATCGCCGGGATCGTGGTCACGAGGAGGAGCTCGATCACCCGCGGCTTCGCGAGCGCGGCGTACGCGCCGACGACCTGGCGCAAGCTTCGCCGGGCACCGCGCGGTCGTTCACCGGTCGGGTGTTCGGCGCTGGTGCCGTCGCTGCGTCCGTGCGCAGCGTCCACCAACGACATTTCACTCCCTGGGTCAGTTCGGGGCCGGGCGGCGGTCCGGAGGGCCGCGATGGAACTGGTGAAGCTCCCGGACCAGGCCCGCGCTCGATGTTAGACGTGGCAATTCCGGTGCGTGATCGAGGGTCCTCGACACGCCGGGGTCTGTCTTCTGCGTCACGCCACCGCGTACGCGCTTCGGCCGGCCGGCGCGCCGCCGTGTTCGCGAACGGACCGCTCGCGCGCGCCGGTGTCCCCTTGGCACGGTCGGTGACCAGCACCGACCCGCGAGCGACCCGCTCGGGCGGGATCACCCGGCCGGATGGGACGGTCCGGCCGTCGCGCCTGCCCGCCGAACACCCCAAGCACTAGTCTGTCGCGGACGGGCCGAGTGGTGCCCGGCGCAGGGCTGCCAGCAGGAATATCGTCTCTTCGGGATCGATTGAGATTACTGGCAGTGCGTACCGGCAACACCACGAAGGAAAGCAAGCGACAACCTCAGGACGGGGAGTTCGAGTTCAGTGTCCGAAACCGCCTCTACCAGCGAGAACAACCCTTTGCTCCGGCGTAACGTGCCCGCCGACTGGACCGACACCGACACCCGTGCCGTCGACACCGTCCGGGTCCTGGCCGCGGACGCCGTCGAGAAGGTCGGCAGCGGGCACCCGGGCACCGCGATGAGCCTCGCTCCACTGGCGTACACGCTGTTCCAGCGGACGCTGCGCCACGACCCGGCCGACCCCGACTGGCGCGGCCGCGACCGGTTCGTGCTGTCGGCCGGACACTCCAGCCTCACCCTCTACATCCAGCTGTACCTCGCCGGCTACGGCCTCGAGCTCGAGGACCTCAAGCAGCTGCGCACGTGGGGCTCGCTGACCCCGGGCCACCCGGAGTACGGCCACACCAAGGGTGTCGAGACGACCACCGGCCCGCTCGGGCAGGGCCTGGCCAACGCGGTGGGCATGGCGATGGCCGCCCGCCGCGAACGCGGCCTGCTCGACCCCGACGCCGTGCCCGGCGAGAGCATCTACGACCACCACATCTACGCGATCGCCTCCGACGGCGACATCGAAGAGGGCGTCACCTCCGAGGCCTCGTCCATCGCGGGTCGCCAGGAGCTGGGCAACCTCATCGTCTTCTACGACGACAACAAGATCTCCATCGAGGACGACACCACGATCGCGCTGTCCGAGGACACCGCGCGCCGCTACGAGGCGTACGGCTGGCACGTGCAGGTCGTCGAGGGCGGCGAGGACGTCGCCGCGATCGAGGAAGCCATCAAGGCCGCCAAGGCGGAGACGCAGCGCCCGTCGTTCATCGTGCTGCGGACCGTGATCGGCTACCCGGCCCCCACGAAGATGAACACCGGCAAGGCCCACGGCTCCGCGCTCGGCGCCGACGAGGTCAAGGCCGTCAAGGAGATCCTGGGCTTCGACCCGGAGCGCGACTTCCAGGTCGACGACGAGGTCATCGACCACACCCGCAAGGCACTCGAGCGCGGCAAGAAGCTGCACGCCGAATGGCAGGAGCGCTACGACGCGTGGGCCGCCGCGAACCCGGAGCGCAAGGCGCTGGCCGACCGGCTCTCGACGCGCACCCTGCCCGAGGGCTTCGCCGACGGGCTCCCCCACTGGGACCCGGACCCCAAGGGCATCGCGACCCGCAAGGCGTCCGGTGAGGTGCTCAACGCGCTGCGCGACCCGCTGCCCGAACTGTGGGGCGGTTCGGCCGACCTCGCCGAGAGCAACAACACGACGATGAAGGGCGCCGACTCCTTCGCTCCCGAGAAGGCGGCCACGAAGACGTGGAACGCCCACCCGTACGGCCGGACGCTGCACTTCGGCATCCGCGAGCACGCGATGGGCTCGATCCTCAACGGCATCGCGCTGCACGGCGGCACGCGGCCCTACGGCGCCACGTTCCTGATCTTCTCCGACTACATGCGCCCGCCGGTCCGGCTCGCGGCGCTGATGGGCCTGCCCACGCTGTACGTGTGGACGCACGACTCCATCGGCCTCGGCGAGGACGGCCCGACCCACCAGCCGATCGAGCAGCTGTCTGCGCTCCGCGCGATCCCGGGCCTCAACGTCGTCCGCCCGGCGGACGCCAACGAGACCGCCTACGCGTGGAAGGCGGCGCTGGAGGACATCCACCACCCGTCGGGTGTCGCGCTGACGCGCCAGAACGTGCCGGTGCTCGAGGGCACCGACATGGAAGGCGTGAAGCGCGGTGGGTACGTCCTCGAAGAGGCCTCCAACGGCACCCCCGAGGTGCTGCTGATGGCCACCGGTTCCGAGGTCCACCTGGCCGTGGCGGCCCGCAAGACGCTCGAGGCCGAAGGCGTGCCGACGCGGGTCGTCTCGATGCCCTGCTTCGAGTGGTTCGACGCGCAGGAGCAGTCCTACCGCGACGCCGTGCTGCCCCCGAACGTCAAGGCGCGCGTTTCCGTCGAGGCCGGCGTCGCCCAGTCGTGGCGCCGCTTCACCGGTGACGCGGGGGTGAACGTTTCGATCGAGCACTTCGGCGCTTCGGCCGACGCGGCCACACTGTTCCGTGAGTTCGGGTTCACCCCGGAGCACGTCGTCGAGGCCGCCCGTCGCTCGATCGCCAACACGAAGAATTGAATTTCCGAGAAGGGGATGAAGCAGCAATGAGCACCACCGATCGGCTCGCGCAGCTCTCGGAGGCGGGCGTCTCCATCTGGCTGGACGACCTCTCACGCGAGCGACTGAACTCCGGCAGCCTCGCGGCGCTGATCCGCGACAAGCACGTCGTCGGCGTCACCACGAACCCGACGATCTTCGCGAACGCGCTGTCGAAGGGCGAAGCCTACGACGCGCAGGTGAAGGAACTGGCCGACCGCGGCGCGGACCTCGACAGCGCGGTCCGCGAGCTGACCACCACCGACGTGCGCAACGCCGCCGACCTGTTCCGCGACGTCTACATCGCCACCAACGGCGTCGACGGCCGCGTGTCCATCGAGGTCGACCCACGTCTGGCGCGCGACACCGAGAAGACGATCGCCGAGGCCAAGGACCTGTGGAAGGCGGTCGACCGGCCGAACCTGATGGTCAAGATCCCGGCCACGGCCGCGGGCCTGCCCGCCATCACCGCGGCGCTGGCCGAGGGCATCAACATCAACGTGACGCTGATCTTCTCCGTCGAGCGCTACGCCCAGGTCATCGAGGCGTTCTTCGCCGGGCTGGAGCAGGCGAAGGCCAACGGCCACGACCTCAAGGGCATCCACTCCGTGGCGTCGTTCTTCGTGTCCCGCGTGGACACCGAGGTCGACAAGCGCCTCAACGCGCTCGGCACCGATGAGGCCAAGGCCTTGCTGGGCGAGGCGGCCATCGCCAACACCCGGCTCGCCTACGCCAAGTTCGAGGAGCTCTTCGCCAGCGACCGCTGGAAGGCGCTGGCCGCCGAGGGTGCCAACGCGCAGCGTCCGCTGTGGGCCTCGACCGGCACGAAGGACCCGGCCTACTCCGACACCCGCTACGTCGACCAGCTCCTGGTCAAGGGCGTCGTGAACACGATGCCCGAGAAGACGATGGACGCGGTGGCCGACCACGCGGAACTGACCGGCGACACCGTCACCGGCCGGGGCGAGGAGGCGCAGCGCGTGTTCGACAAGCTGAGCGCGGCCGGCATCGACGTGCCGGACGTGTTCAGGACGCTCGAGGACGAGGGCGTCGAGAAGTTCGAGAAGTCCTGGCTGGAGCTGCTCGAGAGCGTGACCGGCCAGCTGAACAAGGCGAAGGGCTGAAGCCAGACCATGACAGGGGACGAAACCGGCGTCGAGCTCGTCGACGCCGAACTGGCAGGCAACGCGGCACCGCTGGCCGAGCGGCTCATCGCTGACCAGGCGGCGTCGAAGCTCGCCGCGCACGACTCGACGCTGTGGGGCCCGGACGCCGAGTCCGAGGCGTCGATCCGCCTCTCGTGGACGTCGCTGCACAAGTCGTCGCGGCCGCTGATCGGTGAGATCGAAGCGCTGCGGGCCGAACTGCAGGCCGAAGGGGTCGACCGGGTGGTGCTCGCCGGCATGGGCGGCTCGTCGCTCGCGCCGGAGGTCATCACCGCCACCGCCGGCGTCGCGCTGACCGTGCTCGACACGACCGACCCCGGCCAGGTCGCCGACGCGCTCGCGGGTGACCTCGAGCGCACGGTGATCGTGGTGTCGTCGAAGTCGGGTGGCACGGTCGAGACCGACAGCCACCGGCGGATCTTCGCGAAGGCGTTCGCCGACGCGGGGATCGACGCGGCGCGGCGCATCGTCGTCGTGACCGACCCGGGCTCGCCGCTGTCGGAACTGTCCGAAAAGGAGGGTTACCGCAAGACCTTCCTGGCCGACCCGCACGTCGGCGGTCGCTACTCGGCGCTGACCGCGTTCGGCCTCGTGCCGGCCGGCCTCGCGGGCGCGGACATCGCGCGCCTGCTGGACCAGGCCGCCGCGGTGGCCGAGATCCTCGGCACCGACTCGACCGACAACCCGGCGATCAAGCTCGCCGCCGCCTGGGGCGCGGCCCACGAGGGCGGCGCGGAGAAGGTCGTGCTGGCTGACACCGGTTCGGGCATCAAGGGTTTCCCGGACTGGGCCGAGCAGCTGATCGCGGAATCCACCGGCAAGCTCGGCACCGGGCTGCTGCCGGTGGCCGTCGAGAGCCCGCAGGCCCCCGGCTTCGCCGACGCCAAGGCCGACGCGACGGCCGTCGCGATCGGCACGCCGCAGGGCGCCGCGAAGATCGCGGTGACCGGCCCGCTCGGCGCGCAGTTCCTGCTGTGGGAGTTCGCGACCGCGCTGGCCGGCCGGCTGATCGGGATCAACCCGTTCGACCAGCCCGACGTCGAGGCCGCGAAGAAGGCCGCGCGGGCGCTGCTGGACCAGCCGGAGAAGCTGTCCGTCGGCGAGACTCCGGCCACTGTGGACGGTGCCGTCGAGGTGTTCGGCTCGGAAGGTGTCGCCACGGACGGAAAGCTGGTGGACGTGCTGCGCGCGTTCTTCGGCTCCGTCGCCGACGGTGGTTACTTCGCCGTGCAGGCCTACCTCGACCGGCTCGACGACGCGTCGACCTCGCTGCTGCGGGGCGAGATCGCCAAGCGCACCGGTGTGCAGACCACGTTCGGCTGGGGCCCGCGGTTCCTGCACTCCACCGGGCAGTACCACAAGGGCGGCCACCAGAACGGCAGCTTCCTCCAGATCACCGGCGCGGTCGCCGACGACCTGGCGGTGCCGGACCGCCCGTACACCCTGGGTCAGCTGCAGCACGCGCAGGCCCTCGGCGACGGACAGGTCCTCGCCGAGCACGGCCGTCCGGTCCTGCGGCTGCACCTGACCGACCGGGCCGCCGGGCTCGCCGAGCTCGTGCGGGCAGTACAGGAGGCCGGCGAGTGACGACCTGGCAGAACCCGCTGCGGGATCCGCGCGACAAGCGGCTCCCGCGGATCGCGGGGCCTTCGAGCCTGGTGATCTTCGGGGTCACGGGTGACCTGGCACGCAAAAAGCTCATGCCCGCCATCTACGACCTGGCCCACCGCGGCCTGCTGCCCGCCGGCTTCTCGCTGGTCGGGTTCGCGCGCCGCGACTGGGAGCACCAGGACTTCGGCGAGCTCGTGCACGACTCGGTGCGCGAGCACGCGCGGACGCCGTTCAAGGAGTCGGTGTGGAACCGGCTCGCCGAGGGCATCCGCTTCGTGCAGGGCACCTTCGACGACGACGACGCCTTCGACCGCCTCGCCCAGACCGTGAAGGACCTGGACACCGAGCGCGGCACCGGCGGCAACACGGCGTTCTACCTCTCGATCCCGCCGAGCGCGTTCCCGGTGGTGACGAAGCAGCTGGCCCGCTCGGGCCTCGCCGACGCCGACGCCACGACCTGGCGCCGCGTGGTCATCGAGAAGCCGTTCGGCCACGACCTCAAGAGCGCCAAGGAGCTCAACGGGATCGTGAACGACGTCTTCCCCGAGGAGTCGGTGTTCCGCATCGACCACTACCTCGGCAAGGAGACGGTGCAGAACCTGTTGGCGCTGCGCTTCGCGAACCAGCTGTTCGAGCCGATCTGGAACGCCAACTACATCGACCACGTGCAGATCACCATGGCCGAGGACATCGGCCTCGGCGGCCGCGCGGGGTACTACGACGGGATCGGCGCCGCCCGCGACGTCATCCAGAACCACCTGCTGCAGCTACTCGCGCTGACGGCGATGGACGAGCCGCTGTCCTTCGAGCCGAAGGCGCTGCGCGCGGAGAAGGCGAAGGTGCTGGCGGCGACGATGCCGATCCGTCCCTTCGACCAGACCACCGCGCGCGGGCAGTACGCCGGCGGCTGGCAGGGCGGCACGAAGGTGCCCGGCCTGCTGCAGGAGGCCGGGTTCGCGAAGGACTCCAAGACCGAGACCTACGCGGCCGTGACGCTGGAGGTGCAGAACCGCCGCTGGGCGGGCGTGCCGTTCTACCTGCGCACGGGCAAGCGGCTGGGCCGGCGCGTCACGGAGATCGCGGTGGTGTTCAAGCGCGCGCCGCACCTGCCGTTCGACTCCACCTCCACCGAGGAGCTGGGTCAGAACGCGCTGGTGATCCGCGTGCAGCCCGACGAGGGCATCACGCTGCGGTTCGGGTCGAAGGTGCCGGGGACCACGATGGAGGTCCGCGACGTCACCATGGACTTCGGTTACGGCCACGCCTTCACCGAGTCCTCCCCCGAGGCGTACGAGCGGCTGATCCTCGACGTGCTGCTCGGCGAGCCGTCGCTGTTCCCGGTGAACGAGGAGGTCGAGCTCTCCTGGGAGATCCTCGACCCGATCCTCGACCACTGGGCCGCGGAAGGCGCGCCGGAGCAGTACGCGCCGGGGACGTGGGGCCCGAAGAGCGCGGACGAGATGCTGGAGCGTACGGGCCGGAACTGGAGGCGTCCGTGATCATCGACCTGCCATCCACCACGACTTCGCAGCTCAACAAGAAGCTCGTGGAGATCCGCGACCAGGGCGGCCAGGTCGCGCTGGGCCGGGTGCTGACCCTGGTCATCGTCGCGGACGACGACGCCAAGCTCGAGGAGGCCATCGAGGCCGCGAACCACGCGAGCCGGGAACACCCGTCGCGCGTGATCGTGGTCGCCAAGGGGGCCCGGACGGCGGCCCCGCGCATCGACGGCCAGATCCGCGTGGGCGGCGACGCCGGCGCGAGCGAGGTCATCGTGCTGCGCCTCTACGGACCGCTGGCCTCGCAAGGCCAGAGCGCGGTCGTGCCGCTGCTGCTGCCCGACGCGCCGATCGTCACGTGGTGGCCGGGCGCCGGGCCGAAGGCGCCGGCGGAGGACCCGCTCGGCCAGATCGCGCAGCGGCGCATCACCGACTCGGCCGCGGAGAAGAGCCCCATAAGGGCACTCACCACGCGCGCGAAGGCGTACGTGGCGGGCGATTCGGACCTCGCATGGACGCGCCTCACCCACTGGCGGGCGCAGCTGGTGTCGGCGCTCGACCTGCCGCCGTACGAGGAGATCACCGGCGCGACCGTGACCGGCGAGGCCGACTCGCCGTCGACGGAGCTGCTCGCGGGCTGGCTCGCCGAGTACCTCAAGGTGCCGGTGAAGCGGATCAAGAGTTCCAGCGCCCAGGGCATCATCTCGGTGGAGCTCGAGCGGCGCTCGGGCGCGGTGGACCTGACCCGGCCCGACGGCCGCGTCGGCACGCTGACGCAGCCGGGCCAGCCGACGCGGCGCATCGCGCTGCAGCGGCGGAGCAACCCCGAGTGCCTGGTGGAGGAGCTGCGCCGGCTCGACCCCGACGAGGTCTACGAGGCGTCGCTGAACGGCCTGCACAAGATCGCCGCCCCGCACACGAAGGCGACCACGTCGGCGGCTGCGCCGACGTCGGCCGAGTCGGGTGGGGCCAAGCCGAAGACCGGCAAGTCGTCGGCCAAGAAGGCCAAGGCCGAGAAGAGCGCTTCGTGAGCAGGACCGAGGTCGTCGTCTACGAGAACGCCGCCCTGCTGGCCGCCGCGGCCGCGGCTCGGCTGGTCACGCGGATCGTCGACGTGCAGGCGGCGAAGGGCTCGGCGTCGGTCGTGCTCACCGGCGGCGGCACGGGCATCGCGGTGCTGGAGGAGCTGAACGGCTCGAGCGCCCGGGACGCGATCGACTGGTCGCGCCTGGACGTGTACTGGGGCGACGAGCGGTTCGTCCCGGCCGACTCGGACGAGCGGAACGAGAAGGGTGCGCGGGAGGCACTGCTCGACCACGTGCCGCTCGACCCGAAGCGCGTGCACGCGATGGCGCCGTCCGACGGCGAGTTCGGCGACGACGTGGACGCCGCAGCCGCGGCGTACGCGGCGGTGCTGGCCGCGCAGGCCGGGCCGGACTCGGGTGGCGTCCCGGAGTTCGACATCATGCTGCTCGGCCTCGGCGCGGAGGGGCACACCGCGTCGGTGTTCCCGGACTCCCCGGCGGTGCACGAGACGCAGCGTTCGGTGGTGGCGGTGCGCGACTGCCCCAAGCCCCCGCCGACCCGCGTCTCGCTCACGCTGCCGGCCATCCGCCGCGCCCGTGAGGTGTGGCTGATGACGGCGGGCGACGCGAAGGCCGAGGCCGTGTCGCTGGCCCTGTCCGGCGCTCCGGAGGTGCAGGTGCCCGTCTCCGGTGCCCGCGGCTACCGGCGCACGCTCTGGCTCCTGGACCGCACCGCGGCCGGGAAGCTGACGAAGGTGTACGAGCCGCCCACCGCATAGTCCTCGCTGCTCGAAGGCCGCTCTGGGAGTGTCCCGGGGCGGCCTTCGGCGTTTCCGGAGGTCCTGACGCTGGGTCTTCGGTGCCACTCGACGGGAAGGTGCGGCGTCACGCAGAAGAATGAAGATCATTCATGTGCCGAACGGGGCAGTGACGACTACGCCGAAGAGCGGATCACCAACCTGTGGGAACACCTTTAAGGTGAACGTACAGTGTTGTGATCGACACGAGGTGACGCCAGAGTGCCTCGTGCCACCTGGATGACGTAGTGATGGAGATCAGCAAGCCAAAGCTCCGTGAGCGGGTGAAACTTACCGTCGTCACACACCTCTTCGTTAGCATCCGCGAATTTGTTGTCCGCCGCGCGTCCCGATCGGGTGGCCGGCGCATCTCATCATCAAGTCCACAAGACGAATGGGGTCGCCGCATGAGCACTGAGGGACTCTCGATTCCAGGCATTTCGGTGGGCAGCCCCGGCGCGGGGGCGGCCGATCGGGTCAGGCGGTTCAGCTTCGCCGCGCTGCGCCGGCCGTTCGTGTCGGCGATCGGTGTCGAGGCCATCGCGGTCGTGGCGGCCGTGCTGGACGTCTGGTTGGTCATCCCGCCCAAGGCGCCGCCCTACTCGATCTACCTGTCGGCGGCCGCGTGCCTGGCCGTGGTGCTGCGCCGGAAGGTTCCGTTCGTCGCCATGGTGCTGGCCGTGCCGGGTTTCCTGGCCGGCTGGGCGCAGCTGGCTTCGATGATCACGCTGGGCACGCTCGCCACGCGCCGCCAGATCCACTGGCAGACGTGGGTGGGCGCCGGGCTGGTGTTCACCTGCCGGTTCGTGCAGTGGCCGCTGGAGGACTTCGTCCAGCTCAGCTGGCGCGAGCACGTGCTAGACGGCATCTACGGCGTGCTGGTGGCCGGCATGCCGATCGCGATCGGCCTGCTGATCGGTGCCCGCGCGGAGATCTCCGCGAAACTCGCCGAACTGGCCCGCAGCCGCGACCGCGAGCGCCGCTTCCACGCCGATGCCGTACGAGCGGAGGAACGCGCCCGCCTGGCCCGCGAGATGCACGACGTCGTCTCCCACCAGATCACCCTCATCGCCATGCAGGCAGGCGCGCTGCAGGCCCAGGCGAAGGAAGGCACGGCTCTGCAGACGGCCCAGGTCATCAGGCAGCTGTCGACCCGCACACTGGAGGAGCTGCGCTCGCTGGTGAGCGTCCTGCGCTCCGGCGCCGAGGACGACGGTCCCCGTCCCGGCATCGGCGAGCTGGACCACCTGATCCGCACCGCGGACGTCCCGGTGCACCTCACGGTCGAGCGGCTGCCGGACACGCTGCCGAGCCAAGTGTCGGCCGCCGCGTACCGCACGGTCCAGGAAGCCCTCACCAACGTCCACAAGCACGCCCCCGGCGCCACTGCGACCATCCGCATCCAGGGCGGCAGCGGCGCGTTGAGCATCGAGGTGCGCAACGAGCGGGCGGCGCGGGCGTCGGAACACCTCCCCTCGGGCGGCCACGGCCTCACCGGCCTCGCCGAACGCGCCCGCCTCCTCGGCGGCAGCTTCGAAACGTCGGACACGGAAGACGGCGGCTTCCGCGTCCGTGCGCGGTACCCCCTGGACCGCTGATCCCGGCGTCTCCCCCTCCCCCAGGTCGAAGGGGTGGCACCACGGTCCGGCCGCGATCCGGCCGACGCGGTGCCACCCCTTCGCCGTGTCTTGACGACGGTCCGTCCGGCCGCTTCAGTGCGGGGGTGACCTCGTACGTCGAACGGCCGCCGGTGCCGCAGCTCGCGGGCGTGGTGCGGACGGTCTGGGTCCAGCGGACGGGCGCGGCGCCCTACGTGCAGCGCCACCTGCCCACGGGCGGTGTCGAGCTCCACTTCCCGATCGGCGGGCGGCCTCAGCTGATCGGCCCGCTGACGGGTCCGCACGTCGAAGTCATCACACCGCACACCACGCTCGTCGGCGTGCGCTTCGGGCCCGGCGCCGCACCGCCGCTGCCGGCGATGCTCGACGACCTGGTCGACCAGCGCCTCGGCCTGGCCGAGCTGTGGGGCTCTCCGGTCGAGCGTCTCGTGGACGCGGTGGGCGGCGCGGCGACGCCCAAGCTCGCCCTCGACGCCCTCCAGGCGCACCTCCAGCGGGAGTTCCGCGCCGCCGATGCCGCGGATCCGCTGGTGGGTCAAGCCGTGCGGGCGCTGATGCCCTGGCGCCCGGTCGACATCGCCGCACTGGCCGGCCACCTGGCGCTGTCGGCGAGCCAGCTGCGCCGCCGCTGCCTGCACGCGATCGGGATGGGTCCCAAGGTGCTCCAGCGCACGCTGCGCTTCCAGGGGTTCCTGGCGCTGGCCCAAGCGGGCGCCACCGCGTCCGGCCGGGTCGGGGCAGATGGCGTGGCCGGGCTCGCGGTCGACGTCGGATACGCCGACCAGGCCCACCTGAGCCGTGAGTGCCTCCGCCTCACCGGCGTGACGCCGCGCAGCCTCCTCGGCGGCGACGTCGACCGGTGCGCGTGCGGCCACGACCACTCGGCGTCGTACCGGCCGTTCCTCGCCGGCCGCGGGCTGCCGGCGCCGCGGCGCTGAGTGTGTGCCGGCGCTGGGTGAGGGTGCGGCGCGCGTTTCGTTCAAGAAACCGCGGTGGCGCCATTCGTAGGGTCGGCGCATGTTCGGTTCTTCGCTCGACGGTGAGGTGTTCCGCCCCGGCTCACCGGGTTACGAAGCGGTGCGCCGGCCGGTGAACCCGGCCTTCGGGGACGTGCGGCCCCGGCTCGTGGTGCGGTGCCGGTCGGTCCGGGACGTCGTCGCCACCCTCGCCCACGCGCGGGCGACCGGGGACCACCTGGCCATCCGCGGCGGCGGGCACTGCTTCGCGGGCCGGTCGTCAACGGACGGGATCGTGCTCGACCTGTCCGCGCTGGACGACGTGACGGTGGCCGGCGTGGCCACGGTCGGTGCGGGCGCCCGGCTGGCGCGGGTGTACTCCGCGCTGCACGCGCACGGGTGCACGCTGCCGGCCGGGTGCGGGGCAGGCGTCGGCATCGCCGGGCTCACCCTCGGCGGCGGGATCGGCCTGCTGGGGCGCGAGCACGGGCTGACGTGCGACCGGCTCATCGGCGCGCAGGCGGTGCTCGCGGACGGCAGTGTCGTGGAGTGCGACGACGAGCGGGAGCCGGACCTGTTCTGGGCGTTGCGGGGAGCGGGCGGCGGGCAGTTCGGGGTGGTGACCTCGCTGCGGTTCGACCCCGTGGCCGAGCCGGCGATGACCCGCGTCGAAGGCCACCCGGCGGGCGCCGGGCTCGCAGAGCTGGTCTCGGCGTGGCAGGCCTGGGCGCCGGACGCGCCGGACGGGCTCACCGTGAACCTCACGCTGACGTCCTCAGCGGGGTCACCCGTGGTGGCGCGGCTGTTCGGCGCCTCGACGTTCGGGGAAGGGCGGACGAGCGCGCTGCTGCGGTGCTTCCCGGCGGTCGAGCTGCGTGGCGGTCTGACCGTCCCCGAGCTGAAGCGCACGTTCGCCGAGCCGCCGCAAGCGCGGACCGTGCGGATCCGGTCGGAGTTCTTCGCTCGCTCGCTGCCCGACCGGACGCTCGCGGAGCTGCTGGCCGGGCTCGGCGAGCCGCGCACCTCGGGCCGGCGGGAGCTCACGTTCACCGCGATGGGCGGCGCCTACAACCGCATCGCTTCCGGCGCCACGGCCTTCGCCCACCGGA
Source organism: Amycolatopsis sp. FDAARGOS 1241 (assembly GCF_016889705.1). Lineage (NCBI taxonomy): Bacteria > Bacillati > Actinomycetota > Actinomycetes > Pseudonocardiales > Pseudonocardiaceae > Amycolatopsis > Amycolatopsis sp. FDAARGOS 1241. Next base: position 6,359,112 of record NZ_CP069526.1, read on the forward strand.
GCGAGCGCTTCCTGCTGGAGCACCTCGCCGACGCCGGCGATCCATGGGTCGACCGCTCGTGGGCGGTCGCGCACACCGGCGGCTCGGGGCACGTCTACCCCAACTTCCCCGATCCCGCCCTCGCCGACGAACCCCCCGCCTACCACGCCGGCAACCTCGCCCGCCTGACGGCGGTCAAACGGGCCTACGACCCGCACGGGTTTTTCGCAGTTCCCCAGGTTTCCGAACGCACGGAGGAAAAATGAGCAAGGTCATCTGCGCCCACGCCGTCTCGGTCGACGGCTTCATCAGCGGCCGCACCCCCGACAGTCAGGAGGAGTTCGGCCGTGGCCTCGGTGACGCGCCCATGCTGTTCGACTGGTACTTCAGCGGGGACACACCGAGCCGCGTGTTCGACGGGTTCAAGCTGAGCGAGCCCAGCGCGCGCCTGTTCGACGACTTCGCGGCACGCATCGGCGCCGTGGTCGCAGGCCGCGCCACTTACGAGCATTCCAGCGGATTCGGCAGCGGCAGCCCGCACCCGACGGCGCCGCTGTTCGTCGTCAGCCACCGCCCGGTGACCGATCTCGCCGGCCCGCAGACCCACGTGACCACCGGCGTGGCGGACGCCGTCGCCGCCGCCCGCGCCGTCGCGGGCGGCAAGGACGTCGGCGTGATGGGGGGCGCTCTGGCCACCGAGGCGCTGAAGGAGGGCCTCGTCGACGAGCTCGTCCTGCACCAGGTCCCCGTCCTCCTCGGCGGCGGGCGCCGGTTCTTCCACGAGCTGCCGGACCACGTCCGGCTGCGCCTGCGCCAGGCCGTGGCGGCCCCTGGCGTCACCCATCTCCACTACGAGGTTCTCCGGTGATTCCCGTGACCGGCCGGCTCGGCATGATCGGCGCGCACACGACCCGCGCCCCTGACGGACCTCGGCCGTGAGGTCGTGGTCACCGTGCACCACCGGCCCGACGTCCCTTCGCCGCCACCGGGGTCCGTCGCCTGACCGCCGCATCCGGCACGTGGACACGCCGGCCCGACGCGTGGACCGGGCAACTGGTTCGCACCCGTGAACCAAGAGAGGGCGCGGCCCCCCGAAGATCCAGGCGGACGTACCCCCGCACTTCCCGAAGGGCGTCCGACGTCCGGTGGATCGGCCACCGCCGACAACCCGGGGCAAAGCTGCGGAGCGGCTGAGCTGTCCCCGACTTGGCGCCGCTGTGGGCAACTGCGCTCACGTCCCGGCGGGAACGCTGCCGGCGGTGTAGTGCGAATTCTCGTGCAAGCCCGATCGGGCCCCGGACACACGAAACCACCGACCTCGACCGGAAACCGGACAAAGTCGGTGGTTTCAAGAAAAGCAGGCGCTAGATCAGTTCCCGGCGCTGCCGAAGCCGTTCGAGGGCTTCCGCAAGGATCGCTTCGCCGTCGGCGTCGGAGCGGCGTTCCTTGACGTACGCGAGGTGCGTCTTGTACGGCTCGGTGCGGGGCGCGGCGGGCGGGTTCTGCTGGTCCTGCCCACCGGGCAGGCCGCAGCGCGGGCAGTCCCACTCGTCCGGGATTTCGGCGTCCATCGCGAACGACGGGCGGGCCTCGTGGCCGTTGGCGCACCAGTAGGAGATGCGGCGCCGCGGCGCGGATTCACCTCGCTCCGATTCGCCAGAAGGGCCGGCACCCACGCGGGTGCCGCGAATCGCGTTACCGCCAACCATGAATCCTCACACCTATGGAATCGGCGGCGCGCCCCCCAATAGGCACGCCGATGCGCACGGAGCCCTTGAGCGACGGGCCCGAGCGAGGGTCCGGTCAGACCTTGAGCAGCAGGCCGAGGCCGACGATGCTGATCAGCCAGATGGCACCCAGCAGCAGCGTGATCCGGTCGAGGTTCTTCTCGGCCACGCTCGACCCCGAGAGGCTGGACTGCATACCGCCACCGAAGAGCGACGACAGACCGCCACCCCGGCCCCGGTGGAGCAGCACAGCCACGACCAGCAGGACGCTGGAGGCGATCAACAGGATTTGCAGGAACAGCTTCATGTCATCCTCTGTGCTCTTCGGAGAACGCAGGGGTACGGCCCGACCCGCACCGCGGATCTCCACCGTACCCCTGGACTCGTCCACTGCTGTGTGACGGACCGGATACACAGGTTACCCGGTAGTGGCCTCGATCAGGGCAGCGGGCCACCCGCCGCGAGTGCGCAGAGTTTGGTGAACTCGTCACCGTCGAGGCTCGCGCCACCCACGAGAGCACCGTCGATGTTCTCGCAGGCCACCAGCTCGCCCACGTTGCCCGATTTCACCGAACCGCCGTAAAGCACCCGAACGGCCGAAGCGATCTCGTCGCCGTACTTCTCGGCGAGCACCGTGCGGATGGTCTTGCAGACCTCCTCGGCGTCGGCCGGCGTCGCCACCTTGCCGGTGCCGATGGCCCACACGGGCTCATAGGCCACGACCACGTTCTTCACCTGGTCGGGCTTCAGGCCCTTGAGTCCTTCGAGCAGCTGCCTCGTCGCGTGCGCGTGGTGCTCACCGGCCTCGCGGATCTCGAGGTTCTCCCCCACACACAGGATCGGCGTGATCCCGTGCTTGAGGGCGGCGCGCACCTTTCGGCAGATCAGGTCGTCGGTCTCGGCGTGGTACTCGCGCCGCTCCGAGTGCCCGATCGCGACGAACGTGCAGCCCAGCTTGGCGAGCATCGGCCCCGACACGTCGCCGGTGTAGGCACCGGAGTCGTGCGGCGACAGGTCCTGCGCGCCGTAGGTGAGCGACAGTTTGTCGCCGTCGGTGAGCGTCTGCACGCTGCGGATGTCCGTGAACGGCGGCAGCACCGCGACGTCCACCTTCGCGTAGTACTTCTCCGGCAGGGCGAAGGCGATCTTCTGAACCAGCGCGATGGCCTCGAGGTGGTTCAGGTTCATCTTCCAGTTGCCGACGATCAACGGCTTGCGTGCCACTAGTTCTTCTCCAACGCAGAGACGCCGGGCAGTTCCTTGCCCTCGAGGTACTCCAGTGAAGCACCGCCGCCCGTGGAGATGTGGGAGAACCCGTCCTCGGGCAGACCCAGCTGCCGCACCGCGGCCGCCGAGTCACCGCCGCCGACCACGGTGAACGCGTTGCTCTGCACGAGCGCCTCGGCCACGGCACGGGTGCCGCCCGAGAACGCCTCGAACTCGAACACGCCCATCGGCCCGTTCCAGAACACGGTCGCCGCGTCGGCCAGCTTGGAGGCGAACAGCTCACGGCTGCGCGGGCCGATGTCGAGACCCTGGCGGTCGGCCGGGATGGCCGTGGCGTCGACGACGTCGTGCCCGGCGTCGGCCGAGAACTCCGTCGCGGCCAGCACGTCGACCGGGAGCACGAGCTCGACGCCGCGCTTCTCGGCCTCGGCGAGGAAACCGGACACCTGCTCGAGCTGGTCCTCCTGCAGCAGCGACTGGCCGACCTCGTGGCCCTGGGCCTTGAGGAAGGTGTACGCCATGCCACCGCCGATGAGCAGGCGGTCGACCTTGGTCAGCAGGTTGGCGATCACGCCGAGCTTGTCCGACACCTTCGCGCCGCCGAGCACCACCACGTAGGGGCGCTTGACGTCGTCGGTGAGCTTCTTCAGCACGTCGAGTTCGGCCAGCACCAGGCCGCCCGCGTACGCCGGGAGCACCGCGGCGATCTCGTAGACCGACGCCTGCTTGCGGTGCACCACGCCGAACCCGTCGGACACGAACGCGCCGCCGGGCACGAGCGCGGCCAGCTCCGCCGCGAGCTCGGAGCGGTCGACGGCGTCCTTGCTGGTCTCCCGCGCGTCGAAGCGCACGTTCTCCAGCAGTGCGACACCGCCGTCGGCGAGACCGCCGACGAGCGCCTTGGCCGAGTCGCCCACGAGGTCACCCGCGAGCGGCACCTCGGTGCCGAGCAGCTCGCCCAGCCGCTTGGCGACGGGCGCGAGCGTGTACTTCGGGTCGGGTTCGCCCTTGGGCCGGCCCAGGTGCGCGGTGACGACGACCTTCGCGCCCGCGTCGGCGAGCTTCTTGATCGTCGGCACGGCGGCGCGAACGCGGCCGTCGTCGGTGATCCGGTCCCCGTCGAGCGGGACGTTCAGGTCGCTGCGTACCAGCACGTAGCGGCCCTGAACGCTCTCACTCAGCAGGTTCTCCAGGTTCTTGACCGTCATCGGGTTCAGGCGAGCTTCGAGCCGACGAGCTTGACCAGGTCGGCGAGGCGGTTGGAGTAGCCCCACTCGTTGTCGTACCAGCCGACGACCTTGACCTGGTTGCCGATGACCTTGGTCAGCGGCGCGTCGTAGATGCAGGACGCCGGGTCGGTGACGATGTCCGAGGACACGATCGGGTCCTCGTTGTAGCGCAGGATGCCGGCCAGCGGGCCCTCGGCGGCCGCCTTGTACGCGGCGTTGACCTCTTCGAGGGTGGCGCTCTTGGTGAGCGTCACGGTCAGGTCGGTGGTCGAGCCGGTCGGAACCGGCACGCGCAGCGCGTAGCCGTCGAGCTTGCCGTTGAGCTCCGGCAGCACCAGGCCGATGGCCTTCGCGGCGCCAGTGGAGGTCGGCACGATGTTGATCGCGGCGGCGCGGGCCCGGCGCAGGTCCTTGTGCGGGGCGTCCTGCAGGTTCTGGTCCTGCGTGTACGCGTGGATGGTGGTCATCAGGCCCTGCTCGATGCCGAACGCGTCCTGCAGGACCTTGGCCAGCGGGCCGAGGCAGTTGGTGGTGCAGGACGCGTTCGAGATGATGACCTGCGAACCGTCGTACTTGTCGTCGTTGACGCCCAGCACCACGGTGAGGTCCTCGCCCTTGGCGGGCGCGGAGATGATGACCTTCTTGGCCCCGCCGGCGATGTGCGCCTTGGCGGCGTCGGCGTTGGTGAAGAAGCCGGTCGACTCGACGACGACGTCCACGCCCAGCTCGCCCCACGGCAGGTTCGCCGGGTCGCGCTCCGCCAGCGCCTTGATGGTCGTGCCGTCGACGACGATGCCCTCGTCGGACAGCGACACCTCACCGGGGAACCGGCCCAGGACGGAGTCGTACTTGAGCAGGTGGGCCATCGTGGCGACGTCGCCGAGGTCGTTGAACGCGACCACCTCGATGTCGTGGCCGCTCGCCTTCACGGCGCGGAAGAAGTTGCGGCCGATCCGGCCGAAGCCGTTGACACCTACGCGAACGGTCACTGCTGCCACTCCTCTTGTTCGTGATCCTCGAACCGGGGCCCACGCCCCGGAAGACTGCCGGGTTCGGCGCAACCCTAGCGCGCGGGCGCGGTCGTCCCTGACTGCCCCGACGAGACTTCCACCACTGCGCCGCACCGTCAAGAATCGATTAAGAAGCCAGCTCACAAGCTTGCGCCCGGAAATCGGCTCGCGGCCCGGCCGGGGTGCGGACCACTCGCTTGATCGGTCTTGGTGCCGCGGTTCACGTGGTCGGCTGACGAGCCCGCCGTGTCCGGAAGACCGGAAATCACCCGCCGCCCGACAGCTCCCGTTCCACGGGAGTGCGGAACTTGGGCACGACCCGCGTCTCGCCGAGCCACGTCTGCAGGCGGGCGGCTTCGGCCTCCACCGCGGCTGTCCGCTCGCGTCCGGGGTCTTCGAGCAACCGCAGCGCGATCTCGCCGGACGGCTGCTGCGCCCAAGCGCCCACGACGCGGCCGTCCGCCCATACCGTGGGGCCGATGTTGCCGCTGCGGTCGAAGAGGGCGGCGCGGTGGGGACCGACGTACCAGTCGCGGGCGGACCAGCCCATCGCCGTCGGGTCGAGGGCGGGCAGCAGGGCGACCCACGGTTCCGGTTCGGGGACGGGGCCGAGGTCGTCGGAGAGGACGAGCCCGGGTTCGCCGTCGAGGTCGACGTCGGTGGTGTCGACGGCCGCGAGGGCCTGTTTCGTCTGCGTGGCCGTCCAGCCGGTCCACCAGCGGAGGTCGGAGACAGGCGCCGGGCCGAACGCGTGGAGCCAGCGGCGAGCCAGCTCCGCGCGGGCCTCGGCGGCCGGCACCTCCGGGAGGCCGCCCGGGAGCCAGCCGTCGAGCGGGGCCCAGACGTACTGGGTGCTCAGCCAGCTGCCGCGCGGCCGCCCGCGCACGATGCGGCCCTCGACCGCGAGCTGGAAGAGCACGCGGCTCGTGACGTTGCCGATCGCGCCGTACGGCTTGCCCTTCGCCATGTGCAGCTGCTGACGCAGGCGCGGTTCGTCGCCTGCCAGCTCCTGCGCGGTCGCGGATCCTCTGGCGCGCAAGGCTTTTTCGACGCTCACGGCGACGTCGGCGAGCCACCGCGGCGGATCCTCGACGTTGGTGGGGTGCCCGATGGTGCCGAGGTGCTGTTCGAGCAGTTTCCGTTGCCGCACGGCGATGTCGGCCGCGCAGCCGGCCTGCACGAGCGCCGCCGTGGCGACGTCGAGCACGAACACCGTGCGGCGCATGCCGAGCAGCCGCACCAGGGTGCGGTCTTCGTACAGCGCGCGCTCGACTTCACCCACGACATCGGTCCCGGCGGGCGTGCGGGCCCACGCGGCGAGGTACACCGACGCCGGGTCGGTCGCGTGCAGGGCGACGACACCGGCCGCGGCGTCCTCGACCGTCGCCGACGGAGTCGCGAGGCGGTGGCGCACCCCGAGCCGGGCCCGGCGCTGCGCGAGGGAGATCTTCACGCGCTCGTTGTACCAGCGGGGTGCGACAAAAACGCTTCGTCCGCCGCCGCGTTCCGCGATTACCCTCGGCCTATGGTCACCCCGGCGCACCTCGTGGCCTTCGCCGCGCTGACGTTCCTCATGGTCGTCGTCCCCGGCCCCAGCGTGCTGTTCACCATCAGCCGCGCGCTGACCGTCGGGCGCCGCGATGCGCTGCTCACCGTCCTCGGCAACGCCGCGGGCGTGTACACGCAGGTGGTGGCCGTCGCGTTCGGGCTGGGCGCGGTCGTGACGACATCGGCCGCCGTGTTCACCGCGATCAAGCTCGCGGGTGCGCTGTACCTCGTCTACCTGGGCATCCAGGCCATTCGCAAGCGCCGCAAGCTCGCCGACGCGATGGCGGCCTCCGTGCGCACCACGCCGGGTCGCACGCTGTCCGTCCTGCGTGTCGGCTTCGTCGTCGGCTTCGCCAACCCGAAGTCGATCGTGTTCCTGGCCGCGCTGCTCCCCCAGTTCGTCGATCCGGCCGCCGGGTCGGTGCCCGCGCAGATGCTGCTGCTCGGCATCTGCCTCCCGGCCATCGCTCTGGCCACCGACAGCGCGTGGGCCCTTGTCGCCGGGACGGCACGCACCTGGTTCGCCCGCTCGCCCCGCCGCCTCGAACTCGTGGGCGGCACCGGGGGCCTGGTGATGATCGGCCTGGGCGCGACGCTCGCGTTCACGGGACGGAAGGACTAAGCCAGCGCTGTCACCAGGTCGCGCTGCCACTCCCTGGGCAGCCCGTCGAGGGAGACGACCACCTGGTCGGCACCGGCGGAGCGGTACTCGCGCAGCCGGGCCACGACCGTGTCGAAATCGCCGTGCGCGGTCACGCCGTCGATGAGGCGGTCGGACAGGTCCGCGGTGTCGGCGGCAGTGAAGCCCATGCGGCGGAAGTTGGCCGCGTAACCCGGGACGCCGGCGAGGAACCGGAGGGAGCCGCTGCGCACGGTGTCGCGGGCACGGACCGGATCGGGGTCGGCGACGACCGTGGTGAGCACGGCCAGGCCGGTGTCCGGACCGAGCAGTTCGCGGGCCGACGCGACGTAGTCCGGCGTGACGAGGAACGGGTACGCCGCGCGAGCGCGGTCGCGGGCCAGTTCGAGCATGCGGGGTCCCAGTGCGGACAGCACGCGCTGCGCGGCCGGGACCACCGCGTCCAGCTCGTCGAGGTAAGCCGACAGCGTGGCGAGCGGGCGGGCGCCGTGGGCGCCGCCGAGGCCGGGCAGCCAGCGGCCGGGGTGGGTGGCCGCCAGGTCGCGGTAGCGTGCCGCCACGTCGGCCGCGCGCACCCGGTCCACGGACAGGATCCCGTTGACCACCGTGATCCGCCGCGTCGCGCGCACGAGTTCGGGCACGAGTGCCCCGTTGTCACCCTGACCACCCGGCACCCACACCGTGGCGTAGCCGAGTTCCTCCAGCCGCACCGCCTCCGCGACCGCCGCCGCCGAGTCCGTCGTGCCGAACGCGGGTGTCGCCGCTCCCACCGGGCCGAGTGTCGTCATGCCGGTGGCAACCGGCACCGGCCCGGTGGTGTTCCGCTCACGCCGGTTGTTCGTCGACAGCGGAATCCACAGCGGAAACCACAGCGGGATCCAGCACGGAATCGCCGGCGGGCTCCTCGGCCGAAGCCGGCACGTCGACCTTGCTGAACATCCGCGTCGCCGAGAGCCGGGCGACGCCGTCCGGATCGCCGAGGTCCTCCAAGCAATTGCGGATCGTCGAGTCCACCGACAGGTACTTCCGGCCGGCCCGCAGGTCGGCGTCGTTGCGCAGCCGCACGATGAGGGGGAACTCCGCGAGCGCGCCCGCGTCGAACAAGCCGGTGGTGTAGATCAGCTGCACGCCCAGGGCTTCCGCGACCGCGCGCTGCAGCTCCAGCAGGTACCCCGCCGACGCGCGACCGATGGGGTTGTCCAGGAACAGCACGCCGGAGTGGCGGTTGCGCGCCTTGCCGCGGTTGTTCGCGCGCAGCGCCGCGAGCGTGCAGTACAGGATGATCGCCGCGGTGAGCTGCTGCCCGCCGGAGAACACGTCGCGGATCTCCGACACGCGCTGGCGTTCGGTGCGCAGCACGGAATCCGGCTTCAGCATGTCGACGCGGAACCCCTTGGGCGCGGCCACCTGCACGCCGCGCAGCACGAGCGACAGCCCGTCGCGCTTCACGTCGCGGCCGTCGGCCGTCTTGCCCACCGCCGCCTCGTCGACGACCTCGCCGAGCTTCTCCGCGAGCACGTTGTCCTCGAGTTCGGTGAAGCGGATGCGCAGGAACTCCTGGCCCGACCAGTCACCGAGCCCGTCGGGCAGCCGCGACACGCGCTGGGCCGAGCGCAGCGTGCGCAGCGCGCCGTCGACCATGCCCTGCAGGCGCGTGATGATGCCGCCGCGGTGGCGGTCGATCTGAGCGAGGTCGTCGGTGAGCGTGCGCAGCCGCGGGCGCAGCGCCTCGGCCCACTCCACGGCGTGGGCGGGCAGCTGGTCGCGCTTGACCGAGATCACCTGCTGGCGCACCGGTGTGCTCAGCTTCTCGAAGCGCTTTTCCGTGGCGTACTGCGCCAGCTGGTCCGCGGCCGCGCGGACGCGCCGGTCGCCCGTGTCGGCGGCTTCCTGCGCGTTCGACAGCACGGTGTTCAGCTGCGAATGCTTGGCGCGCGCGGATTCGACGTCCCCGTCATACGCCTCGGCGCTCGTGTCCTCGACGAGCAAGTGCGCGAGCGACTCGCCGAGCAGCCCGAACCCGGACGCCGACGCCTTGGCCGCCTCCAGCGTCGCCTCCGCCGCCGCGCGCCGCTCCTGCAGCTCCTCCCACGTGCGGGCCGCGGCCGACACCTCGAGCGACGCCGCGTCGATGAGCTGCAGGCCGTGCTCGATGTCGCGCGGCCGCTCGGCCGGCGACGCCGCACCCGTCTGCAGCGGCAGCACGTCCAGCTCGGCCCGCCGCGTGGACACCAGGCCGATCGCCTCGGTGCGTTCCTCCTCCACCGCGTCCACCACACGCCGCGCGCGGGCCAGCGCCGCCGCGCGGGCCGACGCGTCGGAACCGTCCGGCGTCTCCAGCAGCTCCGCGGCGCGCGTGCGCACCCCTTCGTCGAGCGCTTCGAGCGCGGAGGCCGCCGCAGCTTCCGCGGATTCGGCCTGCTCCAGTTCGGACCGCAGGTCGCTGCCGACCTCCACCTTGGCGTAGGCGTCCGAAGCCGACGCGAACGACCGGCGCAGCGCGTCCACCGGTTCGACCGGCGCCTCGGTGTCTTCGGAGTCTTCCGTCACTTCGGCGGCACCCGGCACCTCGGCCAGCTCGGCCCGGGCGGTCGTCGCCGTGCGGCGGTGCCCGTCGGCGGTCCGCTGCTCCTCCCCCGCCTGCTCACGCAACCGCGCGGCGCGGGCTGCCGCGTCGGCCGCGGTGGCTTCGGCGCGCTCGGCGATCTCCGTGGCCCGCTCGACTTCTTCGGTCCACTCCGCCACGCGAGCCGCCCGGGCCGCGAGCTCACCGAGCCGGCGGGCCTTCTCCTCACTGTCGGCCACCGCGGCGCGCAACGCCGGCACGCGCTCGCGCAGTGCGGCCACTTTTTCGCTCAACCGCGCGAATTCCGCTTCCGCCCGGCCCAGCGCCGTCTGCGCGGTCTCGCGCGCGACGCGGGCGCTTTCGGCCTGTTCCGCGAGCGTCGCGATCGCGCCGGCCGGGTAGTCCTCGCGCCACGTGGTGAGCTTCCACGTCAGCGCGCCGTCGGTGGCGAGCGAAGCGGCGAGCTGCTCCAGGCGGCGCTGGCGTTCGGCGTGCCGCCGCGCCACCGCTTCGCGTTCGGTGTCGGCCGCTTCCTCGTCGTACATCGCCGGGTTCGGCGGCACGAGGAACTCCACACCCGCCGCGGCCGGCGCGTCCTCCTGCTGGAACGCCTCGGTGGTGCCGACGGCGACCACGGCGCTGGGCAGCAGCCGCCCGGCCGCCAGCACCTCGCGCGCCCGCGGCACTTGCGCGGCGTCGTTCAGCAGCACCCCGGCGACGAGCTGCGGCAGGCGCTCCAGCACCTCGTCCCGCCGCCCGGCGTCCAGTTTGGACAGATACCGCCAGCCGGACCACGCGGTGATCCCGGCCTGTTCGAGGGCGTCGAGGGCCGCCTGCACGTCGTGCGGTGGCGGCAGCAGGCCCCCGGAGCCGAGCGCGGCGAGCGCCCGTTCGTCGGCCGACTCCTCCATCCGCAGCGCCGTCTGCTCCTTCTCGACGGCCGCGCTCGCGTCGCGAAGCCGTTGCAGCAGCACGGGCAGATCGCTTTCGAGCCGCACGTCGTCGGCGGCCAGCAGCTCGACGAGCCGCGGTTCGGCCGCCAGCGCGTCCGTGCGCCGGTGCGCCCGGTCGAGGTCCTCGGCCGCGCGCGCCAGCCGGTCCTGTGTGGACCCCGCGAGCTGGTTCGCCTCATTGACAGCTCGTTGCGCCGCCTGCAAGTCCTCGCCCACGCGGTCGAGTTCCTGCTCGCGCCGGCCGAGTTCGGTGGCCGCTTCGTCGGCTTCGCCGCGCGCTGCGCGCGCCGCCTCCGGCACGTCCGCTCCGGCCGCGAGCAGTCCACTTCGGACGGAATTCGAGATCTCCTCGCGCAGCTCGGCGATGCGCGAGGACAGCCCCCGTGCTTCCGCCCGGCGCGAGGCGGCGAGGTTCGCGGCCTCGTCGCGATCGGTCTGCGCCTTTTCGGCCTCGGCGCGCAACGCGCCGGCGTGGGCCTCGGCCTGGTCGGCCTGCCGCTGTGCGTCGCGGGCCAGCGCCAGCAAGCCGCGCGCGAGCGCGGACGCCGCCGCGTTGCGCGCCGCCAGCGCGGGCTTCGCCTTCTCCTCGCGGTTGCCGACGAGCTCGCGCAGATCCTTGGCCTTGCGCGCCGCGTTGAGCTGGTTGAGCACGGTCGCGGTTTCGCGCCACGCCTCGGCGGCCGTCTTCGCGTCGGCCAGCTCGTCGTCCACCCGCTTGCGCGCTTCCTGCGCTTCCTCCAGCCGCAACACGGCGACGAGCCGGCGCAGCTCCGTGACTCCCGCCGCGAGGCGGCGATGGTCGCCCTCGGCGAGATTCTCCGCCGACTTGACCTCGTCGACGTGCTCTTCGAGCCCCGAAAGCCGCGCGTTCTCCAACTCGTTGCGCGCGTGGATTCGCCCGGCGAGCTCCCGCAGGTCCGCGCGGGCCGACTCGGCGATCCGGCGCGACGCCGCGGCCACGCCCTCCTCGTCGGCCAGCGGGCCGAGCAGTTCGAGCGCCCCCTCGACGAAGTCCTTCTCCGCCAGCAGTTCGCCGCGCTGCGCGAGGTTGTGGGCATACGTCGACACGACCTCGGCGAGGTCCTTCGGCTCGTCTTCCGACAGCACTGCGCGCAGCAGGAACTCCACGAACGCCTCGTCGGTGGAGAACTGGAACGCGTCGGCCGCCTCGCCCTCGCCGGCGTTCATCGCGCGCTGGTACCGGAACAGTTCCGTGTCGAGACCGAGCGAGTCCAGTTTGGCAGTCCACTCGTGGTGGCGCCGCGTCCACGACAGCTCCAGCTCCGGTTCGGCCATCGAGGCCGCGGCGATCCGGTCGTGGAAGCCGGACATGGTGAGCAGCCGGCCGTCCTCGGTCAGCGGCAGCGAGTCGAGCCCCACCGCCGCCGTCGGGCGGAAGCAGTACCACGAGTCGACGAGGTTCTCCGAGTCCGCCGACGTCACCTGCCCGCGCCACTCCGACACCTTGCCGGTGATCACGCGGTGCCCGGTATCGACGTGCAGCCACTCCAGCACGACGTGCGAAACGTCCTTGGCCGCCACGAACTTCTCCAGCACCTTGGTGCTCGTGGTGCCCACGACCTGGCGACGGCCCGGCAGCATCACGGAGAAGATCAGCTTGATCAGCACCGATTTGCCGCCGCCGTTCTCCAGGAACAGCACGCTCGCGGGGGAAGGCCGGCGCACCGGCCCCCCGGCGTGGATGCCGGCGCTGAACAGCGCGTCCTGCTTGGGCGCGGTGATGGTGGCGCCGACGCCGCTGAAGTCCAGCACCACGTCCTGGTAGCGGGCGCCCGCGGGGCCCACCGAGTGCAGGCGGACCCGCGAAAGCTCGTACATCGAATCCCCTCTACTGCAACGTGTCCGACGCGGTTGCGCGCAGCGTGCCCCCCGCGCTCGCGACCGCGACGACGCCGAGCGCGAGCAAGTCGTCGAACGCCGCGTCGGCGGCCAGCTCGCGCACCTGGATCTGGTACCGGGGCGTGGTGCGGTAGGTACCGCCCTGCTCGTCGCTCACCGGCACCAGGAAACCCTGATCGGCGAGGAACCGCAGGGCGCGCGCGACCATGCCCCGGGTGGTGTCGGCGGCCATGCGGCCGTCCTTCGTGGCCGCGGCGGCCGGGCGGCGGGCGTAGGCGCGCCACGCCTGTTCCAGCTCCGGCGCGTCGGCCGGCGGGTCGTTGTTGGTCTCGGCCTGCTGCGCGCGCTCGTCGAGGATGCGCGCGGCCTCACGCACCATCGCGTCGACCTGCTCCACGCTCACGCGGCCGATGTAGGTGTCGTTGGCGAGGTCGTCGGGCCGCGGGTAGGCGAGCGCGGCCGCGGCGAGGTGGATGAGGCCGTGCATGACCTTCTCGGTCTCGCGGCGCTCGCGGATCTTGGCCTGGCGCGCGTAGCTGTCCATCTTGATCTCGAAGATCGACTCGTCGACGGCCGCGAGCACGGCGCCCGCCTGCTGGTTGACCTCAAGCACCATGAGCCCGAGGCCCGACGCGACGGCGTGCGTGAGCGCCTTGAACGCGTTGTCCTCGGCGTAGCGGCGCACCAGCTCGCCGTAGACGACGTCGCGGGCGGGCAGCTGCTTCGGGCGCATGCCGAACGCGACCAGGCGCGCGGCGGCCTCGGCGTCGACGCTCGTGTGGGTCACGGGCATCAGGCGACCTCCTGGGGCTCGGGTTCGGCATCGTGGTCTTCGGCGCGCTCGACCTGCGCGGTGGACAGCAGCAGATCGGCTCCGCCGAACTCGGGGTCGTCGAGCAGCGTGCCGTCGTCGACGGCCAGCAGCACCTGGCGTTCCCCCTGGCGGCGCGCGGCGCCGACCTCGGGACTGTAGGCGTGCAGTGCGCGCAGCGCGACGAGAGCCGCCAGCCCGGGTTGCTTCGTGCGGCGCGCGTCCTCCAGCAGGCCTGACAGGCGGCGCGGCACGTCGGGCAGGTCGAGCAGGTCGTCGGCCAGGCGCCACACGTCGTCGCCGAAGCGGTCGGTGTCCTCGGCGGGCATCAGCTCGGGCTCGGGGACCTCGCCCACCAGCTGGTCGCGGTCGGGCGCCGGCCGCAGCAGCAGCGACACGAGCGAAGACAGCGACGGCACAGCAGGTGGCGTGATCCCGGCGACGGCGTGGAAGAAGTGCTCGGCGGGCGCGCCGGCGTCGGCCAGCGGCAGGCCGAGCGTCGGCACGAGCAGCTGGCCGAACAGGTCGATCGTCGCGCGCTGCGGCGGGCCGGAGAACTGCTGGCGGTCCTGCTCGGCGCGGAACACCGCACCCGCGGCGGCCAGGCGCGACTGCAGGCGGGTGTGGCGGCGGATGCAGTCGGCGACGATGTCGACGAGCTCGGCCGCGCGGCGCTTGTGGTCGGCGTCCTCGGACTCGTCCCGCGCGCTGGTGATGTTCTTGAGGATCGCGTTCTCCGCGCGGAAACGGGACTCGATGTGCCCGAGCGCGGTGTCGATCAGCTCCGGGACCTCGAGTTCCCAGTCGACGGCGCGCACGTCGCGGCGGGTGGCGTCGAGCTTCGCGCGCAGGGTCTCGCCGTACTGGACGGTGCGGTAGCGCGCCTGCTCGGCCGCGAGCTTCGCGTCGGTGAGCCGGCCCCGGTTGATCAGGTTCTCGAGCTTCACCTCGGCCGCGATCTGGGCCGACTCGACGTCGGTGTCCAGCGCGCCGACGAGCACGTTGATCGCTTCGTCCGTGGCGCGCAGGTACACCTCACCGTCGGGCGCGGCCAGCTCGACGAGCAGCTTGAAGTCGAACTGCCTGCGCTGGTAGCCGTCCGGGCCCATCGAACCGTAGACGCGCCGGAAGCCACGGTCGGTCGTGCCGACGTTGATCAGGTTGTCGAGCACCCACTTCGCCACGCGCACGTGTTCCTCGGGCGTGCGCGAACGCGCCTGCTGCGAGATGAACGGCAACAGCCGGTCGATCACCTGGTCGTGGCCCGCACCGGTGTCGAAGTCCATGGCGATGGTGACCTGGTCGATCGTGTGCAGCGCGATCTCGGCCATCTGGTAGACCGTGGCGTCGGCCCAGTCGAGCTTGGCCTTGCGGGCGTCGAGGTCGTGCAGCGGCGCGGTGCACGCGAGCGCCTTCAGCCGGCGGGTCAGCCCCTCGTCGGCCAGGCCCGCGCTCCCCATCTCGTCGTCTCGCACAGCAGGCCAGGCTAGTCGGCCTGCTCAGGCGCCCGCACACGCGGACGGCTAGCGTGACCCACATGCGTGAGATGACCAGGGACGAGTGGTGGGCGTTCGCGAGCGAGGGCACGCGGACGGGGATGCTGGGGATCGTGCGCGCGAACGGCGCCCCGATCGTCACGCCGATCTGGTTTCTGCTGAACGAGGGCCCCGACGGTGCCGAAATCGTGTTCACGACGGGCACGGACACCTTGAAGGGCAAGGCGTTGCGCCGCGACCCGCGCCTGTCGCTGGCGGTCGACGACCAGAAGCCGCCGTACTCCTACGTGCAGTTCACCGCCGAGGCGACACTGCACCACGACCTCGGCGAGATGCTGGACTGGGCCGCCCGCCTCGGCGCTCGCTACATGGGCGCCGACCTGGCCGAGGCGTACGGCAAGCGCAACGCGGTGCCGGAGGAATCCCTCGTCCGGGCGAAGATCACGAAGGTGATCGCCCGCGCGGACATCGCCGGCTGAGCCGCGTGGACCAGTCCACGCACGAAGGGTGCTCGGGCAGTCCGGTATTGACACCACTCCGTCCGGGATGGTGTGATCTTCCCACCAATAGATAGGAAAGTTTCCTAACTAGCACACTCGGTCCCCGACTCGACTCCCCGGCGTACCACACTCCCGGCTCGCACTGCCGCCGGATCTCCTGCGAGGGCAGGGGATTACACGGCCGCGGGTGCCGCCGGCCGCGGCGCGGCGCCGGAATGCAGGACTGTTTCGGGGGCGGTCGGAACGGCGCCGGCTGTCCCGGCCGCACCTTCCGCCGACCTGCCGTCCACACCGGACGCTTCACCAGCCGAACAGGCTCGCCATCACGCGTTCACAGCGCCGGGTCATCGACGCGGCCGTCTCGCCGGGCCGGTCGATCCACCACCCGATCAGCGAGTCGACGACTCCGGTCCAGACGTGCGCGACAGCCTCGGTGTCGAGCGGGTCGGGCAAGCCGCGTGACGCCAGCAACCGGCCGGCACCCACGAGAGCGAACGCGTCGAGCCGCTCGCGGTAGCCGGCGGCCGAGGCCGCGATGTCACCCGTGCCCGGCACCGTGGGGTCGCGCAGGAGCTTCCAGGCGTAGCGGTCGTGGTCGAAGGTCGCGAAGATCGCGGCCAGCACCGCGAGCGGCATGCGGTCGGGTTCGCCGCCGGCGGCCATGGTCTCGGCGACGCCGTCGGTGAGCCGGTCGCCCGCCCGGTGCAGGCACGCGAGGTACAGGCCGTCCTTGGAGCCGAAGTACTGGTACAGCAACGGTTTCGTGACGCCCACCCGGCGCGCGATCGCCACCATCGACGCGCCCGCGTACCCGGCCCGGCCGAATTCCTCGGTGCCTGCCGCGAGGATCTGCGACTCGCGTTCGCCGCGCGGCACACCCTTCGTCCCCACGGCCCTTGACCTTGTCACGAGGATGAGCCTACCGTAAGTGACCCTAAGGTAAGTTACCTTCGAGTCAGTTCCAGCGGAGGAGACGACGTGGCCGACTTCCTGGCGCACCTGCGTGATCCGGTGCTCTACGCGATCCCGGTGTTCCTGCTGTTCGTGGTAGTGGAGATCGTCGCGGTGCACGTGCTCGGCCGCGACGACGGCGTGGTCGGCTACAGCGTCGCGGACACCCGGACGAGCATGCTGATGGGCGCGGTCGCGCTCGGCGTCAACGCGCTGTTCCGGCTCGTGATGCTGGTGGTGTTCGCCGTGCTGTTCGAGCTCGCGCCGGTGAAGTTCGACCCGCGCGACTGGTGGACTTGGGTGCTCATGCTGCTCGGGCAGGAGCTCGTGTTCTACGCCTACCACCGCGCGAGCCACCGCGTGCGGCTGTTGTGGGCGGGGCACCAGGTGCACCACTCGAGCGAGCACTACAACTTCTCGACCGCGTTGCGGCAGAAGTGGACCCCGTACTGCCAGCTGCCGTTCTGGTCCGTGCTGGCGCTGTGCGGGATCCCGCCGTGGCTGATCCTGACGGGACTGTCGATCGACCTCGTGTACCAGTTCTTCGTGCACACGGAGAAGGTCGGCAAGCTGCCGCGCTGGTTCGAGTTCGTGTTCAACACCCCTTCGCACCACCGCGTGCACCACGGCGGCGACGCCGAGTACCTCGACGCGAACTACGGCGGCATCCTCATCGTGTGGGACCGGCTGTTCGGCAGCTTCGTCCCCGAGGGCAAGCGGCCGACGTACGGGCTGACGAAGAACATCGAGACGCATAACTTGCTAAAGGTCGGGTTCCACGAGTACGGCTCGATCCTGCGCGACGTCCGCCGCGCGACGACGTGGCGCGGGCGGGCCGGGTACGTGTTCGGCCCGCCCGGCCGGCAGCCGGCCGGTGCTGAAACAGCCGCCGTCGCGTGAGAAATCACTTGCCGCACATGGTGTTCTGGAGGGGTGCCTGAACCGATCCGCCCGTACCGCTGGGACCTCGTGCGCCCGGACCAGGTCGGCACCCTGCCCGCCGGGTGCCGGACCTGTGGTACCTGGACGAGCTCGCCGAGTGCGCCGCGCGGGTGCTGGCGTGCGGCGGCGACGGTGAGCTGTACTTCGTGGGCCGTTCCGGGGACAGCGTGCACGACCTGCTGAGCGGCGCGCTGACGGACACCACGAGGCTGCACCTGCTGCCGTTGTCGCTCGGCTGGGTCGGGAGCCCGCGGCTGCGCCCGATGCGACTTGACGAGACGGCTCAGCTGCGGGCGAACCTCGCCGACGCCGGGATCTCCCCCGCCCGGTTCACCCGTGGCCGCCCAGTGGTCTTCACCGATCTCGTGCACTCGGGCGGCACGTTCGAGACGTTCGTGGCGCTGCTGCGCGACTGGGCGAGCGACGACGGCGTCGCTTGGGCCGAGGTCCGGCGGCGGCCGCGGTTCCTCGGGATCACCTCGCGGGAGGCGACGAGCCCGAAGACGTGGCGGTGGCAGCAGCGCGCGGACTGGACCTCCGACCTGCCCGCGAGCGCGATCCGGAACGTCTCGCTCGACGGCGGCGTCTGGCACGACCTCGGCAACCCGCAACCGAAGCTGACGCGCTCCTTCACCGCAAGCGCTTGGCCGCCGAGGAAGTCCGCGCGCCCCACCACGACGACAAGACGCGCGAAGCGCTCGCCGAGGCTCAGGCGATCGTCAGAGCCGGGCGCACGGCAGCGGTGCGCGACCGCGTGGTCGGCGTGCTGGTGAAGGAGCCGGCGATCGCACAGCCGTGGGTGCGGGCGCTCGTCACCGAGCTGAAGCGCACCCGCGGCTGAGCGCTCAGGCGCCTTCGTCTTCGAGCATCTCCGCCGTCACGGCCGACTCCGTGTCCGGGATGCTCAGCTCCTTCGCCCGCTTGTCCGCCATGGCGAGCAACCGGCGGATGCGCCCGGCGACCGCGTCCTTCGTCATCTGGGGGTCGGAGAGCTGGCCGAGTTCCTCGAGGGACGCCTGGCGGTTCGACAGGCGCAGCTTGCCCGCGGCCAGCAGGTGGTCCGGGGCGGTGTCGCCGAGGATTTCGAGGGCGCGTTCGACCCGGGCGGCCGCCGCGACGGCCGCGCGGGCCGAGCGGCGCAGGTTGGCGTCGTCGAAGTTGGCGAGGCGGTTGGCCGTGGCGCGGACTTCGCGGCGCATGCGGCGTTCTTCCCACTGCAGCACGCTCGCGTGCGCGCCGAGGCGCGTCAGCAAGGCACCGATGGCGTCACCGTCGCGCACGACGACGCGGTCGGCGCCGCGGACTTCGCGGGACTTGGCCTGGATGCCCATGCGGCGGGCGGCGCCGACGAGCGCCAGCGCGGCTTCCGGGCCCGGGCAGGTGACCTCGAGCGACGACGAACGGCCCGGCTCGGTCAGCGAACCGTGCGCCAGGAACGCACCGCGCCACGCGGCTTCCGCGTCGGCGACCCCACCGGAGACGACGGCGGCGGGCAGGCCGCGCACAGGGCGCCCGCGCTGATCGATCAACCCGGTCTGGCGGGCGAGGCCCTCGCCGTCCTTGACGACGCGCACGACGTAGCGCGTGCCCTTGCGCAGGCCGCCGCTGGCGGTGATCACGTGCACGTCGGACTGGTGTCCGTAGAGCTCGTGGATCTCCTTGCGCAGCCGCCGCGCCACGGAGCCCGTGTCGAGCTCGGCTTCCACCACCACGCGGCCGGCCACGATGTGCAGCCCGCCCGCGAAGCGAAGCAGCGATGCGACCTCCGCCCGGCGTGGCCCCACCTTCGTGATCTCGAGCCTGCTGAGTTCGTCCTTCACCGCGGCGGTCATCGCCATGTAGTGCCCCTCCTGCCTTCCGCTGCGCGCCCTCCGTCAGCCACAGTGCCCGCTGGTTCCCCCGTCGAGGCCGAGAGCCTCTCGCATGCACCGGGCGAGCGCATCAGGATCATGCCGTCCCTCCACCACCGGGTCGGCCACCGCCCCTAGGTGGGCGCGGCCGCCGAGCCGCTCCGCCGCCCGGCGCAGACTCGCCGGGTCGGGCACGGAATCGCGATCCGCGATCACGGCGTCGACCCGCAGCGCGGGGGCGTGTTCGAAGAGTACGTCCAGATGCCGCTCAGGTGAGAATCCGGCAGTTTCCCCCGGCTGGGGGACAAGGTTGAGGACCACCACCTTCGTGGCCTTCGTGCGCACGAGCGCGTCGTGCAGATCCGGCACGAGCACGTGCGGCAGCACGCTCGTGAACCACGACCCGGGCCCGAGGAACACGACGTCGGCGCCCAGCACCGCGTCGATGGCCTCCGGGCAGCCGTGCGGCGGCCGTGCCTGGCGCGCGGCCGGGTGCAGGCTGATCCGGTGCACCTGGCCGGGCGTGCTCGCCACCGCGACCTGGCCCCGGATCCGGCGCACCGCGTCGAGGTCCTCGCTGTCGAGACCACTCACCTCGGCCTCGATCTCCAGCGGTTCCGGCGACATCGGCAGCACACGCCCCGAAATCCCCATCAACCGGCTCGCCTCGTCGAGCGCCGCGACGGGATCACCGAGCACCTCGAACAGGCCGGCCAGCAGCAGGTTGCCCACCGCGTGGCCGGCCAGCGCGCCGTCGCCGCCGAAGCGGTGCTGGAACACCTCGGCCCACAGCGCGCCGCCGTCCTCCGCGGCGAAGGCCGCGAACGCCTGCCGCAGATCGCCCGGCGGGAGGAGGCCCAGTTCGCGGCGCAACCGCCCGGACGAGCCCCCGTCGTCGGCGACGGTGACCACCGCCGTGACCTCACGGGTGACCCGCCGCAACGCGGTCAGCGTCGCGTGCAGTCCGTGTCCGCCACCGAGCGCGACAGCGCGCACGTCACTCACGGCCAAGGTCGCGGTGCACCACCTTCACGGCCATTCCGTCTTCATTGGACAGTCGGTGCGCGAGCTCCTCGGAGATCGCGACGCTGCGGTGCTTGCCGCCGGTGCAGCCGACGGCCAGCGTCAGGTACCGCTTGCCCTCGCGCTTGTAGCCGGCGCCGATGAGCCGCAGCAGCTGGTGGTAGCGGTCGAGGAATTCCTCCGCGCCCTCCTGCGAGAGCACGTAGTTGCGGACCTCGCCGTCGAGCCCGGTGTGGTCGCGCAGCTCCGGGATCCAGAACGGGTTCGGCAGGAACCGCACGTCCATCACGAGGTCGGAGTCCATCGGCAGCCCGTACTTGTAGCCGAACGACAGCACGGTCACGCGCGTCTGCGTGCTCGCCTCGGACCCGAAGGCGTCCTCGATCTTGGCGCGCAGGTCGTGCACCGACAGCGCCGAGGTGTCGAGCACGAGGTCGGCCTCCTCGCGCAGCGGCGCCAGCAGCTTGCGCTCGGCCGTGATGCCGTCGGCGAGCCGGCCGTCACCCTGCATCGGGTGCCCGCGCCGGACCGATTCGAAGCGGCGCACCAGCACCGCGTCCGTCGCCTCCAGGAACAGCACGCGCGGCTTGTAGCCCCGCGCGTCGAGGTCCTTGATCACCGAGGCCAGGTCGTCGGTGAACGCGCGCGAGCGCACGTCCATCACCACGGCCACCTTGGTGATGGCGCCGCGCGCCTGCGCGCCCAGCTCGACCATGGTGGCGATCAGTTCCGGCGGCAGGTTGTCGACGACGAACCAGCCCAGGTCCTCCAGGCACTTCGCCGCGGTCGAGCGGCCCGCTCCGGACAGGCCGCTGACGACGGCGACCTCCATCCCGGTTCCCCGGCTCTCCTCTTGCGCACTCACGGTGGTTCCTTCCCCGATCACGACCCCTTGTCCCCTCCCGATGCGGCGCCGGTCTCCCCGGCCAGCGCCGCCACCACGGCCTCCGCGGTGCGCCTGCCGAAGCCGGGCACCGCCTCGATTTCCTCGATCCTGGCCTGCTTGAGCTTCTTCACCGAGCCGAAGTGCTTGATCAGCGCGGTGCGCCGAGCCTGCCCGAGCCCGGGCACACTGTCCAATTCGGACACCGAAAGCCGCTTGGACCGCTTCTCGCGGTGGTACCGGATGGCGAACCGGTGGGCCTCGTCGCGCAGGCGCTGCAACAGGTACAGCGCTTCGGACGTGCGCGGCAGGATCACCGGATCGGGGTCGCCGGGCAGCCAGACCTCTTCCAGCCGCTTCGCGAGCCCCACCACCGCGATGTCCGTGATCCCCAGTTCGGCCAGCACGTCGGCGGCCGCCGTCGCCTGCGGGCCCGCGCCGTCGACCACGAGGAGGTTCGGCGGGTACGCGAACTTGCGCGGCCGGCCGGTCTCGGGGTCGATGCCGGGCCGCGCCGGATCGAGCTCCGCCCCGTCGCCGGAAGCCGGCTCCGCGTCGGCCGCGGTTTCCTTGAGGTAGCGGTGGAACCGGCGGCGCACGACCTCCGCGATCGACGCGACGTCGCCTTCCTCCGCCGCCTCCCGCAACGCGAACCGGCGGTACTCGGACTTGCGCGCGAGCCCGTCCTCGAACACCACGAGCGACGCGACGACGTCGCTGCCCTGGATGTGGCTGATGTCGACGCACTCGATGCGCAGCGGCGCGCTGTCGAGCGCGAGGTAGTCCTGCAGCTCCTGCAGCGCGGCCGAGCGCGCGGTCAGGTCGCCGGCGCGGCGCAGCTTGTGCTGGGTGAACGCCTCGCCCGCGTTGCGCTCCACGGTTTCGGCGAGCGTCTTCTTGTCGCCGCGCTGCGCGACGCGCACCCGCACGCGCGAACCGCGCAGGCCCGAGAGCCACTCGGCGAGCGCGTCGGCGTCCGCGGGCAGCTCGGGCACGAGCACCTCGCGCGGCACGACCGGACCGGTGTCGACGCCGTCACGCACCGCCCGCTCGGCTTCTTCGCCGTAGAACTGCGTGATGAACTGGTCGACGAGATCCGTGACGGCCATCTCCTCGGCCTTGTCGATGACCCACCCGCGCTGCCCGCGCACGCGCCCGCCGCGCACGTGGAACACCTGCACGGCCGCTTCGAGCTCGTCGTGCGCGAAGGCGACCACGTCGGCGTCGGTGCCGTCGCCGAACACCACGGCCTGCTTCTCCATCGCCCGGCGGAGCGCGCCGAGGTCGTCGCGCAGTCGCGCCGCGCGCTCGAACTCCAGCTCCTCCGACGCGGCGGCCATCTCCTGTTCGAGCCGCTTGATCATCACGTCGGTGCGGCCCGCGAGGAAATCGCAGAAGTCCTCGACGATCGAGCGGTGCTCGTCGGCCGTGACCCGCCCGACGCACGGCGCCGAGCACTTGTCGATGTAGCCGAGCAGGCACGGCCGGCCGATCTGGCCGTGGCGCCGGAACACGCCGGCCGAGCACGTGCGGGCGGGGAACACGCGCAGCAGCAGGTCGAGCGTCTCGCGGATGGCCCACGCGTGGGAGTACGGCCCGAAGTAGCGCACGCCCTTCTTGCGCGCCCCGCGGTAGACGTGCAGGCGCGGGAACTCCTCGTTCAGCGTCACCGCGAGCACGGGGTAGCTCTTGTCGTCGCGGTAGCGGACGTTGAACCGCGGGTCGAACTCCTTGATCCAGTTGTACTCGAGCTGCAGCGCCTCGACCTCGGTGGTGACCACGGTCCACTCGACGCTCGCCGCCGTGGTGACCATCTGGCGCGTGCGCGGGTGCAGGCCCGTGAGGTCGGCGAAGTAGGAGTTCAGCCGGCTGCGCAGGCTCTTCGCCTTGCCGACGTAGATGACCCGCTTCGCGGCGTCGCGGAACTTGTACACGCCAGGCGCGTCCGGGATGCTCCCCGGCGAGGGACGGTAGGTGGTCGGGTCAGCCACGCCTCTGAATCTACGCAGTGGCACGTAGTGCCTCCGTTGAGGGTGGTGGCGGGGCATGGATGGACTATGGCTCCGCCCTGACAGTTCTGCGAGGCCCCGGTGGTCGGTACCCGGGCGCGCCTTTCCAGCCGCTCAGCACCCGACGGAAGTCGGGTGATCCGGGCGCGAGCGACCTTCGTCGGTTCCCGGTCGGGTGACGCGCTGATTACGGTCCGTTCCGGCCGAGACCCGGCGCTTCCGGTCCCCACCGAAAGGAACTCCTCGTGAGAAGAACCCGTTCCGCCGGCGCGGCCACGGCCGCTGCGGTCGCGCTGACCCTCGCGGGCGGTACCGCCGCGACCGCGCAGACGAACATCGTCGGCGGCGGCACGGCACCAACCGTCAGCTGGGGCGCCCAGGTGTACGTGAACACGCCGGGCCGCGACTTCCAGGGCTTCAACTGCTCGGGCACCGTCATCGCGTCGCGCTGGGTCATGACGGCCGTGCACTGCCTCGACGAGGACGGCAGCGGCATGTACGTGCGCGTCGGCACCAACACGCTCTTCGGCGGCACCAAGATCGCCGTGGACCGGGAAGAACAGTCACCCAACGGCGACATCGCGCTGCTGCACCTCGCGCAGGCCACCACCGCGAAGCCGATCACCTTCGGTAGCGCCGACCCGGCCACGGGCGGCACCAACCAGCTCTACGGCTGGGGCCGTACGACCCCGACCGGCCCGCCCGCGTCGTCGCTGAAAGTCGCCGACGTCCAGGTCAGCGGGCACTCGACCGACGCGTACGGCGGGCGCGCGATCCAGAGCGTCGGCATCAACGGCTCGGCGTGGAAGGGCGACTCGGGCGGACCCGAGGTCGCCGGCGGCGTGCAGGTCGGCGTCGCGTCGACCGTGCAGAACCAGAGGGGCACGAACACCCGCGGCACCAACAACTACGCGAGCGTCGCCGCCAGCCGTTCGTGGATCCACGGCGCCGCGGGCGTCTGAGCCGAGCCGGGGGTGCGTGGCCGGGTGCCCCGGGCCACGCACCCCTATCCTGGCGGGCATGCGGATCGCGACCTGGAACGTGAACTCGATCGTGCCGCGGTTGCCGCGCGTGCTCGACTGGCTCGAGCACGCCGCGCCCGACGTGCTCTGCCTGCAGGAGCTGAAGAACACCACCGACGCGTTCCCGGCCGAAGGGGTGAAGGCGCTCGGCTACGACGTCGCCGCGTTCGGGCTGAGCCGCTGGAACGGCGTCGCGATCGTGTCCCGCGCCGGCCTGACGGACGTGGTCCGCGGCCTCACGGGCGAACCGCGGTTCGACGGCGCCGCCGAGGCGCGCGCCGTCGGCGCCACCTGCGGCGGCGTGCGGGTGTGGTCCGTGTACGTGCCCAACGGCCGCGAACCCGGCAGCCCGCACTACGCCTACAAGCTGGAATGGCTCGAAGCACTGCGCACGACCGTCGCAACCGAGCTGTCCGGGCTGTCCGGGCCGGCTGGGCTATCCGGGGTGTCCGGGCCATCGGGGCCGTCCGGCACGCCGTTCGCCGTGCTGGGCGACTTCAACGTCGCGCCCACCGACGCCGACGTGTGGGACCGGTCTCTCTTCGAAGGCTCCACCCACGTCACCGAACCCGAACGCGCCGCGCTGGCCCGGCTTCGCGACCTCGGGCTCGGCGATGTCTTCCCGCGCCCGCTCAAGTACGACCACCCGTTCACGTACTGGGACTACCGCGCCGGGAACTTCCCCAACAACCGCGGGATGCGCATCGACCTCGTGTACGGCAACGAACCCTTCACCACGGCCGTACGGGATTCCTATGTGGACCGGGAGGCGCGCAAGGGCAAGGGTCCGTCCGACCACGCGCCGATCGTCGTCGACCTGGATCTCTAGCGGCAGCGGAAAAGAAAGAGCCGCCCGGACCGTGCCGGGCGGCTCTTTTCGTGAAGACTTCAGGAAGCCGTGGCCTTCTTGTGCAACCGGCGCAGCGCGCGCACGGCGAGGACGGCGCGCTCGCGGTCCACGGCCTGCACGGCCATCACCGAGTAGTACTCGTCGTCGGGAAGTTCCAGGCGCGCCCACGACGCGCCGTCGGGGAAGCTCACCGACAGGACCTCCTGCCACGCGAAGCGGCGGCTGGTGAGCACGTTGCGGACCTCGATGCCGGTGGCGTCGGCCTTCACGCGCGCGTTGGCGAACAGCATCGTGCCCAGCGCCAGCAGCACGCCGATGCCGATCATCGCCACCTGGTCCGACTTCTCGAAGACCACGCCGGTGTGCGAGGTGCGCAGCAGCACCGCCACCACGACGAACACCGCGAGCAGCACCACGGCCAGCGCGCTGCACATGATCACCGCCCGCCGGGGGCGGATGACGAGGGTGGTGTCCTGCTCCTGCGTCACGGCCGGGCTCACACGAATCCCCGTTCGGTCCAGGGCTGGCGCAGGCTCCGCAGCACGTGCGCGGTGTCGAGCGCCGCGACCGTGGCTTCGTAACCCTTGTCCTCCTTGGACCCCGGCAGACCGGAGCGGTCGAGCGCCTGCCGTTCGTTCTCGACGGTGAGCACCCCGTTGCCCACGGGCGTGCTCTCGTCGAGCGCGACGCGCGTGAGGCCGGCGGTGACCGAGTCGCACACGTAGTCGAAGTGCGGGGTCTCACCGCGGATCACCACACCGAGCGCGACGACCGCGTCGTGGTGGCGCGCCAGCGCCTGCGCGACCACCGGCAGCTCGATGGCGCCGGCGACGTGCACGACGGTCGGCTCCTCCTCGAGCTCGGCCGCCTTGGCGGCGGCCAGCGCGCGCTCCAGCAGCGTGTCGGTGATGTTCGCGTTCCACCGGGTCGCCACGATGCCGAGCTTGAGCGCCTTGCAGTCGCTCAGGTCGAGCTCGTACTCGGGCCGTCCCTCACCGCTCATCGGGTGCTGTCCCCTTCTCCGCCTGGTCGGCGGCACCCACTTGTTCGTAGTGCTCCAGCTGCCTGAGGTCGTGCCCCATGCGGTCGCGCTTGGTGCGCAGGTAGTGGAGGTTCTCGGGGTTGGGTGAGATCGGCAGCGGCACCCGGCCGCTCACCCGCAGGCCGTAGCCCTCGAGGCCGACGCGCTTGGCCGGGTTGTTCGTGAGCAGCCGCATGGAGCGCACGCCGAGGTCGCACAGGATCTGGGCGCCGGTGCCGTAGTCACGGGCGTCGGCCGGCACCCCGAGGGCGAGGTTGGCGTCGACGGTGTCCGCACCAGCGTCCTGCAGCTGGTAGGCCTGCAGCTTGTGCAGCAACCCGATCCCTCGGCCCTCGTGCCCGCGGATGTAGAGCACCACCCCGCGACCCTCGTCGGCCACCGCCTGCAACGCCGCCTCCAGCTGCGGCCCGCAATCACAGCGCAACGACCCGAACACATCACCGGTCAGGCACTCCGAGTGCACCCGCACCAGGATGTCCTCACCATCGCCGACCTCGCCGTAGACGAACGCGATGTGCTCGATCCCGTCCAGCAGACTGTCATACCCCACCGCCCGGAACGTGCCCGCGGTCAACGGGATCCGCGCCTCCGCGACCCGCTCCACCTGCTTCTCCGTGCGCCGCCGGTACGCGATCAGATCCGCGATCGTGATGACCCGCAGATCATGATCGGCCGCGAACACCTCCAGCTCGTCCCGCCGCGCCATGTCGCCCTCGTCCTTCTGCGACACGATCTCGCACAACACCCCCGCCGGGTTCAACCCCGCCATCCGGGCCAGATCCACCGCGGCCTCGGTGTGCCCCGGCCGGCGCAGCACCCCACCCTCCTTCGCCCGCAACGGCACCACGTGCCCCGGCCGGCGGAAATCCTTCGCCGACGCCGCCGGATCGGCCAGCAACCGCATCGTGTGCGCCCGATCCGCCGCCGAAATCCCCGTCGTGATGCCCTCGGCCGCATCCACCGTCACGCTGTAGGCGGTCCCGCGCACATCCTGGTTCGTGTGATACATCGGCGGCAGATCCAACCGGTCGGCCTCCGCCTCGGTCAACGCCACACACACATACCCCGAGGTGTAGCGGACCATGAACGCCAGCAACTCCGGCGTCGCCTTCTCCGCCGCGAAGATCAGATCACCCTCGTTCTCCCGATCCTCGTCATCCACCACGACCACCGCACGCCCGGCCGCGATGTCCGCGACCGCCGCCTCGATGGCGTCCGCGTCGAACACCGTCCCGGAACCGCAGGGTGTCCAGCCCGCCTGCGGCTCGGCCGCCTTCGTCTCGCTCACGGCTGCTCCTTCGTACCGTCCGACCGAACGTCACACATTGTGCGCGCTCGCGGCCAGGTGTGGGGTTGCCAGCTTCTCCACGTACTTCGCGACCACGTCCACCTCGAGGTTCACGAGGTCGCCGGCTTCGCGCCGCCCGAGCGTCGTAGCCTCGAGGGTCGTCGGGATGAGCGCCACCGAGAACTGCTCGTCCGTGACCGACGCCACGGTCAGCGAAACGCCGTCGACGGCGATCGACCCCTTTTCCACCACGTATTTCCCCAGCGCCGTGGGCAGGGCGAACGTGGTCACGCCCGTGTCGTCACGGGACAGGAAGACCCCGGTGCCGTCGACGTGGCCCTGCATGATGTGCCCGCCGAGCCGGCCTCCCGCGGGGGTGGCGCGCTCGAGGTTCACGGCATCGCCGACCGCGACCTTGGTGAGGCTGGAGCGCGCGAGTGTCTCGTTCACCACATCGACGGTGAACTCACCATCCGAGACGGTCACGACCGTCAGGCAGACCCCGCTGACGGCGATCGAGTCGCCGTGGGCCGCGTCGGACGTGACCAGGGGACCACGCACGGTGAGCCGCGCCATGTTGGTGTCCTGCTCGACCGCGGTGATCTCGCCGATCTCTTCGACAATCCCGGTGAACACTGCTGCTGCCTCCTTGCCCGCCGTCACCGTCCGAAACCCGGTGATCCCTCCATCCAACACCCGCCGGCACCCCGTTGTTTCCCCGGGCGCGGGTCAGCTCGGACGGTGCCGCGCGGCCTGTTCGCGCAGCGCCGCGACCGCCTTGCCGGGGTCGTCCGCGCCGTAGACGGCGGACCCGGCGACGAAGCAGTCGACGCCGGCTTCGGCGGCCTGCTCGATGGTGTCGGCGTTGATGCCGCCGTCGATCTCGACGACGAGCTTGAGGTGGCCGGTGTCGACGAGCCGGCGGGCGGTGCGCACCTTCTCGAGCACGTCGGCGATGAACGACTGGCCGCCGAAGCCGGGCTCGACCGACATCACGAGCAGCGTGTCGTAGTGCTTGAGGGTCTCGACGTGGGGTTCGAGCGGGGTGCCGGGCTTGATCGACAGCCCGGCCTTCGCCCCGGCCGCGCGCAGGTCCTTCGCGAGCTTGACCGGGTCTTTCGCGGCCTCGACGTGGACGGTGACGTTGTAGGCGCCGGCCTCTGCGTACCCGATGGCCCAGCGGTCGGGGTCGTCGATCATGAGGTGGCAGTCGAGCGGCACGTCGGTGGACCTGAGCAGCGCTTCGACCACGGGCAGGCCGAGCGTCAGGTTCGGCACGAAGTGCGCGTCCATCACGTCGACGTGCACCCAGTCGGCGCGGGTCTCCCCCGGCCGCGCGACCGCGGCGATCTCCTCGCCGAGGCGCGCGAAGTCCGCGGACAGGATGCTGGGTGCGATGAGAGGTCGGTCTGCCACGGCCCGAGTCTAGGTGGGGCGGGTTAACCGTCGTGAACCGGCTGCGGCGCCCCCAGCGTTCGCTTTTCGGACATTCATTGATCATCAGAATTCTTCGCTCGGAACAGGTGCAGGCGGACTAATGGTCCGAGCCAGAATTTCCGGATTAATCCCGCACGAGGAGAACTGCATGAGAACGCTCTTCGCAGGCCGTCGCAAGTGGGTGACGGCGGGCGCGCTGGGCGCGGCCCGGTCGCACTGGCGGCGTCGGACCCGTCGGCCCCGTCGGACGCAGCCGGGGCCCGTGCCGCTTCGGCCGGCGACCGCACCCAGCAAGTCCGCAACGCGATCGAGGGCGGCACCGCGCGCAACGTGATCCTGTTCATCGGCGACGGCATGGGCCAGTCGGAGATCACGGCGGCCCGCAACTACGAGCGCGGCGCGGCCGGGCGGCTCGCGATGGACGAGCTGCCGCTGACGGGCGACTACACCACCTACGCCGTGGAGCAGAACAACCCCGGCAAGCCGAACTACGTGACCGATTCGGCCGCGTCCGGCACCGGCTGGGCCACCGGCACCAAGACCTACAACGGCGCGATCTCCGTCGACGCGTACGGCAACGCCGTGCCGACCATCCTGGAGCTGGCCAAGCGCGGCGGGCTGCGCACCGGTGACGTCACCACCTCCGAGATCCAGGACGCCACCCCGGCCGTGCTCGGCTCGCACGTGGTCAGCCGCGACTGCAAGGGCCCGGTCGAGACGACCGCCAAGTGCGCGCGCAACGCCAAGGAGAACGGCGGCGCCGGCTCGATCTCCGAGCAGCTGGTGCAGACCCGGCCCGACGTGCTGCTGGGCGGCGGCGCGACCTTCTTCGACCAGAAGGTGACGGCCGGCAAGTTCAAGGGCAAGACCGTGCTCGACCAGGCCAAGGGAGCCGGCTACGACGTCGTCACCACGGCCGCGGACCTGGCGAAGGCGAAGAAGGGCACGCCGCTGCTGGGCCTGTTCGCGAAGAACAACATGCCGGTGAACTGGACCGGCCCGGCCGCGGTCCACGGCGGCACGCAGCCGGCTCGCTGCACCCCGAACCCGGCGCTGCCGAAAACCCAGCCGAAGCTGGCCGACCAGACTCGCAAGGCGATCGAGCTGCTCGACGACCGGCGCAGCGACAAGGGCTTCTTCCTCCAGGTCGAAGGCGCCAGCATCGACAAGCAGGACCACGCGGCCGACCCGTGCGGCCAGATCGGCGAGACGGTCGATTTCGACGCCGCGATCGCCGCGGGGCTGGCGTACGCCCGCACCCACCGCGACACCCTCGTGCTGGTGACCGCCGACCACGGTCACAGCAGCCAGATCGTCGAGCCCACCGCCACCCCGGGCCTGACCGCGACGCTGATCACCAACGAGGGCGCGAACATGACGCTCGCGTAAGGCACGGCGGAGCCGGGCGGCTCGCAGTCGCACACCGGCACCCAGGTCCGCCTCGCGGGCTACGGGCCGCAGGCGGCCAACGTCGCCGGCCTGACGAACCAGACCGACCTGTTCTCGACGCTCAAGCGCGCTCTGCGCCTGCGCTGATCGTTCGAGCGAACTGCCCCCGGCCGTCGGACCGGGGCAGTTCGCTACGCGGCGGGCAGCAGGTCCAGCACCTCGGACCACGGCCGGCACGGATCGAGGCGGTGGAGGCGCACGCCCGCCGACGCGAGGGTGTCGAGGTGCCGTTGCCAGGCCGGGTGGTGCACCCGGGTGTCCTGGATCTGGTAGGCCGCCACGATCGTGATGCCGGGGGCGCCCAGGACGTCGCCGAGCAGCGTCAGGGCCTGGTTGTCGGCGATGCCCAGCGCGAGCTTGGCCAGCGAGTTGGCCGACGCGGGCGCGAAAAGGAACACCGACGGGTCCGGGAGCGGGCGGGGCTCGCCGGGCAACCGCGAAACGCTGCGGACCGGCAGGTCCGTGGTGGCGCCGAGCTCGGCCAGCCCGCCCGTCGAGTCGAGCCAGCGGTGGGCGACGGGCGTCAGCGTGATCGCGAGGCGCCAGCCGCGCGCCGACGCCGGCCGGGCGAGCTCGGCGGTGAACCGGGTGTCCAGCCCACCGCACGAGCTCGCGACCAGCCCGAGGTCCCTCACGGCTTGCGCAGGGTGGCGCAGAACATCGCGTCGGTGCCGTGGCGGTGCGGCCAGAGCTGCACGTATGGCCCGTCGCCGAGCTGCGGCACGCCCGGGAAGAACTCCCGCGTGTCGAGGATCTCGCTCTTGGTCCGGCGGGCGATCTCGCCGACCACGCCCTCGGTTTCGGCCAGGTGCGGCGAGCACACGACATACGTGACCACCCCGCCCGGCCGGACCAGGTCGAGCGCGGCCGTGAGCAGCTCACCCTGCAGCTTCGTGAGGTCGGCGACGTCGCCGGGCTTGCGGCGCCAGCGCGCCTCCGGGCGGCGCCGCAGCGCACCGAGGCCGCTGCACGGCGCGTCGACCAGGATGCGGTCGAAGCCGGGTTCGAGACCGGACTCACGACCGTCCGCGACGCGCACGGTCACCGGCAGCCCCGCCGTCGCCTGCTCCACGAGCCGGGCGCGGTGCGGGGCCTTCTCGACGGCGTCCACGGTCGCCCCGCTGATCGCCGCGAGCGCGCCGAGCAACGCGGCCTTGCCGCCGGGGCCGGCGCACAGGTCGAGCCAGCGCTCGTCGGAGCCTTCCAGCGGCACCTTCGTGGCGGCGATCGCGCACAGCTGGCTGCCCTCGTCCTGCACCGCGGCCAGCCGTTCGCGCACGGGCTCGGCGTCGGCCGGGTCACCGGCACCGGCAGGCAGCCGCACGCCGTAGGGCGAGTACGGCGCGGGGTCGCCGCCCGTGATCGCGGCCAGCTCGTCGGCGGAGATCTCGCCGGGGCGCGCGACCAGGTGCACCTCGGGGCGCGCGTCGTCGGCTTCGAGCGCGGCCTTCAGCTCCGCGCCCTTGTCCCCCAGCGCTTCCGCGAACGAGCGCGCGATCCAGCGCGGGTGCGCGGTGCGCAGCGCGTACGCGCCGATCGGGTCCGTCGCCTCGTCGGGTGCGAGCTCGTCGAGCCACTGCGCTTCGTCCTTCGCGGACACCGCGCGCAGGATCGCGTTGGCGAACCCCGTGGCCCACGAACCGGCTTCGGCGCGCACGAGGTCCACAGTGGACCCCACGGCGGCGTGCTCCGGGATGCGCGTGCGCAGCAGCTGGTACACGCCGAGGCGCAGCGCGTCGAGCACGACCGGGTCCGTCTTCTCGACCGGGCGTTCGGCGCACGCGCCGATCACGGCGTCGAGCAGCCCCTGGGCGCGCGAGGCGCCGTACGTCAGCTCGGTGGCCAGCGCCGCGTCGCGGCCGCCGAGGCGGCGTTCGCGAAGCAGCTGCGGCAGCACGAGGTTCGCGTACGCGTCCTTCTCCCGCACCGCGCGCAGCACGTCGAACGCGACCTGCCGGGCCGCGTCGACCTCCGGCGGACGGCGCGGTCCTTGCTTGCGCGGGGCCGGCCGGCCCCGCTGCGGCCGCGACGGCCGCCGTTCCCCACGCTCGTTCACCGCAGGCGCTCTCCCTCTTCGATCCGTGTGCCGCGCGCCCAGTCGGTGGCCGCCATCCGCTTCTTGCCCGGTGCCTGGACCTCGCCCAGCCGCACCGGTTTCGTCGCCGTGCCCACGAGCACGCGCTTGCGCTCCACCACGAGCTCGCCGGGCGCCGGGCCGGGCTCGTCGACGACGGTCACCGGGCCGAGCTTCAAGCGCTCGCCGCGGAACTCCGCCCACGCGCCCGGGTCGGGCGTCACCGCGCGGATCAGCCGGTCGACGGCCGGGGCCGGGTCGGCGAACGACACGCGAGCGTCGTCCACCGTCACCTTCGGCGCGTACGTCACCCCGTCGGCGGCCTGCTCGACCGCCTGCAGCGTGCCGGCTTCGATGCCGTCCATCGTGGACAGCAGCAGCTGCGCGCCCGATTCGGCCAGCCGGCCGAGCAGCGCGCCCGAAGTGTCGGCCGGCCCGACCTTCTCCGTGACGACGCCGAACACCGGCCCCGCGTCGAGCTCCTTGACGATGCGGAACGTGCTGGCGCCGGTGATCTCGTCGCCGGCGCGCACCGCCGCCTGCACCGGCGCGGCACCGCGCCACGCGGGCAGCAGCGAGAAGTGCAGGTTCACCCAGCCGTGGGCCGGGATGTCGAGCGCGCGCTGCGGCAGCAGCGCCCCGTACGCGACGACGGGGCACGCGTCGGGCCCCAGCTCGGTGAGCCGCGCCAGGAACTCGGGATCGCCCGCGCGGGCCGGCGTGAGCACCTCGATGCCGTGCTCGTCGGCGAGCGCCCCGACGGGCGAGCGCACGACATGGCGGCCGCGCCCGGCCTGGGCGTCGGGCCGCGTGACCACCGCGACGACCTCGTGGCGCCCGGACTCCAGCAGGGCGCGCAGCGACGGCACGGCGGGTTCCGGGGTGCCGGCGAAGACGAGCCGCATCACCGCACCTCCGGCTCGGGAAAGGGGGGTTCAACCTGGTCGGACATCGGGTCGAGTCTAGAAGACCCGCGCGTCGCCCCGGCGGTGGTGCCAGGATCGACCCATGACCACGCTCAAGCAGACCCTCCACGACGACCTCACCACCGCGATCAAGGCGCGCGACCAGCTCCGCTCCGCGACCCTGCGCCTGACGCTGTCGGCCATCGGCTACGAGGAAACCGCGGGCGACACCCACCGCGAGCTGGCCGACGACGAGGTCCGGAAGATCATCACCCGTGAGGTCAAGAAGCGCCGGGACGCCGCCGACGCCTTCGCCAAGGCCGGCCGCGCCGAGTCCGCCGATCGCGAACGCGCCGAGGCCGAGGTGCTCACGGCGTACCTGCCGGCGCAGCTGTCCGACGAGGAGCTGACTTCCCTGGTGACGGAAGCGGTGGCGGCGACCGGCGCGTCGGGCATGGCCGGCATGGGCGCGGTGATGAAGGCGGTGCAGCCGAAGATCGCGGGCCGCGCCGAGGGCTCCCGCGTCGCCGCCGAGGTGAAGCGGCAGCTGGCCGGCTGAGCCGGCCGGTCCCGGCGCGGCGTCCCGTGCTGCCCGTAGGAGTCGCGCAGCACGGGCGGGTGGCGGGCTTCTGCCGCCGGAACGAGAAAACCCGGTGCCCGCCGTCCACGGGACCGGGTTCCCGGCCGGCTTACCGAGGCGCGACCACGGCCAGCGTCGCCAGTCAACGAGACCGCCCACCGCCACGACGACACCGCCCAGCGAGGCCGCCGCGGCGGCGAGTTCGACGACGAATCCGACGAGCCGCCGCGCGATCCGGACCACCGCGGCGAACACGACGAGGACGAGCACCAGCACTACCGCCGAAGTTCCCGTGCCGTAGCCGTCGGCAGCCGCCAGCTCGTTCACCGTCCGCCTCGCCCCGCGAATTCCCGTTCCGCGGGCGGGTTTCGCGCGCGACCGCGCGGCCACGCCTCGACTTCTCGACGGATTTCGAGTGCGCGCCGGCGCTCCGAACCCAGCCGCCACGCCCAGCGCCAGCCCGCGCCGGGCGACACCGCCGAGCCGAGCACGAGTACCAGAACCGCTTGCCCGGCAAGGCCGTTCAGCGGCACGAGCCGCAAGACCACGAGCAGCGCCCACAGCTGGGTCACGGTGAACCGGATCACCAGCGCCGCCGCGTAGACCCGCGACGCCGGCGAATCGGTTGCGGGGCGGGAAGAAACGGGTTCATGACTGCTTCCCTCGTGAGCGTGTGCCTCCAGGATTCCCCTGGGGCCCAGGGAAATCTATGTCAGCAGACACGTTCGGGGAAGATCAGCGGGCGAGCCGGCCCAGCTCCGTGAACCGGTGGATCACGACCTGACCCCGCGCGGTGCTCAGCACCCCACGGCTACGCAGTTCCCGGGTCACCCGGGCCTACGATTCCCGCGAAACCGCCGCGGTGGCCGCGCCGCGCGATCGTGCCCCCGCCGAAGTCGAGCCGCGGCCACATCCGTGCGTGCAACCCCACCAGCACGGTCTCCTTCCGCACCGCGAACCGCCGCGTCCCGCTCCGGCCGAACGAGTACACGGCGCGCCTCGTGCTGCTCGGCGGCGTCGTCTGGAACCCGCAGACCCGCGAGCTGCTCGTCCTGATCCCCGCACCGATCCGCCAGGAGAACCGGGGGGCCGACCACGACGAGCCGGGCCGGTTCGAAGTGACCCGCCCGGACGGCACGACCGAGCAGTTCACACCGCAGATCTCCCCCGACGGCACTTTGTTGAGGGACGTCGCGCTCTTCTACCGCGGGGTGAACCCGCTGAACCGCAAACGCACCGTGACCGTGTGCAACGGGATGCACGGGCGGGGCACGCTCGGGGCCGTGCGCGCCTTGACCGACCCCCGCTTTCGCGACCGCAACCAGGCGTACGTGGACGCGCGCTTCGCGGGTGTGGAGTGCTTCGGCGTCCTCTGCCGGGTGCCGATCTTCAACAACCAGGGGCTGACCCCGGACTGGACCCTGGCGGAGCACCGGCTGCACGAATGGCCGGAACCGAGCCAGGCCTGACCGCGGCCGGCTAGATCAGGTCCAGTGGATCGAGCTGGATCCGCACCGGCTCGGCCGCCTTGCGGGCGTCCCGCCGGGCGGCGGCGTCGTGCAGCACCGTGGCCAGCGTCTTGCCCTCTGGACGGGCGACGCGCACCAGGGCGCGCTCGCGGGCGGCGTTGCCGTCCTGGTCGAGCTCGCCGAGGGGGACCGGACCGAGGATCTCGCCGGTGCCGGGCAGGGGCAGGTCGTCGAGGACCGAGGCGACGGCATCGGGCGAACCCTCGACGCTCGCCATCCGCATGGCAGGCGGGAACCCGAGCTCCCGCCGCTGCGCGAGCTCCAGACCGGCGTGCCAGGCCGGGTCCCAGCGGACCAGCGCCTGCACCACGGACAGGCCCGCCTCGGCGCCGACCACGATCCGGCCGCCCGAAGCAGCCGGGCGCACGAGGGCGCCGGCGGCCATCCAGCGGCGCAGCGTCTCCTCGGCGGCGCGCAGGTCCTGCCGGCCGAGCAACGCCCAGCCGTCGAGCAGCAGCGCGGCGCCGTAGCCGCCCTCGGCCACGGGTTCGGCCCCGGGGGTGCAGACCACCAGCGCGGGGCGCCCGGGCACGCTCGCCAGCACCTCGGCCGCCCCCGACGTCCGTACGGGCACGCCGGGGAAAGCCCGCCCCAGCTCCTCCGCCGTGCGTTTCGCGCCCACGATCACCGCGCGCAGCCGCACCGAACCGCAGGCCGGGCAGCGGAACGCGGTCTCGGGCACGCCGCACCAGCGGCACGCGGGCGGCCTCGGCGCGCCGTCGACGGAACCGCCCGGCAGCGCCAGCGGACCGGCGCAGCGCCGGCAGTGCGCGGGCGTCCGGCAGTTGCCGCACGCCAGCCCCGGCACGTACCCGCGCCGCGGCACCTGCACCAGCGCCGGCAGCCCGGCCGCGAACGCCTGGCGCGCCGCCTCGAACGCGACCGCGGGCAGGCGGGCGACGCGCGCGGCCTCGTCGCGCGCCACGTCGAAGTCCTCCCCCACCGGCGTCACGCGCGGAGCCGCCGCGCGCAGCGCGCTGCGGTCGGCCGCCACGGCCTGCGCCCAGCCCGATTCCACGAGCAGCTGCGCCTCCGCTGTCCGCGCAAACCCGCCGACGAGCAGCGACGACTTCGTGGCGTGCGCGCGGTCCATCAGCACGTCGCGCACGTGCGGGTAGGGCGCGTGCGGGTCGAGGTGCAGGTCGTCGCCGTCGTCCCAGACCACGAACAGGCCCGGGTCGGCCACCGGGGCGAACATCGCCGCGCGCGTGCCGACGACGACGCGCACGCCGCCGCGCAGCACGGCGAGCCAGCGCCGGTACCGCTCCGCCGGACCGAGACCCGCGATCAACGCGACCACCGCGTCTTCGCCCAGCAACGCGACACACGCCTCGTGCACCCGCGTGAGGTCCCGGTGGTCCGGCACCACGAGCACCGCGCCGCGCCCGCACGCCGCCGCCACCGCCGCGGCTTCCGCGAGCCGCCGCGGCCAGTCCTCACCCGGCAGCGCCTGCCACACGGCGTTGGCGGGTTTGCCGTCGGCCACGGCGTCGAGGAACGCCGGACCCCGCTGGTACCGCCCCCACGCGGACACGTCCGGCACCTCCGGCGCGGGCGCGGGCTCCCGGGCCGGCTCGCCCTCCGCCTTCGCGTGCCGCGGCGGCAACGCGAGCCGCAGCACGTCGGACAAGGTGCCGCCGTAGCGGTCGGCCACGGACCGGCACACCGCGTGCAGCGACGGCGGCAGCACCGGTTCGCTCGACGTCACCCGCTCCAGGTACGCGAGCTTCCGCTCGTACTCCGTGGTGTCCGTGCGCTCCACGAGGTAACCGTCCACGAGCTGGCCCGCGAACCGCACGCGCACGCGGCAGCCCGGCACCGCGGCCTCGTGCAGCTTGTCCGGCACTTGGTAGTCGAACGTGCGGTCCAGGTGCGCCAGCGGGATGTCCACCACGACCTTCGCCACGGGCAGCTCGGGCGCCGGTTGCTGCTGGCCCTTGCGCGGTGCGGCCTTCTTCTTCGCGCTGCCGGACGAAGCGCGCAGCGAAGCGGCCTTCGGCTCCGAGGCGGAGCGCGAAGGCTCCGGCAGGTCCCACAGCGGGGCGGGTTCGGAGCTGCTCACCCCGAGATCTCTACCAGACGCCTCCGACGGTCCCGCCGCCAGAACACGGACAGCGACACGGCCGAGGCCCCCGTTCCGGTGCTGGGCACCGGAACGGGGGCCTCGGGGAACGTGCTGCGCCGTTCATTACCAATCCGACCACAGTCACGGCCAACTGCCTTGCGTCGCAACGTAACCGTCTTGCTCGGGGTTCGGCCTGCTGTCGGTCGGATCAGCAATCAGGCGCCCGCGAGCGAACGCAGGGCCTCGGCGCGCGCGGTGCTCTCCCACGGCAGGTCGAGGTCCGTGCGGCCGAAGTGGCCGTACGCGGCGGTCGGGGCGTAGATCGGGCGCAGCAGGTCGAGGTCGCGGATGATCGCGGCCGGCCGCAGGTCGAAGACCTCGCTGATCGCGTCCTGGATCTTCGTCGGGTCCACGGTCTCGGTGCCGAACGTCTCCACGAACAGGCCCACCGGCGCGGCCTTGCCGATGGCGTAGGCCACCTGGACCTCCACGCGTCCGGCCAGCCCGGCGGCGACCACGTTCTTGGCCACCCAGCGCATCGCGTACGCCGCGGAACGGTCCACCTTGGACGGGTCCTTGCCCGAGAACGCGCCACCGCCGTGGCGGGCCATGCCGCCGTAGGTGTCGACGATGATCTTCCGGCCGGTCAGCCCCGCGTCGCCCATCGGGCCGCCGATCACGAAGCGGCCGGTCGGGTTCACAAGCAGGCGCGTGCCGGACGTGTCGAGGCCCAGCTCCGCGAGCTCCGGCTCCACCACGTGCTGCTTCACGTCGACGCCGAGCATCTGCTCGAGGTCGATGCCGTCGGCGTGCTGCGTGGACACGACCACGGTGTCGAGGCGCACAGGCTGCTCACCCGCGTACTCGATGGTGACCTGGGTCTTGCCGTCCGGGCGCAGGTACGGCAGCACGCCGTCCTTGCGGACGCCGGTGAGGCGGCGGGAGAGGCGGTGGGCCAGCGCGATCGGCAGCGGCATGAGCTCGGGCGTGTCCGAGCAGGCGTACCCGAACATCAGCCCCTGGTCGCCGGCGCCCTGGCGGTTGATCTCGTCCTCGTCGCTCTCCACCCGCGACTCGTACGCGGTGTCGACACCCTGCGCGATGTCGGGCGACTGGGAGCCGATCGCCACGTTGACGCCGCACGAGTTGCCGTCGAAGCCCTTGGCGGACGAGTCGTAGCCGATCCGCAGGATCACGTCCCGCACGATGGTCGGGATGTCGGCGTAGGCCTCGGTGGTCACCTCCCCGGCCACGTGCACCTGGCCGGTGGTGATCATCGTCTCCACGGCGACCCGGCTGCGCGGGTCCTTGGTGAGCAGGCCATCGAGGATCGAGTCGCTGATGGCGTCACAGATCTTGTCGGGATGGCCCTCAGTCACCGATTCCGACGTGAACAGCCTTTTGGTGGACGCAGTCACGACCTCGTCACTTCCCTCGGTTCGGCACGGTACCCAGCGAAACTTAGGTACCCCTTGCGCGGCCCCACATTACCCAGAAGGCCTAGTGCTGGAGTCGACGTTCCCGCAAGTCTGTTACAGCGTCCCACACTGTGGCCGCCAGCCTGGCCTTCGCGCCGAGCGGGATCGCCTGTTCGGTTCCGTCGGCCGCGAGCAGCCACCCGGAGTTGTCCTCGGTGCCGAACGCCTTGCCGTCGCCCACCGCGTTGACCACCAGCAGGTCGGCGCCTTTGCGGCGCAGCTTGGTGCGGGCGTGGTCGAGTACGCTGCCGTGCTCGTCGCCTGTTTCGGCCGCGAACCCGACCACAGTCTGGCCCTCGCGCCGACCCGCGACGAGCTCGGCGAGGATGTCGGCGTTGCGATCGAGGGTGATCACGGGGTCGGGCGAGTCGTCGGACTTCTTGATCTTGTGTTCGGCGCGCGTGGCGGGCCGGAAGTCGGCGACGGCCGCGGCCATCACCACGACGTCGGCTTCCGCGGCGGCCGCGTGCACCGCCTTGCGCAGGTCCTCGGCGCTCGACACGCGTTCGACCACGGCGCCGGCAGGCTGCGGGAGCTCGACGGTGTGGGCCGCGATCAACGTCACGTCGGCGCCGCGCTGGGCGGCGACGCGGGCGAGCGCGAAACCCTGCTTGCCCGACGAACGGTTGCCCAGGTAGCGGACGGGGTCCAGCGGCTCGCGCGTACCGCCTGCGGAGACGACCACCCGCAGGCCCTCGAGGTCACGCGGCAACGCGCGCGGCTCGTCGAGCAGCAACCGGGCGAGGTCGACGATCTCGGCCGGATCGGCCAGCCGGCCCTTGCCAGTGTCGACGCCGGTGAGGCGCCCCGCGGCGGGCTCGGTCACGACCACACCGCGCGACCGCAGCAGTGCGACGTTGTCCTTAGTGGCCGGGTGCTCCCACATCTCCGTGTGCATCGCCGGGAAGAAGGCGATCGGGCACCGGGCGGTGAGCAGGGTGTTCGTGAGTAGGTCGTCGGCGATGCCGTGCGCGGCCTTGGCCAGCAGGTTCGCGGTCGCCGGGACGACCAGCACGAGGTCGGCTTCCTTGCCGACCCGCACGTGCTGCACCTCGGGCACCTCGGTGAACACGCCGGTGTGGACCGGGTGTCCCGACAGGGCCTCGAACGTGGCCGCGCCGACGAAGTTCAGCGCGGCTTCGGTGGGCACCACACGCACGTCGTGCCCGGATTCCGTGAGACCCCGCAGGACCTCACAGGCCTTGTAGGCGGCGATGCCGCCGCCCACGCCCAGGACGATCCTGGGCTTGCGGTCATTCACCCTCGGTGTGCTCGAGCAGGCCACCGTGGATCTCGCGCAGCGCGATCGACAGCGGCTTCTCCCGCGGACCGGGCTCGACGAGCGGGCCCACGTACTCGAGCAGGCCTTCGCCCAGCTGGGCGTAGTAGTCGTTGATCTGCCGGGCCCGCTTGGCCGAGTAGATCACCAGCGCGTACTTCGAGGAGACCTTCTCGAGCAGGTCGTCGATCGGCGGGTTGGTGATGCCTTCGAGCTCTTCCAGCGTCGCCTGTTGAACAGCCACTCGCGCTACTCCGTATCGTTGCGAAGATCGGCGGCAGAGGTGTCGCCACCGGTAATCAAGTCTAGCAACCGCTGAGCAGCGGCCCGCACGTCGGTGTTGACGACCCGTTCGTCGAACTCGCCCGCGGCGGCCAGCTCACGCTCCGCCTCGGCGAGCCGGGCCTGCACCGCGGTCTCCGACTCCGTCCCGCGCCCGGTGAGCCTGCCGACCAGCTCGTCCCACGACGGCGGCATCAGCATCACCAGCCGGGCCTCCGGCATGGCCGCCCGGACCTGCCGGGCGCCCTGCAGTTCGATCTCCAGCACGGCGGGCCTGCCTTCCGCCAGCGCCCGTTCCACGGGCTCGCGCGGCGTGCCGTAGCAGTTGCCCGCGAACTCCGCCCACTCCAGCAGCCGCCCGTCGGCGACCATGCGGTCGAACTCCGCCCGGTCGATGAAGTGGTAGTGACTCCCGTCGACCTCGCCGGGCCTCGGCTTCCGCGTCGTGACTGAGACGCTGAAGTAGATGTCCGGCTCGAGCCTGCGCAGCTCCCCCACCACGCTCGACTTCCCGACCCCGGAAGGCCCCGAGACGACGGTGAGCCGGTGGCGGGAGGTTCCCCCCGCCACCGGCTCACCGTCGCGGCCGGTACCCCGGATCACCGGGTAGTCCTGACCGACGCCGCTCACTCGCCGCTGAACTCGGCCAGCAGCGCCTTGCGCTGCCGGTCGCCGAGCCCGCGGAGCCTGCGGCTGGGGGCGATCTCCAGTCGTTCCATGGTCTGCTGGGCACGAACCTTGCCGACGCCGGGGAGAGCCTCGAGCAGGGCCGAAACCTTCATCTTGCCGAGGACTTCGTTCTCCTCGGCCTGCTTCAGCACGTCGACCAGAGTGGTACCGCCCCGCTTCAGCCGCTCCTTCAGCTCAGCACGGATGCGGCGAGCGGCGGCGGCCTTCTCCAGCGCCGCAGCACGCTGTTCCTCTGTCAGCTGGGGAAGTGCCACGTTTTCCTCCGGTAGTTCTCAAATCTGGGTGGGTGACGCGACGGTACCCACCCTTGAGCAGGGGCCACAATGCGGGGGTGGCTGGTGGAGGCCGATTCCAGGGCCTGCTATTGGTCATTTTCGGGTGTCTGCACCAGCAGGTCCGCGACCTCGGCGGCCGCGCGGCGCAAGGCAGCGGGGCCGGGACCGTGGCGCAGCAGGTCGCGCGAGGACGCCGGCAGCACGCCCGGGAGGTCCGGACCGAACACTGCCCGTAAGTCCGCCACGGTTGCCCCCTGGGCGCCGAAACCGGGCGCGAGCACGGGTCCGTTGAGCCGGGAAAGATCCAGCTCGCCGGGGGTGATCGTGGCACCGACGACCACCCCTACGTCACCGTAGGGTTCAGTGCCCGCGTTGTGGTCCGCCGCCGCGTCGACGACACTCTGCGCGACCGTGCGGCCGTCGGGCAGCCGTGCGCTCTGCAGCGCGTGCGCCTCGGGGTTGGAGGTGCGCGCGAGCACGAACAGGCCGTTGCCCGCCGCGGTCGCGGCCGCCACCGCGGGATCGAGGGCGCCGAACCCGAGGTAGGGCGACACGGTGGCCGCGTCGGCCGTGAACGCGGCCTTGTCGGCCACGTAGGCGGCCGTGTAGGCCGCCATGGTCGAACCGATGTCCCCGCGCTTGACGTCCAGCAGCACGAGCGCTCCGGCGTCGTGGGCCGCGTCGACGACGCGCTCCAGCACCGCCACCCCCGGCGGGCCGAACGCCTCGAAGAACGCCGACTGCGGCTTCACGATCGCCGTGACCGCCGCCAGCGCCTCCGTGGCCCCCAGCGCGAACCGCTCGAGCCCGCTCGCGTCCAGCGGCAGGCCCCAGGACTCGATCAGGCCCGGGTGCGGGTCGATGCCGGCGCAGAGCGGCCCGCGCGCCGCCACCGCTCTGGCCAGCCTGGCCCCGAACCGCTCGGGCGCGCTCACGTCGTGGCCTTCAGCGCCGCCTGGAGGCTCTGGAGGCTCCGGACCCCGATGTCACCCCGGATGAGCGCTTCGATGCCGTGCACGGCCGCCGCCGCGCCCTGCACGGTGGTGATGCACGGGATGTCCCGCGACACCGCCGCCGTCCGGATCTCGTAGCCGTCGATCCGCGGCCCGCTGTTGCCGTACGGGGTGTTGATGACCATGTCGACCCCGCCGGCGAGGATCACGTCGACGATGTTCGGCCCTGCGTTGTCGGGCGTCCCCGCGGTGGTGGACTCGTAGTGCTTGCGCACCACCGTGCACTCGACCCCGTTGCGCCGCAGCACCTCCGCGGTGCCGGACGTCGCGAGGATCTCGAACCCGAGGTCCGCGAGCCGCTTGACCGGGAAGACCATCGAGCGCTTGTCGCGGTTGGCCACCGAGACGAAGACCCGCCCGGAGGTCGGCAGCGAGCCGTACGCGCCGCTCTGCGACTTCGCGAACGCCTTCCCGAAGGACACGTCCACCCCCATGACCTCACCCGTGGACTTCATCTCCGGGCCCAGCAGCGAGTCGACGCCGTGGCCCTCGGGGGTCCGGAAGCGGTGGAACGGCAGCACGGCCTCCTTGACCGCCACCGGGGAGTCGGCGGGCATCCGGCCGCCGTCGCCCTCGGCCGGCAGCACCCCGGAGGTGCGCAGGTCCTTGATCGTGGAGCCGGTCATGATCAAGGCCGCCGCCTTCGCGAGCGGCACCGCCGTGGCCTTGGAGACGAACGGGACCGTGCGCGAGGCGCGTGGGTTGGCCTCCAGCACGTACAGCACGTCGTCCTTGAGGGCGTACTGCACGTTCAGCAGCCCGCGCACGCCGACACCGCGGGCGATCGCCTCCGTGGAGCGGCGCACCTCCTCGAGGTCGGTGGCGCCGAGCGTGATCGGCGGCAGCGCGCACGACGAGTCGCCGGAGTGGATGCCGGCCTCCTCGATGTGCTCCATCACGCCGCCGAGGTAGAGCTCTTCGCCGTCGAAGAGGGCGTCGACGTCGATCTCG
This sequence comes from Amycolatopsis sp. FDAARGOS 1241, assembly GCF_016889705.1. Classification (NCBI taxonomy): domain Bacteria; kingdom Bacillati; phylum Actinomycetota; class Actinomycetes; order Pseudonocardiales; family Pseudonocardiaceae; genus Amycolatopsis; species Amycolatopsis sp. FDAARGOS 1241. Next base: position 6,402,525 of record NZ_CP069526.1, read on the forward strand.
ATCGCGTCGTCGAGGAACCGGTCGACCAGCACGGGGTGCTCCGGCGTGACCTCCGTGGCGCGGCGGATGTAGCCGGCGAGGGTCTCCTCGTCGTACACGATCTCCATGCCTCGGCCGCCGAGCACGTACGACGGGCGCACGAGCACCGGGTAGCCGATCTCGTCGGCGATCCGCTTCGCGCCCTCGAACGAGGTCGCCGTGCCGTACTTCGGCGCGGGCAGCCCGGCGTCTCCGAGGACCTCGCCGAACGCGCCGCGGTCCTCGGCCAGGTTGATCGCCTCCGGCGGGGTGCCGACGACGGGGACACCGGCGTCGGCGAGCCGCTGCGCCAGGCCCAGTGGCGTCTGACCGCCGAGCTGCACGATCACGCCCGCGACCGTGCCCGACGCCTGCTCCGCGTGCACGACCTCGAGCACGTCCTCGAAGGACAGCGGCTCGAAGTACAGGCGGTCGGAGGTGTCGTAGTCGGTGGAGACCGTCTCCGGGTTGCAGTTGACCATCACGGCCTCGAACCCGGCCTCGCGCAACGCGATCGCGGCGTGCACGCACGAGTAGTCGAACTCGATGCCCTGCCCGATGCGGTTCGGGCCGGAGCCGAGGATCAGCACCTTGGGCTTGTCGCCCTGGGCCACGACCTCCGACTGGGCCGCGGGGTCGGTCTCGTAGGCCGAGTAGTGGTAGGGCGTGTTCGCGGCGAATTCGGCCGCGCAGGTGTCCACGGTCTTGAACACCGGTCGCACCCCGAGGCGGTGGCGCAGCGCGCGCACCCCGTCCTCACCCGCGAGCTCCGGCCGCAGCGCGGCGATCTGCCGGTCGGACAGGCCCGTGCGCTTAGCGCGGCGCAGCAGGCCACCGTCGAGCACCGGTGCGTCGCGCACCTCGGCGCCGACCTCGCCGATCAGCGCGATCTGGTCGATGAACCACGGGTCGAGGCCGCTGGCCTCGTGCACCTGCTGCACGGTGGCGCCCAGGCGCAGCGCGCGCTCCACTTCGTACAGCCGGCCCTCGTGCGGCACGCGCAATGCGTCCAAAGTGGACTCCAGCGTGGCGCCTTCGGGGTCGGGTCGGGTCCAGAAGCCGGTGGCCTTGGTCTCGATCGACCGCATGGCCTTGCCGAGCGCCTCGGGGAAGCTGCGCCCGAAGGACATCGCCTCGCCGACGCTCTTCATCGTCGTGGTGAGCGTCGGGTCCGCGCCGGGGAACTTCTCGAAGGCGAAGCGCGGGATCTTCACCACGACGTAGTCCAGCGTCGGCTCGAACGCCGCCGGGGTCTCGCCCGTGATGTCGTTCTGGATCTCGTCGAGCGTGTAGCCGATGGCGAGCTTCGCGGCGATCTTGGCGATCGGGAAGCCGGTGGCCTTCGACGCGAGCGCCGACGAGCGCGACACGCGCGGGTTCATCTCGATCACGACCATGCGCCCGTCGGCGGGGTTGATCGCGAACTGGATGTTGCAGCCGCCGGTGTCCACACCGACCTCGCGCAGCACGGCGATGCCGACGTCGCGCATCACCTGGTACTCGCGGTCGGTGAGCGTCATCGTCGGCGCGACGGTGACCGAGTCGCCGGTGTGCACGCCCATCGCGTCGACGTTCTCGATCGAGCAGACGACCACGACGTTGTCGTGCTTGTCGCGCATCAGCTCGAGCTCGTACTCCTTCCAGCCGAGCACGCTCTCCTCGATGAGCACCTCGGTGACCGGCGACTCGTCGAGGCCGGTGGAGGCGAGCCGCTCCAGTTCCCCCGGCGTGTGCGCCATGCCGGACCCGAGCCCGCCCATGGTGAACGACGGCCGGATCACGACCGGCAGGCCGAGCTCGGCGACCGTCTCGCGCACCTCGGCCATGTCGTGGCACACGCGGCTGCGCGGCACCTCGGCGCCGACCGTGCGCACGATGTCCTTGAACTTCTGCCGGTCCTCACCGCGCTGGATGGCGTCGATGTCGGCGCCGATCAGCTCCACGCCGTACTTCTCGAGCACCCCGCGCTCGTGCAGTGCGACGGCGCAGTTCAGCGCCGTCTGCCCGCCCAGCGTCGCCAGCAGCGCGTCGGGGCGCTCCTGCGCGATGACCTTCTCCACGAAGTCCGGGGTCACCGGCTCGATGTAGGTGGCGTCGGCGAACTCGGGGTCGGTCATGATGGTGGCCGGGTTCGAGTTCACCAGGCTCACGCGCAGGCCTTCGCTGCGCAGCACCCGGCAGGCCTGCGTGCCCGAGTAGTCGAACTCGGCGGCCTGCCCGATCACGATCGGCCCGGAGCCGATCACCAGCACGTGCTGGATGTCCGTCCTCTTCGGCATCAGGCCTTCTTCTCCATCAGGGTCACGAATTCGTCGAACAGCGGAGCCGCGTCGTGCGGGCCGGCCGCGGCTTCGGGGTGGTACTGGACCGAGAAGGCCGGCACGTCGAAGGCGCGCACGCCCTCGACCGTGTCGTCGTTCGGGCAGTAGTGGCTGATCTGTGCCGCGCCGTAGGGCGATTCGAACCGCCGGCCGGGCTCGCCTTCGAGCGCGAAGCCGTGGTTCTGCGCCGTGATCGCGACGCGGCCGGTGGCCACGTCGATCACCGGGATGTTGATGCCGCGGTGGCCGTAGCGCATCTTGTACGTGCCCAGCCCCAGCGCGCGGCCGAGGATCTGGTTGCCGAAGCAGATGCCGAAGAGCGGGATCTCGCGCTCCAGCACCGCCTTCGTCAGCTCGGTCGCGTGCGTGGTGGTCGCCGGGTCGCCGGGACCGTTGGAGAGGAAGACGCCATCGGCTTCGACGGCGAGCAGGTCCTCGACCGAGGTCGCGGCGGGCAGCACGTGGACCTCGATGCCCCGCTGCGTCAGCAGGCGCGGGGTGTTGGACTTGATGCCCAGGTCGAGCGCGGCGACGCGGAAGCGCCGCTCGCCCTGGGCCTCGACCACGTACGGCTTGTCCGTGGAGACCTCGCCCGCGAGGTCGGCGCCCTTCATCTGCGGGCTCGCCAGGACCTCGGCGACCATCTCCTCCTCGGTGCCGAGCGCGTCGCCGGAGAACACGCCGGCGCGCATCGCGCCGCGCTCGCGCAGGTGGCGCGTGAGCGTGCGGGTGTCCACCTCGGCGATGCCGACCACACCCTGGCGCGTCAGCTCCTCGTCGAGGCCGCGTTTGGCGCGCCAGTTCGACGGGGTGCGCGCGGGGTCGCGCACGACGTAGCCCGAGACCCAGATGCGGGCGGACTCGTCGTCCTCGTCGTTCCAGCCGGTGTTGCCGATCTGCGGCGCGGTCTGCACCACGATCTGCCGGTGGTAGGACGGATCGGTGAGGGTCTCCTGGTAGCCGGTCATGCCGGTGCAGAACACCGCCTCGCCGAGCGTCCGCCCGCGCGCGCCGTAGGCCGCGCCGCGGAAGACCCGGCCGTCCTCGAGGACCAGCGCGGCCGGGCCGCGGGTGCCGTTCGCGGTGCTCACTGGGCACCTCCCTTGATGTCGTGATCCGAGTTGTCGGGGGAAAGCTGCTCGATCCACTGTGGATAGTCGTCGAGCTCGTCGCCGCGGAAACCCGTGTCGAGCCGGGTGTCTCCGAGGCGCCAGGTGATGACGAGCAGCGCGTCGGTGCCCATCACCTTCCCGGCGATGCGCGAATCGCGGCGGACGCCGATGACCGCCTCGCGCGGGATCCAGAAGTCGGGGGCGCCGCCGCGTTCGACCGCGACGCCGCCCGGGTGCAGGCGCCACACCGCGCCGGTGCGCAGGCCCGCGCCCCGGGTCACGATGCGGTCCTGCCAGTTGCCCGCGGTGGTGGTGCTCACGTAGAGCCCCGTGGATTCCAGGAGCACCTCGCCGGGGTCCGCGGGAAGCTCCGGGAACGGCGGCACGAGCACGCTCTGCGTGCGCGACTTGCGCCGCCAGCCCACCCACATTCCCCACAGGCACAGCAGGAAGAAGACGACGATCCCCAGCGTGAGGAGGAGCCGGTCCATCAGCAGATCTTCCCTTCGCGCGCCGTGATCCGCCCGCGCAGCACGGTGACCGTCACCACGGCGGGCAGCCGCATTCCCTCGTACGGGGTGTTGGCGGCGATGCTGGCGAGCTCCGCACCGCGCACCGTCCACTCGGCACCCGGGTCCACGAGCGTCAGGTTGGCCGGCTCGCCGACCTCGATCGGGCGGCCGTGGTCGGGCAGGTTGCCGATGGCGGCGGGCCGCTCGCTCAGCACGCGGGCGACGCCGCGCCAGTCGAGCAGGCCGGTCTCCACCATCGCGCGGACGACGACCGAGAGCGCGGTCTGCAGCCCGAGCATGCCGGGCCGCGCGACGCTCCACTCGGTGTCCTTGTCCTGCGGCGCGTGGGGTGCGTGGTCCGTGGCGACGCAGTCGATGACGCCCTCGGCCAGCGCGGCGCGCAGCTTCTCCACGTCGCCGCCGGTGCGCAGCGGCGGGTTCACCTTGTTCACCGGGTCGTAGGTGGCCAGGCGCTCGTCGGTGAGCAGCAGGTGGTGCGGCGTGACCTCGGCCGAGACCTTGGTGCCGCGGTCCTTGGCCCAGCGCAGCACGTCGACGGTGCCGGCGGTGGACACGTGGCACACGTGCAGGCGCGCCTTCGCGTGCTGGGCCAGCAGGCAGTCGCGGGCCACGATGGACTCCTCGGCCGACGCGGGCCAGCCCGGGTAACCCAGGCGCGCGGAGTGCTCGCCCTCGTGCGCCTGCGCGCCGACCGTGAGCCGCGGCTCCTCGGCGTGTTGCGCGACCACGGCGTCGAGCGCGGTCGAATACTCCAGCGCGCGGCGCATCAGCAGCGGGTCGGCCACGCAGACGCCGTCGTCGGAGAACACGCGCACGGCCGCGGCGCCCTTGGCCATCGTGCCGAGTTCGGCGAGCTTATCGCCCTTGAGCCCGACGGTCACGGCCCCGACGGGGTGCACGTCGACCAGGCCCACGTCCTGCCCGCGCCGCCACACGTGGTCGGTGACCAGCGCGTTGTCGGCCACCGGGTCGGTGTTGGCCATCGCGAACACGGCCGTGTAGCCGCCGAGCGCGGCGGCCGCCGAACCGGTCTCGATCGTCTCGGTGTCCTCGCGGCCGGGCTCGCGCAGGTGGGTGTGCAGGTCGACGAACCCGGGCAGCAACACCTGTCCGCCGGCCTCGACCACCTCGGCGTCGCCGGGCACGGAGAACCGGCCGATCGCCGTGATCACGCCGTCCTCGACCAGCACGTCCACCGGCTCGCCCTCGCCGTACGGGCGGGCTCCCTTGATCACGAGCGGGGTGACGGTGTTCGGCGCCGCCTCCGCGGAAGTGCGTGCGTCGGCGGTCATGCGGCGGCTCCTTCACTGGCCAGGAGGTGGTAGAGGACGGCCATGCGGACGTGCACGCCGTTGCGGACCTGCTCGGTGATGGCCGCGGACGGCGAGTCGGCGACCGCCGAGGCGATCTCCATGCCGCGCAGCATCGGGCCCGGGTGCAGCACCACGGCGTGATCGGGCAGCAGGCGTTGACGCCGCTCCGACAGGCCGTATGCGATCGAGTACTCACGCGAAGACGGGAAGAAGCTCTGCCCTGGGCCCCCGCCTGTCATGCGCTCGGCCTGTACGCGCAGCATCATCACGGCGTCGACGGCCGGCAGTTCGGCGTCGAGGTCGTGCGACACGGTGACCGGCAGGGTCTCCACGCCCACCGGCAGCAGCGTCGGCGGCGCGACCAGCACCACCTCCGCGCCGAGGGTGCTGAGCAGGTGGATGTTCGAGCGGGCGACGCGGCTGTGCAGCACGTCGCCGACGATCGCGACCCGGCGGTCCTTGAGCGAACCGAGCCGCTCGCGCAGCGTCGCGGCGTCGAGCAGCGCCTGCGTGGGGTGCTCGTGGGTGCCGTCGCCCGCGTTGACCACCGCGGTGCCGGCCTCGGCGAGCCAGCCCGACAGCCGGTGCGCCGCGCCCGAGGCCGGGTGCCGGATGATCACGCAGTCGGCGCCGGCCGCGGCGAGCGTGAGCGCGGTGTCCCGCAGCGACTCGCCCTTGTTCACCGAGGAGCTCGACGCCGAGACGTTGATCACGTCGGCGCTCATCCACTTCCCGGCGATCTCGAACGACACGCGCGTGCGGGTCGAGTTCTCGTAGAACAGCGTGATCACCGTGCGCCCGCGCAGCGTCGGCAGCTTGCGGACCTCCCGGCCGAGCAGCGTGTGCTTCAGCTCGTCGGCGGTGTCCAGGACGGCCGTCGCGGTGCCGGCGTCCAGGCCGTCGGTGGCGAGCAGGTGCTTCACCGGGGTTCTCCTTCCGGCGCGCGGAGCAGGACCGCGTCGCGGCCGTCCGTCTCGGACAGCAGCACGTTCACGCCCTCGGCCCGCGCGGTGGGCACGTTCTTCCCGACGTAGTCGGCGCGGATCGGCAGTTCACGGTGGCCGCGGTCGACGAGCACGGCCAGCTGCACGGCGCGCGGGCGGCCGTGGTCGCGCAGCGCGTCGAGGGCGGCGCGGATGGTGCGGCCGGAGAACAGCACGTCGTCGACCAGGATCACCACGCGGTCGTCGACACCGTCGGGCGGCAGCTGGGTCTGCTCGAGCGCGCGCGGCGGACGGCGTCGCAGGTCATCGCGGTACAACGTGACGTCGAGGGCGCCGGACGGGGGCACGACCCCGGAGAACTCGCCGATCTTGCCGGCGAGGCGGGCGGCCAGCGGCGTACCGCGGGTGGGGATGCCGAGCAGCACCGGTGGCGCGTGCCCGGCGGGTGAAGCGTCGCCCGAAACACCCGCACCGAGTGCGGTCTTCTCGATGACCTGATGGGCCATCCGGGCGATGGTGCGCGCGACATCACCGGCCGACAGGAGCTCGCGCTCCCCGACTGGCTCCGCCGCGCCACGGGGACGTGACGACAAGGCGGACCTCCTTCCCCGCCTCTCTGGACGGGTCCTTAAAGGACGTCGACTCCCAGCTCGTGCCGGGAAATCGCACCGACAGTAGCAGGAGCGGTCAATCAGCCTTCCGGGTGGTGTGCCCACCTCCGCGACCAGGTACGAAGACCTTCTGCTTGACCTGGTGACAACTATGCGTAACCATTACTCTGAGTATTCGACTCGAGGAGTCCCCTGACCGGTCAACCCGACCGGCGTGGGGGTGAGGAAACGGAGAACCACCAGATGGGCGATTACGCCAAGGCGCTCGGGGCCAAGCTCCGCGGGATCCGCCAGCAGCAGGGCCTGTCCCTGCACGGGGTCGAGCAGAAGTCGGGCGGCCGCTGGAAGGCCGTCGTCGTCGGCTCGTACGAGCGTGGTGATCGAGCCGTCACCGTCCAGAAGCTGGCCGAACTGGCCGACTTCTACGGCGTGCCGGTGGTCGAACTGCTGCCGGAGGGCCGCGTGCCCTCGGGTGCCGAGCCCGCCACGAAGATCGTCATCAACCTCGAGCGGCTGCAACAGCTGCCCGCGGAGAAGGTCGGCCCGCTCGCGCGGTACGCGGCCACCATCCAGAGCCAGCGCGGCGACTACAACGGCAAGGTGCTCTCCATCCGCACCGAGGACCTGCGGTCGCTCGCCATCATCTACGACATGACCCCCGGCGAGCTCACCGAGCAGCTCATCGACTGGGGCGTCCTGCCGCCCGAGGCTCGTCCGTCCAAAGAAGACTGATGCGCGGCGGATGTCCGACGCGGTGGGCGTTTTCGGCGGGGCACCGGAAACGCTCACCACGCTCCGGACACTCGCCGGCGCCCTCGCCCGGATGCGGACGGTGATCATCGCCGCCCCGCCGGTCCCCTCGCTGCCGCGCGGCCGCCCCGGCGCGTTACCCGATCGGGCTAGCGCTTCCGGGTCACCGTCCCGGTGAACCCGGTTCACCGGGCGACGCCCGAGCGGAGCGGGGTGTGACGAAGGCCTCTCCCGGACCCCACACGTGAGGCTTCCTGGGGGCACATCGGCTTCGGAAACGACGAAGGCCGCGCACTCCCGAGGGGTGCGCGGCCTTTCGTGTGTCGAGAGCGGGCTAGCTGTACTGCCGGGGGAGGTTGCGATCGTGGTGACACGTGATCGGATGATTTTGGTGTGTGGGAGGGCCTGCGGGTTCGGGGTGGATTGCGGCATCTGCACCGACTGCCCTGGAGGCCCCTCGTGACCCACGCGAACGCACCCCTGACCCCGACCGGCCGACTGCGCCTGGCTCGCTGCGTGGTCGAGGACGGCTGGCCGTTGCGCCGGGCGGCCGAACGGTTCCCGGTGTCGACTTCCACCGCTGCCCGCTGGGCCGGCCGCTACCGTGACCTCGGCGAAGCCGGCATGGCCGACCGGTCCAGCCGCCCGCGGACCAGCCCGAACCACACCCCGTCCAGGACGGAACGGCGGGTCATCAAGGTCCGGGTCCTGCGCCGATGGGGACCGGCCCGAATCGCCGACCTGCTCACCCTCAACCCGTCCACGGTGCACCGGGTCCTGTCCCGCTACCGGCCGGCCCGGCCGGCGCATCTGGACCGCGCCACCGGCGCCCCGGGTCCATCGCTACGAGCACCCCGCGCCCGGCGATCTGGTGCATGTCGATATCAAGAAGCTGGGCAACATCCCCGACGGCGGCGGCCACAAGGACCTCGGCCGCGCCGCCGGACGCCGCAACAGCGGTCAACGTGGCCACAGCTACGCCTACCTGCACAACGCCGTCGACGACCACTCCCGCCTGGCCTACACCGAAATCCTGCCCGATGAGACCAAAGAAACCGCTGTCGCGTTCTGGACTCGGGCGCAGGCGTTCGTCACCAGCTACGGCCTCACCATCCCGCGGGTGCTGACCGACATTCAAGCTGGGTGTGCGGCGTTGAGCCTGTCTCGTCGGCCGGCGGGAGGGATCGGGGTCGTCCGGCACCCGCCTGTGAACGTTGTTTGACCGAGTGGAGCGCTGCGCGACTCCTTGCCTGTTGACCATGCTGGCGGGCGGGGCCACTGCCGGAGTTCGAGATGCCCTGTTAGGAACCCGGTGACCATGTCCTGATCGAGGCGGATGTGGATCCCTGTTAGCGAATGTCTGGTGCGGCTCGGACTCCCACGGCGGTGCGGCGGCCGGATCCGAATTCACGCGAGCAAGGGAGCCGGCATTGATCGTTCGGATGGGCATCGACCTCGCGGTCCGCGCGCAGCACCAAGCCAGCATGGCCGACGAGCAGGGACGCGTGCTCTGGTCCGGGCACCGTTTCCGCACCCGCAGCGAGGAACTGGATCGGTTGTGGGCACGGCTGCCCGACGGCGTCACGGCTGCGGAGGTGACGGTCGTGATGGAGCCGACCCGCAACGCGTGGGTTCCGTTGGCCGCGTGGTTTCGCCGACGGGGCGCGACGGTGGTGCTGGTGTCCGCAGAGCGGTCGGCGGATCTGCGCGCCTACTACGCCAAACACACCAAGAGCGACCGGATGGACTCGGTCCTGCTGGCCCGGCTGCCGTTGCTGCACCCCGAAGGACTCCATCCCGAGCGGGGCACGGGGCCGGGCGATCCGCTGCGGCGCGCGACGAAACTGCACTCCACGCTGGTCCAGCGCCGCACCGCCGGCCTCGCCCGGCTCGATGCGCTGCTGGAGATCCTGGGACCGGACTGGCATGCCGCCCTCAGCGGCGATCTGGCGAACAAGACTCCGCTGCGGTTCCTCGCCGCCGGCTACGCCGACCCACACGCCGTCCGTCGCCTCGGCCGTGCGCGGTTGGCCCGATTCTTCTACCGGCACTCCCGCGGCGCCTGGGGCGACCCGGAAGCCGACAGGGTCCTGGCCGCAGCCGCCGCGACCACCGAATTGTGGGGCGAGGAACTGGCCTTTGCCGAGCTGGCCGACGACATCGCCGTCGAAGCCCGCCTCGCGCTGGCGATCACCGATGAAATCAAAGATGTCGACGAACGTATCGCCGTCCTGGTCGCCGAACGTGACCCCGAAGGGCTCATCACCTCCGCGCCCGGCGTCGGACCCGTGACCGGGGCAGTCATTCTCGGACGGCTCGGCAACGTCAACCGGTTCTCGTCCTTGGCAGCAGTCCGCGGTTTCAGCGGCCTTATTCCGTCGCTGAACGCGTCCGGCGTCTCCGGCAGCCACGGCGGCCCGACCAAACGCGGCGACGCCCTGCTCCGCGAAGCATTGTTCATGGCCGCCAGCCAGGCGCGCCGCCACGACCCCACCTTGGCCGCGAAGTATCACCGGCTGATGGTCGAAGCCGGCAAGCACCACAACTCTGCGCTCTGCCACATCGCAACCACCCTGCTGACCCGCATCGCATCATGCTGGAAAAACCACACGCCCTACCAGCTGCGCGACGTCAACGGCACACCCGTCACCGCGATCCAAGCCGGCGACATCATCGCCCAGCGATACACCGTTCCGGAAGACATTCGCCGATCACACAGGACAACCGGAGTGGGGACGGGCCAGCGAAACAAGAAGTCGCCAAGCGCTCCATCGACCGGCCCGTCCAACACCCACGCTAAACCCCACCAAGCGGCTTGACATCCCTTAGGAACGCAACGGCTCCTGCTACCGCTCACACCTGCGGCGCGACACGCTGCGCGACGCGGGCATCACACCCAAACGCACCCGGCCCTACCGACCGCGACCCAACGGAAAGTGGAACGCTTCAACCGCACCCTGCACGAGGAGTGGGCCTACCACCAGCCCTACCGCACCGACACCGAACGACGAGCCGCCCCGTCACACTGGCTGCACACCTACAACCACCACCGCGGACACACCGCACTCGCCGCCCAACCACCCGCCAGCCGCGTACCCAACCTCACGGGTCAGTACACCTAGAGCACGGCCCGGAGCCGGTCCGCGATGGTGCCGATGCGGCCGAGCACACCGTTGACGAAGCGGGGCGAGTCGTCCGTCGAGAGTTCCTTCGCGAGGCCCACGGCCTCGTCGATGGCGACCGGGTCCGGCACGTCCGAGGACCAGAGCATCTCGTAGACGCCCACGCGCAGCACGGCCAGGTCGACGGGCGGCATGCGCTCCAGCGTCCAGCCTTGGGAGTGCTCGGCGAGCAGCTCGTCGATCTGCTCGCGGTGCGCCGTGACTCCCTCGACCACCGCGATCGTGTAGTCGGCGATCGGGTCGACCTCGACGGAACCGACGCGATCGGCCAGGAGGGTGACCGCGTCGGTGCCGCGCTGGGAGGCCTCGTACAGGATCTCGACGGCACGCCGCCGGGCCTGCCGCCGGCTGATCGGGCCGCCGCGGTTGGGGTGCGGTTTCTGCTTGTCCGCCATCAGCCGGAGACGCGGCCGAGGTACCGGCCGTCGCGGGTGTCGACCTTGATCTTCTCGCCGGTCGAGACGAACAGCGGGACCTGGATCTCCGCTCCGGTCTCGAGCGTCGCCGGCTTGGTGCCGCCGGTGGAGCGGTCGCCCTGCAGGCCCGGGTCGGTGTGCTGGATGAGGATCTCGACCGAGGTCGGGAGCTCCACGTACAGCGGCTCGTTCTCGTGCACCGCGACCTGGACCTCGGTGTTCTCGAGCATGTAGTTGGCGTTGTCGCCCACGACCTCGGCCGGGACCGTGATCTGGTCGTAGGTGTCGCCGTCCATGAACACGAAGTCCTGACCGTCCTTGTACAGGTAGGTCATGTTCCGGCGGTCCACGGTGGCCGTTTCGACCTTCGTGCCGGCGTTGAAGGTCTTGTCGACGACCTTCCCGCTCAGCACGTGCTTGAGCGTGGTGCGCACGAACGCACCGCCCTTGCCCGGCTTGACGTGCTGGAACGCGGTGACGGTCCACAGCTGGCCGTCCAGGTTGAGGACGAGCCCGTTCTTCAGGTCGTTGGTGGTGGCCACGAGCTTTCGGTCTCCTGTGTCGATCTCTTCGTCCGCGGCCCGTCTCAGACGGCCACGAGGTCCTTGGTGGTCAGGGTGAGGAGTTCGGGCCCGGAGTCCCGCACGACGAGCGTGTCCTCGATGCGCACGCCACCGCGCCCCGCCAGGTACACGCCGGGCTCGACGGTGACCGCCATACCGGCGGACAGTGTACCGACGCCCGTGGTAGCGAGGCTCGGCGCCTCGTGCACCTCGAGCCCGACGCCGTGGCCGAGGCCGTGCGCGAAGTTGTCGCCGTGGCCCGCCTCGGCGATCACCGAACGGGCCGCCGCGTCCACTTCGGACACGACGGCGCCCGGCGAGACGGCCGCGGTGCCCGCCGCTTGGGCGCGGTGGACCAGGTCGTAGAGCTCGCGCTGCCAGTCGGCGGCCTTGCCGAGCACGAACGTGCGCGTCATGTCCGAGTGGTAGCCGTCGACCGTCGCGCCGAAGTCGAGCTTCACGAAATCACCTTCACGCAGCTCGGCGCCGGTGGGCTGGTGGTGCGGGATCGCCGAGTTCGGCCCGGCGGCCACGATCGTGGCGAACGACGGCTCCGACGAGCCGTGCCCGAGCATGCGGTTCTCCAGGTCGCGGGCCACTTCCAGCTCGGTGCGGCCGGCGCGCAGCCCGCCGGCCGCCAGCAGGTCGGCGAGCGCGCGGTCGGCCGCCGCGCAGGCCGAGCGCAGGGCCGCGACCTCGACCTCGTCCTTCACCGCGCGCAGCTGCTCGACCAGCCCGGGCGTGCGCACGAGCGCCACCTTCTCGAAGCGCACCTTGAGCACCTCGTGCTCCTCCACGCTCACGTGCTGGCTCTCGAACCCAGTCCGCCCGTATGCCGAGTGCTCGCGCGCCGCGAGGTCGGCCAGCACGCGGCCGCTCGCGCGGCCCGTGACGCGCTCCAGGTCGGGCACCTCGGCGGCCGACTGGGTCGTGTAGCGCCCGTCGGTGCAGAACACGGTCTTGTCTTCGCCGCCGGCGTGCACGAGCAGCGCGGCGTTGGACCCCGTGAACCCGGTGAGGTAGCGGATGTTGAGCAGGTCGGTGACGAGCAGCGCGTCGACCCCGGATTCGGTGATCAGGGACCGCAATGCGCCGCGGCGGTGAGCGTGGGTTTCAGGCACCCGGCCAGCTTAACCAGCCGGCGGCGGCCGGCCCGGGGACGCGCGCGGCAGCGACCACCGGCGCCCTGCGCGCACCCGGTGCCGCGGGTGAGGGGCGGACCGCACCGCGTTCACGCCCGGCCACCTACACTCCGTGCATGCTGGGTGCCTGGTTGACTCGCGGGCTGGTCATGGCCGTCGTGCACGCCGCCGCCATGACGCTGCTCGCCAAGTGGTCCGTGTTCCACCCGACCGACCAGACCGTGATCACCTCCGCCACGCTCGCCGTGCTGGTGGGCGTCGCGGCGCTGTGGAGCGCGGTCGACGGCTGGCGCGCCGTGGCGCACCGCGGGCGGGCCTGGTTCATCGCCGCGCTGGTGGCGGGCGTGGTGTCCGGCGTCCTGTACGTGATCGGCCGCGCGGTGTTCGTCGACCAGACGGGTGTGTCGGAGCTGGGCGCGGCGCTCACCGGCGGTGCGGCGTTCTCGGCGCTGCTCGTGCTGGTGCCGGCCGGGCTGGGGCTGTTCGTGGGCGGGCGCATCCGGCGGCCCGCGCCGGAGGCACCCGAGGCGGAGGCCACCGACGACGACTCCGACGACGGTTCGGGCAGCCAGTCGGGTCAGCTGGAGCTGCCGGAGCCCGAGCCCGCCGCGGTCGCCACGAACCCCAGGCCGTCGCCGGTCAGCCGCCCAGCGGCAAACCGGGCGCGTAGGCGTCCCACCGTCGCGGGTCGATCTCCGTCACCTCGGCCCCGTTGAGGCCGACGGTCGCGGTGTCGGGCAGGCCGTAGAGCACGTTGCCGAGCACCACGCCGTAACCGCGCCCGTAGGCGTGGACCACGGGGGCGGCGGACTTCAGCGTCGCCTTCACCGGGATGCCGCCGACGGGCGTGAGCGGCCGGTCGACGACCTCGCCAGCCAGCGCCACCGCGACCGAACGGCGGTCGACGCGGATGCGCTCGCCCCGGCGGAACAGGTCCATCCGGCGATCCGGTGACGGCATCGCGACCCCGTCGAACGTGGTCGTCACGCGGTCGGGGCTCGAGCAGCCGCCGGCGCCGCGCACGTCGAGGCCGAAGTGCTCGAGCCCCGTCGGCGCGCCCGCGGAGCCGATGGCGGTCGCGCGGACCACGTCGAGCGAGACCGTGTCGCACGGGTCCGTGACCGAGGTCGGCGCGTGCCCGTCGGGCCGGCGGACGAGACCGGGGCCCTCCTTCCACGCGCCGGGGATCGTGAGCGGCGCGTAGGGCTGGAGCGTGAAGTCGCGGTCCCAGAAGGTCAGCGTCGTGCCGGTCGCGGTCTCGTGGGCGATCGCGAACGCGTCGAGCGCGCCGATCCACTCGAGGTCGGCGCTGAACCCGTCGACCACCGAGCGCTCCCGCGGCGCGTTCGTCCCCGCGACGGGCGTGAAACCCTTGTCCCCCAGCGCTTCCACGCCGCTGCGGAACGCCGGGTCGTGGGAGCGGATCACAAACTGACCGGCGCCGTTCCAGCCGGCGGCGCGGCCGGTGGTGTCGGTGAACATCAGGTAGTACCAGCCGTCGAGGAACACCACGGACGGCTGGCCCGCGCCGTAGACGTTGTCGCGGTGCACGTCGTGCGAGGGCCCGAGGATCGGTTGCCCGCCCGCGGCGCGTGTCCAGTGGATGCCGTCGGTGCTCGTGGCGAGGCCGATGGCGTTGCCGAGCGCGTGGTCGCCGGCCGCGCCCGTGTAGTACAGGTAGTACGTGCCGCCGACGCGCAGCACCGACGGGTCGCACGTGTGCACCCCGTCGAATCCGCCGGGCGAGCCGGACAGCACGGCGATCGGCGCGCCGCCGCCGGGGCCGGTGAAGGGGCCGTCGGCCGACGGCGCTTCGGCGTACAGGATGTCGTCGCCCGGCGGGGGCGCGCTGCTGTACTGGCTGCACCACCACATGCGGGTCTTGCCGCCCTCGACCATCACGGTGGGGCCGTAGTTGTAGACCGCGTCCGCGGCGCCAGCGGCGACCACCCCGGAGCTCTGGCGGGCGTTCGCGGTGCCGAGCGCGACGTTCGCCTGGCGCGGTGGTTTCGCCGGAGCCTGCTCGCCGCCGGCGAGGCCGCCGTGGCCGGGTCCCTCGGCCTGGGACTGCGCGTAGCTGTCGCTGCAGCCCGTCACCACGGCCCCGGAGAGAGCCAGGGCGAGGAGGGCACGCACTGGTCGCGGACCCCCGCGACGGAACGGGCGCATGATGGCCGAGTGTAGCGAGCCTTAACCCGGACGGGTGAGTGGCTCCCGGCGTGGCGGGCGCTCCAGGGCAACGAGTTCGACCTCGAAGCCGTCTTCGTTCTCGAGGTAGGCCGCGTAGTGCGCCTTTCCTCCCGCGTAGGGGTATTCGGCGGCGAAGAGCGGCCGCCGGCCGGATCCGCCGGCGGCGAGCTCGTCGACCTGCGCGCGGGTCGCCACGTGCAGCGCGAGGTGGTTGAGGCCAGGGCGGGTGCGCACGTGGGTGCCGCCCGTCCGCGCGGGCGAGGCTTCGACGACGACGTACGTCGGGCCCAGGCGCCAGCTGACGCCCGGGGGCCGGCGCTGGAATTCGCGGTAGCCCAGCCGGCCCAGCAGCCGGCCCCAGCTGCGCTCGGCGCGGGGGAGATCCGGCAGCCAGAGCTAGATGTGGTGCGGTTTCCCGTGTGCTGTGGGAAGGGCGACGAGCACGCGGTGCTCGGCGCCGTAGTGCTCACCCGATCCGACGTCGAGGAACCCGAGCCGGCGCGCGACGGCCCGGCTGGCCGCGTTGTCCTCGTGGACCAGCGCCCAGACGGCGGGCAGGCCGAGACCGTGCAGGCCGTGGTCGATGAGCGCGCGGGCGGCTTCCGTCGCGTAGCCGTGACCGGCGTGCTGCGCCGCGATGAAGTAGCCCAGCTCCGCGACGTCGCCTGGCAGCTGCGAAGACGGACGCAGGTGCGCGACGCCGATGACCTCCTCGGCGCGTTCGATCGCCCAGTGTCCTTGGCCGTCGGGGCCGGTGTAGGCGAGCCGGCGGGCGGCCATGGCGCGGGCCCGCGCGGGGTCGGAGAAGTCGGTGGCGAGGTACCGGCTCATCGCCGGGCCGGCGAACACCGCCACGACGGCGTCGGTGTCGGCCTCGGTCAGTGCCCGCAACCGGAGCCGTTCGGTGGTGAGCTCCGGGACCGCGCTCACTTCGCGTTCGCGGCCAGCCAGCGCAGCGCGAGCGGGTACCCGTCCACGCCGAGCCCCACGATCACGCCGGCGGCGATGTCGGAGAGCACGCTGTGGTGGCGGAACTGCTCGCGCTTGTGGACGTTGGTGATGTGCAGCTCGATCAGCGGCGCAGGCACCTGCGCGGCGGCGTCGCGCACGGCGATCGAGTAGTGCGTCCAGGCGCCGGCGTTGAGCACGACGGGGGTGGCGGCGTCGGCGGCTTCGTGGAGCCAGCCGACGAGTTCGCCCTCGTGGTCGGTCTGGCGCACCTCGACGTCGAGGCCGAGCTCCTTGCCCGTGTCCACACACAGGGCGACGAGGTCGTCGTGGGTGGTGGAGCCGTAGACGTCGGGCTCGCGCTTGCCCAGCCGGCCGAGGTTGGGGCCGTTGAAGACGAAGACCTTCACAGCAGCACGCTCCCGCCGTTCTTGGGCTCCTCCGCGGCGACCGCCGAGTAGGCCGCGGCCAGCAGCGCCGGGTCGGGGCCTTCGAGCCGGCCTGGCTTGGCGAGCCCGTCGAGGACCACGAACCGCAGCACACCGGACCGGGTCTTCTTGTCGCTCTTCATGGCTTCGACGAGCTGCGGCAGCGCCTCGGGGTCGTACGTGGTCGGCAGGCCGATCAGCTTGAGCACCGAAGCGTGGCGCGCCGCGGTCTCGTCGTCGAGGCGGCCCGCGAGGCGCGCGAGCTCGGCGGCGTACACGAGGCCCACGCTCACGGCCGCGCCGTGGCGCCAGCGGTAGCGCTCGCGGCGCTCGATGGCGTGCCCGAGGGTGTGGCCGTAGTTGAGGATCTCCCGCAGGTCGGACTCGCGCAGGTCCGCGGCGACCACGTCGGCCTTGACCTGGATCGACCGGCGGACGAGATCGGCGAGCACGTCGCCCGTCGCGTCGAGCGCGCCGGCCGGGTCCTGTTCGATCAGCTCGAGGATGCGCGGATCGGCGATGAACCCGGTCTTCACGACCTCGGCCATGCCGGCGACCAGCTCGTTGGGCGGCAGCGTCTCGAGCGTCGCGAGGTCGACGAGCACGGCGCTCGGCTCGTGGAACACGCCGACGAGGTTCTTGCCGGCCTCGGTGTTGATGCCCGTCTTGCCCCCGACGGCCGCGTCGACCATGCCCAGCAGCGTCGTCGGCACGTTGACCAGGCGGACCCCGCGCATCCAGGTGCCGGCGACGAACCCGGCCAGGTCGGTCACGGCGCCGCCGCCGAGGCCGACGACCACGCCGCGGCGGTCGAGGCCGATGCGGCCGAGGACCTCCCAGCAGAAGCCGGCGACCGTGAAGGCCTTGCCGTCCTCGGCGTCGGGGATCTCCACGCGGTGCGCGTCGAGGCCCGCGGCGGCGAGTTCGTCGCGCACCGCCTCGGCCGTGGTGGTGAGGGTGGGCGGGTGGATCAGCGCGACCTTGGACGCGTCGGCGAGCTGCGCGGTGAGCTCGGCCAGCAGGCCGCGGCCCACGACCACGTCGTACGGGTGCGCCGTCGCGACGCGGATCCGGACCGGTTCGGACACGATTGTCTCACTACTCCTGCAACTGCTCGGTCTGCGCGGATTGCTCGGTCTGCCGGTCGGCGGCCGGCTCGAGCGCGGTGACGGCGAGGGCCACCACCTCGGCGGGCGTCCGCTTGTCGGTCTCGATCTCGACGGTCGCCACCTCGCGATACACCGGCAGGCGCCCGTCGAGCAGGGCTTTGAACGTCGCGCGCGGGTTCACGCCCGCGAGCAGCGGACGCGCGCTCGACAGGCCGGTGCGCTGCACCCCGGCGGCGAGCCCGACGTTCAGGAACACCACGGTGTGCTTCGCCAGCAGCGCCCGGGTTTCCGCCGCGAGCGGGGCGCCTCCGCCGAGCGACAGCACGCCGTCGTGCTCGTCCAGCGCCGTCGCGACGGCCTGTGCCTCCAGCGCGCGGAACGCCGGTTCGCCGTCCTCGGCGAAGATGTCGGCGATCGCGCGGCCGGCGCGTTCGACGATGTCGTCGTCGGTGTCCCGGAACGCCACGCCGAGCGCCTCGGCCAGCATCGGGCCCACCGTGCTCTTGCCCGAACCCGGCGGCCCGACCACGACGGCCCGGGGGCTCACCAGCGCTCCTCGAGCGCCTTCAGGTAAGCCTCGGCGTTGCGCTTGGTCTCGGCCAGCGAGTCGCCGCCGAACTTCTCCAGCGCCGCCTCGGCCAGCACCAGCGCCACCACCGACTCCAGCACGACCCCGGCGCGCGGCACCGCGCACACGTCCGACCGCTGGTGGATCGCGACGGCGGGCTCGCCCGTCCGCACGTCCACTGTGGACAGCGCCTTCGGCACGGTGGAGATCGGCTTCATCGCGACGCGCACGCGCAGGATCTCCCCGTTGGTGATGCCACCTTCCAGCCCG
Organism: Amycolatopsis sp. FDAARGOS 1241; assembly: GCF_016889705.1. Lineage (NCBI taxonomy): Bacteria > Bacillati > Actinomycetota > Actinomycetes > Pseudonocardiales > Pseudonocardiaceae > Amycolatopsis > Amycolatopsis sp. FDAARGOS 1241. The sequence continues at coordinate 6,420,943 of NZ_CP069526.1, forward strand.
CCGGCGCGGTTGGTCCGGCGGGTGACGCCCACCGGCCCGGTGCCGCGGTCGATCTCGTCGTGGGCCTGGCTGCCCCAGCGCCGCGCCGTGGTGAAGCCGTCGCCGACCTCCACGCCCTTCATCGCCTGCACGCCCATCAGCGCACCCGCCAGGCGCGCGTCGAGCCGCCGGTCCCAGTGCACGTGGGACCCGAGGCCCGGCGGCAGCCCGTAGGCCAGCACCTCGATCACGCCGCCGACGGTGTCGCCCGCCTTCCGCACCGCGTCCACCTCGGCGACCATCGCCTCGGTGCCCTCGGCCGAGAACGACCGGACGGGGCTCTCGTCGATCGCCGCGAGGTCCTCGGGCTTCGGCAACGGTCCCCCGGGTGCGTCCGCGCCCCCGATCGACACGACGTGGCTCAGGATCTCCACACCGAGCAGCTGGCGCAGGAAGTTGCGCGCCACCGTGCCCAGCGCCGTGCGCGACGCGGTCTCACGAGCGCTCGCCCGCTCCAGCACGGGGCGCGCCTCGTCGAAGCCGTACTTCTGCATGCCCGGCAGGTCGGCGTGCCCGGGGCGCGGCCGGGTGAGCGGCTCGTTGCGCGCCAGTCCGGCGAGCACCGCCGGGTCGACGGGGTCGGCCGCCATGACCTGTTCCCACTTGGGCCACTCGGCGTTCTCGATCTGCACCGCGATGGGGCCGCCCTGCGTGAGCCCGTGGCGGACCCCGCCGAGGAACTGCACGTGGTCGGTTTCGAACCCCATGCGGGGACTGCGACCGAACCCGAGCCGGCGCCGCGCCAGCTGCGCGGTGAGGTCCTCGGTGGTCACCTCCACCCCGGCGGGCAGGCCCTCGAGCACAGCGGCGAGGGCAGGTCCGTGCGATTCTCCTGCGGTGATCCAGCGCAACACCTGGCAATCCTGTCACGCGTGACCACGTCGCCCGTGACAGGCCCTCAGCTCGGCACCACCCCCGAACCCACCCCGGGGAAGACCGCGCACGTCCAGGCCGCCAGCACCAGAGCCGGCCCATGGGGCACACCACACCGGATCGCCTGACGGGCACGGCCGGCGGCGCCGTTGTCGCCGCCCTGCGCCCACGCGCGGCCACCCGTGCCGAGGGCCGTCGGGAACGCACCGCCGCTCCCCGCGACCGCACCGCAGCCCGGCGAGAACCCGCCGTCGCAGGCCACGAACTGGCTGTCGCCCGGCGCGAGCACCCCCTTCCCGTCCGGCCACCGCGCCCGCGCCGCGACCTGCATCCGCAACGCGACCACCGCGACCACCGCGCTCACGGCCGCCGCCGTGATCGCCGCGAACACCATCGACGCCCAGCCCAGCGCGCCCAGCACCGCGCCCAGGACACCCGCCAGCTTCACGTCACCCGCGCCCATCCGGCCCGGCAGCGCGCGATGGACAGCGAGGTGCGCGCCACCGAACACCAGCGTCCCGGCTGCGGCGTCGACGAGGAGGGCCGTGCCCCCGCCCGTCGCCGCGGCCAGCCCGAGCGCGACCGCCATCGCGGGGTACGCGGGCAGCGTGAGCACATCGGGCAGCCGGCGGTGCTTGAGGTCGGCGAGACTCAGCGGCACGCCGACGACCGTGAGCAGCCACGGCACGGGCCACCACCACCGCGCCCACGCGGCCTCACTGCACCGCCACGCCACAACACCGAGCGCGGCGGCGACGAGCGCCACCGCGGCCACCGGCGGCACCGGCGCCCCGGCTCGCTTCACCGACCAGACGAGCAGCGGCACCACGACCGCTCCCGCCACGACCATTCCCCAGGACATGCCTCCACGTTGGCAGCGGTGCCGCGAAAGGCCAAAGCGGCGATGGCGCGAGTGGACCGTTCGCACCGAACTGTCCTCGAATTCACCCGACCGGGCAGCCACGCACAAAGCACGACCGGAACCCGGAACCGCAAAACCGCCGCAGCCCGCGCGAAAGCGAGCTGCGGCGGCAGCGACTGCTCCCCGTCCGGACGGATCAGGGATAACTCAAGCGCATCAACGGTTTCCCCGTCCTGACACTGCGGATCTCCAGCGACGCGATGTCTTGCGGCTTCAGCTTCGTCCCGACGACGACCTTCGCGGTGTTCTCCGGCAACGCCAGCCACGTCGCCAATTCCGCCTGGGAGCCGTCGCGGGCGATGGCGACCAGCGAATAGTCGCCGCCCCGACCGCCGCCGTAGCTGCAGGACATCTCGACTTCGGTGCCCCACGCCTGCGTCAGGAGGCGCGCCGCGGCCTGGATCGGATACTCGCCCAACGCGGACATCGCCAGTGCAGGCGGCTGCGGCGGTGCGGGCGCGACCGGCGTCGCCTCCGGCACCGTCAGCGACACCACCAACGCCACCCCCGCCGCGACGGCCAGCCCGGCGACGCCCCCCGTCACCCCGGTCCGGACCCGCCGCCGACGACGTACCTTGCGCATCAAGGTGGGAAGCAGGTCGGGGGCCGGCCCCTCCGAACCGCCCGCAACCTCCCCGGGCCCCTCGCCGTCCCCGACCGGCGGCGACGAACCCGAAGAACCGGTAACCCCCGAACCACCCGGCCACGCCGGGCCGGACACCACCGGAGAACCCGCAGCACCGGCTGGGGCCGCAACCTCCGCGGCATCCGGCACCCCCGCAACACCGGCACCAGCGGAGCCCGCACCCTCCTGAGACCCGGAAGCCGCAGCGGGGCCGGCAACCCCGGCAGCACCGGAAACGCCCGCAGGCTCCGGCGCACCCACAGCACCCGAAGCTCCGGGGACTCCTGAAGCACCGGACGCTCCCGAGGCACCCTCCACCCCGGGAAAGCCCGGAACCCCAGCAGCACCCGAAGCCCCGGTACCACCCGAATCCCGGGTCTGCGCCAGCAAACCCGGCAACCCCGCCAGCTCCCGCACCGCGGCGGCACACCGTTCGCACCCCGGCAGGTGCTCTTCGAACGCCTGGCGCTCCTCCGGTGACAAGGCACCGAGTATGTACGCCGCGTCGTAGGTCGCGAACTCGTCGGCGGTCACTGCGTCACGCCCCGCTCCTCCAAAGCCAGGCGAAGCGCCCGCAGCGCGTAGTGCGTGCGGGACTTCACCGTCCCTTCGGCGATCCCCAGGGCCCGGGCGGCGTCGGCCACCGAGTAACCCTGGAAGTAGCACAGGTCGAGCACCTCGCGGTGCCGCGCCGAGAGCTCGCCCAGCGCATCGGCCACCAGCCACCCCTGCACGGCCCGCTCCGTGCCGTCGGCCACCGCGCGCTCGGGCGGAGCGTCGGTGACGACCTCCGAGCGCGAGGTCGCCGACCGCCACCCGTCGATGGCGATGCGCCGCGCGACCGTGAACAGCCACGCACGGGCCGAACCCTGCGACTGGTCCAGGACGTCCGTGTGCCGCCACGCCCGCAGCAGCGTCTCCTGGACCACATCCTCCGCGTGGATCCGGTTGCCGCCGGTCAGGTGCAGGGCGTAGGACCACAGCGCGGCCGCGTGCTCCTCGTGCAGCGCCCGCATCAGCTGGTCCTCGACGTCGCTCCTCCCCACCGGGCCGCCTCGGTCAGCGACCGGCCGGCACCGCGTGCGCGCCGCCCGCCTGGCGCGCCCGCACCTCCTGCACCAGCAGCACCAGGCCGCAGATCACGCACAGCGCCTCGGTGACCACACCCCAGTACTCGAACTGGCTGTTGAACTGGTCGTGCATGCCGTAGAAGCCGACCGTCACCGACAGGATGTACGCCAGCAGCGTCACGCCGCCGAAGCCGAACGTGAAGAACGGCGGCACCCAGTGCCGCCACGTCAGCAGCGCGATGGCGATCACGACGCCGGCGATCCCGTTGACCAGGAAAAGCGGCCCGACCACGGGGATGTCCGAGTAGCCGCTGCCGAAGTACAGGTAGAAGTGGACCGCGGCGGACCCCACTAGCCCGAGCGCACCCAGTCCGCGCATCCAGTTGGCCAACATGGCTCTCTCCTTCACCTCACCCGTCCAGAATCCCTCTCTCCCACTACACGGACGCACCCGCCTTCCGGTTCACCGGACGAGGCGATGCGGTGAACGGGTGAACCACCGGGGCCGCGGTTTCGTTACTAGGGGCATGACTGCCGAACTGCACTCCCGTCGCTCCGTTCTCACCACCGGTGCCGCCGTCGCCGGCGTCGCCGTGGGCACCGTCGCCCTGGCGGCGTGCGGCGGCGGCTCGGACTCAGGCTCGTCGGGCGGGAACGCCCCCAAGCCCGGCGGGAAGGTCATCGCGCTGGCCGACGTGCCCGTCGGCCAGGCGAAGTCCGCCAAGACCCCCGACGGCCAGGACGTGATCGTGGCCCAGCCGACCGCCGGTACCGTGAACTGCTTCAGCGCCGTCTGCACCCACCAGGGCTGCACCGTGAACCCGCCGCAGGGCGCCGAGATCCACTGCCCCTGCCACGGTTCGGTGTACGACTCGCTCACCGGCGCCGTGAAGAACGGCCCGGCCGAAAAGCCGCTGCCGAAGGTCAACGTGAAGGTCCAGAACGGCGAGGTCGTCACCGCCTGACCGCACCACCCACCCGCCGCACGACGAAGGGCCCCTGGTGGACGATCGCCGTCCACCGGGGCCCTGCCACGCGGGTACCCGGCTCAGCCGGTCCAGGTGAACAACGGGTCGCCGGCGGCGACCGTGCGCCCGGGCTCGAGGCCCGCGAGCACCTCGGCCCGGGTGTCGAGCCCGACGACCGGCACGATCGGCGAGTAGCCGGCGGCCGCGACGGCCTCGGGATCCCAGCCGACCACGGGCTGGCCGGCGCGCACGGCCTCGCCCTTGACCACGTGGAGCGTGAAGCCCTCGCCCTTCTCCTTGACGGTGTCGATGCCGAGGTGCACGAGCACGGCGCGCCCGTCCTCTGTCGCCACCACGAAGGCGTGCGGGTGCAGCGTCACGACGGTGCCGTCCACCGGCGCGACGGCGTCGGCCCGCCCGCCGCTCGGCTTCACGGCGATGCCGGGGCCGACCATCGCCTCGGCGAACACGGGGTCGGGGACCTCCGTGATCGCGACGACCTCGCCCGCGACGGGGCTCAGGATCTCGAGGCTCACATCAGGTCCTCGATGTCGCTGGCGATCGTGTCCGCCTCCGGCCCGACGATCACCTGGACCGCGGTGCCCATCTTCACCACTCCCATCGCGCCGGCGGCCTTGAGCGCCGCCTCGTCGACGAGGCTGTTGTCCTCGAGCTCGCACCGAAGGCGCGTGATGCAGCCTTCGATCTCGACGACGTTGTCCGCGCCGCCGAGCGCCGCGAGAATCTTCTCCGGCCTGTCATCCGCCATCGCGGCCTCCTCGTTTCCCGTTGGTTCTCCACGTGGCCAGGTGCGCTCAACCACTACTACGCCGTTCGTCGGCATGCACGTCGCCGCAGGCCACGAACGCATAACGGTGGTTGACACCCGCTCGCGAAGCAGAGCATCCTGCCCCATCGGATTCAATGGTCTAGACCGGAACGTACCAATCTTCCGGCGAAGACGCGAGCACCGGTTGCCCGGTGCGACGACACGAGGAGGGTGACACCGATGAGCGCGGCCGCGCACGTCCCGCCGCCCGACCGGGTCGACCGGGTGGACCGGGTGACCAACGGGCCGACGCCCAAGCACGCCCAGCTGCGGGAGATCCTGCGCCGGTCCGTGGAGCGCGAGCTCCCACCCGGTTCGCCGATCCCGTCGGAGCGGGAGCTCGCGCAGCGTTACGGTGTCTCGCGGCTCACGGTCCGCTCGGCGATCGGCAAGCTCGTGGAGGAGGGCCTGCTGGCCCGCGTGCGCGGCAAGGGCACGTTCACCGCCGCGCGCCGGATGGAACTCCAGCTCTACCTGATGTCCTTCACCGACGACATGCGCCGGCGCGGGCTCACCCCGACCACCGAGGTGGTGTCCACGTCGGTCGAGGTCCCGCCGGTGACCTCGGCCCACGCGCTCGGCCTGGCCGAGGGCGTGGCGGCCCACCGGCTCGTGCGGCTGCGGCGCGCGGACGGCGTGCCGCTGGCCGTGGAGCGCGGCTGGTACCACGCCGGGCGCACGCCCGGCTTGCTCGACCTCGACCTCACCCGTTCCCTGTACGCCCAGCTGGCCGAGGCCTACGACCTGCGGCCGGACCAGGCGTACCAGACGGTGTGGGCCGAGTCCGCGGACCGCGACACGGCGCGCCTGCTCGGCATGCGCACCGGCAGTCCGCTCCTGGTCTTCCGCCGGATCTCCAGCGCAGGCGGAGAACCGGTGGAGGACATGACGTCCTGGTACCGGGGGGACCACTACCAGGTGACCATGCAGTTGGATCGGAACACCCCGGATTCCGGCCACGAACCCCACTACGGAGGTACCCGACGATGAGCGCCACCACCACGGAGGGGGCGAAGGGCAAGAAGGGCGGCGGCGGGCTCGCCGGGCTGCAGCGCTTCGGCCGCAGCCTGATGCTCCCCATCGCCGTCCTGCCCGCGGCCGGTCTCCTGAACCGGCTGGGCCAGGACGACGTGTTCGGCAAAACCGGTCTCGGCTGGGACAAAGTCGCAGCCGTGATCGGCGCGGCGGGCGGTGGCCTGTTCGACTGGCTGCCCCTGCTGTTCGCCATCGGTATCGCGGTCGGCTTCGCGCGCAAGGGTGACGGCTCGACGGCCGTCGCGGCGGTCGTGGGCTGGGTCGTCTTCAACAAGGTGATCCAGGCGATCGCTCCGATCAGCAGCCAGGAGGGCTACAAGCCCGCGTGGGACGGCTCGCCGATCCACTGGCCCTACAGCGTGCTGACCGGTGTGATCAGCGGCATCGTCGCCGCCCTGCTGTGGCAGCGCTACTACCGGATCAAGCTGCCGAGCTGGCTCGCCTTCTTCGGCGGCCGCCGGTTCGTGCCGATCATCACCGCGTTCTCGATGATCATCCTCGGCGTGATCTTCGGCCTGATCTTCAAGTACGTCGACCACGGCATCAACGCGATCGGTCAGGCCGTCGTCGGCTCGCCGGTCATCGGTGGGGGCATCTACGGCGTGCTCAACCGCCTGCTGATCCCGATCGGCCTGCACCAGCTGCTGAACGTGCCGGTGTGGTTCATCTTCGGCGGCGGCGACCTGAACAACTTCTTCGGCCACGTGCAGGGTTCCGGCACGTTCATGACCGGCTTCTTCCCGATCTTCATGTTCGCCCTGCCCGCAGCGGCGCTGGCGATCTGGCAAACCGCGAAGCCGGGCCAGAAGAAGATCGTCGGCTCGATCATGATCTCCGCGGCGCTGACCTCGTTCATCACGGGTGTCACGGAGCCGATCGAGTTCGCGTTCATGTTCGTCGCGTGGCCGCTGTACATCTTCCACGCGATCATGACCGGTGTTTCGCTGGCCGTCTGCAACGCGCTGGGCATCCACCTCGGCTTCTCGTTCTCGGGCGGCGCGATCGACTTCGCCCTGAACTCGTCGCTGGACACGGCCCACAAGGCGTGGCTGCTGATCCCGATCGGCCTGGTCTTCGCCGTCATCTACTACGTGGTGTTCCGCTTCGTGATCACCAAGTGGAACATGCGCACCCCCGGCCGCGAGGACGACTCGATCGAAGCCGACCTCGACCGCACGGCCGCGAAGTAAGATCGCCAGCAGAGAACGGGAGAGGACGACCATGCCGGAGAAACGAGTCACCGTGGCCAGCAAGGTGGGCCTGCACGCCCGGCCGGCCGCGCTGGTCGCCAAGGCGGCCGCGGCTCAGCCCGTCGCGGTGAGCATCGCCAAGGCCGGCGGCAACCCGGTGGCCGCCGGCAGCGTGCTCAACCTGATGACGCTCGCCGCCGCCCACGGCGACGAGGTCGTCATCAGCGCCGAGGACGGGGAGGGCGCCGAGGCCGCGGTCGACGCGGTCGCGCAGCTCGTCGCCACCGACCTCGACGCGTAAGCAGGTACCGCTCCGGGGCAGCCGCGCGGGGCCGTCCGGTGCCGGGAAATCCGGTGCCGGGTGGCCCCTTCGCGCGTTTCGGAGATGTTTAAGCTGGCGGTATGGAGAGCCTGCGCCTGATCGACGACTGGCCGGTGGACAACGCCGCGGCCGCGGTGGTTTCGGCCGACGGCGAGGTGCGCGGCCGCCACGGCGACACCACCCGCGTGTTCCGCCTGGCCTCGGTGACCAAGCTGTTCACCGCCTACACCGCGCACATCGCGCTCGAAGAGGGAGTGGTCGAGCTCGACACCCCGGCGGGCCCCGAGGGCTCGACCGTGCGCCACCTGCTCGCCCACACCTCCGGCCTGGCGTTCGACGCGCACAAGGCCATGGCCGAACCGGGCACCCGGCGGCTGTACTCCAACGCGGGGTTCGAAGTGCTGGCGGAAACCCTGGCGGAGCACTCGGGGATCGCGTTCGCCGACTACCAGCGGGAAGCCCTCTTCCACCCCCTCGGCCTGACCGCCACGACCCTCGACGGCTCCCCCGCCGCCGGCGCTTCGTCCACTGTGGACGACCTGCTCACGTTCGCCGCCGAGCTGCAGGCCCCGAAGCTGCTCGCGCCGGAGACAATGGCCGCTGCCACGGAGGTCGCGTTCCCCGGCCTCAACGGAGTGCTGCCCGGCTTCGGCCACCAGAAGCCCAACGACTGGGGGCTCGGGTTCGAACTGCGCGACCACAAGAGCCCGCACTGGACGGGGTCGAACAGCTCACCCCGGACGTTCGGCCACTTCGGCCAATCCGGCACGTTCCTCTGGGTGGACCCCGACGCGCGGCACGCGTGCGTCGCGCTGACGGATCGCTCGTTCGGCCCCTGGGCGGCGGAGGTGTGGCCGAAGTTCACGGATGCAGTGCTTGCCGAGGTCCGGGGCTGAAGGTTGGTCGTTGTGCGGGGTGCGGTCCTGCACAGGGTCGGCTGCGGTTGGTCTGCGGCTGGGATGCGGTCCTGTGCGGGGCGTGTCGCGTGGCGTATGCACCCCGAAGCTCGAGTGTGACTACGGCCGCTGACCCCGTGACAAGGCGGGAAAGCGTGCCTTGCCACGGGGTCGGCGGCCGTATTGAAGCTTCGGACCGAGGCGCCGGGCAGGGGCTGGGCGCATCCTCGGTGCGCAGGTGAGGGTGCGTTGCGGTGGGTGGGTGGCTGGGTCTTCTGTGGTCACTCCATGACGCGGATCGGTGTTCCCGCTTGGAAAGCCGCGATGTCTTCCACCGCGTCGCGGTAGAAGATCTCGTACGTCTCCTTGCTGACGTAGCCGACGTGGGGCGTGAGGATGACGTTGTCCAGCCCCCGCACCGGGTGGTCTGCGGGCAGCGGTTCGATGTCGTAGACGTCCAGCGCCGCGGCGGCGATCTTCTTGTCCCGCAAGGCGGCCAGCAAGGCGGCCTCGTCGACGATCGGGCCGCGGGAGGTGTTCACCAGCAGGGCCGTCGGCTTCATGCGGGCGAGTTCGGGCGCCCCGACGAGGCCGCGGCTGCGCTCCGACAGCACCACATGCACGGAAAGCACGTCACTGCGTTCGAACAGCTCGTCCTTCGACACCGCGGTCACGCCGTGTTCGGCGGCGCGCTCGGGCGTCAGGTTCGGGCTCCACGCGATCGTCTCCATTCCGAAGGCCTGCCCGATCTTCGCCGAAGCGCTCCCCAGGCGTCCCAACCCGAGCAGGCCCAGCGTCTTGCCGCTGAGCACCGTGCCGACACCGACCTGCCAGCCGCCGTCGCGCATCGAGCGCACGTCGGCCGGGAGGTTCCGGGCGGCGGCCAGGATCAGCGCCCAGGTGTGCTCCAGCGTCGGCGGCCCCAGGTAACCCGTCGCCGACACCACGACGCCGTTGCGCTTCGCGGCTTCGAGGTCGATAGCCGCGTTGCGCCGGCCCGTGCTGACGAGCAGCTTGAGGTGCGGCAGCCGGTCGAGCACTTCGGCCGGGAACCGCGTGCGTTCCCGCATCGCGACGACCGCGTCGAACCCGGCGAGCCGGCGCACCACGTCGTCGGGCCCGCTGAAGGCCTCGGTGAAGACCTCGATGTCGGCGCCGAGGGAAGCCCAGTCGGCGTAGGTGAGCGCGACGTTCTGGTAGTCGTCGAGGATCGCGATCTTCATGCGCCCCACCGTAGCCCGCTCACGCCCGCAGCACAGCGGCCTGCTCGACGTCGAGCCCGGCGCCCGTCCAGCGGATCCCCCGCAGGTCACGCACAACCGGCGAAGCGGGCGAATCCAGCGCCCCCGCCCCGACGCCGACGACGGCCGCCGGTTTCGCCGCCACCGCCGCCGCGAGTCCGTTGCCGCTGTCCTCGAAGATCGCGCACTCGCCGATCGGCACGCCGGCGCGCCGCGCCCCGAGCAGGTAGCCCGCGGGGTCCGGTTTGCCGCGTTCGACGTCCTCGGCGGTGATCACCACGGGCGGCACCGGCAATCCCGCCGCGGTCAGCCGTGCGTGCAGCAGCGGCGCCGACGCCGATGTGACCACGGCCCAGTTCCCGGCCAGGCCGGCGAGGAGCTCGGCCGCACCCGGGATCGCGACGGTGGTGCCGGCGTCGCCGATCTCCAGTTCGTCGATCCGGCGCAGTCCTTCCGCGGCTCTGGTTTCGGGCAGGAACCGGCGCACGGTCTCGGCGGACCGCCGGCCGTGCACCCCGTCGAGCACGGCCGCCGGGTCGAGCCCGTGTTCGGTCGCCCACCGCGTCCACGACCGCTCCCCGGACGCGGTGGAGTCGACGAGCACGCCGTCGGCGTCGAACAGCACGGCACGACAGTTCAGGTTCACTGTTCTCCTGCCACACAACGGAAGTAGAGGAACCGCGGCTTCGTCCGCAGCAACCGCGCGACCCGCGGATCCGCTTCGTCCGCTTCGGCCACCGGTTGCGGTTCCACCAGCCGGTCGACGGTGAACCCGGCGTCGCGCACCGCGTCGAACGTCTCGCTGAGCGGCCGCCGGTAGAACTGCACGCGCTGTCGGTACGACCCGAGCGGGAACTCGTCGTCGAGCAGCTCGGTCTCGAAGTAGTTCTCGCGGTCGAACCAGTGCCAGTCCTCACCGGGGTGGTGCACGGAGAACACGAGCAGCCCGCCCGGGCGCAGCACGCGGTGGAATTCGCGCAGCGCCGGACCGAAATCCGCCAGGTAGTGCAACACGAGGGACGCCGTGACGACATCGACGGAACTGTCCTCAAGGGACAGTGGCTGCGCCAGGTCGGCGACCTCGAACTCCGCGACGGCCCCGAATTCCTTGCGGGCCAGCGAGATCAGGCCCTGGCTCACGTCGAGGCCCAGCACGTCCGCGCCGCGCGCGGCCAGCAGCGCACTGAGGTGCCCGGCCGCGCAACCGGCGTCGAGCACGCGCTTGCCCGCGACGTCGCCGGCCAGCTCGACGATCGCCGGCCGGTCGTAGAGGGCGTTCGTCACGCTCTTCGCCGCGTGGTCGGCGTACGCCTGGCTGAACTCGTCGTACTGCGCGGCGCGGGCGCGGGCGATGATCTCGTCGATCACTTCGGACTTCGCGTCGGCGTAGTTCTGGATGTAGCGCCATGTTTTCGCGGCCAGCTCACGCTTCTTGGCGAGGTAGGTGGCCAGTTCTTCGGGGTGGGCGCGAAGCCGGTCGCGGAAGAGCAGGTAGCGCTCGGTCTGGCCGTTGCCCGGCGAGTGCACGTGGAGGTTCACCCGCGGGTCCGAACCGGACAAGGCACGGTGTTTCTCCCACTCGGGTTCGCGGATCACCAGCCGATAGCCCGCCGCTTCCAGCGCCGGGAGGTAGGCGGGTTCGTCGTCGGAATCCGGGACCTCCAGCAGGATGTCGATGATCGGCTTGGCGGCGAGGCCGGGCACCGACGTGGACCCGACGTGTTCGAGCAGCAGCACCCGCTCCCCCAGCGCGGCGCGGATGCGCTCGGCTTCACCCTCGAACAACGCGGGCCACCGCGGGTCGTACTCGGCGAGGTGCACCGTACTGTCGAGCCGGGGTGCTTCGTCGACCCACGCGTTCTGGATCTCCTCGTCGCTGTGCGGCGGCTGGCTGGTGGCCGGCATGCGTTCCCCCTGATCAGGTCGAGATGGGCAGTCGGCCAGACTAACAGCCGACCGCCATCCCGTCCTCAGGAAATCGGCAGCGGCAGGAGATCGCCGGTCGCCGCCCGCAGCGCCGCGCGCATCGGTTCCCGCGGCGCGCGCCGCCCGGTGAAGTGCTCCGCCTGGCCGAACGCCTGGTGCAGCAACATGTCCAGCCCGGTCGCAAGCCGGCCGCCGCGCGCGGTGACGGCCTCGGCCAGCGGCGTCGGCCACGGGTGGTAGATCACGTCGAGCACGCTGGGCACCGCGGCGAGCGCCGCGGCGTGCGGCCGCACCGCGTCCGGCGGCACGGTGTTCACGAGCACGGCGGTGCGCGCCGCCAGGTCCGGAAAGTCCACTTCGGACCACCGGAGCACGTCGACCTCGAGGCCCGCGCGCTCGGCCGCGTCGAGCGTCTCCCCCGCGCGCGCCGGTTCGCGCACCACGAGGCTCGCCGCCGCCACGCCCAGCGCCGCCAGCCCCACGACCGCCGCGGCCGCCGTGCCACCGGCGCCGAGCACCACGGCCCGGTCACCCGGCGAAGGCGTGTAGCCGCCCGCTGCCCGCAGCGCACCGGTGACGCCGTCGACATCGGTGCAGTCGGCGAGCCAGCCACCCTCGACGCGCACCAGCGTGTTGGCGGCGCCGACCGCCGCCGCGCGCGGTGTGGTCTCCGTGGCGTGCTCGAGCGCGCACCGCTTGCCGGGCATCGTCACCGACAGGCCGACCCACTCGGGGCCGAGCCCGTCGACGAAGCCCGGCAGCTCGTCGGCGTCGGTCTCCACCCGCTCGTAGGTCCAGCCGGTCAGCCCGAGCGCCTCGAACGCCGCGCGGTGCAACACCGGTGAGAGCGAGTGCTCCACCGGTTTGCCCAGCACCGCCGCTTTGCGCGGCACGTCAGAAGACACCACGTTGCTGCGCCAAGAGCCGGTTCTTGTTGTGCTCGGTGTTGGTCGAGGCGAAGCAGGAGTGCCCGTCCTTCTCGCACTTCACGAAGTACAGCCAGTTGCCTTCCGCCGGATCGAGCGCCGCCTTGATGGCGGCCGTGCTCGGCACACCGATCGGGGTCGGCGGGAGATCGTAGTTCAGGTACGTGTTGTACGGACCGGGGGCTTGGCGATCCGCGGTGTTGGTCAGCAGGGTCGGTTTGTCGACCACGTAGTTCACGGTGGAGTCGAGCCCCAGCTTGATCCTCTGGTCGAGCCGGTTGTAGATGACCCGCGAGATCTTCGGGAAGTCGTCGGTGATCGCCTCGCGCTCGATCAGCGACGCGATGATCAGCGTCCGGTACGGTGTCTGCTTCGGCCCGGTGTTCTGCGCGCTGAGGCCCGCGGCCTGGATCGCGTCGGCGGACTGCTTGATGAGGTTCGTCATCAGCTCCGTCGCGCTCCAGCCCGGTTTGACGTCGTAGAGTCCCGGCGCGATGAGTCCTTCGATGCGCTTGTCCTTGCTCAACGCCTTCTGCGAGTCGTTCACCGCCCAGTCGGGCACGCCGAGGGTCTTGAGGTCGGCGTCGGCGACCGTCTTGCGCAGCTCGTCGGTGGAGATGCAGGTGCTCTTGCCGTCGAGGTCGGCGCACGAGGCCTTCGAGATCAGCGAGTAGATCCCAGGCGCGACCTTGTCGCCGGGCTGCTTGACGTCGTCGAGCTGCATGTACGGGCGGATTTCGAGCCGCCCGACGTGCGCGGCCGGCGACGTGATCAGGGTGACCGCGCTGTCGCCGGACATGTGCTGCTTGAGCAGGTAGTAGCCCTGCTGGATGCGGCTGAGCGCCGTGTTGTCCTCACCGGCCTTGACGAACGCCTTCGTGCTCGCGACGACGCCCGCCTTCACCAGCTTGCTGCCGATGGCCGAGGTCGTGTCGCCGTCCTCGACCTGGATGAGCGCGCTGCCCTCGCCGGCGCCGTCGTAGTCGTCGTAGCCGAAGAGCTTGTGGTAGCCGTAGTACGCGCCGCCGGCGAAGAGCACGAGCACCATCAGCGCCGCGACCCAGCCGATCGCGCGCTTGCCGCGCTTGCGCCTTTTCTTGACGGGGGCGGGTTCTTCGGCGAACTCCTCTTCTTCGTACTCGGCGTCGGGGTCTTCGTCGTACTCGTCGTAAGCCTCGTCGTATTCGCCGTCGTACTCGCGGTACTCGTCTTCGTAGTCGTCTTCGCCGAAGAGGTCATCGAACCGCTCACCCTCCTGCGGGGCGGGGTCCTGAACAGTCGGGAGCACGTCCGTCGGGTGCTCCACGGGCGGTGGCGGGCGCCGGCGCCGCGGACCGGGCTGCGGCTGGTCGCCCGGCCGGCCCAACCGGGGGTCGCGCGGCATGGAGCCTTCGGCGAACCGCGGGTCGGGCGGCATGGAACCATCCGGTGGGCCGGCGAACCGCGGGTCCGGCGGCATCGAACCGTCGGCCGGGCCATTGAAGCGCAGGTCCGGCGGCATGGAACCGTCCGGCGGACGGGCAAACCGCGGATCCGACGGCATCGAACCATCCAGCGGACCGTTGAACCGCGGGTCCGGCGGCATGGGGCCATCCGGCGGGCCGGTAAACCGCGGATCCGGCGGCATGGAGCCGTCCGGCGGCCCGGGGCGGCGGACCGGACGCGACGGACCCGGTTCGGGCATCGGGACGTCACCGGTGTCCGAGCGCGGACGGCGGCGCGGCGGTGGGGGCGCGACGTCGCCCGGTTCGGCCCGGGGACGGCGGCGCGGTGGACCAGGCGGCGGACCCGGTGGCGGCGGCACGTCGCCGGCACCGCGCGGATCGCCCGAAGGCTGCGGCAGGTCACCCCGCGACGGGGCAGCGGGAGGCGGCGGGACGTCGCCGGGGCCCGGACGACGGCGGCGGCCGGTCGCGGGAGCCGGCGGGATTTCGGCGGGCAGCGCGACCTCGCCCGCGTCTTCACGACGCCGCCGGCGGCCACCGCTCGGCGGCGGAGGCGCCTCACCGGCGTCCTCGCGGCGCCGGCGCCGGCCACCGCTCGGAGGCGGAGCGGCGTCATACGGATCGGGGGCCGCGCGGCGCGAGCGCGCCGGCGGCGGGGGTACGTCGGGCGGGTTCTGCCGGCCGCGGCGGGGTTCACCCGCGGGAGGGTTTCCGGATTCACGGAGCCGGCGGCGGCCGCCCTGGTTCTCAGGACCGCGGGGGTCGGTCATGACTCGCCTTTCCGGGCGCGCTGCGCGGCGGCGGCGTCGAGCCAGGCCTGCAGGATCTCGACAGCGGCGGCCTGGTCGACCACCGCCCGCTGCTTGCGTCCCTTGACCCCCCGCGCCGACAGCATCCGGGAAGCGGTGACCGTCGTCAATCGTTCGTCGGCGAGACGCACCGGCACGTCGCCGATCCGCCCGGCGAGCTTGTCGGCGTACTCGACCGCGATCTGCGCGGCCGGTCCGGCCCGATTCGCCAGTGTCCTCGGCAAGCCCACAATCACCTCGACCACCTCGTGTTCGGTGACGAGTTCGGCAAGCTTGTCCAGATCGCTGTCGTCCTTCGCATCACGGGAGAGGGTAACGAGCGGGCTGGCGAGGACGGGGGCGGGATCGCTGAGCGCGACCCCCACCCGGACAGACCCGACATCGACCCCGAGGCGCCTGCCGCGGCCCGGATCGGACTCACCCGGCCGATCCGGACCCCTCCGCGGACTAGCGGGCAACGCCGGCGACGGCCGCGCGCACCGCCGCGACAGCCTGCTCCGCGCCCGCCGAGTTGCTGCCGCCACCCTGGGCCATGTCCGGCTTGCCGCCACCGCGGCCACCGATCGCCTCGGCGAACGACGGCACGAGCTTGCCTGCCGCGATGCCCCGGTCGCGCGCCGCGGCCGTGGTCGCGACGACGAACGCGATCTTGTCGCCCGACGGCGAGAACAGCGCGACCACGCCGGGCCGGTCGCCCAGCCGGCCGCGGACGTCGGACGCGAGCGCCCGCAACCCATTGCCGTCGACGTCCGGCACGACTTCGGCGACCACCGAGACACCGCCGGCATCCTGCGCCTTGCCGGCGAGCGCGCCCGCCGAGCCGAGCACCTGCTGCGTGCGCAGCTGCGCGATCTCCTTCTCCGCGGTCTTCAGCCGCGACAGCACGTCTTCGATGCGGCCGGGCAGCTCGTCGGTCGGCACCTTGAACGTGTTCGCCAGCTGCGACACGAGCAGCTGTTCCTTGCGGACGTACTTGAGCGCGTCCGGGCCCACCAGCGCCTCGACGCGGTGCACGCCCGACCCGATCGACGAGTCGCCCACGAGCTTCACGAGACCCAGCTGGCCGATGCGGTCCACGTGCGTGCCACCGCACAGCTCACGCGAGTAGTCGCCCATGTCGACCACGCGCACGTCGTTGCCGTACTTCTCGCCGAACAGCGCGACCGCGCCGAGCTCGAGCGCCTTGTCCTTCGTGGTGATGTAGCTCTGGACCTCGGCGTCGGTCTGCAGGTAGTCGTTCACCTCTTCCTCGACCTCGGTGAGGATGTCCGTGGACACCGAGGAGGGGGTGGTGAAGTCGAACCGCAGGCGCCCCGGCGAGTTCAGCGAACCGGCCTGCGCCGCGCGCTTGCCGTACGCGCCGCGCACGGCCGCGTGCACCAGGTGCGTGGCCGAGTGCGAGCGCTCGATCGACAGGCGCCGCGCCCCGTCGACCGAACCGGTGAGCTCGGTGCCGATGCCGACCTCGCCCTCGACGACCTCGACACGGTGCACGAACAGGCCTGGCACGATCTTCTGCACGTCGAGCACGTTGACCTTCGCGCCGTCGCCGAGCAGCACGCCGATGTCGGCGACCTGGCCACCGCTCTCGGCGTAGAACGGCGTGCGGTCGAGCACCAGCTCGGCCTTGTGTCCCGCGGCGACGCTGCGCACCGGCTGCCCGTCCTCGAGCAGGCCGACGACCTTCGCGCTCGCCTGCAGCTCGGTGTAGCCGAGGAACTCGGTCTCGCCGTGCTGCTCCAGCAGCTTGCGGTACTCCGACAGGTCGCCGTGGCCGTGCTTGCGCTGCGCCGCGTCGGCCTTCGCGCGTTGCCGCTGCTCCTCCATGAGCGCGCGGAACCCGTCCTCGTCGACGGTCAGGCCCTGCTCGGAAGCCATCTCGAGCGTGAGGTCGATCGGGAAGCCGTAGGTGTCGTGCAGCTGGAACGCCTTGTCGCCCGCCAGCACGTCGCCACCGGACTTCTTGGTCTCCGCCGCCGCGAGGTCGAAGATGCGCGAACCGCTGCTGAGCGTGGCGAGGAACGCCTCCTCCTCCACGCGCACGACCTCGGAGATCCGGTCGAAGTCCGTGACGAGGTTCGCGTACGTCGGGCCCATGGTGTCGCGCACGACCTCGGCGAACGCCTGCAGCACCGGCTCCTGCACGCCCAGCAGGCGCGTGGAGCGGATGATGCGGCGCAGCAGCCGGCGCAGCACGTAGCCACGGCCGTCGTTGCCCGGCGTGACGCCGTCACCGATGAGCAGCACGCCGGTGCGCGCGTGGTCGGCGATCACGCGGAAGCGGACGTCGTCGAGGTGGTTGGCGCCGTAGCGGCGGCCCGAGAACTCCTCGGCGCGGCCGATCACCGGGCGGACGAGGTCGGTCTCGTAGACGTTCTCCACGCCCTGCAGGATCGTCGCGACGCGCTCGACGCCCATGCCGGTGTCGATGTTCTTCGCCGGCAGGTCACCGAGGATGGGGAAGCCCTTCTTGCCGGCGCCCTCACCCCGGATGTTCTGCATGAACACCAGGTTCCAGATCTCGATGTAGCGGTCCTCGTCGGCGACGGGCCCACCCTCGCGGCCGTAGTCGGGACCGCGGTCGTAGTAGATCTCGGAACTCGGGCCGCACGGGCCGGGGATGCCCATGGACCAGAAGTTGTCCTCCATGCCGCGCGACTGGATGCGCTCCGACGGCAGGCCGGTGAGCTTGCGCCACAGCCCCGCCGCTTCGGCGTCGTCCTCGAAGACGGTGGCCCAGATGCGGTCGGGGTCGAGCCCGTAGCCGCCCTCGGCTTGCGGCCCGGTGATGAGCTCCCAGGCCGACTCGATCGCGCCTTCCTTGAAGTAGTCGCCGAACGAGAAGTTGCCGGCCATCTGGAAGAACGTGTTGTGCCGGGTGGTCTTGCCCACCTCGTCGATGTCCGGGGTGCGCACGCACTTCTGCACGGACGTCGCCCGCGGGTACGGCGGCGGCGCCTCACCCAGGAAGTACGGCTTGAACTGCACCATGCCGGCGTTCACGAACAGCAGGTTCGGGTCGTCCAGGATCAGCGAGGCGCTGGGCACGCGGGTGTGCCCCTTCGCCTCGAAGTGGCGCAGGAATCGGTCGGTGATCTCGTGTGTGTCCACGGGTATGTCCTCGGGCTGGGGTCCGGGCACCGCTCGGCGCGGGACCGGACCGGGAAACGGGGGAGGCGGCGACGGCGGAGAGCGCATCTGGTCGCGCGGGGCGCGACGAGATCAGCCCTCCGCCCGGCGAGCTCGCCGGACGGGGCGGCGCGCCGCGGCGGCGTGCCTGCCGGCACCGCCCTGCGGTGCGGTGTACCCGGTCCGTTCCTCGACCATGTCGTGCAGCTCCTGTTCCCGTTCGCTCATCCCGGCGCGCACCTCCGCACCGAACGAACCGACGGCGCCGGCCAGTTCTCGCACGGCGTCGCCCAAGTTCGATGCTAACCCGGCGGGGGTGGCCTGACGAACCGTTTCGCCGGCCTTGCGGGTGAGCGCGACCCCGGCGATGACGCCGATGCCGAGCCAGAACAGACGCTTCACTTCTTCCTCCGGCGAGCGGGGCGGGAGGCCTTCGCTTCCTGCTTCTTGCGGCGCGCGCGGATCGCCTTGCTGATCCCGTAGGACAGGGCGGCCGTCTTCACGAGCGGACCGCCGAGCGTCGCGGTGAACACCGAGGACAGCGCGGAGACGTTCCCCGTGACCGCCTGCGCGTTGGCCGTGATGCCGTCGACGCGCTCGAGCTGCGTGTTCACGTGCGTGATCGTCTCGTTGGCGCCGAGCAGCAGCGGGTCGGTGTTCTCGTGGGCCTTGCGGATCGCGATCGTCGCCTCGTCCAGCGTGCGGCCGAGCTTGAGCAGCGGGATCGCCAGCAGCAAGACCAGCAGTACGAACGCTCCTGCGGCGATCAGTGCGGCGATCTGCCCTGCCGACACGGGCCCTCCTCGGGGTTGCAGGGGTCTTCGGTGCCAGTGAGGTTACCGCCTGGCCAGCCGTTCGGCGGTGTCGCCCCGCCGGTCGGTCACGCAGCGCAGCCGAACCGGTTGCGACCTGCGGGAGCGGGAGCGCGGCGAGCCCTCCGCCGGGTCCGGCGGAGGGCTCGTCGAGGCTGCGGACGGTCAGGCTTCCTTGGCCACCGCCCGGTAGAGCACCGCCATGTCCTCCTCGCCGTGGCCGGCGTCGACGGCGGCCTGCAGGTGCGCGAGCGTCGCCGCGGTACCCGCCACGTCGATCGCGTCGCCCGCGGCCTCGACCACGAGCCGGGCGTCCTTCGCGGCGAGCGTGGCGGGGAAGCTCGCCGGATAGTCGCCGTCGAGCATGAGCGGGCCCTTCATCCGCGCATAGCCGACGTCGAAGCCGGTCCCGGTCATCACGTCGAAGAACAGCTGCGGGTCGACGCCGAGGGCGCGGGCCAGCGCGAGGCTTTCGGCGGTGGCGTTGGTGAGCGCGAGGACCCAGGCGTTCATCACGAGCTTGAGCCGCGTGGCGGTGCCGGGTTCGGTGCCGAGCCAGCGCGTGTTCGAGCCGACGGCGCCGAAGACCGCATCGGCCTTCTTGTGCGCGTCGTCCGGGCCGGCGGCCAGCACCTGCAGCTGCGCCTGCTCGGCCGGGACCTTCGTGCCCATCACGGGGGCGTCGACGAACACGACGTCCGCGGCCTTCGCGAGTTCGGCCAGCTTGCCGACCCACTCGACCCCGACGGTGCTCATCTGCAGCCACACCGTGCCGGGCGCGACGTTCGCCGCGGCGAAGACGTCCGCGACCGTCAGGCCGTCGGCCAGCATCGTCACGAAAACGTCGGCGCCGGCCGCGGCTTCGGCGGGGGTGCCGGCCACCGTGGCGCCGTCTTCGGCGAGGGGCTCGGCCTTGCCACGCGTGCGGTTCCACACCCGCAGCTCGACTCCGGAGCGGACGAGGTTCTTGGCCATGGGGTGTCCCATGATCCCGGTGCCCAGGAAAGCGACAGTGGTCATGATCTTCATCGTGCCCTTCGGGTTCTTCACGCGCACCCGGGGTCCGTGGCGCCGGGTCGACCGGCCCCGGAGTTCAGTGACTCAGCGCGGGCCAGGTCGAGGCGCGCCCGGCGACCAGCTCGTCGTAGCCCGGGAAGACGGCGGCCGTGAGCGGTACCTGCGCCGGCGCCGCCGCGCGTGAAGCGGGGTGGCGGACACGGATCGTCACGTGGTCCGCGTCCGCACCGCCGGCGTGCCAGTGGCGGGTGTGGGCGGGGACGCCGAGCAGGTCGCCGGGCTCGCACAGCACGGCGTGTACCTGCGGGCCCGCGTGGAGGTACCAGACGGCGGAGCCGCTCACGAAGAAGCGGTCCTCGTCCAGGGGGAGGACGTGCTCGGTCGCGTCGGAATCGCCGGTCACCACGTCGACGGCGTGGTAGCCCACGGCCGTGGTGCGCGAGTCGATGCGGTCCCGGTAGCGGGAGAGCACCTCGGACTCCGTGCCGCCGAGCGCGGGCGCAGCCAGCGGCCACCGGCAGAACTCGACGCCGATGCGGGCCAGCTCCGCGGTGATCGTCCCCGGGTCCTCGGTTCTCAGCAGCACGTGGCCCGGCCGGTCGTCGGGCCACACCGTCAGCAGTGTCATCGCCACCCCCTCCGTCGACGGGATCAACCGGCCCGACGGCCGGACATTCCCCCTGGTGCCGTTATACGGAAGAAAGTGGCGACGTTCACGGGGGTTTCAGCGAGCGGGATTCAACGGGGAACCAAGGCTGCCCGGCGGTAACGGGCGACGGCGCGCGCCATCCCGGGGCGGTGAACTGAGCAAATGCGACCAGGCGCAGGGTGTACGGCCTTCGGGCCAGGTCGATCGGCCACACTCTGCCGGGGCTGCTGGAGGCCGGTCCGCGCCACGGGAACGACCTCAAGCGGACCTGCGCCGAGCACCTCGGCCAGGACCGGCCGCAGCGCCACGGGCAGGGGCGCCGACGTTGTCGCGGCCGTTGAAAAAGGGCTCGCCGACGTCACCGGTGTCGAGCCGGGTGGCGACTCGCACCGCAAGCGCGGCGCGATGACGGACGCCGGCACCACCGACATCGAGATCTGGCGGCGCGCGCCGGAGCAGCCGGTCGCGCACCTGCGGAACACGCTCGGCACGAAGGTCGTGCTCGCACTGCTGGCCGGTCACGCCGGCCTGGTCGGCCGCATGCTCCGCCGGGACCTGGCGATCGACCGGCCGGCGCTCGGGCGCCGTCGGCACCGGGCCGGCACTCGGGCGCCGTCGGCACCGGGCCGGCACTCGGGCGCCGTCGGCACCGGGCCGGCACTCGGGCGCCGTCGGCACCGGGCCGGCGCTCGGGCGCCGTCGGCACCGGGCCGGCGCTCGGGCGCTGTCGGCACCGCGCCGGCGCTCGTGTTCGCGGTGCCCGCCCTGCCACTGCCCGCGCCGCGCCCCGCCTCGCTGTGGACGGAGTGAGCGCTATCCCCGCTCGTCCCTGATCGTGCGGCGCAGGCGGGGCACGCGTTCGGCGAGCGTGCGTTCCCCGCCGCGCTGGGTCGGGTGGTAGTAGTCGCGGCCGACGAGGTCGTCCGGCGGGTACTGCTGGGCCAGCACGCCTTCCGCGACGTCGTGCGGGTAGCGGTAGCCCTGCGCGTTGCCGAGCTTCTTGGCGCCCGCGTAGTGGCCGTCGCGCAGGTGCGGTGGCACGGTGCCGGCGAGTCCGGCGCGCACGTCGGCCAGCGCGGAGTCGATCGCGGTGACCACGGCGTTGGACTTGGGCGCCGTGGCGAGGTGGATCGTGGCCTGCGCGAGCGCGAGCCGGCCCTCCGGCATGCCGATGAACTGCACGGCGTGCGCGGCCGCCACCGCCGCCTGCAGTGCGGTCGGGTCGGCCAGGCCGACGTCCTCGCTCGCGTGCACCACCAGCCGCCGGGCGAGGAAACGGGGGTCCTCCCCCGCCTCGATCATGCGGGCCAGGTAGTGGAGCGCGGCGTCGACGTCGGACCCGCGGATGGATTTGATGAAGGCGCTGATCACGTCGTAGTGCTGGTCGCCGTCGCGGTCGTAGCGCACCGCCGCCTTGTCCACAGTGGACTCGACGGTCGCGAGGTCGATCGTCTTCGCCTCGGTGGCCGACGCCGCGTCGGCCGCTGCTTCCAGCGCCGTGAGCGCCCGGCGCGCGTCGCCGCCCGCCAGCCGCACGAGGTGGTCACGCGCCTCGCCGGTGAGCGTGAGTTCGCCCGCCAGGCCGCGGTCGTCGGCGAGCGCGCGTTCGAGCAGCTTCACGATGTCGTCGTCGGTCAGCGGCCGCAGCTGCAGCACCAGTGACCGCGACAGGAGCGGGGACACCACGGAGAACGACGGGTTCTCGGTCGTCGCCGCGACGAGCAGCACCGTGCGGTCCTCGACCGCGCCCAGGAGCGCGTCCTGCTGCGTCTTCGAGAAGCGGTGCACCTCGTCGATGAACAGCACGGTGTTCTCGGCGTTGTACTGCCGGCGCCGCCGCGCCTCCTCGATGACCCCGCGGACTTCCTTGACCCCGGCGGACAGCGCGGACATCGCGACGAACCGGCGCCCGGTCGCGATCGACACGAGGTTGGCGAGGGTGGTCTTGCCGGTACCCGGCGGGCCGTAGAGCAGCACGGACGCCGGCGCGGCCCCCTCCACGAGCCGCCGCAGCGGCGCGCCTTCGCGCAGCAGGTGCTGCTGCCCGACCACCTCGTCGAGCGTGCGCGGCCGCATCCGCACCGCGAGGGGCGAGCTCGCCGGGTCGGCCTGCGGTTCGGCGCGGCCGGTCCCCGTGGGCTCCGGCGGTGGCCCCAGATCGGGGTTCACCGTGAAGAGTTCGTCCTGTGCCACACCGTTGACGTTAACCGACCACCCCGACAACCCCGCTTGCCCGGCTGGCTCACTCGCGCTACTGTGGGCCGTGACCGGATGAGCAGATCCGGTCACAGGGTCAAAGGGCTCACAGCCACAAGGAGCTGCCGTGCCGGACGAGCCGAACCGCGATCGCGCCGACCGGATCCTCGACGCGGCCGCCGACCTGCTCGTCCGCTGGGGCTCGCGCAAGGTCACGATCGAGGACATCGCGCGCCACGCCGGTATCGGCAAGGGCACGGTCTACCTCCATTGGCGCACCAAGGACCGGCTGTTCGAAGCCGTGCTGATGCGCGCGTCGATCACGCTGCTCGAGGAGTGCGCGGCGCGGCTGCGCGAAGACCCGCGCGCGGTCGTGCCACACCGTTACTTCCGCACCACCTTCCTGCTGACCGTCCGTGACCCGCTGCTGTCGGCCATGCTCGCCAACGACACCGAACTGCTGGGCCACTACGCACTCACCGCGCGGGACACCCGGCAGGCCGCCGCGGAGACGACCGAACGCGCCTGGGACATCTGGACCAGCGGTGGGTTCCTGCGTGATGACGTGGCGAACCTCCGCTTCTCCGTCGCCGCGGCGGCGAGCGGCTTCTACCTCTACGGCAACGTCGACCCGGACTACGAACACGTGGCGGTCGAGAGCAAAGCCGACTCGCTCGCCCACGTGATCCGCTGCGGGTTCGAACCGGCGGCCGAACCCGCAGCGGCCGTGGTCGAGCGGGCGGCGGCCGAACTCCGCGAGGTGTTCGAGGACTACGTCTCGGCCTGCCACGCGGCGATCTACCCAGGGAGCACCACCACCGAGGCCGGCTGATCCCGGTCCGTCCGACAGATTGGGGCTGTCGCACCATGAGCACCGCACTTCCCGAAGCCTGGACCCTCCACGAAGGACAGTTCTGGCTGCGGGGCGAGCACCCGGAGAGCCCGGTCGAATACAAGCCCGAGCTGGGCACCTGGAACGTCTACGGGCACCCGGAGGCGCACGCCATCCTCTCCGACCCGGCCACGTTCTCGTCCGACACCGCTCGGCTCCTGCCCGAAAAGACCTTGGGCGACACCAAGGAGCTGTCGGCCGGGAACCTGCTGCAGCTGGATCCCCCGCTGCACAACAAGATGCGCAAGCTCGTCAGCCGCGCCTTCACCCCGAAGGTCGTGGCCGACCTCGAACCGCGCATCGCGCAGCTGACCTGCGAACTGCTCGACGAAGCCGCCGGGCGCGACCGGCTGGAACTCGTCGCCGACCTCGCGTACCCGCTGCCGGTGATCGTGATCGCCGAACTGCTCGGGGTGCCCGCGAGTGACCGCCACCTGTTCCGCGAGTGGGTGGACCGGCTGTTCGAGAGCCCCGAGCAGTTCTCGCTCACCGACGACTCCGAAGAGCAGCAGCGCCGGCTGCAGGAGCAGCTGGCCGTGAGCCGCAAGTTCACCGACTACCTCGGCGAGCATGCCGACGACCGCCGCCGCAACCCGCGTGAAGACCTGCTCACCAAGCTCGTCGAAGCGGAAGTCGACGGCGAACGGCTCACCCGCTCGGAGATCGTGAACTTCGCGCAGGTGCTGCTGCTCGCCGGGCACATCACCACGACGATGCTGCTGGGCAACACCGTGCTGTGCCTCGACGCGTTCCCCGAGTGGGACGAGCGCGTGCGCGCCGACCGCTCGCTCGTTCCGCCGGTGATCGAGGAGTCACTGCGGTTCCTCTCGCCGTTCGCGGCCGTCGCCCGGGTGACGAACCGCGAGGTGGAGGTCGCGGGTACCACGATCTCGGCCGACCAGATGCTGATGATCTGGGTGGCCGCGGCCAACCGTGACCCGCGGGCGTTCGACGAGCCGGACACGTTCGACCCGGGGCGCGAGGACATCGCCCACGCGCACCTCGCGTTCGGGCGCGGCATCCACTTCTGCATCGGCGCGCCGCTCGCCCGCCTCGAAGGGCGCGTGGCGCTGAACATCCTGCTCGACCGCTACCCGCGGCTGCGCACGATCCCGGGTGAGCCGCCGGCGTTCCAGCCCAACCCGGGCATGACGGGGGTGAAAACGCTCCCGTTGACGGTCTGAAGCGCGTTGCGCCGCCGGCGAACACGCCTCGCCGGCGGCGCCACACCAGGCAGAATCGCAGCATGGTGTCTTCCGTCGCGGTCCTGTCCGACATCCACGGTGTGCTGCCGGCGCTCGACGCCGTGCTCGCGGAGCCGGACGTCGAGTCCGCCGACGCGGTCGTGCTGTGCGGAGATCTCGCCGCCGGGCCGCTGCCGCGGCAGACGCTCGACCGGCTCGTCGCGCTGGGCGAACGCGCGGTGTGGGTGCGCGGCAACGCCGACCGCGAGCTCGTCGACCTTGCCGGCGGAGGCACCACGGCGATCCCGGACCCGATCGCGCCGTGGGCGGCCGGGCAGCTGCGGCCGGACCAGGTGGCGCTGCTCGCCGGGCTGCCGCTGAGCGTCACGCTCGACGTCGACGGGCTCGGCGAAGTGCTGTTCTGCCACGCGACCCCTCGCGACGACGAGGAAGTCGTGCTCGTAGACAGCCCGCTGCCGCGCTGGGCGGAGGTCCTGGACGTCGTCACTGTGGAAACCGTGGTGTGCGGGCACACGCACATGCCGTTCACGCGGCTGGCCGACCGCACGCGGATCGTCAACCCCGGCAGCGTCGGCATGCCTTACGG
Organism: Amycolatopsis sp. FDAARGOS 1241; assembly: GCF_016889705.1. Lineage (NCBI taxonomy): Bacteria > Bacillati > Actinomycetota > Actinomycetes > Pseudonocardiales > Pseudonocardiaceae > Amycolatopsis > Amycolatopsis sp. FDAARGOS 1241. The sequence goes on from NZ_CP069526.1 coordinate 6,446,545, forward strand.
CACAACGGGTGCGCACTGGGCGTTGCTCGGCCCGGGCATCCAGCTGCGCCGAACCCCGTACGACGCCGGGAAAGCGTGCGAGGTGCTGGCCGCCGAGTCGGGGTACGCGGACATCACCGAGTGGGCCGACTACTTCGTGCGGAATCCGGTGTCGGACGCCGAAGCGCTGCGCGTGTTCAGTCCGCGCGCCCGCGGAACGAGCGCCACATGATCGCGACCGCGTAGGGCAGGAACTCGCGGCCGCGGCGCCACAGCCACGGCACGCCCTTCCCGACGAGCCAGCCGAAGTGGCTGAGCGCGCTTGGTTCCACGCCGCCCGAGCAGGTGAGGCTCACCGGCTCCGCCACGGCGTAACCGGCCTGCTCCAGCAGCGTCGTGAAGCCGAGTGCGAGCATGCGGTGCCCGAGCTCCGACGGGTGCAGCCGGTCGACGCTCCACGAGGTCAGCTCGTAGGCGCCGGGTAGCTCGTGGAGGTTGAGGCACGGCACTCCCTCGGCCGCGACGACCGCGTCGATGGCCGCGTTGAGCTCGGCGACGCGCGCGGCCAGCGCGCGCTTGATGGAGGACGGGAGGCGGAACACCTTGCTGTGGTCGTGGAACCGCACCGGCACGAGGAGTGTGCCCTGCGCGGCGAGGGTGCGGACGAGTTCGGTGAGGTCGGCGGAGATCTGCTCGGCGTCGAAGTCCGGCCGCAGCGTGTCGTTCATGCCGACCACCAGCAGGGCGACGTCGGCTCGGTGTGCGAGCACGGCGGGAAGTTGTTCGATGAGCACGTTCTTCATGCGCGCGCCCTCGAAGGACGGGTTGAGGTAACCGTCGTCGTCCACGCCGAGCGCGGCGGCGACCAGGGGACCCACCCCTCGCCAGCCGCCGCGGTTCGGCCGCGGGTCGCCGAGGCCGACGGCGGTGGAGTCACCCAGCACGGCCAGGCGCCGGGCGCGGCGCGGCTGTGCGGCGGGTGCCGCGGCGGTCGGCTGCGGCGCGGGATCGGCGGGTTCGGGGAAGTGGGTGACTTCGACGCTGATCACGGTCACGCCCAAGACCATCCGGCACCGAAACTCACCTGCGGTGATGACGAGGTAACGCCGCATGGACGGGGGCTGAAACTCTTGGCATGTCCTGTCCGCGCACGGGGGTCGGGAATGCCGGTTTCCCGCGTTCACCCGCCCGGCCCCGGATCTTCCGGACGAACCGGATCAGCGGAAGGCGGGGTAGAACGCCAGGTCCGCGTGCGGCCCCAGCCGCGCTCCCAGAGCCGCCGCCACGCGCTGCGCGTGCTCGGTGATGTCGGTGAGCCGCGCGTACCCCGCGTGCCGGGCCAGCTCGCGCCACCACGTGACGAGCGCGGCTTCGCGGCTCACCGGCGTCGCGTGGCGCGCGAGGTCCAGCGTCGGGAGGGTCTCGCGGGTGATGAGCCAGACCAGGAGCAGCTCGCTGATCGTCAGCTGCTCGGCGAGCTCCTCGTCGTCGGCGAACGAGGGCCACACGGACACGACTTCGGCGCGCCAGGCGGCGATCATGGCCTCGCTCATGCCCGCGGGCAGGGCCAGTGGGTCGGCACACGAGGCGAACGGCAGCCGCAGGTAAGCAGCGTCGACGAGGGCGGTGCGGACGCGGCCGCGTTCGAAGTCGAGGAACCGGACACCGGAGCCGGTCACCAGGTTGTTGTCCGGGCTGAGGTCCACCGGGCTGAACGCGCGGAACGGCGCCGACCGCGCCTGCGTGACGGCCCGCTCGACCCGCTCGAGGATCGGCGGGGCGACGACCACGTCGAGCAGTTCCGCCAGCAGCGGCGGCACTTCGGCGGTCGCCGCCGCGAGCCCGGCGTCCTGGTTGCGCACGGGGCCGCCGAGGCGGCGCAGCAGCGCGTTGAAGTCGGCTTCGCGGCTGGCGGTGCTCGCGTGCAGCCGGCCGAGCGAACGGGCCCACGACAGCAGCGCCCGTTCCGCCGCGCGGGAATCGCGCGAGGCGAGCTTGTCCTGCAGCGTCGGGGCGCGGCCGAGGTCCTCGATCACGAGCACCCGCTGGCGCCCGTCGTGGGCGAGCAGCTCGGGGCACATGCGCTCGTCGGGCGAGAGCGCCGTGAACAGCTGGTAGCTCACGGCTTCCTGCGCGAACGGGTCGGCCTCACCGGGCTCCGGCGGGTCCGGGTAGTGCTTGATGACGAGCGTGCGCGGCAGCGCGAACGACGACGACACGACCCTCGCGCGCACGACCGTCGCCGGTCCGCTGCCGGCGAGGTCTTCCGGTGACACCAAGGTGATCGCGCTGCCGAAGCGGCGCGAGAGCACCGCCTCGCCCGCCGCGACGGCCGCCGCGACAGCGAGCTGTCCGGCTCCTGCCCCGACGCCCGCGTCGCCGGCGGAGGAGGTGTCGACTGTCATTGGCACCGACCCTACTCGTGACTGAGCAACCATGACCACCGTGATCCGGGCAAGAAGCGGCGAACCGGCGGGGGTCCCGCGGCCCGTGTGAAACGGACGGAACAGGGCGGCGATACGTTGCTTGCACTTGCGAAGTATCAGCACATCGGCCGCCACGAGCACAATGCCGCAACCGCGTTCACCGGGGAGAACGGTTGTTCTTCGCTCTTGTGCCGGCCCGCCGCACCACGGGACCCGAGGACACCCCTGGCCCTGCGGGCTCCCCGCCGGGGGTCGCCCTCGCAGGTGAGGGCGACCCCCGGTCAGCTCTGCGGGGGCTGCGGCTTCGCGGGCTTCGCGTCGATGCCGGCTTCCTTGCGCTGCTGCGCCGTGATGGGCGCGGGCGCGGAGGTGAGCGGGTCGTAACCGCCGCCCGTCTTGGGGAAGGCGATGACGTCGCGCAGCGAGTCGGCCTTCGCCAGCAGCATCACGATGCGGTCCCAGCCGAACGCGATGCCGCCGTGCGGCGGCGGGCCGAAGGCGAACGCGTCGAGCAGGAAGCCGAACTTCTCCTGCGCTTCCTCTTCGCCGAGGCCCATCAGGGCGAAGACGCGCTTCTGCACGTCGCCGCGGTGGATACGGATCGAGCCGCCGCCGATCTCGTTGCCGTTGCAGACGATGTCGTAGGCGTAGGCCAGCGCGCTGCCCGGGTCTTGCTCGAACTTGTCGATCCACTCCGGGGTGGGCGAGGTGAACGCGTGGTGCACCGCGGTCCACTTGCCGGAGCCGACGGCCACGTCGTCGCCGATCTCCTCGACCGGCGCGAACAGTGGCGCGTCGACGACCCACACGAACGACCAGGCGTCCTCGTCGATCAGGCCGAGGCGGCGGCCGATCTCGTCGCGCGCGGCGCCGAGCAGCGGCTGCGCGGCGGACGGCTTGCCGGCGGCGAAGAAGATGCAGTCACCGGGCTTCGCGCCCGCCGCCTGCGCGACGTTCTCGCGCTCGGTCTCGGACAGGTTCTTCGCGACCGGCCCGCCGAGCGTGCCGTCTTCGTTCACGAGGACGTACGCGAGGCCCTTGGCGCCACGCTGCTTCGCCCACTCCTGCCACGCGTCGAGCTGGCGGCGCGGCTGGCCGGCGCCACCGGCCATCACGACGGACCCGACGTACGGCGCCTGGAACACCCGGAACGGCGTGTCGGCGAAGAACTCGGTGAGCTCGGTGATCTCGAGGTCGAAGCGCAGGTCCGGTTTGTCGGAGCCGTACTTCGCCATGGCCTCGTGGTAGGTGATGCGCGGGATCGGGCGCGGGATCTCGTGGCCGATCAGCTTCCACAGCGCGGACACGATGTCCTCGCCGAGCTTGATCACGTCGTCCTGGTCGACGAAGCTCATCTCGATGTCGAGCTGGGTGAACTCGGGCTGGCGGTCGGCGCGGAAGTCTTCGTCGCGGTAGCAGCGCGCGATCTGGTAGTAGCGCTCGAGGCCCCCGACCATCAGGAGCTGCTTGAACAGCTGCGGCGACTGCGGCAGCGCATACCACGAGCCGGGCTTGAGGCGGGCCGGGACGAGGAAGTCGCGGGCGCCCTCGGGGGTGGACCGGGTCATCGTCGGCGTCTCGACCTCGACGAAGTCTTGCGCGTCCAGCACCTCGCGCGCCGCGCGGCTCACCTTGCTGCGCAGGCGCATCGCGGCGGCCGGCCCGTTGCGGCGCAGGTCCAGGTAGCGGTACTTGAGGCGCACCTCTTCGCCGACGTCCACGCGGTCGTCGATCGGGAACGGCAGCGGCGCGGCCTCCGAGAGCACGTCGAGCTCCGTGGCGAGCACCTCGATCTCCCCGGTGGGGATCTCGGCGTTCTGGTTGCCCTCCGGCCGCTTCGCCACCTCGCCGACGATCTTCACGCAGAACTCCGAGCGCAGCGCGTGCGCGCGCTCCGCCATCTCGCCCTCGCGGAACACCACCTGGGCGACCCCGCTGGCATCGCGGAGATCGATGAAGATGACACCGCCGTGATCGCGCCGCCGGGCCACCCAGCCGGTGAGGGTGACGGTCTGACCGGCCTGCCCGGCACGCAGGGTGCCGGCTTGATGAGTGCGGAGCACTGCGACTGCTCTCCTTAGCCCACGGGTTCGTCGACGGGTTTTCGCCGAACACAGAGGCTAACGAACGGTCCGCCGACGGCCGCGACCAGGTTTGAGTCGCGGTTTCGGGCTCGGCGACCCCGCGGACCACGGACGGTCTCACCAGCCCCAGGGATGCAGGGCGCTCCAGGTGCCACCGGTCACCTCGAAGACCAAGTTCGAGCCTTCGAAGACCTCCTCGGCGTTCGCCAGGTGCAGGCTCCCGCAGCGTTCGGCGCACAAGTCGACCTGCAACAGCCCCTCGAAGCGGGTGAACTGCGGCGGATCGTAGAGGACCCAGCTGGTCGTGACGCTCTCGTCGATGCGGAACCGGCGCACGCCGTACAGGTCCAGGGACACCGGTTCCCACCGGATGTCCTCGCTCATCACCATGGCGTCGATCACGAGCCTGACGACCCGCGGGGGAATCGCCTGCCGCCCGGATTCCTGATCGACGACGACGCGGCGGAGGACGGAGTCGCCGAACCCGTACCGGTCCAGCAACGCCGCGACCCCCTCCTCGGTCAACGGGAACGGCCCGAGCTTCCGATCCGGCACCGACGCCGGTGGTGTCCAGATCACGGCACTCCTTCGTCCTCCGGCGAACGCCAGCTCTCCTTCGCCGACAGCGCAATCGCTGCGCGCCGTCGACGACGAAGCCGAGGCAACCACACCATTCGGCGGGCGGCGGCGACTGGGCAGGATTATCACGGAGCCGGGATGTGGCGGTGACCCGGCTGTCGGGGGCGTGGCGGCCGGGTCACCGCCCCTGAGCACGCCGGCCGAGGAAGGCCGGGCGGCGCGCTCAGAGCAGGCGCAGCTGTTCGGAGGCCGGGGGCGGGGCTTCGGCGCGGGGCGCCGGGACCTCCGGTTCGGCTGCGGTGCGGGGGTTGTAGCCCGTTTCTCGGGCCAGGCCGTGGCGGCGCAGCAGCGGGCCGACGCGTTCGCCGAGCAGCGCGCGGTAGCCGCGGTCGGCGTAGGCGCCGCGGGAGTAGAGGCGCTTGTAGCGGGGCACCAGCTGCGGATGGTTGCGCCCGAGCCAGGAGGCGAACCACTCGCGCGCGCCGGGGCGCAGGTGCAGGGGGATGACGGTGACGCTGCCGGCGCCGGCGTCGGCCAGTTGCGTGAAGAGGGCATCGAGGGCTTCGACGGAGTCCGTGAGGTACGGCAGCACCGGCGCGACGAGCACGGAGCACGGCAGGCCGGCCGCGCGGGCCTTGCGGACGAGGTCGAGCCGCGCCTGCGGGCTGGGGGTGCCGGGTTCGAGGCGGCGCTGCAGCTCGCGGTCGAGCAGGGCGATGGACACGGCGAGGCTCACCGGGACATCCTTCGACACCGCCTCGAGCAGTGGCAGGTCGCGTGCCATGACCGTGCCCTTGCTCAGGATCGACAGCGGCGTGCCGGAGTCGGCGAGCGCGCGGATGATGCCGGGCATCAGGCGGTAGCGGCCTTCGGCCCGCTGGTACGGGTCGGTGTTGGTGCCCATGGCGACGTGCTCGCGCTGCCAGCTCGGCCGTTTCAGTTGCGCCGCAAGCACTTGCGGCGCATTGACCTTCACCACGACCTGGGTGTCGAAGTCGTGGCCGGCGTCGAAGTCCAGGTACGTGTGGGTGTTCCGGGCGAAGCAATTGTGGGACACCATGCCCTCGGCGATGAAGTCGCCGGTGCCGGTGGTGATGTCGAACAGCGGCAGCTCCAGGCCGAGCGCGTCGACGGACGCGACGGTGCGCCGAGCGGATCCGATGGTGGCGCCGTCGAGAGAGCGCTTCCACGCGACGGCCGGGTCGGTCAGGTGCAGGAACCGCAGCACCTCCCCCGTGCCGCCGGTCAGCCGCGCCTGGCGCCGGCCCGGGTAGCGGCGGTGGCCGACGGTGTCGTACTCGAACGAAAACCGGTCCAGCGCCGCGAACATCGCGTCGACGACGTCGGTTTCGTCGTGGGCGATCGACAGCACTCCGCGCCGGTACGCGCCCGCCAGGTCGAACAGCCCCGCGAGGAATCCGCGCGACCAATGCGCGTCGGGTTCGGCCGGGAGCCGCATGAACCCGACGGACGAGCCGAAGTCGGGCAGGTAGCGCAAGGCGCGCGCCGCCGCGTCGGCCTCCGTGGCGAAGCCGCCGGAGCGGAGCATCCCGCACAGGTACCCGGCGCGGTAGCCGAGCGTTTCGTCGGGCGTGCGCGCGAACCGGCCCCCGCCGACGAGGTCCCCGCCCACCTCCAGGTGCGGCCGTTGCGCCGCGCCGAGCATGCTGCCCGTCACGTACTTCCAGCCCCGCGCGCCGAGGAACCGGTGGTCCGGACCGGCGACGATGGCGGTGCCGTCGTCGAGCGTCACGCGGTAGGCCTCGCGCACCGTCGTCCAGTGCGCCAGCACCTCCGTGGGCACCAGTCGCCGCGCGACGCCGTGCCCGCGCGTGCCGAAGATCAGGTCCCCCACCTTCAGCTCCGAGATCGGCTTGTGCCGGCCGTCGGCCATGAGGACGGGCGTGCCGCCTTCAAGGCAATACGTGCACGCGTGGGAGCACCCCCGGTAGGGGTTCACGGTCCACCGGAACGGCACCTGGGAACCCTCGGCCACCCGGTTCAGCACCGACTTGGCGTGCACCTCGTGAAAGGTGACGCCGTCGAATTCCGGTGACCGCACCGACCGCACCAGGCCGTCCAGCCCGGGCAGACTCGGCTCACCCTCCCCCGCTCGTTGTCGTTCCCATCGCACCCACCCAGTCGAACACATGTTCTAACCGGTGTCAAACAGGTGTTCGAACGCTCACGTCAGACCTGGAGTTGGTCCGGTGGCCCTGATCTTGTTCGTCGTGCCCAGGGTGGCGACCTCGTACGCCTCCGAGAGCGTCGGGTAGTTGAACACGGCGTCCACCAGGCAGTCCACGGTGGCACGGCGCCGTCGGCGACCTTCTCGCCGAAGCGGAACGTGACGCCAGATCGCGGAGGTGAAATTTCAGCGATTCCACGATCTCCGGGTCGCGGAAGTCCAGCATCTGGTCGCGCTGCTCGACCACGGTCACGCGCGAACCGAGCGCCGCGAACAGCGACGCGTATCCGATCCCGATCACGCCCGCGCCGACCACCACGAGCGACGACGGGATCTCCTCCGGCCGCAGGATCTCGTCGGAGTCGAGCACGCGCGCGGCGTCGAAGTCGACGTGGTGCGGCCGCGCCGGGCGGGTGCCGGTGGCGATCACAACCGGGTCCCCGGTGATCATCGTCCGGTCGCCCGGGTGCTTGCCCTCCACCAGCACCGTGTGCGGGTCGGCAAAGGAGCCCGTGCCCGGCACCAGGTCGAGGTGGTTGCGCAGCAACCGGCCTCGCACCACCTGGACCTCGCGCCCGGCCACGCGCTGCGTGCGCGCCATCAGGTCGGCGATCGTGATGTCCTGCTTCACGCGGCAACTGGCGGGAGGGGTTCGCGCAACGTCTTCGGCGGGATCGTGCCGGTGTTCACGCATACCCCGCCCACCACGTCGTGGCGACCCACGACCGCCCCTTCTTGCCCGGTTTCGCGGCCGCGGTGGCGGCCTTCCGCCCCCGGGGCCCGAGCCGATGACGATCAGGTCGTACTCGCGTTCATTCGCGGTCAAGAGCCTGCGCACCCGGCCGGTGCTCCGCAAACCCTGCGCACGCGCCGCCGCCGGGGATTCACGCGGTGTTCGCGCGGGCGTGCGCCGGACGGCGCAAGATCCCCCGGCCGGGACACACGGGACTAGCGTGCCTGCTCAGGAGGGCACCACGGGATGCTGCACATCTCGCTGCTGGGAGAGCAGTCGGTCACCGACGGTGCGACCGGGCCGGCGCTGACCCGGTCGCCGCGGGCGATCGCGCTCGTCGGCTTCCTGGTGACCCACGCCGGGCTGCCCCAGCCGCGGCAGCGGATCGCGGCGCTGTTCTGGCCCGACTCGTCCGACGCGCAGGCCCGCACGAACCTGCGCCGCGAGCTGCACCACCTGCGCCAGGTCCTCGGCGAGGAGTCGGCGCTGCTCGTGACGGCCCAGGACCTGTCGTGGCACGACACTCCGAGCTGCCGCGTCGACGTGCGTGTGTTCGAGGCCGAACGCCGCGCCGCCGTGGCCGCCGCGCGCGATGAGGAAGTGGTCGCGCACGCGGGTGCCGCGCTGGCCGAGTACCGCGGCGAGCTGATGCCCGGCCTGGCCGACGACTGGCTCGACGCGCCGCGCACCGAGCTCGAACAGGACTGCGTGGCGTTGTGCGACCTCCTGGGCGACGCCCAGGCGCGCCTCGGCGATCTCGCGGGCGCGGCCGAGACGGCCCGGCGCCGGATCCGCCTGCGGCCGCTGGAGGAGGTCGGTTACCGGACGCTGATGGGGCTGCAGGCCGAACTCGGTGACCGCGCGGGTGCCGTGAGCACCTACCACCGGTGCGCGGCGGTGCTCGAACGCGAGCTGGGCGTGGTGCCCGACCGCGCCACGCAGGCCTCGCTGCGGCGGCTGCTGGCCGACCCCGTGCCGGGCCGCGAGGGGTTCGATTCCCGGCTCGTCGGCCGCGCCCGCGAGTTCACGCTCCTGCGCGAGCTGTGGCGGAAAGCGGCGGGCGGGCAGCCGTCCGTGGCGCTCGTGCGCGGCGACGCCGGTGTCGGCAAGACGCGGCTCGTGGTCGAGCTGGCGCAGCTGGCGCGCAGCCAGGGTGCGGTGGTGGCGGGGACGCAGTGCTTCGGGACGTCCGGGCGCCTCGCGCTCGCGCCCGTCGCCGATTGGCTGCGCAACCCCGTGCTGCAGCCGACCCTGTCCGCGCTCGCCCCGGTGTGGCGCACGGAGGTCAACCGGCTCGTGCCCGCCGGCGGGACGAGCCGGCCGCCGCCGGTCGTGCGCGCCGTGGCCGACGCCTGGCAGCGGCACCGCTTTTTCGAAGGCGTCGCCCGCGCTCTCACCGGCGCCGGCCGGCCGACACTGCTGGTGCTCGACAACGCGCACTGGTGCGACCAGGAAACGTTGGTGTTCCTCCTCTTCTGCCTGGGCCTCGAGCCGCGGGCCCCGCTGTTGCTCGCCGCCACGCAGCGCACCGACCCCGGCGACGGCGCGCTGGCCGGCTGGACCGAGCGGCTGCGCGCCACCGGCCGCCTGACCGAAGTGGATCTGAGCCCGCTCGACGCGCCCGACACCGCGCGACTGGCCGAATCCGTGTCCGGCCGGCGGCCCGACGACGACGAGCTGGCGCTGCTGCACGCCGCGACCGGCGGATTCCCGCTGTCGGTGGTGGAGGCACTGCGTTCCGGCGGCGCCGGGCCGCCCGGCGACCTCGCCGCGGTGCTCGAAGCCCGGCTCAAGCAGCCGGCCCCGCAAGCGCGTGAGCTCGCCGGGCTCGCCGCGGCCGTCGGCCGGGACTTCACGCTCGACCTGCTCACCGAGGCGAGCGACCTCGACGCGGGGGCCGTGGTGCGCGCCGTCGACGAGCTGTGGCGGCTGCGGATCCTGCGCGACTTCCGCGACGGCTACGACTTCTCCCACGACCTGCTGCGCGACGCCGCCTACCAGCAGGTGAGCCGGCCGCGGCGCTGGCTGCTGCACCGCCGGCTCGCGCAGAGCCTCGAACTGCTGCACCCCGGCGACACCGGGTCCGTGTCCGCACAGCTGGCCGAGCAGTACGCGCGCGGCGGACGGCCGGACCGTGCGGTCGCGTACTACCGCCGAGCCGCCGAGCTGGCCGCGAGCACGTTCGCCCACGGCGAGGCGATCCGGCTGCTGCGCGAAGCGCTGGCGCTGCTGGCCGACGCGCCCGCCGGACCGGAGACCGACCGCCGGGAACTCGAGGTGCTCGAAGCGCTGTCGGGTCCCCTCAACGCCCGGCTCGGCTACTCTTCCGCCGAACTGCAGCGCACGCTCGAACGCTCCATCGAGCTCTCGGAACGCCTGGGACAGCCCGATTCCACGCTCGTCGGCCTCGTCGGGCTGTGGACGTCGAGGTTCGTGCAGGGCCGCACAGCCCGCGCGCACGAAGCCGCGAGCCGCGCACTCGCGCTCGTCGACGGGAGCACCAAGGACGAGCTGTCCGGATCCGCGCACTTCGCATTCGCGGGCTCGTCGGTGAGCCTCGGGCGCCCGGCCGAAGCGTTGCGGTACTTCGACGTGGCCGCGCGGCTCACGCGCGGGGCACCGTCGCTGCCGATCGGCACGCGGCCCGAGGTGCACAGCCCCGCGTGGGCCGCGCACGCGCACTGGCTGCTGGGTCACGACGACGAGGCCGTGCGGGAATGCCATGAGGCCGTGGAGATCGCGCGGACGTACCCCCACCCCTACAGCCTCGCCGTCGCGCTCGCGTACGCCGGGATCACGCACCAGATGCGCGGCGATCGCGCGCTGGTCGCGGCTTTTTCAACCGAACTGCGCGAACTGTGCGGCCGCTACGGCTTCGCTTACTACCGCGAATGGGGGCTCGTGCTCGGCGGGTGGGCGCGCGGTGACCGGGCCGGGCTCACGGACGCGCAGCGCGGCATCGCCAACCTCAAAGCCGAGGGTTCGCTGGCGCGCATGCCGTACTGGCTCGCGCTGCAAGCCGACCTGATGGCGCGCGACGGGCGGCCCGGCCCGGCCCGGGCCGCCCTCGACGCCGCCCTCGTCGTCGGCCAGGCGCGCGACGACCTGTGGTGGTTGCCCGAAGTGTTGCGGCTGCGGTCCGCCTACGACGCCCCGGAACGAGCGCGGCTGCGCCTGAAGGCCGCGGTGGAACTGGCTGCCGCGCAAGGCAGTACGACGCTGCGGCGGCGCTGCGAACGCGACCTCGAACGCTTCGCGGACTGAGGCCGAACGCTGCGCGAACGCCCCCTGCCTAGCTTCGGCGGCACAGGCAGCCCGACCGGGTGCCGTTCCACAACCAGGGAGAAGCCGCATGACCACCATCACCGCACCGTTCCCGGAGCTCGCCCTCGCACTGCGCGGCGACCTCGTGACACGCGGCGACGAAGGCTACGAGCAGGCGCGTGCCGTCTACAACGGAATGATCGACAAGCACCCGTCCGCCATCGCCTTCTGCCGCGACACCGCCGACGTCGTCACGTGCGTGAATTTCGCCCGGCAGAACCACATCGACCTCGCCGTGCGCGGCGGCGGGCACAACGCCGGCGGGCTCGGCATCGCCGACGACGCTCTCGTGATCGACCTTTCGGCCCTGCGCAGCACGACGGTCGACCCCGAAACCCGCACCGTGCGTGTCGACGCCGGCTGCACGTGGGGCGACGTCGACCACGCGACCGTCGCGTTCGGCATGGCGACCCCGTCGGGCATCATCTCCTCCACCGGCGTCGGCGGGCTGAGCCTCGGCGGCGGCATCGGCTACCTCGCCCGGCGCTTCGGGCTGACGGTCGACAACCTGCTGTCCGCCGACGTCGTCCTCGCCGACGGCAGCTTCGTGCACGCCAGCGAGAAGTCGCACCCGGACCTGTTCTGGGCGCTGCGCGGCGGTGGCGGGAACTTCGGCGTGGTCACGTCGTTCACCTTCCGCTGCCACGACATCGGCGAACACGGCACCGTCATCGCCGGGCCGGTGCTCTACGCACTGGAGGACACCGAAGACGTCCTGCGCTGGTACCGCGAACTGCTGCCGTCGCTGCCCGAAGAGCTCAGCGGCTGGTTCGGGCTGCTGACCATCCCGCCCGCACCACCGTTCCCCGAGGAGCTGTGGGGCCGCAAGGCGTGCGGCATCGTCTGGTGCTACACGGGTTCCCACGCCCGTGCGGACGAGGTGCTGGAGCCCGTGCGCTCGTTCGGTTCGCCATTGGTCGTCGGACTGATGGAGATGCCGTTCACGGCACTGCAGAGCGCGTTCGACGCCCTCTACCCCTCGGGCCTGCAGTGGTACTGGCGAGCCGACGTCACCACGGAGATCTCCGACGAGGCGATCGCGATCCACCGCCGCTTCGGGGAAGCCCTGCCCACCGGGCACTCGTCCATGCACCTGTACCCGATCGACGGCGCCGCGGCGCGCGTCGCCCCCGACGCGACGGCGTTCCCGTACCGCGACGGCGGCTGGTCCGGCGTGATCGTGGGCGTCGATCCCTCACCCGACAACCGGGAAGTGATCACGCGCTGGACGAAGGACTACTGGACCGAGCTGCACCCGACCTCGGCCGGTGGTGCGTACGTGAACTTCATGATGGACGAGGGCGACGACCGCGTCCGGGCCGCCTACCGCGGCAACTACGAGCGGCTGGCCTTGGTTAAGGAGCGCTACGACCCGAAGAACCTGTTCCACGTCAACCAGAACATCCGGCCTGCCGGCGGATGATTCCGGGGTGCGGGGGCAGCTGCGGTGCGGTGGTCGGGAGCGCACCGCAGCACCCCGGTCTCCGGGCCCTCGCGCGCAGTGGATCCCAGCGCGCGGCGGGTTACGAACGGAGCGCACCACGGCGGCGCTGGACGTCGGTGACGGCGTCCAGGCCCGAGTCCAGCTCCTCGCGGAGCACCGTGAGCTGCTGAGTGGCGAGTTGCCTGCCCAGCAGCTCTTCCACGCGCCCCTTTTCCAGCTCCGCCAAGGCGTCCCACGGTGTGGCCGCCAGCTCGCCGACGGCCGGGCCGGGCTCCGGCGGCGTCAGGCCGTCGACGACGCCCGCGCGGCCGGCCGCCAGCAACGCGGCGACCACGAGGTGCGGCTGGGCGTCCGCGCCGGCGAAGCGGAACTCCAGGCGCGGCGCGTCGGCGCGGCCGCACAACCGCACGGCCGCGGTGCGGTCGTCAGGGCCCCAGCGAAGCACACGCGGCGAGAACGGCGCGGTGCGCAGGCGGACGTAGCTGTTCCACGTCGGTGCCCACAGCGCGGTCAGGGCCCGCGCGTCGCGCAGCACCCCGGCGAGGAACGCGCCGAGGCCGAACGGGAAACCCGCCGGTCCGTCCGGTGTGGACAGTGAGAGGTGGACGTGGCACGAGTTGCCCTGGCCCGCTTCCGGGGCGGCGAGGTAGTCCGCCCGCGCGCCGTGGGCCGCGGCCGTGCGGCGCGTGAGCAGCTGGAGCAGCAGGGCGTCGTCGCACGCGGACAGGGCGTCGCGGTGGCGCAGCACGATCTCGTACTGGCCGGGGTGGCATTCGGCGCGGGCGGATTCGACGCCGAGCCCCGCCGCGGCCGAGCGCAGGTCCGTGAGCAGCGGCACCAGGCGTTCGGTGCCGCCCACCGCGTAGTCCACGCCGTGGCCGGTCAACGGCACGCCGTCGGCGTCTCGGAACACGACCTCGTGCTCAAGGCCCACCGACGGCACCAGCCCCAGTTCTTCGAGCTCCGCCAGCTGTGCGCGCAGCACCGAGCGCGGTGCGAGGGCCGCCGGTACCCCGGACGGCAGTTCGGCGTCGCACACCACCGCCCACGTGCGGTCCCCCAGCGGGACGGCCGACGCGGCGTCGGCGCGCATCCGCAGGTCGCCGAAGCCGCCGAGATACGGCCGCAGGACGTCGTTGTCCGGCAACGGATCCCGGGCCGGGGTCCACGCGAAGACGTAGCTGCACACGCCGTAACCGTCGTCGAGCACCTCGGCCGCGAACGGCGCTTCGAGTTCCACCGCGGCGAACCGCGCGTGCGGATCGGGCACGAGCAGCACGAGCCGCGTGCCGGCTTCGGCGAGCACGCGCCGCAGCACCGCCACCGCGGCCGAGCCCGCCTCGGCGCGCACCGCGAGGGAGCGCGCGCCGACGGGCCGGTCGAACGGCGTCACCACGCGCCGTCCGGATCGGGCGCGTGCAACGAGTTCGGCACGCGGCCCCAGCGCACGTCGAACTCGTCGTCGCGCTCCACCTTGTCGAAACCCTGCCCCGCGAAGTGCTCGCGGTTGAGGGTGACGCGCTCGACGTCGGGCGCGAACAGCAGGCACGCGTCGAACCGCTCGGCCACGTCCGGGTTCTCGTCGCGGTAGCGGCCGACGACCGCGCGCACCAGGGCCCAGAAGTCCGCGCGGGCCAGGCCGAGGTCGTCGAGCAGCACCTCGGCCCAAAACCGCAGCTGGCCGGAGAACACTGAGCTGAACAGCGACTGCGCGAGCAGGTGCGCCGGCCAGCGCAGCATGTCGGCGCCGGCTTCGGGCGGCAGGTCGGCGTAACAGGGGAGCTCTTCGTCGAGCAGGTCCACGCCCTGCGCGAAGTCCTTGATCGCCACCCGCACGGGCCGCCCCTCACCGTCGACGATCAGGATCAGGTTCTGGCCGTGGGGGCAGAAGCCGACGCCGTAGCGCAGCAGCCACTGCAGCAACGGCGTGAGCAGCAGGTCGAACAGGCCCGCGAGCCACGCTTCGGCGCCGTCACCCGACCGCATGATCAGCCGGGTCAGCACGGTTTCGCCCGCCGCGTCGCGGTAAGGCAGCGCGGCGAACGAGATCGCGTGCTCCCCCTCGGCGAGCGTCGCGACGAGCGGCTCGCGCCACAGCGCGCCGAGCGTCTCGTGGAACCGGTACGGCAGCTCGTCGAGCGCGCCGAACAGCGGGTGGCACACGGACACGCTCGCCACCTCGCCGAGCAACGTGAACCGGTACTTCTCCGACAGCAGCGGGTCGGCCGCGTCGATCCCCCGCAGCCACTCGGTGACCGCCGGCCCCGCGAGCGTCGCCGCGGAATTGAGGCCGCGGTAGACGAGCGTGTTGCGCACCGACACCGCGGTCTTGACGTCGTGGCGCTGGGGGCGGCTGCGGTTGGCGAGCGTGCGCACGGTCTGGTGCGGCCGGTAGGCGTCAGCGCTCTTCCCCAGCTCGACCATCCGGCCGGTGGCCAGTTCGGCGGCGTAGAGCGTGCCGAGGATCTCGTCGGCCTGCCACGGGTGCACCGGCACCCACACGTAGTCCGCGGGATCACCGACGGCGGCGACACGCGCGGTGAACTCCTCGCGTTGGGCCGCATCCAGCTCTTCGCGCAGCAGCACGGAAGCGTCGAGCCCGGCGACGCTGCGGAACTGCGCGAGGTCGCGGTGCACGGCGAACCACCGCAGATGCACATCGGCGCCGGCTTCCGGGGCGTAGCGGGCGCGATCGGCCGCGGAGAAGCCGACGCGGCCCTTGTTGAGCACGAGCCGCGGGTGACCGGTGAGGTGCCCGTCGGCGAGGTTGTAGTCCATCGTGGACAGTTCGGCCGCCGTCGGCGCCCGGCGCAGCCGCGCCGCTTCGTTGGTGACGGTCGCGGTCAGCTCGGCCAGGACGTCGGCGAGCCGCAACCCGGTGAGCCCCAGCGTTTCACGTGCGTCGACGACCAACGTGCGCGGGTCGTCGGCCAGCGCTTCGGCGTCGTTCTCCCGTCGCACGGCGCTGCCGGGCAGCACCGTCCACGATTCGAACGCGCCGCGGCGGGCCTCGAAGCGGTACGAGACGCCGCCGGGCAGCTCGAGGTGCCATGTGCGGTGGCCGGCGCGGGTCGGTTCGCCGGGCTGCGGCCGCAGCATCGCCTCGTAGGACAGCTCGCCGAGCATCTTGTGCGTCACGAGCGAACCGGCGGCCCGCCAGGCGGCGGCTTCGGTCAGGGTCACTGCTCCTCCGGGTCAGCTAGGCCGAACGTGGTGAACGCCGTGCGCTCGGGCAGGTCGTAGACGGCCTTGCCGCACACGGAGTTGAGGATCGCCGCGGCGCGCCAGGCACCGAGCCCGAGGTCGGGCGCGCCGGGGCCGTGGGTGTGGCGCTCGGCGTTCTGCACGAACACCGAGCCGGTCACACCGGCGCCGAGTGCCAACCGGTTGTCGGCCTGGACGGCAAGCCGCCCGCGACCGTCGCGCCGCACGTCGAGTGCACGCAGCAACGGCTCGATGGGCGTCTCCGCGTAGCCGGTCGCGGCGACCACGGCGTGCGTGTGGTGCGTGGCGGTGCGGCCCTGGTCGACGTGCCGCAGGCCCAGCTCGATGCCGTCCGCCTCAGCGGCGGCCGCGACCACCTCGACGCCAGGCGTGAGCGCCGCACCGGGCCAGCCGCCGCCGATGCTGCGGCGGTACAGCTCGTCGTGGATCGCGGCGATGGTCTCGGCGTCGATCCCCTTGTACAGCTGCCACTGCGCCGGCAGCAGCCGGTCGCGGACCGCTTCGGGCAGTCCGTGGAAGTACGCCGTGTAGTCCGGCGTGAACTGCTCCAGGCCCAGCTTCGAGTACTCCATGGGCGCGAACGCCGGGGTGCGCGCGAGCCAGCGCAGACCGTCCACAGTGGAGCGCGCGCGCAGGAGGTCGAGGAACACCTCGGCTCCCGACTGCCCCGAGCCGACCACGGTTACCGTCTCCGCGGCCAGCAGCTGGGCGCGGTGGCGCAGGTAATCGGCGGAGTGCAGGGCGAGCACGCCTTCGTCGGCCACCAGGTCCCGCAACGGTTCCGGCACGCTCGGCCGGGTGCCGACACCGAGCACGACCGACGCCGCGAGCACGGGCTCGGCGCCGGTGACGGTCAGCTCGAACGCGTCCTGCGCCGCGACCCAGCGGATGCCGGTGACCTCGTGGCCGAAGCGGCACGCGGGCAGCCGGGCGGCAGCCCAGCGGCCGTAGTCGTCATACTCCGCCCGGGGCAGGTGGAAGCGTTCGGCGAAGTAGAACGGCAGCAGGCGGCCGCGTTCGCGCAGGTAGTTGAGGAACGAGTGCCGGCTCGTGGGGTCGACGAGCGACACGAGGTCGGCGAGGAAGGGCACCTGCAGCGTCGCACCGTCGACGAGCAGCCCCGGGTGCCAGCGGAACTCGGGGCGCGCGTCGAAGAGCACCACGTCGAGCTGGTCTAGTGGATCGGCCAGCGCGGCGAGCGACAGGTTGAACGGCCCGATGCCGACGCCCGCGAGGTCGAAGGGCCTCACGAGGCGACCGGGCTCTGCGGGGCCGGCGCGATCCGCTCGGCCGCCGCGGTCTCGGCCACGCGGTCGAGCAGTGCGGTGTAGTCCTGCGCGGTGGTGTGCGGGTGCAGCAGGGTGAGCTTGAGCCACAGCTGGTTCGCCCCATCGGGCCCGGTCGGCAGCGCGCCGCGGCCGATCACCGCGGTGCCGGCTTCCAGCAGTGTCCGGCGCACGCGGGCCACGAGGTCGTCACCGGCTCCCCGTGGGCGGAACACCACTGTGGACAGTTCGGGGCGGCCCCACGACTGCAGGTCCGGGTGGCGCTCGACCAGTTCGTCGACCTCGGCGGCGGTGGTGCAGCAGCGTTCGACGAGCGCGCCGAGACCGTCGGTGCCGAGCGCGCGGACGGTGACGGCCATGCGGAACGCGTCCGGGCGGCGCGACGTGCGGATCGAGCGGCCCAGCAGGTCGGGCAGGCCGGCTTCGGTGTCGTCGTCGGCGTTGAGGTACTCGGCGCGCACGGTCAGCGCCGAGAGGTCGGCGGCGTCGCGGGCGGCGAGCAGGCCCGCAGCGACGGGCTGCCAGCCGAACTTGTGCAGGTCGAGCGCCACCGAGTCGGCCAGTTCGAGCCCGGCCAGCCGTGGGGCCAGTGTTTCGCTGCACAGGGCCAGGCCGCCGTACGCGGCGTCGACGTGCAGCCGGGCGCCGGCCAGGCGGCAGATCCGCGCGAGCTCCGGCAGGGGGTCGATGCGGCCGGTGTTCGTGGTGCCGGCGGTGGCGACGACGACAGCGGACGCGCCGAGCGGCGCCAGGGCTTCGGCCAGAGCCGCCGGGATCATGCGGTCGTCGGCGCACGGCACGACGACGGGAGCCGGGAGACCCAGCAGCCAGGCGGCGCGCGCGACGCTGTGGTGGGCGTTGGTGCCGCAGACCGGGCGGACGGTGCTGCCGGTCGTTTCCCGGGCCAGCAAGAGGCCGAGGAGGTTGGACTCGGTGCCGCCGGAGGTGACGACTGCGTCGGCGTTCGGCGCGCCGGGGAAGCAGAGGCGGGCGATGCCGGAGGTGAACTCGGCTTCCAGCTCACTCGCCATCGGCGCCTGGTCCCAGGAGTCCATGGAGGGGTTCATGGCCGCGGCGACGACGTCGGCGGCGACCGAGACGGCCAGCGGCGGGCAGTGGAGGTGGGCGGCACAAGCCGGGTCCGCGGGGTCGGCGGAGCCGGCGGCCAGGAGGGTGGCGTAGTCCTCCAGGGCCCGTTCGGCGCCGATGCCCGTTTTCGGGAGTGACTTGCCGGCGCCGGAGGCCGCCAGGGCGGCGGCGACAGCGGCGGGACCGCCGGCGGGGATGGGGCCGTTGCGTTCGGCTACACCTGCTGCCAGGCCGCGGAGGGCCGAAGGGAGCAGAGCTGTGAGGTGGTCGGTACCGGTGCGGCCGCCGGCCAGCCACGTTGCCGAATCTCCGCCCATGGAGCCGCCTTTCTTAGGGTAACCTTGCCTACCCTACGCAACAATACGGACACCCAGGGAGAGGGGGCTCGGTGGGTGTCGCCTCTTTCAGGATGGAGGGGTTGAGGTGGTGATGCGTCGGCCATTCGTGTTCTGGCTCGGGTGGGGTAGCAGTCCGGCCGCGGTGGCTGCGCGGGCGCGGACGGCTCGTCGCGGCGGCGGGGAGTGGGCGCCTTCGACTCGTCGCGCTGGCGCGCGACATCGTCGGGCGTAGGGCGCGCGAGGCACCCCGATTTTTGAGTGTCTCTGAGGAGAGCGGGGATTGAGGTGCCGGCCGGGGGCTGGGTGCGCTGGTGAGGTGCGTAGGGCCCCGGCGGTTGAGTTGTGGTGGTGCGGTGCGTATCGCTCTGGCGATTTGGGTGTGGTGGTGGTTTGTCTAGTGGTCAGCGTTGGGGGGCCAGGCCCCTGACCAGTTCGAAGGGGTCGTTGCCGGTGGGGAGGAGGGCGATGATGGGGGTGGTCAGGCCGTTGTCTGCATAGGACTGGACCTGGTCGCGGCAGGATTCGACGGTGCCGTGGATGACCAGGGAGTCGACGACGTCGTCGGGGATGAGGGTGTTGGCCTTCTTTCGGTCGCCGGCGGCCCAGGCTTCGTGCATGGGGGCGAGGGCGTCCTTGCGGCCGAGCCAGTCGTGGAACTTGGCGTAGACGGGGACGGTCAGGTAGCTGGAGATCATCATCCGGCCGAGCGCGCGGGCGGTGTCTTCGTCTTCCGTGGGGCAGACGAAGATCCGGGCGGCGAGTTCGACGTCGGGGCCGATGACCTCGCGGATCTTCGGGACGTCGGTGGCGGCGAGCCAGTTGGTGATGGCGCCGTCCGATTCCTGGGCGGCCAGGCGGAGCATGCCGGGGCGCAGGGCGGCCAGCATGATGCTCGGGGCCGGATCCGGCGAGCGCTCGAGGCGGAACTTGGTCACGGAGAAGGTGTCGTACTTCTCCGACACCTTCTCGCCCGCCAAGGCCGAGCGCAGGAAGTGCAGCGTGTCGCGGGTGCGGGCGAACGGCTCGTCGAACGAACCACCGTTCCAGTTCTCGACGATGACCGGCGACGAGGCGCCGATGCCGAGGACGAAGCGGCCCGGGGCGAGTTCCGCGAGCGTCGACGCGCTCATGGCCAGCAGGCCCGGCCCGCGCGTGTACACCGGCACGATCGCGGTGCCCAGGCGCAGCTGCGGAGCCCACTGGCTGGCCAGCACCAACGGCGCGAACGCGTCCGTCCCGGCGGTTTCGGCGGTCCAGGCGTCGGTGTAGCCGAGGTCGGGCAGCTGCTCGATCAGCTCGCGGTGCTGGGTGAGCGGCACCCCCGTGAGCGGGATGGTCAGACCCCAGCGGTTCATGCGTTCTCCTTGTCGACGGCGACAGCGGCGAGCTCACGCAGGATCCAGTCGACCTGCGTGCGCATCAGGTTCTCCGCGACCTCCTCGGCCTGCGGCGTCATGTGGGTGGCCCCGGCGAGCGGCAGGAACACGTGCGGCCGCCCGTGGGCGAGCAGCGCGCCGGACAACCGCAGCGAGTGCGCGGGGAACACGTTGTCGTCGGCGAGGCCGTGCACGATGAGCAGCGCGCGGGACAGCTCACCGGCGTCGGCGAGCAGCGAGTTGCGCTCGTAGACCTCGGGCGCGTCCTGCGGCTTGCCCAGGTAGCGCTCTGTGTAGTGCGTGTCGTACAGGGCCCAGTCGGTGACCGGGGCGCCGGCGACGGCGGCGTGGAAGACGTCCGGACGCCGCAGCACGGCGAGCGCGGACAGGTAACCGCCGTAGGACCAGCCGCGGATCGCGACGCGTTCGAGGTCCAGTTCGGGGTGCTCGGCCGCGGCCGCGCGCAGCGCGTCGACCTGGTCGGCCAGCGTCACCTCCGCCAGCTTGCCGGCGACCGCCCGCTCCCACGCCGCGCCGCGGCCGGGGGTGCCGCGCCCGTCGGCCACGAGCACGGCGAAACCCTGGTCCGCCAGCCACTGCGGCGTGAGGAACGCGTTGCGGCTCTGCAGCACGCGCTGCGCGTGCGGACCGCCGTAGGGGTCCATCAGCACGGGCAGCTTGCCCTCGCTCGGCTCGTACCCGCGCGGCAGCACGAGCGCGGCCCGCAGCCCCCGCTCCCCTAGCGTGAGCCACCGCAGGTTCGGCTCCACCTCGGGGTCCACAGTGGAGGATTGGATCCGGC
Organism: Amycolatopsis sp. FDAARGOS 1241; assembly: GCF_016889705.1. Lineage (NCBI taxonomy): Bacteria > Bacillati > Actinomycetota > Actinomycetes > Pseudonocardiales > Pseudonocardiaceae > Amycolatopsis > Amycolatopsis sp. FDAARGOS 1241. The sequence goes on from NZ_CP069526.1 coordinate 6,467,418, forward strand.
CGGCGGGCTCGCCGTCGCGCAGCACGGTGACCACCGGGCCGCTGTGCGCGAGGCTCCATTCCGTGAGCACGGTCAGCTCCGCGCTGCCCGCGCCGACGTGCACGCCGTTCGCGGCCGAGAGCTGCCGCACGCCGCCGTTTTCCGTGCGGTAGACGTGGATCTGCGTCGGGTCGTCCGCCGACGCGGTGAAGAGCACCTCGGCGCCGACGTGCTGCACCGCGCGCAGCTGCAGGCCCGGCGGAGTGACGGGCTCGCCGGCGACGTACAGCCGGTGATCGCCGTCCGCGGCGCTGGTGGTGACGAGCCGCCCGTCGGCCGTCCACGCGGGCACGCCCGGGAGGATGTCGACCCAGACGTCGTCGGTGTCGGTGACCAGTTCGGTCACGGACCCGGCGGCCGGGTCGAGGGCCAGCACAGTGATCCGCTTCTGGTCGCGCGGCTGCACCGCGAGCAGCGGCGCACCGCCGGCCGACCAGTGGACCGTGACCAGGTATTCCCAGTCGCCGCGCTCGACGTCGACACGGCTGCCGTCCAAGCCCAGCACCGAAAGCGACACCTCGGCGTTGGCCGCGCCGGCCGCGGGGTACGCGACGACGTTCGCGGGACGGTCGGGGTTCGCCGGGTCGCCGATCGTCCAGCGCGGCACCGGGCCGCGGTCGGAGCGCTCCGCGATGAGGCTGCGCCCGTCCGGCGCCCACCAGTAGCCGCGCGTGCGGTCCATCTCCTCGGCGGCGATGAACTCCGCGAGCCCCCAGGCCACGTCGTCGCCGTCTTCCTCGACGAGCGCGCGGTCCTCGCCCGTGGCCAGCTCGATCACGCGCAGCCGCCGGTCGCGGACGTAAGCCACGTGCGTGCCGGTCGGGTTGGGCCGCGGGTCGACCACCGAACCGTCCACGAGGACGGCGGTCGCGCCCGTGGCCAGGTCGAGTGTGTAGAGCTTCCCGGACAGCGTGAAGGTGACCACGGTGAACGCGTCGTCCACGCCGTAGGCCACCACGCCGCCGCCGGTCTCCCGCGCTCGCTCGCGGCGCGCCCGCTCCTCCGCCGGCAGGTCCTCCTCGCCGGGTAGCAGCTCCGCGGCGTCGACGAGCTTGGTCTCCGTGCCGTTCGCGAGGTCCAGCGACCACAGGCTGTGCCGCAGGTCGGTGCCGGTTTCGCTGCGCAGGAACAGCACCCGCGAACCGTCCGGGGAGACGCGGAACTGTTTGGGCGCGCCGAGGGTGAAGCGCTGCGTGCGCGCCTGGCGGCGGAGGAACGAGAGGTCGTCGAGAGCAGAGTCGGTCACGCCCGCACTCTTCCAGACGATCAGGCCGGCACGCCATCACCCCGCAGCCGGGAAAGCTCTCCGGCCACGTCGAAGTGCGGATCCGGGAACGCGGGCGCGAGCTCGGTGAGCGTCTCGATCAGCAGCTCCGCGACGGCCCAGTTGCGGTACCACTTGCGGTCGGCGGGCACGACGTACCACGGGGCGTGCGGGGTAGACGTGCGCGCGAACACGTCGGAGTAGGCCTGGGCGTACGCGCCCCAGTGGCCGCGCGCTTCGACGTCGGACGGCGAGAACTTCCAGAGCTTCTCAGGCGTTTCGAGCCGCGCGACGAGCCGGCGCAGCTGCTCTTCGGGCGAGATGTGCAGGAACACCTTGACGATCGTGGTGCCCTCGGCCACGAGCTCCTTCTCGAACGCGTTGATCTGCGAGTAGCGGCGGCGCCGCTCGGCCGCGCTCAGCTGCCCGGACACGCGCGGCACCAGCACGTCCTCGTAGTGCGACCGGTCGAACACCCCGAGCTGGCCCGGTGCCGGCAGCTCGCGGCGCACCCGCCACAGGAAGTCGTGGCGACGCTCGGCCGGCGTGGGCGCCTTGAACCCCTTGTAGCGCACACCCATCGGGTTCACCAGCCCCAGCACGTGCCGGACGGTGCCGCCCTTGCCGGAGGTGTCCATGCCTTGCAGCACCAGCAGCACGCTGCGGCCGCCGCCGGCCTGGCCCTCGGCGTACAGCGCCTCCTGCAGGGCGTCGAGCCGTTCGCCCGCGGTGGCGAGCTTCTTCTCGCCCTTGGTCTTCTTGCCCGGCCCGACCGGTGACGAGCCCGGGTGCGGCAGCTGCGCGCCGGCGCGCAGCGCGTCGCGCACCCGGGTCCCGTTGTCCTTCTTCGCCATCCGGCGACGATAACCTCAAGCGGCGGCCTTCGCGGCGAAGATCTTCAGCAGCCCGGTCCAGCCGCCCTCGGTGTCCACCCCGTCGTAGACCTGCTGTGCGGTCGCGCCGTGGCGTTCGAACTCGCGGTGCTCGATCTCGACTCGCGTGGTCCCCGGCCCCTCTTCGGTGAACAGGACCTCGATCTCGCTCGCGTGCGCCGGGTCCGGGTCGACCTTCCAGTCGCCGTCGATGTGCCACGACAGAACCACTCGGCCGGGTGGCTCCCACGCGAGCACGCGGCCCCAGCCGCATTCGGACCCGTCGACGAGCCGCTCGAACCAGCGGCCGCCTTCGCGCGGCTCCAGCACGGCTTCGGCGAGGGCCGCCTCGCCCAGGTGGTGCTCGCGCGGCCACCAGCTGTCGAAACCCTCGGTGTAGACCTTGAACGCGTGCGCGCGCGAGCAGGCGACGGTGATCGATTTGCGGATCGGTTCGAGTGTCATGACTGTTCGCTTCCTTCGCTTTCCGCAGTGGATTCGGCTTGCCGGGCGAACGAACTCAGCGCGTCGGACCACATCCGGTCGAGGTAGGCGCGCAGCGCGGCGATCCCGTCGGGCCGGAGCCGGTACAGCCGTTTCGTCCCCTCCGCCCGATCGGTGACCAGGCCGGCCTCCTTCAGCACCTTGAGGTGCTGCGACACGGCGGGACGGCTGATCGGCAACGTCGCGGCCAGCTCTCCGACCGCGCGCGGCCCGGCGCGGAGCGCTTCGACGATCGCGCGCCGCGAGGGGTCGGCGAGAGCGGTCAGCTGCTCGCTTCCGTAAGTCGCCACGAACCGTAAGCTACGGCTTACCAATGATCGAGTCAACGATGTGCAGCGATTCGCCGTTCCAGCCGCCCGAGTGCGCAACGAATGGCGGGTGAAAGCAACGTTTCCCGGCTGAAACTCCCCCCGCGTTCGATCTAGCCTGAACGCATGACGACGTTCGCCGGTCGGGAGACCGCCAGCCCTGCCTCCACCGCCGGCTTCATCGAGCTCGACGAGCGGTGGAGCACGCACAACTACCACCCGCTGCCGGTCGTGATCGCCGAAGCCGAAGGCGCCACGGTGACCGACGTCGAGGGCAAGTCCTACCTCGACTTCCTGTCCGGCTACTCCGCCCTGAACTTCGGGCACCGCCACCCCGCGCTGATCGCCGCAGCCGTCGAGCAGCTGGGCAAGGTCACACTGACCTCGCGCGCGTTCCACCACGACCAGCTCGGCCTGTTCTGCCGCGAGCTCGCGGAGCTGACCGGCACCGAGATGGTGCTGCCGATGAACTCCGGCGCCGAGGCCGTGGAGTCGGCCGTGAAGGTCGCGCGCAAGTGGGCACACCAGGTCAAGGGCGTGCCCGACGGCACCGCCGAGATCGTGGTCGCCGGCTCCAACTTCCACGGCCGCACGACCACGATCGTCTCGTTCTCCACCGACGACACCGCGCGCGCCGGCTTCGGGCCGTTCACGCCGGGGTTCGTGACAGTGCCCTACGGCGACGCGGCCGCGGTGCGCGCCGCGATCACCCCGCGCACGGCCGCGGTGCTGCTCGAACCGGTACAGGGCGAGGCCGGCGTGATCGTGCCGCCCGCCGGCTTCTTCGCCGACGTGCGGCGCGCGTGCGACGAGAACGGCGTGCTGCTGATCGCCGACGAGATCCAGTCGGGCCTCGCCCGCACGGGCACGGTGCTGGCGCTGGACCACGAGGGCGTGCGCGCCGACGTCTACACGCTCGGCAAGGCTCTCGGCGGCGGCATCCTGCCGGTGTCGGCCGTGGTCGGCAGCCGCGACGTGCTCGGCGTGCTCAAGCCCGGCGAGCACGGCTCGACCTTCGGCGGCAACCCCGTCGCGTGCGCGGTCGGCCGCGCCGTCATCCGCCTCTTGGCGACCGGCGAGTTCCAGCAGCGCTCCACCGAGCTCGGGGCGCACCTGCACGAACGCCTGTCCGCGCTCGTCGGCCACGGCCTCGCCGCCGTCCGCGGCCGCGGCCTGTGGGCCGGTGTCGACATCGCGCCGGGCGGCCCGTCCGGGCGCGCCGCGTCGGAGGCCCTGGCCGGGCTTGGCGTGCTGTGCAAGGAAACGCACGACCACACGCTGCGGATCGCGCCGCCGCTGGTGATCACGCGCGACGAGCTCGACCGCGGCATCGACGCGGTCGCCCAGGTGGTGCGTCCGTAACCACCCGGGAGCGTTTCGCCCGGGGCGCTCGTTCAGTCCGCTATGGCGCGGCTGTACGCGCGGGGCAAGGAGCTGTGCGACCGCGCACCGGTCGAGGCCTACGACCACCCGGCCGCCGGCGAACGTCGGCCGGGCGTGCGCGAGTACTTCGAGGCGAGCAACGCGGGCCGGCTGCCCGAACTGGTCGAGCTGCGGCGGGAGCGGATGGCGGCGTCGCCCTTCACGTTCTTCCGCGGCGCGGCCGGGCTGCTGGCGGCCGACCTCGCGGGCTCGCCGTCGGCAGGGCTCACGGCGCCCCTGTGCGGCGACGCCCACGCGGCCGACTTCAGGCTCTACGGCACGCCCGAGGGCGGGATCGTCATGGACGTCAACGACTTCGACGAGACCGCGCCGGGGCCGTGGGAGTGGGATCTCATCCGGCTGTCGGCGAGCCTGGTGCTGGCCGGGCTCGAAGACGGCATCGGTGAAGCGGCCTGCCGCGAAGCCGCGGAAGACGCCGTGGAGTCGTACCGGCGCACGATCCGGGCACTGGCGCAGCTGCCGTTCCGGCGGTCGTGGCACGCGCTGCCCGACGCGTCGGTGGTGTCGAAGGCGCGCGCCGACGAGCTGATCGACGACTTCGCCGAAGCCGAGGAGAAGGCGCCCCGCGGCACCGGTTCGCCCAGGTGGCGGCCAAGTGGACGCGCCACGTCGACGACCACGAGACGAACCTGCCGCGACACCGGTTCACCCCCGACCCGCCGGTGCTGACGTCCGTGGACGAGGCGACGGCGGCTTCCGTCGCGGCCGGGCTGGTGTCCTATGTGGACACCCTGCGTGAGTCACAGCGGACGCTCGTGGCGCGCTACCGCGTGGCCGACGTCGCGTTCCGCGTGGTCAGCATGCGCAGCGTCGGGTTGCGCAGCTACGTGGTCCTGTTGCGCGAGCTCGAAAACGAAGACTTCGTGCTGCAGGTGAAGCGGGCGCAGCCGTCGGCGCTCGCGCCGTCAAGGGGGCGATCGACCCCGCCGCGCTGCGCAAGGACCACCTCGACGACTACGGCCGGCTCGCGGGCGCGTTGCTCGCGCGGGCGCATTCGCGCTCGCTGCACCCGCAGCCGCCGGACGGCTACTTCGCCGAGGACGAGGACCTCGACGAGGCGATCGGCGCGTACGCGGTGCGCTACGCCGACCAGACGGAAGCCGACCACGCCGAGTTCACGAACCTCGGGCGGCCCTGACACGGCCGGACTCGTCGAAGGTGCCGGCTAGACCAGTTCCGTCACGTCGTCCGCGCAGCCCCACGCGAGCGTGATCCCCGCGCCGCCGTGACCGTAGCAGTGGATGACGTCACCGGTGCGTTCCAGGCGGACGCTCGGGCGGCCCGGGCGCAGGCCCACGCGGGTGCCGAGGATGGCGGCGTCCGCCAGCCGCGGTTCGAGGGCGCGGCAGCGGCGCACGATGGCCGCCGCGGTGGCGGGGTCCGGCTCGAGGTCGCCGCGGCCGATCTCTTCGGTGCCGCCGCACACGACGTGGCGGCCGTGGGGGATGACATAGGCGAGATCGCCGTCGATCTCTTCGACGGACCACGACGTGAGGCCCGGGTCGGCGAGGTGCACGACCTGGCCGCGCACCGGCACCAGCGTGTCGTCGCCCGCCAGGGCACCGCCCGCCAGCCCGGTGGCGTTCACGACGACGTCGGCGTCGAGGTCGGCGAGCGACGTGACCGTGCGGTACTCGGTGCGCACGCCGCGCGCGGCGACCTCCTCGGCCAGCCACGTCAGGTACACGGGCGTGTCGACCAGCGCCGTGGTGAACGCGAGGACCGTGCCGTCTCGGGACACGTCGGTCATCGCGGCGAGCCAGGCGGGGTCGGGCGCGTCGGCGGGCACCCGGATCCAGCCCGGGAGGAACCGGATCCCGGGCGCGGCCGGCAGCGACCGGTACACGCCCACGGTCGTCGTGGTCCAGCGCGCCACGCGCTCGTCCGGCCGCACCACCGGCGGGTAGATCAAGCCGCCGGCCACGGCCGACGTCGTCTCCCCCGGCCCACCCTCGGTCACGACGGTCACGGTGTGCCCCGCTTCCGCCAGCCGGTGTGCGCAGCTCAGCCCGACGACTCCCCCGCCGGCCACGGTGATCCGCATGCAGTTCCCTCCGCTCGTGCCCCAGCACCGGTGATCGTGGCCGACGCGGGGTCACCGGCGCCACCCGCCATCCGCGTAGGCTCGCCTCGCGGAGGGGAGAGATCGTGAACCGGATCCTGGCGGTGGTGGCCGTCGTGTGCTTGCTGGCGACCGTCGCGGTGGGACTGGTCTACGCCGGCGGGCACTCCCCCGGCGCGCTCGACTCGGCGGTGGCGAACGGCGTCGCCGGCCTCGGGCGCACGACGTTCGACGTGCTCGTGCTGCCCACCGAGCCGTACGTGCTGCTGCCCGCGATCGCCGTCACAGCCGGAATCTGCGCGTACCGGCGGCGCCGGCCGGACGCGGCGCTGGCCATCGCGGCCCCGGCCGTCGCGGTGGGGCTGAACACCTGGGTGCTCAAACCGCTGTTCGACCGCTGGAAGGACGGGATCCTCGTCTACCCGAGCGGGCACACCGTGAGCCTCGTGACGGTGCTCGCCGTACTGGTCCTGCTCGCCCGGCCCAAGGCGCTGACGGTCGTGCTCGGCGTGCTTCTCCTGTGCTGCGCGGCGATCGGCATGATCGGCCTCGGCTACCACTACCTCACGGACATCGTCGGCGGCACCTTCTTCGGCACCGCCGTGGTCACCGGACTGCGGTCGGTCACACCGCGTCGCGTGCCAGCGCCGTCAGCCGGCTGACCGCACGCAGGTACTTCTTGCGGTACCCACCGTTCACCATCTCCTCGGTGAACAGCTCCGGCAGCGGCACCCCGGACACGACCACGGGGATCGCGCGGTCGTAGAGCCGGTCGGCGAAAGCCACGAGCCGCAGCCCCACGTTCTGGTCCGGCGCCGGCGTCACGTGCTTGAGGTGCACGCGCCGCACTCCGTCGAGCAGCTTGCCGTAGCGCGAGGGGTGCAGCCGGGCCAAGTGCGCCACGAGCGCGCCGAACTCGTCCACAGTGGACCCTTCGTGCGCGGCGGCGGACGCTTCGAGCTCCTCGTCGCTCACCGGCGGCGGCGCGTCGGGCAGGCCACGGTGGCGGTAGTCGGGCCCGTCGACGCGCACGACGTCGAAGCGGCGCGACAACGCCTGGATCTCGCGCAGGAAGTCCTCGGCGGCGAAGCGGCCCTCACCGAGCTTGTCGGGCAGCGTGTTGGACGTCGCAGCCACGTGCACACCGGCGTCGGTGAGCTCCTGCAGCAGCCGGCCGACGAGCGTGGTGTCACCGGGGTCGTCGAGCTCGAACTCGTCGATCGCGAGCAGCCGGTGCTCCGACAGGCGCCGCACGGCCTCGGCGAACCCGAGCGCGCCGACGAGGTGCGTGAGCTCCACGAACGTGCCGTACGCCTTGGGCGACGGCGCGTCGTGCCAGGTCGACGCCAGCAGGTGGGTCTTGCCGACACCGAACCCGCCGTCGAGGTAGAGCCCCGGCTTCGCGGCCGGCGTGGGGCCGCCGCCGCCGAAGAGCGAACGCAGTCGCGACTTCTTGGCCGGGCGCGCGCCGATCCCCCGCGCGAACGCCGAGCACGCGGCGACCGCGGCGGCCTGGCTCGGTTCGTCGGGGTTGGGCAGGTAGGTCGAGAACCTCGCCTCGCCGAAACGCGGCGGCGGCACCATCGAGGAGATCAGCTCGTCGGCCCCGAGCTCGGGAAACCGGTCTGTCAGGGCAGCAGCGGGCACGGGTGCAGAGCCTAACCGCGGCCCCGCCGCGGCCCGACGTGGTGCCCGGCCCGCGTATCCCCCGGTCGGGGCCGGGTCCGGGCGCGTGCTGGGATAGCGGGCGTGCGGAGCGTGTGGCCACCATCACCGGCCGGGACCGAGCTGTCCGACGAGGACCTGGAGCTCGTCTACGGCTACCCCGAGGACCTCCGCGGCCCGTTCGTGCAGGTCAACTTCGTGGCGTCCGCCGACGGCGCGGTGGCCGTGGAGGAGCTGTCGAAGGGGCTTTCACACCCGGCCGACCGGCGGGTGTTCCTGCTCGGACGCGACCTCGCCGACGTGATCCTCGTCGGCGGCGGCACCGTGCGCACCGAGAACTACCGCGGTGCCCGGACCAACGCCGTGCGCGCCGCGCGCCGCGCGCGGCTGGGGCTCGCGCCGGCGCCGCCGATCGCCGTCGTCACGCGCACGGCCACGCTCGACCCGGCCGGCCCGCTGTTCACGGACACGCGCGTGCCGCCACTGGTCGTCACCACGTCGCGGGCCGAGACGGGCGCGCTCGCCGAGGCCGGCGCCGATGTGCTCGTGGCGGGCGAGGACGACGTGGACCTGCCGCGTGCGCTGGCGATGCTGGCCGAGCGCGGCCTGCGGCGCGTCGACTGCGAAGGCGGTCCCGGCCTGTTCGCGCAGCTGATCGCCGACGACCTCGTCGACCAGCTGTGCCTGAGCGTCGCCCCGCTGCTGATCGGCGGCGCCGCGAGCCGGATCGCGGCGGGCCCGGCCGCCGCAGTGCCGCGCCGGCTGGACCTGGCGTCGGTCCTCGTGGAGGACGGCTTCACGCTGCTACGCTACCGGCGGGGCCGCGGCTGATGGCCGACAGCGAGGCGCTCGTCGCGGCCGCGGCGGCGGGTGACCACGCGGCGTTCGACACGCTCGTACGCCGGCACACGCCGATGATGTTCCGCGTCGCGCTGCGCATCACCGGCAGCCCGGCCGAAGCGGAGGACGTCGTCCAGGAGGCGTGGCTCGCCGCGTGGCGGTCCCTTTCGGCGTTCCGCCACGAGTCGGCCGTGTCGACGTGGCTGTACCGAGTGGTCACCAACGGCGCCCTCGCCCTGCTGCGCCGCCACCGCCCCACGGTGTCCCTCGACACCGTGTCGATCGACCAGGCGCCCGACCTCGTCGCCGTGGGTACACCCGAGCGCCAGGTCGTGCACGCCGAGCAGGTCGACGAGGTGCTGCGTGCCATCGCGCGGCTCGACGTGCCGCAGCGCGTGCCGCTCGTGCTGCGCGAACTGGAGGGACTCAGCTACGAAGAAGTGGCGGAAGTACTCGAAGTCAGCATCCCGGCCTTGCGTTCGCGTCTGCACCGGGCCAGGGTGGCGCTGCTCGGCCAGTTGAGGGAGCGGTGATGACGGAGGAGGCCATCGGCGGCCCGGCGGATCCCGAGCGGGATCCCCGCTGGGCCCTGGTGCGCGCCGCGGCCCACCGCCGCGTCGCCACGCCGCCCGGTCTCGTCGACCGCGTCCTGCGCTCGCTCGCCGTGGAACGCGAGGGCCCGCCGCTGTCCCTGCCTGCCGAGGACGGCCCGCTGTCCGTCTCGCAAGCCGCCCTGCTCCGCCTGGCCCGCACGGTCGCCACCGACCAGGCCGAAGACGTCGACGGCGTGACGGTCTCCGCCGTCGCCCTCGAGGACGGCGAACTCCAGGTCCTCACGACCGTGCGGTTGGGCACCGCCGCCGGCGAAGCCGCGCGAACCCTCCAGCGCCGCCTCACCGACGAACTCACCCGCCTGCTGCGGGCCCGGCCGCCGGTGGTGAACGTGCACGTCATCGACGTGCAGCCGCGCTGAACTCCCCTCAGTCGAGTGACTCGTCGTGAGCTTTTCGCCGGCTCGGACGTCGGAGGAGCGAGCAAGCTTCCGGCGCCGGAGCGAACACCCGCGCCGACCCCCACCGACAGCGAGGAGCGAACTCCACGGTGCAGCCGGGCCCCCGCGGGCCGAGGTCCCGGGTACCGCCATCACGACACCGCTGAACGACGACGGGGCGGCGGGCCGCACCACGATCTCCTCGCTGGTCGTGCAGGAGGTCGCCGCGCTCGCGGCGCGCGAGATCGCGGGCGTGCGCACGCCGGGCGCCGGGGTGCCGTGCGCGTTCGGGGCGCTCAAGGAGCGCCGAGCTCATCGTGACGGCCGCAGCACTCGGGCGCGGTGCTAGCCGATGCCGAAAACATCGACGGCGTCACGCGCGCCCGGGCGCGAGCCGTCGGCACGCCCGCCGAGCCGGCGCTGCGCGTGACGCGGTGGCTGAGCGAAGGCACCGACGTCCGCCGCCTCTGGGCGCACCTCGACGCGTTCGTCCTCACCCGCGCCCGCGAGGCGCTCGGGCTCGACGCGCTGCCCACCTCCGTCCGGCTCGAACTCGACACGGTGGGCCCGGCACGCGTGCGTTGACCGCGCGTTTCGCACAGAATGCCCGCATGGCCCTCCCAGTGCAGGCTCCGATCAAGCCCATGCTCGCCAAGCCGGCCAAGGCGATCCCCGACTCCGGCGGGCTGCTGTTCGAGCCCAAGTGGGACGGGTTCCGCTGCCTGGTATTCCGCGACGGCCCGGAGATCACGCTCCAGTCGCGCGCGGAAAAGCCGCTCAACCGCTACTTCCCCGAAGTCCTGGAGCAGCTGCTGGTGACGCTGCCGGACCAGGTCGTGCTCGACGGCGAGCTCGTGGTGGGGCGCGGCGGCAAGCTGGATTTCGATGCGCTGACCGAGCGCATCCACCCGGCCGACTCCCGTGTGCAACTGCTGGCCAAGGAGACGCCGGCCGAGTTCGTCGCGTTCGACGTGCTCGCGCTCGGCTCGGAGTCCTTCCTTGACGAACCGACGTCCGCGCGCCGCTCGCGGCTGGAGCTGCTCGCGGGCGACGGCGTGCACCTCACGCCGGCCACCACCGATCCGGAGACGGCGCGGCATTGGTTCGAGCTGTTCGAAGGTGCCGGTCTCGACGGCGTGATCGGCAAACCGCTCGACGAGCCGTATTCGCCGGGCAAGCGCGTGATGGTGAAGTACAAGCACTCCCGCACGGCCGACTGCGTGCTGGCCGGGCTGCGCTGGCACGTCGACGCCGCGCCGGGTGAGGCGGTCGGCTCGTTCCTGCTCGGGCTGTACGACGCAGGCGGGCTGCTGCACCACGTCGGCGTCGTCGGGTCGTTCCCGGTGAAGCGGCGCCGCGAACTGGCCGAGGAGCTGGCCCCGCTGATCACCGACGGCGAGGGCCACCCGTGGCTGGGCGACGCCGTGCGCGAGGGCCAGCGGATCCCGGGCGGGATCACGCGCTGGCGGTCGAAGGAACAGCCGTGGGTGCCGCTGCGGCTGGAGCGCGTGGTCGAGGTTTCCTACGAGCACACCGAGGGCGGCGACCCGGCGCGCTTCCGGCACACGGCGCAGTTCGTGCGGTGGCGCCCGGACCGGGAGCCGGCTTCCTGCGGGTACGCCCAGCTGGACGAGCCCGCGCGCTACGACCTGTCGGCCGTGTTCCGGGGTGAGGTCGTGCGGACCCGCTAACTGCCGTCCCACACCCGCCGTGCCAAGCTCGACGGACCGTAGCCTCGAATGCCACCGGAAGACGTGAGGACCCGCCCGTGCGCCGCCGTTCCACCAGCCGATCCTGCCTGCGCGCTCGGCTGGTGGTGGCCCTTCTGGGTGCACTGACGGTCGCGGGCTGCACGACGGGACCGTCCGTGCGCCCGGCGGTGGTGGACAACGACGGCGGCGTCACCACGCCCGCGGCGCCGAGCGCCGCGCCGGTGCCGCTGCCCCCGCTCACCGAGCCGCAGGGCGCGTCGCTGCGCTGGACCGACTGCGACGGCGACACCCGAGCACGCCTGGGTTCCCCCGGCGTGCCGACGTCGCTGCACTTCACGTGCGCGCGCATGACCACGCAGCTCGACGCGCCCGACGACACGCAGCACCTGCTCGCGCGCATCCTCGTGCTGAAGGCGGGCAACGGCCCGATCCCGTTGGTGGTCGTCAACGACGTCGGCGGCGAACCGGGTTCCGTCTTCGCCGCACGGCTGGCCGCTCAGCTGCCGCCCGCGTTCTTGCAGAAGTTCTCGCTGATCGGCGTGGACCGCCGCGGTACGGGCCTCTCGGGTGGCGTGCAGTGCGTGCCGCCGGAGGCGCGCGACGCGCTGCTGGGCGCGGACCCGGCCCAGGGCGGCCTCGGCGACGTGCTCGACGCGGCGCGCCGCGCCGGCCAGCAGTGCGCCATCGACCTCGACACCGCCCAGACTGCGCTCGACAGCTGGCGGACCGCCGGTGACCTCGACCAGCTCCGCCAGGACCTCGGCCTGCCGCGGTTGAACGCCCTCGGCCGCGGCGACGGGTCGAAGGTCCTGTCCGAGTACGCGGTGCGCTTCCCGGCCCAGGTGGGCCGCATGGTGCTCGACGGCCTGCCCGACCCGGGTGAGGACCGCGCCGCCGTCCTCGACGCCGTCGCGGCCGGCGCCGAGTCCACCTTCGACGCGTTCTCCACCGACTGCGCCTCGCGCGGCTGCCCGCTCGGCGACGCGAAAACCGCGCTCAAGCAGGTCACCGACCGCCTGCGCGCCGCGCCCGTCACGACCCCGGACGGCGTCACGATGTCCCCCGGCACCGCCAGCTACGCCGTGTACCTCGGCCTCGCCGACCGCACCCGCTGGCCCGCCCTGGCCGACGCACTGAACGCCGCGAAGACCGGCGACGTCACCGCCCTGGAGTCCTTCGCCGACCCCGTGCTGACGGACGCGGAGGGCCGCACGTCCCGCATCGGCGGCACCATCGCGACCCGCTGCAACGACAGCGCCACTCGCCTCCCCGCCGACCAGATCGACAAGGTCGCCCAGGGCATGCGCACGAAGTACCCCCAGTTCGGCGCGGCGATCGCCCAGGAACTCGCCTGGTGCGGCCCCTGGCCGGTCCGCCGCGAACCCCTCCCCGCCGCGGGCGCCCCCGGCGCGCCGCCCATCCTCGTCGCCGCCACCGCCTCCGACCCCGTCACCCCGGAGGTCGGCACGACCCGCGCCGCGGACCAGATGCCCAGCGCCGTCACCATCACCTGGCAGGGCTCCGGCCACGGCGCCCTCACCCAATCCCCCTGCGTCACCACCGCCGCCCAATCCTTCCTGATCGACGGCAAAATCCCCACCAACGGCACCCTCTGCCCCGCGTAGTGAAAATCGGCCGCCAGGCGAGGCTCACACACCACCGCCAGGGCACTACGCGCAATCACTCACCGGTGCGCCCACCGACCGCCCGATCCCACCCTGCGCCCCGCAAAGGCACAACGGCCCTGCCACGGCCGCCACGAACGAATTCGGCCCGCGCACCCGCTCAACGGCAAGAAAAGGGCCCGCCAACGCCCCCCACCCCCAAACCAATTACGAAACGAACCGCACCTACGAAGCCAAATCGATCAACCAGCCCGGCCCGACACCTCGCCGCGCACCCAACGCCGCAACAGCACAAAAAAAGGGTCCCCAAGGCCCCACACACCACCTACGAAACGACCACGGCCCACGAAGCCCGACCAGCCACCGGCCTGCACCTCGATCCCCGCTCTCCTCACGGTTCTGGGCCCTTTGTCAAGGCACGCTTTCCAGCCTTGACAAAGGGCCCAGAACCGTAGAGACACTCAAAAATCGGGGTGCCCCTTTCGGATCTCCGGCGCAACGTCGCGCGCCAGCGCGAAAAGCCGCCCGCGACCGCGCAGCCACACCGACGAGACAGCCACACCGACGAGACAGCCACACCGACGAGACAGCCACACCGGACGAAACAGCCTCACCCGACGAGACAGCAACAGCAGCCGGACAGCTCACACCCGACGAGGCAGCCACTCGACAAACAACCGAAGCACCCCCGTCGGCGCCTTACTGCCGGTACCCCTCGACTTCCCCGACAGAACGCACCTGCGCCTCTTCCGGGTTCTCGTGGAACTCCGTCTTCGCCCGCCGCTGCCGCAGCAGGTCCCAGCACTGGTCGAGCTCCTGCTCCACCCGCGTCAGCCGCGACTGGTCGTCTCCGTTGAGCCCCACGCCCACCGACCGCGACCGGAGTTCGTGCTCCTCCGCGATCAGGTCGTCGATGCGGCCCAGGATCTCTCCGTCAGCCATCGAGTGTCCTCCTCACCTCGTACTACCGGCCCATGACGCTACCCGCAGCCGGGGAATTCCCACCCGGCACCGTCCGTTGAGGGAAGCATGAGCACCGTAGAGCTGACCGCCGCCAACTTCGACCAGACCGTGACCGACAACGAATTCGTCCTGATCGACTTCTGGGCGAGCTGGTGTGGCCCGTGTCGCCAGTTCGCGCCGGTGTACGAGAAGTCCTCGGAGAAGCACTCCGACATCGTCTTCACGAAGGTCGACACGGAGGCCGAGCAGCAGCTCGCCGCCGCGTTCGACATCCGCTCGATCCCGACGCTCGCCGTGATCCGCGACAAGACGCTGATCTACGCGCAGCCGGGCGCGCTGCCGGAGGCCGCGCTCGAGGACCTCATCCGACAGGCCCGCGAGGTCGACATGGACGAGGTGAAGAAGGCGGCCGCCGAGCAGGCCACCCAGGAGCAGGCCTGACGGTTCCGAGCACCGCCGCGCTGAGCGGCCGGACGACTGACCGGGAACGCCGAAGACCCCTCGCACCACGGTGCAAGGGGTCTTCGGCGTTTCGGGCCCGGTGAGCCACCGGAACGCGTGGCTCGGGCACCGATCCGGAGGCTGAGCCACGCGTTCCCGTCAGGGTCGTCAGGATCGCGTCGCGAGACCACGCAAGAAGAACGCGAGGTTGGCCGGCCGTTCCGCGAGGCGGCGCATGAAGTAGCCGTACCACTCGTCGCCGCACGGCACGTACACGCGCATGGTCTTGCCTTCGGCCGCGAGGCGCTTCTGCTCCTCCGGGCGGATGCCGTAGAGCATCTGGAACTCGTGATCGCCCGCCTCGCGCCCGGCATCGGCGGCGAGGCGGGTGGCGATGGCGATCATGCGCGGGTCGTGCGAGGCCACCATGGGGTAGCCCTCGCCGGCCATGAGCACGCGCAGGCAGCGCACGTAGGACTTGTCGACCTCCGCCTTGTCCTGGAACGCCACCTCCTCCGGTTCTGCGTAGGCGCCCTTGCACAGCCGCACCCGGGAGCCCGGGCCGCACAGCTCGCGGCAGTCCTGCTCGGTGCGCCGCAGGTACGCCTGCAGCACCGCGCCCACCCACGGGTACTCGGCGCGCAGTTCCCGCAGGATCGCGAGCGTTGCGTCCGTCGTGGTGTGGTCCTCCATGTCCAGTGTCACCGTCGCGCCCACGGCTTCGGCCGCCGCGCAGATCTTGCGCGCGTTCTCCAGCGCGACGCCCGCACCGTCGCCGGGCAGGAACTGCCCGACGGCCGACAGCTTCACCGACACGTCCGCCCCCGCGGCGAGGCCGTGGGCGGCCAGGGCCGAAAGCAGCTCCTCGTAGGCGCGGACGGTCGTGGCGGCCTGTGTGGCGTCGGTGGTGTCCTCACCGAGGTGGTCGATGGTGATCGACCGGCCGTCGGCGGCCAGTTCACGCGCGGCGCGCACGGCATCCGCGGTCGTGGACCCGGAAACGAAGCGGCGCACGACGGATCGCGTCGCGGGCACAGCTTCGATCAGCGCGCGCATCCGCTTCGATCGGGCGGCCGCGAGCAACGGGGCACGCAACATGGCGGTTCTCCCTCAGCCCTGGTGCGGGTAGCGCACGGTGGTCGGCGGCACGAACGTCTCCTTGATCGAGCGCGGGCTCGTCCAGCGGAGCAGGTTGAAGATCGAGCCCGCCTTGTCGTTGGTGCCCGAGGCGCGGGCCCCGCCGAACGGCTGCTGGCTGACGACGGCACCGGTCGGCTTGTCGTTGACGTAGAAGTTGCCCGCGGTGAACCGCAGCGCTTCCGACGCCTTGGCGACGGCCGCACGGTCGGTCGCGATCACGGAACCGGTCAGCGCGTAGGCCGCGGTCTCGTCGATGACCTTGAGGATCGAGTCGAACTCGCGGTCCTCGTAGACGTGGACCGACAGGATCGGCCCGAAGTACTCGGTGCTGAAGATCTCGTGCTTCGGGTTCGAGGACACCAGAATCGTGGGCTGCACGAAGAAGCCGACGCTGTCGTCGGCGGTGCCACCGGTGAGGATCTCGACCTCGCTGTCGCCCTTGACCCGCTCGAACAGCGCCGCGTGCTTGTCGAACGCGCGCCGGTCGATCACGGCGCCGCCGAAGTTCGACAGGTCGCTGACGTCGCCGTAGGTCAGGGCCTCGGTCTCCGACACCAGGCCGTCCTTCAGCTCCTCCCACACGCTGCGCGGGACGTACGCACGCGAAGCGGCGGAGCACTTCTGGCCCTGGTACTCGAAGGCGCCACGGACGAGCGCCGTGCGCAGCACGTCGACGTCGGCCGACGAGTGTGCGAGCACGAAGTCCTTGCCACCCGTCTCACCGACGAGCCGCGGGTAGCTGCGGTAGCCGGCGATGTTCGCGCCGACGGTGCCCCACAGGTGCTGGAACGTCGCGGTCGAGCCGGTGAAGTGGATGCCGGCGAGGTCGCGGTGCGTCAGCGCCACCTCGGACACGGCCTTGCCGTCACCGGGCAGCAGGTTGATCACGCCCGCCGGCAGGCCCGCCTCTTCGAGCAGCCGCAGGGTCAGGTGCGCGGCGAAGCTCTGCGTCGGCGATGGCTTCCACAGCACCGTGTTGCCCATGAGCGCGGGCGCGGTGGGCAGGTTGCCGGCGATCGCGGTGAAGTTGAACGGCGTGATCGCGTAGACAAAGCCCTCCAGCGGGCGGTGCTCCATGCGGTTCCACACACCGGGCGAGCTGTTCGGCTGCTCGGCGAGCACGCGGTGGCCGAACTGGACGTTGAAACGCCAGAAGTCGGCGAGTTCGCACGCGGAGTCGATTTCGGCCTGCGTCGCGGTTTTCGACTGGCCGAGCATGGTGGCCGCGTTCAGCGTCGCGCGCCACGGGCCGGTCAGCAGGTCGGCGGCGCGCAGCAGCACGGCGGCGCGGTCGTCGAAGGACAGCGCGCGCCACTCAGGCGCGGCCTTCGCCGCCGCGGCGATGGCGTCCTTCGTGTCCTGCTGGGACGCGCTGGAGATGGTGCCGAGCACGTGGCCGTGGTTGTGCGGCTGGACGACATCGATCTTCTCGCCGCCACCAGCGCGCTGCTCGCCGCCGACGGTCACGGTCAGGTCGACGGGACCGGCCTGACCCAGCTTCTTGAGCGCACCCTCCAGCTCGGCGCGCTCGGCGCTACCCGGTGCATACGTGTACACCGGCTCGTTCTTCGGGGCGGGGGTCTGGGTCACGGCGTCCACGGCGGCTCCTCTGTCCTTCTCTTGAGCTTCGTGCTGGTGGGATGCCCGAACGGTAACTCCGGAACGCTCCGCCAGGTTTGTCCGACCGGCTAGAATCAGGGTGATGAACTTGTCCGGTCAGACGAAGGTGTTCGGGTGAGCGCAGACAGTGGCGACGGACTGCCCGCGACGTCGCTCAGGCACGTGCTGGCGACGCTCGGCGAGCCGCTGGTCCGCGTGCTGGTGGCGCCGCGCGGGCTCGGCGTGCGGGTCGACGACGTGGTGATCCTCGACCCGGAGGACCCACCGGAAGCGCACCCAGGCGACCTCGTCCTGGTGATCGGCGCCCGCGGCCGGGCGGCGGCGGCCGCGATCCGGGCGGCCGGGCGCGGCGGCGCGGCCGCGGTGGCCGTGAAAGGCGAGAGCGGCACGGACATCGCGGCCGACGCGGGTGTCGCGCTGCTGACCGTCGGTGCCGAGGCGCGGTGGGAGCAGGTGGAGGCGCTGGCGCGAGGCGTCGTCGACGCGGCCCGCGCGGGCGGCGAAGCGGAGACCGGCGAGGTGCTGGGTGACCTGTTCGCCCTGGCCCAGACGGTCGCGACGCTCACCGGTGGCCTGGTCAGCATCGAGGACACGGCGAGCCGGGTGCTCGCGTACTCGCGGTCGTCCGACGAGGTCGACGAGCTGCGGCGGCTGTCGATCCTCGGCCGCGAGGGACCCGAGCGGTACCTGGCGATGCTGCGCGAGTGGGGCGTCTACCAGCGGCTGCGCGCGGGTGAGGGCATCGTGCGGATCGATGAGCGGCCCGACCTGGGCATCCGGCGGCGCATCGCGGCCGGCATCCACGCGGGGTCACAGCCGCTGGGCACGATCTGGGTGCAGGAGGGCGCCACCCCGCTGACGGAACAGGCCGAGGTGGCGCTGCTCGGCGCGAGCCGCAGCCTGGCGCCGCAGCTGATCCGGGCGCGCACGCTGCCGAGCCCGCAGCTGCGCCTGCGCGAAGACCTCCTGGCCGGTCTGCTCGAGGGCCGCGTCGACGCCGAATCGGTGGCCGACGACATCGGCGCCGACCCCGCGCGACCCGCACAGGTGCTGGCGTTCGCGCTGTCGTCGGCCGGGCCCGCGGCGTCGGACCGGCTGTTGCGGCGGGCGGAACTGGTGCACCTCATCGCCGTGCACACCGCGGCGTACCGGCGCAGCGCCCTGGTGAGCGTGCTGGGCGGCCGGGTGTACGCGCTGCTGCCCGATCTGCCGGAGCACTCGGACGCGGCCGTTCTCTCACTGGCCAAGGAGATCGTCACCGCCGCCGAGCGCCACCTCGACGTGCCGGTGCGCGCCGCGCTCGGCGGCGTGGTGCCGCGACTGTCCGAAGCCGCCGCCTCCCGCGGTGACGCGGACCGTGTGCTGCTCGCCATGGCGCGCGACCGCTGGCCCGAGGCGGTGGCGTCGCTTGCCGACGTCCGCGCCGACGTGCTGCTGTCGGAAGTGCTGGCGTACCTCGGCGAGCAGCCCCGCATCCGCGACCCGCGGCTGACTGCGTTGCGTGCCCACGACGCGGACCACGGCGACATCCTCGTGCCCGCGGTCCTCGCGTACCTCGACGCGTTCGGCGACGTCCGGGCGGCGGCCAAGGCGCTGAACATCCACCCGAACACCGTGCGGTACCGCGTGCGCCGCGCGTCCGAGATCTCCGGCGTCGACTTCGGCGATCCCGCTCAGCGGCTGCTGACCGAGCTGCAGCTGCGGCTCTAGAAATCCGCTGCCGCCGGGAGTTCCGCTCGCTAGGGTGCGGCATGGAGCTTTTCCCCCGGGCCTGGAGCGCCCTGCAGGAAGCAGTCCGTTCACTCGAGGCCCCGCAGTGGGTCGCGCCGTCCGGGTGCGCCGGGTGGCTCGTGCAGGACCTGGTGTTCCACCTGATCATCGGGGCACAGGACATCCTGATCACGCTCGTCACGACCACCGGCGCGCCGGCGACGCGCGACGCCGTGAGCTACTGGCAACCCGGTGCTCCCGGCGACGGCACCGACGCCGAGTCGGCGTTCATCCGGCGCGGCGCCGGAGCGTATTCGGGCCCGGCCGCGCTGACGCACCACTTCGGCGACCTGGCCGTGTCCGCCGGAAAAGCCGCCGCGGCAGCGGATCCCACCGCGCGCGTCGAAACGCGGGACCAAGTTCTGACCGTGGCCGACTACCTCACGATCTACGTGGTCGAGTCCACACTGCACCACCTCGACCTCACCCTGCACCTGTCCGGAGTGGACGAACCGCCGCCCGAAACGCTGGCCGCCACCAGGGGGATCGTCGAACGCGTCGCGGGACGGCCGGCGCCCGCCGCCGACGACCGCGAGGCACTGCTGTTCGCGACGGGGCGGCTGCCCGCGCCGGCCGGGTTCGAGCCGGTGGCGCTCGGGTGATCGTCTGGCTCAACGGGCCGTTCGGCTCCGGCAAGACGTCCACCGCGCGGGAGCTCGCGGACCTGCTGCGCGCACGGATCTTCGACCCGGAGTTCGTCGGTTACCTGCTGCGCGTCCCCTTTCCCGAACCCGCCGGCGACTTCCAGGACCTCGACCTGTGGCGGCCGCTGGTCGTCGAGAACGCGGCGCGGGTGCACGAACACACCGGCGGTCCGCTCGTGGCGCCGCAGACGCTCCTCGTCGAGCGCTACGCCCGCGAGATCTTCACCGGGCTCGCCGAGCGGGGCATCGAGGTCCGCCACTTCGTGCTGCACGCCGACCGGGCCGAGCTGCGCCGCCGCATCGAAGCCGACGAGCCGAGCATCCGGCAGTGGCGGCTCGACCACCTCGAGGCGTACGAAGGCGCGTTGCCGTGGCTGCGGGAAACGGGCACGGTCGTCGACACCGAAGGCACCCCACCGGCGGACGTGGCCAGGAAGATCGCCGCCGCCGTGCGGTGAAGGCTGGGGCGGCAACCACACCGCCCCAGCCTCGGACGTCACGCCGCGACCAGGTTGAACCGCCGCTTTTCGACGTCGATCATCTGGATGCGCACCGACAGCCGCACGCCGACCTCCGGCGCCGCGCCGCGGTCGGTCACCAGCAGGCCGTGCACGCCGGGCGCCACCTCGACGAACGCGCCGAACGGCAGCTGCTGCACGACAACGCCGTCAAGCACGCCGCCCGTGGCGTGCTCGGACAGCCAGCCCCGCCACGCGGATTCCGCTGTGGACAAAGAATTCACCTCCTCTCCGCACTCGTGCTTTCTCCGGTGCGCGAGGAGGTGGCGGGCCGCGGGCCCGCCGGGAGGTCACGGCAAGGCCGGGTACCCCGTCTGCTCACGGCACAACGCCGACCCGGCAGTCATGCGCTCACGCTAGCAGCGCGGCGCGGCGGACGTAAGCGAATTTCCGGCGACGCCGGCTCAGCCGGAGAGAGCCGGCGCGGCCAGCTCCGCGAGCGCGGCGAACGACTCGACGCGCTCGGCCTGGTCGTAGGCGCTCGTGCTGACCAGCAGCTCGTCGGCGCCGGTGGTCTCGACCAGCGCGCCGAGCCGGTCGGTCACCTCGGCCGCGGTGCCGCCGATCTGGGTCGCGACGATGTCGTCGAGGCGGCTGCGCTCGCGGCCGGTCATGGGCAGCGCCAGGATCTCGTCGACCGGCGACAGCGGCGGGAAAACGCCGTGGCTGCGGGAGTACACCGTGGACCAGGCCTCCGGGACGAGCAGCCGGCGCGCCGCCTCGGTCGTGTCCGCGACGGCGACCGCGGTCGACACGACGACGTACGGCTCCGCGCCGGTGAACCGGTCGCGGTAGCGCCGGATGGCCTCGGCCATCGCCCGCTCCCCGTGGGCCGGCGCGATCACCAGCGGCAGGCCCAGCTCGGCGGCGAGGTCCGCGCCGGCGCCGGTGGCCAGCAGGAACACCGGGAGGTCCAGGCCTTCGGCCGGAATCGCGTGCACACCCGGGTAGATGGTCTGGTCCCCGCGGAAGAAGCCGAGGAGTTCGCGGACCTGCGCGCCGAAGCCGGCAGCGGCCTCGCGGCCCTGGCCGAGCGCGCGCCGCACGCCGTCGGTGAACCCGACGGATCGGCCCAGCCCCAGGTCGATGCGCCCGGGGAACAGCGACTCCAGCACCCCGAACTGCTCCGCCACCACGAGCGGCCGGTGGTTCGGCAGCATCACCCCACCGGTCCCGACGCGGATCCGCGCCGTCACCGACGCCACGGCGGCCGCCAGCACCGTCGGCGCCGAGCCGGCGACCCCGGGCACGCTGTGGTGCTCCGACACCCAGAACCGGTGGTACCCCAGCGCCTCGATCTCCCGCGCGAACGCCACCGTGTCCCGAAGCGCCTGCGCGCTGCCCCGCCCACGCCGGGCGGGTGAGCGGTCGAGCACGGAGATCCGGAGCGTCACCTCAGGGACAACACGAGCCGCAGGCCCCGGATTCCCCTCGGGTCAGGGCCGCCAGCGTTCGCTGTAGTCGGGGTGGTCGGCGTAGGGCAGGGCGAGCAGCCGCAGCGTCAGGCACCAGTTCGACCCGGCCTCGTCGGCGGGCACGTTGCAGGTCTCGCACCAGTACTCGCTGCCGTACAACGGAAAGCCGGGCACCTTCTCGGACACGGTGGTGCGGTGCGCGAGCATGATGCGCCGGGTGGCTTCGACCTCGTTGATCATCTGGTTGACGACGTCGAGTTCGAGGTCGCCGAGCGAGCGCACGCGCTGCTCGACCGAGACCTTCGTCTCGCCCCGGTTGAGCGCCTCACCGGTCTTCGCCTTCTGCACCGCCTGCATGATCAGCGCCTGCCGCTGACCGACCCGCGCGGCGAGGAACGCGATCAGGTCGTCCACGAAGAGCCTCCCTCCTCAAGCCTGGCTCCTCCGTCCGGTCGCGGCGCGCAGCCAGGGCGTTACGCCGCAGACACGAAACGGGCTACCCCCGGGCCCGCCGCACGCTACTCGCGTCCCGGTCTGACCTGCGGGAACGTTATGCAGCCGTGAAGGTGGAAAATCTCGCGTCCGGCCGAAGTTGATCACCGTGCGTGAGCACCCGTGGCGAAAGGGTGATCACTCGGTGTCGGCCCGCGCCTTGCTCGGCTGCACGCGCTTGGGTTCACCCGGCATCTTCGGGTAGTCCGGCGGATAGGGCAGTTCTGCCCCGCCGAGGTCGCGGTCGTCACGTTCGTACCACTCCAGCAGGGTTTCGAGCCCGAACGCCGTTTCGTCCATGGGCGCGTGCAGATCGCCGTGCTCCGCCAGGAACGCGGGCACGGTCAGCACGTCGAAGTCGTCCGGGTGCACCTCGTCGAGCAGCGCCCACGTCAGCGGCGTCGACACGGTCGCGCGCGGCGTGCCGCGGACCGACCACGTCGACGCGACGGTCCGGTCGCGCGCCGCCTGGTTGTAGTCCAGGAACACGCGTCCGCCGCGTTCCTCCTTCCACCACGAAACCGTGGCTTTGTCCGGGATGCGGCGTTCGACCTCGCGCCCGAGCGCGATCACCGCGTGGCGCACGGCGATGAAGTCCCAATCCGGCCGTACCCGCACGAGCACGTGGACGCCGCGGCCGCCGGACGTCTTCGGGTAGCCGGTGAGCCCGGCGTCGGCCAGGACCTCGCGGACGACCTTCGCGACGGCGACGGCGTCGTCGAAGCCGGCCGAGTCCGGTGGGTCCACGTCGATCCGCAGCTCGTCCGGATGGTCCACATCGGACCGCCGGACGGGCCAGGGGTGGAAGTCGAACGTGCCGAGGTTGGCCGCCCACGCAAACACCGCGGGTTCGGTCGGGCATACCTCGTCGGCGGTGCGGCCGGACGGGAACGTGATCTTCGCCGTCTGGACCCACTCCGGCGCGCCCTTGGGCACGCGCTTGGCGTAGAACCACTCGCCCTCGACGCCGTCGACGTAGCGCTTGAGCGTGGTCGGCCGCTCGCCGATCGCGCGCAGCAGCGGCTCGCCCACGGCGAGGTAGTGCTCCACGACCTGGCGCTTGGTGATGCCACGCTGCGGGAAGTAGACCTTGTCCGGGCTCGTCACCCTGACGGTGCGCTCCCCCACCTGGTATTCGACCGGATCGCCGTGTTTGGGCATGGGCCCACCGTAGCCGGATCCGGGCCGCGCGATGGCCTTTCGCAAGTGGGAGTGCACTTCCGGGAACACCGTGCCCTACCGTGGAGCGGGTGTCCGGCAGAACCAAGCTGATCCTCGCGCTCGCTGTGCTCGCCCTTCTCGCGGGGGCCGCGGTGTTCCTGCCGATCCCCGGCCCGGCCGAGTTGCGGCGCTGGGCGCAGGCGACGGGGCCGGCGACGCCGCTGGTGCTGCTCGTCGCGTACTCGGTGCTGACCGTGGCGCCGATTCCGCGCACCGTGTTCAACCTCGCCGCGGGGCTGCTCGTGGGGAGCGTCGCCGGGATCGTGATCGGGCTGGTCGGGACCACGATCGCCGCCGGGCTCTCGTTCGGCCTGGCGCGGCTGCTGGGCCGTGATCTCGTGCTGCGGCACCTGCATCGCGCGCCGGTGCGCGTGGTCAACGACCGGCTCTCGGGCGGCGGTGTGCTGGCGATCACGTCACTGCGGCTGATCCCCGTGGTGCCGTTCGCGCCGCTGAGCTACCTGTGCGGCGTGTCGTCGGTGAAACTGGTCCCCTACCTGGTCGGAACGGCCCTGGGCAGCGTCCCCGGCACGGTCGCCGTGGTGGTGCTGGCCGACGCGCTGACGGGCGACACGCCGCCCGCACTGCTGGCCTGTTACGCCGTGTTCGCGGTGGCCGGCGCCGTCGGCCTGGTCAGGGTGCTGAAGAACCGCGCGCCGGTGCCCGAGGCGGAACAGCCCGCCGCGTCCGCACCGGCTGGCTGACGGCGGCGACGTCTGCCCGACCGCTACACTCATTCGGGTGCGCGAGGGGAATCCGCGCTGTGTAAGGCCACGATCACCGGGATTTCGTCAGGAGCGGTCGCCATCGACACCGGGCAGCTGATCGCGGGGCACTACCGCCTCGTCGAGCACATTGGTAGCGGTGCCATGGGTGTGGTGTGGCGCGCGGTCGACGTGCGGCTCGAGCGAACGGTCGCGATCAAGCAGATCCTCCCGCAGCCGGGGGTGTCGGAGGCCGAACGCGACAACATGCGCCAGCGCGCCATGCGCGAGGCCAAGAACGCCGCCCGCTTCCAGCACCCGAACGCGATCGTCGTCTTCGACATCGCCGAACACGGCGGCGACCCGTGCCTCGTCATGGAATACCTCAACGGGCCGAGTCTCTCGGCCGTGCTGGCCGAGCAGGGCACGCTGCCCGTCGGCCAGGTCGCGCGCATCGGGGAGCAGGTGGCCGCCGCGCTCGTGGCCGCGCACCGCGCCGGCATCGTCCACCGCGACGTGAAGCCGGGCAACATCCTGATCGACGAGATCGGCACCGCGAAGATCACCGACTTCGGCATCTCCCGCGCGGCCGGCGACATGACGCTCACCCAGACCGGCCTCATCGGCGGCACCCCGGCCTACCTCGCGCCCGAGCTCGCGCGCGGCGCCGACCCCGTGCCCAGCTCCGACGTGTTCGCCCTCGGCGCGACCCTGTACCAGGCCATCGAGGGCCAGACGCCGTACGGCAACACCACCAACCAGCTCGCGCTGCTCTACGCGGCCGCGAACGGCCAGATCAACCCGCCGACGCAGGCCGGCCCCGCGACTGCGCTGCTGATGTCGCTGCTGCGCAGCGAGCCCGGCGAGCGCCCGAGCATGGCGGAGGCGCGCGAAGGCCTCGCCAAGCTGGCGTCGGGCGAACCGGCCACCCCGAAGCTCCTGTCCGGCCCGGCCGCTGGTGCTGCAGGCGCCGCTGGTGCGGCCGCCGCTGGTGCCGCGCCCGACCGTGGCGGCGCGCGTCCGCCGTGGCAGCGCTTCGACGCCCCGAAGCCCGCCGCCGCGCCGATCCCCACGCAGAAGGCCCCGTCGAACCCGCCCCGCACCCCGACTGCGGCGTTCATGCCGATGCGCTCCCCCGCGGCGCCGCCCAGCACCCCGCCGCGCCCCCAGCCGGCGGTCCGCCCGACCCAGCAGCAGCCCCGCACCCCCGCCACCACCGCGGCGGCGCCGAACTACCGCGCCGCGTCCGCCGGCGGCGGTCCGGACCACGACCGCAAACGCAAGATCGCCCTCCTCGCCGGCGGCGCGGCGGCCGTCGTGGTCATCGCGGTCGTGGTGTTCCTCGTCCTCAGCTCCACCAGCGGTGGCGGCTCGAACGGGACCGACAACACCGCACAGCAGCCACGGCAGACGAACTCCGCCGGTGCACCGGGGACGCCCACCAACAGCCCCTCGCCGACTCCGCCCGTCGCGGGTCTCGGCCAGACGCCGAACCAGGGCAAGCTCGATTTCAGCCCCGCCGGCCAGCGGGTGATCGACTTCTACAGCTTCCCCGAGAACACCGAGGCGGCTTGGGGCATGCTGACCACTGCCGCGCAGCAGGTGTACGGCAACAAGCAGGCTTTCAGCCAGTATTGGCAGCAGTTCAAGTCGGTGAGCAGCCGGGGCGCCCGCGGCGCGTTCAACACGGACGGCTCGGTGAACATCACCGTCACGGTGGTCTTCCCCGACCACACCGAAAGCCGCGTGTTACGTGTGATCAACTCCAACGGTCAGCTGCTCATCGACGCGAACACGAAAGCCAGCCAGGACGTCACCCAATAGCAGGTTGCGCTCAAGTGCCCTGGCAGCCGAGACGTCGCGATCCGCAGGAAACGTGCCGCCGTTCCCGCTCAGCGCGACATTACGTGCTTTTGTCACCTATTCGACGGCTTACCGGGCACCTGGTGCACGCAATATTTCTACCGAGTGAGAAAATGAACGATTTCCACTGAACCGGGCCTCCGCGCCAGACGAGCGCTAACCGTCACCCCGTCAGCCACCGCGTTGCTCGCGGGGCTCAGCATGCAAGCGGACGCTGCGCCCTCAGCCACCAAGAAAAGTGTGCCAGGCGCGATGGTGACGACGTATCAGGCGGTGAACATCCGACAGACGCCCTGGTCGTCCAGCCAACGACTCGGTGGCTACCCAGCGGACTACACGGTTTACGGCCTTTGCTGGGTGCACGGCGAACCGATTTCTGACAATGGCGTCGTCCGGAATGACATTTGGGTTTCAACCGGGGTCCTGAACGGCGTCCATTCGTATTTCATCATCGCCGTTTACCTGAAGGGCGATGCGCTGGGCGGGATGCCGGCGGGAGCGCAGTGCGCCTAGCCAGCGGACGGAAGTGGTGGACCGCCGACTACCGCCAACGTGCCCACCACTTCCGTGAGCGGCTCATGCGTGTCGATCCACACAGCCGACTTCCGCAGCGGTGGAGACAGCGAGCGCCGCGTCGATGCGGTTCTCGCACCATCGGCGGAGGTGAGCCGGTCCCGAGTCCGGGTCCACCGCGTGGTAACCGCGCTGTCGCGGGGAGTTGAGAACGGTGAGGCCGCACGTGCCGGACATGCCGGTCACGAAGGTCAGCGACCCGTGGTCCACGCTCGACGCGAGTGAGACTCACCGCGCAGGGAGTGTGCTGAGCAGGCGCGATGGCCTACCGTGGTGCCATGGCCGACAGCGGAGCTCAGCAGCCGGGCTGGAGTCCTCGGTTCCACGAGGACCTGGTCGGGCTGGATCCGTACGACCCGGAGGCTCGCGCGTTCGCCGCGCACCTCGACCGGATGGAGCGCACGGGCCCGACGTTCACCGTCGAAGCGTGCCTCGACCAGGTCGCCGACTTCGCCGATTCCAGCAGCCGCGCGGGCGGGCTGCGCTACTGGGTTTCGGCGCTCATCGTGGCCCTCATCGTGCTCGGGGTGATCGTCACCGCATGGGACATCGTGACCCACGCGATCGCGTTCCTCGCGGGGTAACGTGGACGTGGTGAAAGGTATGAAACCCGTGGTCGGCACCACGCCCCGTGTGGTGAAGTCCGAGCAGGAGTGGCGGGCGCAGCTCAGCCCCGAGGAGTACGCGGTGCTGCGCCAGGCCGGCACCGAGCGGCCGTTCACCGGCGAGTACACCGACACCAAGACCACCGGTGTCTACGAGTGCCGGGCCTGCGGCGCGGAGCTCTTCCGCAGCGACACGAAGTTCGAAAGCCACTGCGGCTGGCCGTCGTTCTTCGACCCGGCCGACTCCGACGCCGTGCTGCTGCGCGAAGACCGCACCCTCGGGATGCGCCGCATCGAGGTGCTCTGCGCGTCCTGCCACAGCCACCTCGGCCACGTCTTCGAGGGCGAGGGCTACGACACGCCGACCGACCAGCGTTACTGCATCAACTCGATCTCGCTGAAGCTCACCCCCGCTTCCGAGTGACGACCCGGTGCCCTCCCCGCGGGGAGGGCATCTCCATTCCACGGGAACTGCGCCGCAGGCGGCATCGGTTGTGCCGGCCCCACCTGGCGAAGCGCGCGGTGGGGGTCCACCGACGCCGAGGGTGAGGTAGCAGACCGTGAACGACTCCTGGGCATACTGACCAGCACGCCCGCGCCGGCGCGCCCGACCGCCTGCCGGTCGAATCCGGTGTCCTGCTCGGCAAAGGCCGTCGCCTGATCGCCCACCTGCACACGGCTCGAAATCCCGGGCGACGAGCGCTTCGAAGTCCGCGTCGACACCTAAGAGCTTGTCTCATTTGGCGAGTTTCTTGTGGCAGGTGATGGTGGCGGCGAGGGTGAGGAAGGCGAGGTAGTGGCCGGCTTTGCGTTCGTAGCGGATGGTCAGTCGCCGGTAGCCGGTCAGCCAGGCGATGGACCGTTCGATCACCCACCGGTGTTTGCCGAGTTTCTCGGCGGATTCGATGCCCTTGCGGGCGATGCGCGGGACGATCCCGCGCTGGCGCAGCCAGGCGCGCAGGGCGGGGATGTCGTAGGCCTTGTCGGAGTGGAGTTTGGCCGGTTTCCGGCGCCGCGGTCCGCGGCGCGATCGGATCGGCGGCAGCGCGTTGACCAGAGGTCTGAGCGCGTGGCTGTCGTGAGTGTTGGCCGCGGAGATCGCGACGGTCAGGGGCAGCCCGGCCCCGTCGGACAGTACGTGGATCTTCGAGCCCGGTTTGCCGCGGTCGACCGGGCTCGGACCGGTCAGACCGCCCCCCTTTTGGCCCTGACGGATGCTCCGTCGAGGACCGCGCGAGACCAGTCGATCAAACCCCGGCCGCCCAGTTCGTCCAGCACTGCCTGATGCAACTGCCGCCACAGCCCGGCCTCGGTCCATTCGGTGAACGTCCGGTGCGCCGTGGGCACCGATACCCCGAACGAGGGCGGCAGGTGCCGCCACGCACAACCACTGGTCAACACGAACACGATCGCCGTGAACACCGCCCGCGGATCAGTCCGCGCACGACCACCACCCTGCGGACGCTCCTTTGCCGGCGGGACCAGCGGTTCCACCAACGCCCACAAGTCATCGGGCACCAGCCGTTGCGACAGCGAGTCGATCACGGTACAAGATCATTGCAGCCCAGCGGGAAAGATCCAAACGAGACACGCTCTAAGCCGCCACGCACCCGAAACCGGACTGCGCCCCCCGCCTTCTCGGCGTGGCTCGGCGGACGTCGGCGCCGCCGGTTCAGGTGGTAACGGGGTGCCACACCGCGCTGTCGGCCCCTGGCAGGTGCGACGCGTGGTCCCAGTGCGGCGGCGCGCCCGGCAGCTCGCCGGCCATGCGCACGCGCGTGAGCCTGCCGAAGTCGCTGTCGACCTCTTCGACGAGGTCCGCGTGGTCGACGAGGGCGGGGTAGTCCATTCCGGACGGTCCGGAGTCCTTGCGGCCCAGGGAATCCAGCCAGCGGCCCGTGCCGGCGAGCGAGAGCCGCACGTGCCGGCTGCCGCCCTCTTCGACGGTGCGGCGCACGGCCGTCATGATGGCCGCGGCCGCGAGCCAGCCCGTCGTGTGGTCGAGCGCCTGCGCGGGCAGCGGCACGGGCCGGTCGGCACCCGCGACGCGCGCGCCCTCGTCGGCGATGCCCGACGACATCTGCACCAGGCTGTCGAACCCGCGCCGCCGCGCCCACGGGCCGGCCCAGCCGTACGCGGAGAGATCGGCTGTCACGATGCCCGGCCGCAGTTCGGCGAGCTCCTCCGGGCCGAACCCGATTCGGGCGAGGGCGCCGGGGCGGAACGACTGCAGCACCACGTCGGCGCGCGCGACGAGCTTCTTCAGCTTCGCTCGCCCGCCTTCGGTGTCGAGCGCGACGAACGCGGATCGTTTGCCGTGCCCGGTGTCCATCGTCAACGCGGGAATGCGCGGCAGGTGCGCGGCGCCGACGTGCAGCACGTTCGCGCCGTGCGCCGCGAGCACGCGCCCGGCGACGGGGCCGGCGAGCACGTGCGTCAGCTCCAGCACGCGCACGCCGCCGAGCGGCCGGTCGGAGTCGAACACCACCCGCTTCGGTGCGTCGCCGATCTGCCGGATCTCCACGAGGGGCAGGTCCGCCACGGCCCGGCCTTGCGGGTGCTCGAGCCACTCCGCACGCGAGCGCATGAGCGCGGCCGCACCGCCCGCGGTGACCACGGCCGACTCGACCTCGGCGGCGGGCCGCCCGGCCACGGCCTTCGCCACGGCCTCGCGCTGCGCGGGCACACCGAGCGCCCAGCAGATGGCGGCTTCGTGACGCGGGTAGTTGGCGTGCAGCTTCAGCCAGCCGTCGGCCGCGCGGTAGTCGCCCGCGATCGGGCCCCACGGGCTCGGCGGCGGCTCGCCGTTCACGCGCAGGAACGCCTCGCTGAGGATCGCGGCCGCGGCGTGCCGCGCGTCGACGCCGACGGCGCCGGCCTCGATGCCGCGCAGCCGCAGCAGTTCGGCGGCTGCGAGCGTGGCCGCGCCGACGCCGGCCGAAGCGGCGGCCGCGACGCGGAACGTCCCCGGGAGCACGGATTCGTCGCCGGTCAGGGAAACGGGCGGGAGGGAATCGCCGGTGAGCGTCCGCCACACCCCGGCCAGCACGTCCTGCACGGCGGTTACGGCAGGGCCGCGACGAGTTCGGCCGGCGCCACGCGCGTGCCGGTGTAGAACGGGATCTCCACGCGCACGTGGCGGCGTGCCTCGGTGGCGCGCAGGTGGCGCATCAGGTCGACGATGCGGTGCAACTCGTCCGCCTCGAACGCGAGGATCCACTCGTAGTCACCGAGTGCGAACGACGCGACGGTGTTGGCCCGCACGTCCGGGTAGTCCCGCGCTTCCTTGCCGTGGTCGGCGAGCATCTTGCGCCGCTCCTCGTCCGGCAGCAGGTACCACTCGTAGGAGCGGACGAACGGGTACACGCAGATGAACTTGCGCGCTTCCTCACCCGCGAGGAACGCCGGGATGTGGCTCTTGTTGAACTCCGCGGGGCGGTGCAGCGCGACCTGGCTCCACACGGGAGTCGACGCGCGGCCGAGCGGGGTGCGCCGGAAGCCGGAGTAGGCCGCTTGGACCTGCTCGATCTCCTCGGCATGCCACCAGATCATGAAGTCGGCGTCCGCACGCAGTACGGACAGGTCGTAGACCCCGCGCACGACCACGCCCTTGTCGGCGAGACCGTCGAGGAATTCCGCCGTCTCCTGGCCCGCGGCCCCGCGGTCCTCGCCCAGCCTTCCCGGCTCGGCCTTGAAAACCGACCAAGCGGTGTAGCGGATGGTGTCGTTGAGCTCGTTGTAGTTCAGCCGCGCCATGAACCCATCCTCCCACCGCGCGCGGGCCGAGCGCCAAGCGGCTGGCGTCACACTCCGAGGGCTGCCGCGATCCGCCGCGCGGCCGCGTCCGCCGTGGCGACACACGCGGGCAGGCCGACGCCGTGCAGGGTCGCGCCTGCGACCGCCAGGCCCGGTAGCCGGGCGACGGCGGTTTCGATGCGCGTGACGCGGTCGAGGTGCCCGGCGCCGTACTGCGGCAGCCCGCCCCCCCAGCGCGTGACCAGCGTGTCGATCGGTTCGGCGGTGACGCCGGTGAGCCGCGCGAGGTCGTCGCGCACCGCGGCCACGAGCGAGTCGTCGTCGCCGGTCAGGGCGCCCGGTTCGCGGAAGCGGCCGACGGAGCCGCGGACGAGCACGGGTCCTTCGCCGCCGTAGTGGGCCCACTTGTTCGAGGAGAACGTGAAGGCCTTCGACGCATACGGCACGCCGTCGTCGTCGCGCTCCCCCGCGCCGATCAGGATCCCCGACGCATCGGGCAACTGTGTGCCGGGCGGCAGCGCGAGCGCGACGACCGCCATCGAAGCCAGCTCGACTTCGGCGAACGCCGCGGAGGCGGCCGGGGCGACGCCGTCGAGCAGTTTGCGCGCGGCGGGCGCCGGAACGGCGAGCACGACCGCGTCGACACCCACCGGGGTGTCCGCGGGCGCGTGGGCCGGCGAGGCCGCGCCGATGTCGAGGCGCCACCCGGCGGCGGTGCGGGTCAGGGCCCGGACCGCGGCGGACGTCCGCACGCTCGCGCACGAGAGTTCCCGCAGCCGGTCGAGCAGCGTGGTCAGCCCGCCGGTCAGCGTGCCGAACACGGGGGCGGTGCCGGGGGTCTTGGGCAGCAGCGACGCCGCGGCGTCGGTGAGTGAGCCGGCGCCCTCGGCCACGGCCTTCGCGAGGCCGGGCATGGTCGCACGCAGGCCGAGACCGTCGGCACCGCCCGCGTAGACACCGCCGAGCAGCGGGTCGACGAGCCGGTCGACGAGCTCGTCGCCGAACCGGCCGCGCAGCAGCGGACCGAGGGCCAGGTCGGCTTCCGTGAGCTCGACGGGACCGAGCGAACGTTCCTTCTCGACGGCCCGGCGGCCGTCTTCGGACAGCACCCCGGCGACGACGCCGGCGCACCCCGGCACGCCCATCACGGTGCCCGGCGGCAGGCCGAGGACCGCGCCACCGGCGTGGATCTTGGCGCGCGCCTTCGTGGGGTGCACGAGCCGCTCGGCCAGCCCGATCTCGGTGACCAGTGCCGTGACCTCGGGCCGGCGCGCGAGGAACGCTTCGGCGCCGACGTCGTAGGGCACGCCGCCGACCTCGGCCGTGCGGAGCTTGCCGCCGGTGGCGGGGGTGCTTTCGAAGACAGTGATCGCGACGGCGTCGCCGAGCAGCGTCCGCAGCCGGTAGGCGGTGGTCAGGCCGGAGATGCCGCCGCCGACGACTGCGACGTGCTTCACAGCGAGTGCACCAGCTCGACGACCCGGGCCAGCACCTCGGGCTCGACGCCGGGCAGCACACCGTGGCCCAGGTTGAAGATGTGCCCGTCCGCCGCGCGGCCCTCGTCGACGATGCGGCGCACCTGGGCCTCGATCACGGGCCAGCCCGCGTACAGCAGTGCGGGGTCGAGGTTGCCCTGGACCACGGCCGAGCCGCCGAGCCGGCGCACGGCCTCGTCGAGCGGCACGCGCCAGTCGACGCCGACCACGTCGGCGCCGGCGTCGCGCATCGCCTTGAGCAGCTCACCCGTGCCGACGCCGAAGTGGATCCGCGGCACGCCGTAGTCCGCGACGCCTTCGAGGACCTTCCGCGAATGGGGCTGGACGAACTCGCGGTAGTCGCGCTCGGACAGCGCGCCGGCCCACGAGTCGAAGAGCTGGATCGCGTCGGCGCCGGCGTCGAGCTGCGCGCGCAGGAAGGTCAGGGCGATGTCGGCGAGCCGGCCCGCGAGCTCGTGCCACAGCACCGGCTCGGCGTGCATGAGGGCCTTGGTGTGCTCGTGGTTGCGGCTCGGCCCGCCCTCGATGAGGTAGCTGGCCAGCGTGAACGGCGCGCCGGCGAACCCGATCAGCGCCGTGTCGCCCAGGCGCTGGACGAGCAGGCCGACACCTTCGGCCACGCGCGCGACCTGATCGGGCTCGAGCAGCGGCAGTGCCCGCACGGCCGCGGTGTTGCGCACCGGCTCGGCCACCACGGGACCCGTGCCGGGCACGATGTCGATGTCCACCCCCGCCGCCTTGAGCGGCACCACTATGTCGCTGAACAGGATCGCCGCGTCGACGCCGTGGCGGCGGACCGGCTGCAGCGTGATCTCGGCGAGCATCTCGGGGTCGAAGCACGCGTCGAGCATCGGGACGCCCTCGCGCAGCTTCCGGTACTCCGGCAGCGACCGGCCGGCCTGGCGCATGAACCACACGGGGGTGCGCGCGGGCCGCTCCCCGCGCGCGGCGGCGAGGAAGGGCGAACCGGCGAGGTCGCGACGGGTCGGGACTGGTGCGGGGGAAACCTGGGCCACGACGTCCATGCTCCCACGCGCGCTCGGGGCGCCCGGGCGGGGAGGCGCCGGTCTGCCCGGTACCTCTGCCGCGGCCCCCGGGGCCGACGGCCGGTACGGACGCGGCGGCGGTGCAGGCTTCTTCCCGGCGACCGGGAACTTCACGAGTCCGGGCGGACCAACCGGAACGGGACCATTCGGCCGGTCGGGTCTTCCCTCGGCGCGCCTGCGTCCGCAACGGGGCGTCGCCGCCCTACAGTCGGTGCGTGACCGCGATGACGCCAGTGCCCGAGCTCTTCCGCGAAGCCGTCGCGGCGCTGAAGTCCGTCCGGCCCCGTCCCGAGGTGCAGCTGGAGACGATGCGCGCACCGCAGCGCCTGGCACCGTGGTCGTACGCGCTGAGCTGCGAGGTTTCGGGACCGGCCGACGTGCTGGCGTCGGGCCGCCTGGTGCTGCTGCACGACCCCGAGGGCCAGGAGGGCTGGGACGGCGTGCTGCGGCTGGTCATGTACGTGCGGGCCGAACTCGACCGCGAACTCGCCACGGACCCGTTCCTGCCGGCCGTGGGCTGGTCGTGGCTGACCGACGCCCTCGAGGCATCGGGCGCGTCGCACCGGGCGCTCGGTGGCACGGTGACGGAAACCTCGTCGGCGCGCTTCGGCGACATCGCCGGCCCGGCGCGCACCGACGACCTGGAGCTGCGGGCGTCCTGGACGCCCACCGACGCCGCACTGCGCGCCCACGGTTACGCGTTCTGCCAGGTGATGGCGAGCGTCGTGGGTCTGCCGCCGGTCGGCGTGACGCTGTTCGAACAGCGCCAGAGCTCCTGAAGCGCGAGCCGGCTCCCGGCTGAATCCCGCTCGCTTTCGTTCGATTTCCGAAGTTCACCCGGACGGGCACACCACCCGAGGGCCCTTGCGCGTCCTGAACGTGCCCACAACGGCCCTTCGTGGTCTGGACGACCGACGACACCGGCGGGCGACCGAACGCGGTTCTGAGCGCCGTTCACGTCCGTCCACCCCGGACCGCACGCACTAGCACGCACGGGCGCCCACGTTCGTGAAGACCCGGCGATCACGCGCTGTCATGCCCTGGTCACCCACCCCGTTGGCGCTCCGGGACCCGGATCCGGCCCCAGCGGCCCCGCGCGGACCCACCCGGAGCCCCATCCGGCAAACGTGAAGAAAGTTGATCTTGCCCCGGCCGAGGCCGATTTCCGGCGTCTGGTGGACTCCTCGGGAGGCCCCCGGGCGGAAGCACCGGCAGGTGCACGGCCCACCTGCACGGGCATTTCAGGCTCGGTAACTAGGTTGCATCGCACTTGCAAGCTCTTCCGTTAACAAATGACGCAGCACTAGCCCGATCGTGTGACAGCGAACGCCCTGAGTGACGGGTCGTTTCAGATAGATACCCATTCGATCCCCCCGTAACGGCCTCTGGGCGGCTACAGTGCCTTCGACGACACCACTTTCGGTCTAAAGCTGGCGCGGCTGAACGGCCGAAGGTCCCGGTGCCGGTCGGGGGGCACGACCGACTCCAGGGAGGTAGTGACGTGGCTACCGTCGGCTTATCTCAGGCCGTTCGATCCACGCCAGCCGGTGCATTGCCGGCGAGCATGGTTCCGCACCCGCGGGAAGAGCTCTTTTCCGTGTTGGTGGTCGATGACCACCCGCTGTTGAGGGAGGCGATCGCAGCACGACTCGCACAGATGGGTGCGGGCACGGTCCACGAGGCCGCCACGGTGGCCGAGGCGAGGGCGCGAGCACAGGCCACCGGCCCGTGCGACCTGGCGATCCTCGATCTCGGACTGCCGGACGGCAGCGGCATCGAGCTGGTTACGGAACTCCGTAGCCACGGATGGCCGCGTGTGGTGGTGCTCGCATCGTCCGACGACCCGTACGCGGTCAGGTCGGCGTTCCAGGCCGGTGCCCAGGCGTACCTGCTGAAGTCCGCGTCGCCGGTGGTGGTCACCGACGGCGTGCGCAGGGTCCTGGAAGGGGGCGTCTACGCCGACCCGAGCGTGGCCCCGGTCCTGGCGACCGGCACGCGGGTCGCGGGCACCGACAACACGCCGCGCGAGCTCTCCGCCCGCGAGGTCGAGGTGCTTCAGCTCGTCGCCGACGGGCAGTCGAACAAGGAGATCGGGGAGGAGCTTTCGCTCTCCGCGCTCACCGTGAAGTCGCACCTCTCCCGGATCGGGCGCAAGCTCGGCACGGGTGACCGGGCGCAGATGGTCGCGCTGGCGATGCGAGCCGGTGTGATCCGCTGACGAAGGCGAACAGAGGCCCTGCGGGGCGGGCGGACCAGGCGCGGTACGCCCGTCCCGTAGGGTCGCACACCATGGGAAGTGCACAGGCGGACGGCGTTCGGACCGGAGAGACCATCACCGAGGACGCCGGATCGCCCGTGCTGCTACGCGAGCCCGCCGAAGGCACACCCCCCGTCGTGACCGACGCGGCGGCGCTCGCCGAGGCGTGCGCACGGCTCGCCGCGGGGACCGGCGCCGTGGCCGTGGACACCGAACGGGCGTCCGGCTACCGCTACTGGCCCAAGGCCTACCTCGTGCAGCTGCGCCGCGAAGGCTCCGGCACGGTGCTGATCGACCCGATCGCACTGGCCGACGACCTCGCCCCGCTGCGTGAGGTCCTCAACGACACCGAGTGGGTGCTCCACGCCGCGTCCCAGGACCTGCCGTGCCTGGCGGAGCTGGACCTGCACCCGAAGTCCCTCTTCGACACCGAGCTGGCCGGCCGGCTGGCGGGCTACGAGCGCGTGGCGCTGGGCACGCTCGTCGAGCTGCTGCTGGGCTACACGCTCGAAAAGGGCCACAGCGCCGCCGACTGGTCGAAGCGGCCACTGCCTGTCGACTGGCTCAACTACGCCGCGCTGGACGTCGAGCTGCTCAACGAGCTGCGCGAGAAGCTCGAGGCCGAGCTGGTGGCCCAGGGCAAGATCGAGTGGGCGCGGCAGGAGTTCGAGAACGTCCGCACCGCTCCCCCGCCCGCCCCGCGCGCCGAGCCGTGGCGCCGGACGTCGGGCGTGCACAAGATCCGCAGCCCGCGCGGCCTCGCCGCCGTGCGCGAGCTGTGGCAGGCCCGCGACGAGCTGGCGCGCAAACGCGACCGCGCGCCCAGCCGCATCCTGCCCGACAGTGCCATCATCAACGCCGTCGTCTCCGACCCGAAGACTGTCGAGGAGCTGCAGGCCCTGCCAGTGTTCAGCGGGCGCGTGCAGCGCAAGTACACGGCCAGCTGGCTGCGCCACCTGCAGGCGGCCAAGAGGCTGCCCGCGAGCGAGCTGCCCAGCCCTACCCAGCCCTCCGACGGCCCGCCCCCGGTCAACCGCTGGGCCGACAAGGACCCCGACGCGGCCGCCCGCCTCTCCGCGGCCCGCACGGCGCTGGCCGCCATCGCGGAAGACCGCCGGCTGCCGGTGGAGAACCTGATGCTGCCGGACCTGGTGCGCCGCACCTGCTGGCGCCCGCCGGCGGACCTGTCGGAGGACGGCGTCGCCGAGGTGCTACGCGCCGGTGGGGCACGGCCCTGGCAGGTGGAGCTGACGGCGGGGGCCTTGAGCAAGGCGCTGCACTCGACGGCCGGCGCTTGAGCAAAACCGCTCGGGGTGGCGGTCCACGGACTGCCAGGCTTCCGCCCGTGAACATGCTTTCCTTCGGGCACCAGGGTCCGGCTTCGGCCACCCGCCGGTGCCCGCACCTGGGTGGTCCGCACTCTCTCGGCCACTGCCTGGTCTTCACCGGAGTCGCCGGAGAGTTCGACGTGCTGTGCGAGGCGTGCGCCGCTGATCCGGGCGCCGCTTCACTCGAAGCGATCTGCCCGAGGTGCGTGGCGACGACTCACCGGGTCCTCAATGTCGACCGTATCGTCGGCACGCCGTGGCCCGTCCACCGTGACGCGCCGATCGGCGGCCGGTGGCCAGGCGAGCGTGCTCGGTCGTCCCGCTCGGCGACCGCTGCCTCGCTCCCCTGCCGGACGGCTGGCTCGCCCTGACCGCCGAAGGTCTCGCGGCTATCCCGACGAAGACGGCCCCCGATCGGTCAGCGGGCCGATCCTGCTGCCCGCCGAGGGCTCGCCCGAGTCCCGGCACCACGAACCGACGCCGGCTCTGCACACGTCCACAGACGGCGAGCGGGCCGCTGTGGTCTGCGACTACGGCAGCCACGGCGTGGTCCTCGCGACCCGCACCGGCGAGGTCGTGCGGCGGCTCCACCACGAGGACTACCACAGCGAGCTGGTGCGGTTCCCGTTCGCATTCCTACCCGGCCACTCCACTGCCGCCACGGCGTGGAACCGCCTCGACCTCTTCGCCGCGGAGACCGGCGACCGGATCCCGCTGGACGGTGAAGACCCGGACCACTTCCACGGCGGCCTCACGCCGAGCCCGTCCGGTCGCTGGCTCGTCGACGAGGGCTGGGTCTGGCACCCGGTCGGCGTCCCCAGCGTGATCGACGCGGCGGCCTGGCTCTCCGGCGACGCTCGCGCACCACGAGATCCGCAGCCGCTGGCCGACCGCGGGTTCGGGTGGACACACCGATGGCCTGGCTGGGCGACGATCTCCTGGCCGTCCACCAGCCCGGCCCGGACCACGGCGAAACCATCGACGGGGTCGAGCTGTCCGACCCGGTCACCCGGGAGAGCCGCGGGCTCTTCGCGGGCCCGGACGGTCCGATGTGGGCGGTCGAAGACCTGCTGTACGTGACCGCCGCCGAGGGCTTCGAGGTCTGGGACCCGGCGGACGGCTCCCGGATCGCGTTCGCCCCCGGTTTCCGGCCCACTGCCGCCGACCCGCGCACCGGCCGCTTCGCCGAGCTGCGCGACGGGTCACTGCGCGAGTGGATCCGCTGAGCTCAGCCCCAGCGGTCCAGGACCTCTTGCGCGGCAACCAGTTCCGGGTGCCCCGCCGGCCACGCGCCCGCGGCCAGCACCGCCCGCGCGTGGAACGCCGCCACCTCCGGATCCGGGTGCACCTGGGCCAGCGTGCCGCGGTTGCGCAGCGTCTGGCGCCACCCGCCCCAGCCGTCGGCGACGAGGGGACCCAGGAGGCCGGCCGCGGCGGGGTGGTCGCCGGTGAGCACGAGCGTGTCGGCGAGGCACTGGCGGTGGAAGCCGTCGCGGGGGTGGCGGTCGGCGAGGGCGCGCAGGGGCTCGAGGACGGCGGCGCCGCGTTCGGCGGTGATCGTCAGACGGGTGGCCTCTGCGCGGTCGAGGTCGGCGGACTTGCGCAGGAACGGGACGATCTTCTCGTCGATCTCGCGCAGCGCCTCGTCCTGGCGGTCCGCGTCGCAGAGCGCGACCACGTCCGCGAAGCGCACGCCGACGGTCAGCGGGTCCTCGTCGCCCAGCTCAGCAGCGCAGTAGCGGACGAGCGAGGCCGACGCGGCGACGCGCTCGTCGACCCGGTCGGCGACGCCCAGGACCTCGACCAGCGCGCGGCGGCAGCCGATCGTCTCGGCTTCGGCGCCCCAGACCTGTTCGAAGACGCCCTCCGTCTCGGCCAGCAACGGCACCGCCTCGTCGGGCCGGCCCTGCCCGGACCACGACAGCGCGAGGTACTGCCAGACCGTCAGCGTCAGCTTGCCCTGCGCCCCGAACTCGGCGGTCGCGGGCGGAACGAGCTCGCGGAAGACCTGCTCGGCGTCGCGCCATTCGCCGCGCTCGCCGAGCGCTACGCCCACCTGGAGGAGCTCGGTGAGGTCGCGCGCGCCGGATCGGCCCCGCAGCCGCCCCGCAGCCGCGCGCAGCGCACCGACCTCGTCGACGGGCCGGGCTCCGAAGCGCCACCGGGAGGTTCTGTCCACGCTGCGAAGTATGTCAGGTGCGCGGGAGTGTGCCGTACCCCACTCGTCCGGGCCACTCCACTGGTTACTCATGGGTAACAAGGGCTATCGTGCGGACAGGATTTCTGTCTACTTCAGGAGCATTCGTGGCCGCACCAGTTACGCCGCCGCTCGCGCCGACCGCGCGAGGGGTACGGAACGTCGTGTTCGTCGAAGGGGTACGCACCCCCTTCGGCAAGGCGGGCGACAAGGGCATCTACGCCGGGACCCGGGCGGACGACCTCGTGGTCAACGCCATCCGCGAGCTGCTGCGGCGGCACCCCGAGCTGCCGCCCGAGCGGGTGGACGACGTCGCCATCGCGGCGACGACGCAGATCGGCGACCAGGGCCTCACGATCGGGCGCACGGCGGCGCTGCTGGCCGGCCTGCCGAAGTCCGTGCCGGGCTTCGCGATCGACCGCATGTGCGCCGGCGCCATGACGGCCGTGACCACCGTCGCGAGCGGGATCGGCTTCGGTGCCTACGACATCGCCATCGCGGGCGGCGTCGAGCACATGGGCCGCCACCCGATGGGTGAGGGCGTGGACCCCAACCCGCGCATCATCGCCGACAAGCTCGTGGACCCGACGGCGCTCGTCATGGGCCAGACCGCCGAGAACCTGCACGACCGGTTCCCGGAGATCACCAAAGAACGCACCGACGCCTACGCCGCGCGCAGCCAAGAGCGTTACGCCGAGGCCGTGAAGGCCGGCAAGATCGGCCCCGAGCTGGTTCCCGTCGCGATCCGGTCGAAGGAACTCGGCTGGGGACTGGCCACTGAGGACGAACCACCCCGGCCGGGCACGACCGTCGAAGGGCTGGCGAAGCTCAAGACGCCGTTCCGCCCGCACGGGCGCATCACCGCGGGCAACGCGGCCGGCCTCAACGACGGCGCGACCGCGTCGATCATCGCCGACGAGGAGACCGCGCGCGAGCTCGGCCTGCCCGCCGCGATGCGGCTGGTCGGCTACTCCTTCGCCGGCGTCGAGCCGGAGGTCATGGGCATCGGCCCGATCCCGGCCACGGAGAAGCTGTTCAAGCGCACCGGCCTGTCGATCGACGACATCGGCCTGTTCGAGATCAACGAGGCGTTCGCCGTGCAGGTGCTGGCGTTCCTCGACCACTTCGGCATCGACCAAGACGACCCGCGCGTGAACCAGTGGGGCGGCGCGATCGCGTGCGGCCACCCGCTGGCCTCGTCGGGCGTGCGGCTGATGACGCAGCTGGCGCGCCAGTTCGCCGAGCGCCCCGACGTGCGCTACGGCATGACGACGATGTGCATCGGCATCGGCATGGGTGGCACCGTGATCTGGGAGAACCCGGCGTACGAGGGGGCGAAGTGATGTTCACCGCTGAAGAGGCCAAGGCCGCGTTCCCGGACGAAGTCGTGACCACCGCCGTCACGCGCCTGGTGAAGGTGCCCGGGCTCGACAAGCCGGTCGCACTGATCACGCTCGACAACGGCCACGACCACACGCGCCCGAGCACGTTCGGCCCGCAGGGTCTGGTGTCGCTCAACGCGGCGCTGGACACGGCGTTCGTGGCCGAGCCCGCGGCGATCGCGGTCACCGGCAAGCCGTTCGTCTTCGCCGTCGGCGCGGACCTGTCCGGTGTGGAGGCCGTGGCGGACCCGGCGCTGGCGCGCAAGATCGCCGAGACCGGCCACGAGGTGTTCCGCCGCCTGACCGATTCCGCGATCCCGACGTTCGGCTTCGTCAACGGCGCGGCGATGGGCGGCGGGCTCGAGTTCGCCTTGTCGTGCCACTACCGCACGCTGTCGGAGAACACCGCCGCGATCGCGTTCCCGGAGGTGTTCCTCGGCCTGTTCCCGGGCTGGGGCGGCACGCAGCTGCTGCCGAACCTCATCGGCGCGGATGCCGCCGTCACGGTGATCATCGAGAACGCGCTGGCGCAGAACAAGATGCTGAACGTGAAGCAGGCGGCCGAGCTCGGCATCGTCGACGAGGTGTTCGGCTCGGCCGACTACCTCGAGCAGTCGCTGCTGTGGCTCGCCAAGGTCGTCAACGGCGAGGTCACCCCGGCGCGGCGCGAGATCGACCGCGGCGCCGGCTGGGACGCGGCGATCGCGCGGGCGAAGTCCATCGTGGACGGTCGCACGCACGGCGCGTCGCCGGGCGCGACGAAGGCCGTCGAGCTGCTGGAGCTGGCGCGGGAGAACGATCTCGACCGCGGGTACGCCGCCGAGACCGATGGTCTGGCCGAGCTGCTGATGTCCGACGAGCTGCGCGCCGGGCTGTACTCGTTCAACCTCGTGAACAAGCGCGCCAAGCGGCCGGCCGGTGCGCCGGACAAGTCCTTGGCGCGCAAGGTGGACAAGGTCGGCATCGTCGGTGCGGGCCTGATGGCGAGCCAGCTCGCGCTGCTGTTCGTACGACGCCTCAAGGTGCCGGTGGTGCTCACGGACGTCGACCAGGAGCGGATCGACAAGGGCGTGGGCTACGTCCACGGCGAGATCGACAAGCTGCTCGCCAAGAAGCGGGTGTCGCCGGACGGCGCGAACCGGCTCAAGGCGCTGGTCACGGGTTCGCTCGACAAGGCCGCGTTCGCCGACGCCGACTTCGTGATCGAAGCGGTGTTCGAGGAACTCGGCGTGAAGCAGCAGGTGTTCGCGGAGCTGGAGCAGCACGTTTCGCCCGAGGCGATCCTCGCGACGAACACGTCGTCGCTGTCGATCACCGCGATGGCCTCGAAGCTGCAGCACCCCGAGCGCGTGGTGGGCTTCCACTTCTTCAACCCGGTGGCCGTGCTGCCGCTGCTGGAGATCGTGCGCGGCGAGAAGACCGACGACGCGGCCCTGGCGACGGCGTTCGCGGTCGGCAAGCAGCTGAAGAAGTCGAGCGTGCTCGTGAAGGACGCGACGGCGTTCGTCGTGAACCGGCTGCTGCTGCGCTTCCTCGGCGAGGTGCTGGTGGCGGTCGACGAGGGCACACCGTTCGACGTCGCCGACTCGGCGCTCGAGCCGCTCGGCCTGCCGATGTCGCCGCTGAACCTGATGCAGCTCGTCGGACCGGCGATCGCGCTGCACGTGGGCGAGACGCTGCACGCGTCGTTCCCGGACCGCTTCACCGTGAGCGAGAACCTCGCGAAGTTCGTGCAGGCGGGCAAGAAGGGCGTCTGGACCTGGGACTCGTCGGGCACCGCGTCCGTCGACCCGGAGGTCGCCGAACTGTGGACACAGGGCGACGAGCCGTCCACGGCCGAGCAGGTCCGCGACCGCGCGCTGAACGCCATCGCCGAGGAAATCCGCATCATGCTCGACGAGGGTGTGGTCG
The DNA here is from genome assembly GCF_016889705.1 of Amycolatopsis sp. FDAARGOS 1241. Classification (NCBI taxonomy): domain Bacteria; kingdom Bacillati; phylum Actinomycetota; class Actinomycetes; order Pseudonocardiales; family Pseudonocardiaceae; genus Amycolatopsis; species Amycolatopsis sp. FDAARGOS 1241. The sequence continues at coordinate 6,510,085 of NZ_CP069526.1, forward strand.
CGGAAGCGCAGGACATCGACCTCTGCCTGATTCTCGGTGCGGGCTGGCCGTTCTGGCTCGGTGGCATCACGCCGTACCTGGACCGCGCGGGCGTGTCGGAGCGCGTGAACGGCAAGCCGTTCCTGGCTCCGGGTGTCGCTTCGGTTCCGGTCGCCTGATCGAGACCGGGGTGGCTGTCCTGTGTGGACGGCCGCCCCGGTCCGGCCACTCGGCGCGGCGGTTTTCGCCGGATTCCTCCTGCCCCGTCAGAACTCGCCCGCGCGCGGGCACGCCGCGCCCCGCTTGTCCGGCGCCACCCGATCGCGGACGGCGTTCAGATCGTAGGTTTGGGCGATCTTCGCGGCCGGGAACCGCTTGGCGAGTTCCGCCGCGTAGGCGGTGAGGTCGATGCCCGGCACGGGAACCACGGTCACCGTGGCCGGCATGTTGTTCTCCTGACTCGCCTCGGCCAGCAGGTCGCGCCGGTCCTTGACCATTTTGGAAGCGCACCCAGGCCTCCGCCTGGGTCTCGGTGCACACGCGGCGCGCCTTGGGGTCGTCGGCGAGCACCGCGGCCGCCTTCCGCACCTCGGCGTCGACATCGCGCCTGTCGGTACCGGCGTCGAAGAACACGCGCACGGCCGGTGCCCGGGCAGCGGCACCGGCGTGCGGTCCACCGGCAGCGGAGCCGGCCGCACGATCGCCGCGGCGACGACGGCCAGGTCGGCGCCCGCGCCGAGCGCGAGCACCAGCACCCGGGCGAGCCGGCGCCAGATGCGAATCCTCATGGGGCGATCATCACACACCCGGCCGGGACCAGTCCCGGTCAGAACTCCCCCGCACGCGGGCACGTCCGGCCGTCGCGGGGTTTGCCGAACATCTTGTTGAAGGCGTTGACGTCCATGGAGTAGACGTCCTGCGCCCGCGGGAACCGGGCCTTCAGCCGGGCGGTGTAGGCGGCGAGGTCGGTGGCCGGCAGCGGCAGCACGGTGACGACCGCCGGCGAGCTCTCCTCGCCACCCAGGCCGTTCAGCATCTCGGGGTGGTCCTTGAAGCCGTCGCGCAGTGAGAGGTACGAGTCGTGTTTGGTCTCGACGAAGACCAGGCGCGCGTCGGCGTCGTCGTGGAACGAGGCGGCGGCGCGGGTCATCTCTTCGTCGGTGTCGAAGTACACCTGGACGTCCCGGCACGGCTGGTGCGCGGCCAGCGGCACCGGCGTGCGGTCCACCGGCAGCGGGTCCGGCCGGACCACCGTGGCCACGGCGAAGGCCAGCCCCACACCCGCACCGAGCGCAACCACCAGGACCGGCGCCAGCCCGCGCCACATGCGAATCCCCACGCACGATCATCACCGAACAGCGCGGGAACGTTACCGGGCCGGGCCCACCGGCAGGTGCACTGTGACCGTCAACCCCCCGCCCACCACCGGTTCCGCGGAGATCGCGCCCCCGTGGGCCTGCACGGCGGCGCGGACGATGGACAGGCCCAGGCCGGCACCCGAGCGGGCCGTGCGGGCAACCCCGGCGCGGCGGAACGGTTCGAACAGCACCGGCACGGCCGCCGGGTCCAGCAGCCCGCCCGAGGAGCGCACGCGCAGCGTCGCCCACTGCGGGCCGGGCCGCGTGCTCACTTCGAGCCAGCCGCCGTCGACGTTGTGGCGGACGGCGTTCTCGACGAGGTTGCCCGCGATCCGTTCCAGCAGGGCGGGGTCGCCGAAAGCGGGTGCGCCGGTCAACGAGAACTCGGCGCGCAGGCCTCGCGAAGACGCCTCCGCCCGCACCGCCGCCCACGCGCGGTCGACGAGCACGGCCAGGTCCACGGGTTCCCGGACGACGAGCCCCGCACCGTCCGTGCGAGCCAGCAGCAGCAGTGAATTCACGAGCTGGCCCGCGCGTTCCGTGGCGTCGCGCACCACGCCGCCCATGCGGCGCAGCTCGGCTTCGTCGGCGTGCTCGTCCGACAGCGTCACGTCGAGTTCCGTGCGGATGACCGAAAGCGGCGTACGCAGCTCGTGGCTGGCGTTGGCGACGAAGTGGCGCTGCGCGTCGAACGCGGCCTGCAGGCGGTCGAGCATGTCGTCGAACGTGCGGGCCAGCTCGGCGAGCTCGTCGCGCGAGCGGACCTCGCCGATGCGCTCCCCCAGCGACTCCACCGACAGCCGCTGCGCCGTGCCGGTGATCTCACGCAGCGGCAGCAGCACGCGCGAGGTGAAGGTCCAAGCCAGGATCGCCGCCGCGGCCACGACGAAGCAGAACGCCAGCGATCCGAACAGCAGCACCCGGTTCACCGCGTGGGTGCGCAGGTGCTGCGCGAGCGTGGACGCGTCGACGTCCACGCCGTCCACCCGCACGACCGTGCCGGGTGGCATGTGCGGCACGGCGTCCACCGCGTCGCCCACGAGCGACCACGCCAGCCACAGCAGGAGCAGCCCGGCCGCGGCCACGAGTACGGTCGCGAGGATCGTGACCCTGGCCCGCAGGCTGCGTGTGCCGGGCAGGTTCACTCCGCGCCGGCCTCCGCGACCGGAACCCGGTAGCCCGAACCCACCACGGTCTCGATGATGCCCGGCTCGCCCAGCTTCTTCCGCAGGGTCATCACAGTGACCCGCACGGTCGTGGTGAACGGGTCGGCGTTCTCGTCCCACACGCGCTCCAGCAGCTCTTCGCTGCTCACCACGGACCCCGACGCCGACAGCAGCACCTCGAGCACGCCGAATTCCTTGCGCGTCAGCTCGATCGGCCCGCTCGCGCGGCGCACGGTGCGCTTCGCCGGGTCCAGCTCCACGTCGCCGGCGGTCAGCAGCGGCGGCGCGGCCGGGGTTGCGCGGCGGCCGAGCGCGCGCACGCGGGCGACGAGCTCGGGGAACGCGAAGGGTTTCGCGAGGTAGTCGTCGGCACCGAGCGACAGGCCGTCGACGCGGTCGGAGACGGAGCTGCTCGCGGTGAGCATGAGCACCCGCGTGAGCTCGCCGGACGCGACGATCTCGCGGCACAGCTCGTCGCCCGACATCCCGGGCAGGTCGCGGTCGAGCAGCACGACGTCGTACCGCGTCACGGTTGACTTCTCGTGCCCATCGTCACCCGTCAGGGCGACGTCCACCGCCATGCCCTCGCGACGCAGGCCGCGGGCGATCGCGTCGGCCAAGGGCTCTTCGTCTTCGACTACCAGAACACGCACGAGTCCACAATCCCACAGTTTCCTGAGAGCACCTGAGAGACCGGAATGGACACTCAGGCTGTGGACCACCGCAAGGCGAACCACAGCCGCATCCGCGTCTCCGGATCGGCGAGATCCACGGCCAATGCCCGCTCCGCCTGTCCGATCCGGTGCCGGACGCTGTTGCGGTGCACGCCGAGCTCCGCGGCCGTGCGGTCCCGGCCGCCATGGTGCCCCGAGCCACGTCCGCAGTGTCCGCACCAGCTCCCGGTCCTGCCTCCGGTCCAGCTCCCGCAACGGGGCGAGCACCCGAACGGCGAATTGCCCCGCCGCGTCCGGGGAAACCAGCACGTCGAAGCCGAGCGGATCGGTCTCGGCCACGACCGGCCGACCCAGTGTTCGCGCCCGCGCCAGCAACAGTTCCGCTTCGGCGAGCGCGCCCGGCAACCCGTCGGCAGGGACCGGAGAGCGCGCCACGGCGAGCCAGCCGTGTTCGCGCAACCCGTCGAGGCCGGCGGGCACCGCGGTCACCACGGCGAGGAACCGCGGCCCCGGCAGCACCTGGACGAGCGGGGTGTCGAGCCGGGCGCGCAGCCAGTCGTGCCACACGGCGACCTCGTCCGGGCCCCGGCGGTGCGCGACACCGGCGACGAGCCGGGCCCGCGCCGAACCCAGCACCGCCGAGAGCCCGGTCGCGCCGCCCTGGCCGAGCAGCAGTCCCGTGGCCGCGGCTCCGAGTTCGGCCGTGTCGGAGCCGGTGCGGCCGACGAGCCCGAGCAGCGCCGCGCCGACGGCCAGGATCGAGCGGGCGCCGCCGTCGAATCGGCGCCGCCGCCCGAGCACGAGCAGGTGCCGCCGTCGCCTGCGGGTACACCGGCTGCGCCACCACGTACGTGCCGTCGGCCAGTTCGGTGGTCGCACTGCGGACGCCGGTGCCCGCACGCAGCGTGGCGAGCAGCTCGGTCACCTCCGGCGGCAGCGGTTGCGGGGCGGCGTGCCCGGCCACGTGCTCGCCGACCGGCCCGACGAGCGCCACCCAGCCGCGCAGCCGGGCCGCCAGCGCTGTCACGAGCGCGCCCATGCCGTCGCCGGCGGCGCGCGTCAGCGCTTCCCACGCGGCTGCCGTCTGGCGCTGTTCCCGTTGTCCCGCTTCGGTGAGCGAGACCGCGACGGCCCGGCTGATCGCCAGGAACGGCGTGCGCGGTGGCACGACGACGAGCGGCAGGCCGTGCCGCACGCACGCGTCACGCAGCGGTTCCGGCAGCGTCTCCGACACCGTCGGCGTGAGGCCGAAATCGAGCGCGGTCACACCGGCGTCACGCAGCCGCCGGACGTATCGGTCGGCTTCGCGGGGCAGGTTGACCCCCGCGGTGAGCACCAGTTCGGCGCCCAGCAGATACGGCGCCGGATCGTCGAGCTCGCTCACGTGGGCCCAGCGCACCGGCACGTCGAGCGCGAGCTGCGGGTCGCCGATGACGGTCCGTAGCGGCACGGTCACCTCAGCGGACTCGTACTCGAGGTTCTGGGCCGTTCCATCCCGGCTTTCCACGGTTCTTGGTCGGATCGTCCCATGCCGCAGGGGTGGCGGGCGAACCTACGGTGGCCCGCACATCCCGCAGACGACCGAGGAGTACACCGTGGGCGGCGACTACGCGGTGATCGCGCTGTATATCGCGGGCATGATCGGCGTGGGCCGGCTCGGCCTGCGGCCGGCGAAGACGAAGCCCGATTACCTCGTGGCGGGCCGGCGGCTGGGCTGGTTCATGTACTCGGGCACGATGTCGGCCATCGTGCCCGGCGGCGCGTCGACGGTCGGCGGTGTGAAGCTCGGCTACGCCTACGGTGTCTCCGGCGCGTGGCTGGTGGTCACGATCGGCGCCGGCATCCTCGTGCTCCACGCGGTGTTCGCGCGGCGACTGGTGAGGCTGCGCGTCTACACCGTCGGCGAAATGCTCGACCTGCGCTACGGCGGGCGCACCCGCGCGGTCTCCGGCGTGGTGATGTGGGGCTACACGCTCATGCTCACCGTGACCTCGACGCTGGCGTTCGCGTCGATCTTCAAGGCCCTCTTTTCGATCCCGGCTGGGCGGGCATCGCCATCGGCGGTTCGATCGTGGTGGTGTACTCGGTGCTCGGCGGCATGTGGTCGATCACGCTCACCGACATCGCGCAGTTCGTGATCAAGACCGTCGGCATCCTGTTCGTGCTGCTGCCCGTCGCGCTGGTGTCCGCGGGCGGGTTCGGCGGGATGGCCGCGAAGCTCGACGGCACCCACTTCGAGTTCACCTCGATCGGCGGCGGCACCATCCTCACGTACTTCCTCATCTACACCTTCGGCCTGCTGATCGGGCAGGACATCTGGCAGCGCGTTTTCACCGCGCGCACGCCGCGCGGCGCGACCGGCGGCGGCATCATCTCGGGCGTGTACTGCCTCGTCTACGGTGTGGCCGGCGCTCATCGGCACGGCCGCGAAGGTCCTCTACCCCGACCTCGGCAGCGCACACGACGCGTTCGCCACCATCGCCGAACGGCTGCTGCCCACCGGCGTGCGCGGGCTCGTGCTGGCGGCCGCTCTGTCGGCGCTCATGTCGACCTCCAGCGGCGCGCTGATCGCGTGCTCGACCACCACGACGTCGGACCTGCTGCGCAAGATCGGTCTCAAGGGCGGCGAAGTCCTGCGCAACCGGATCACCATGCTCGTACTGGGGATCGTCGCCATCGGCCTCGCGATGGTCGTCGACGACGTGGTCGACGCGCTCACCATCGCCTAGACATTCTCGTCGGCGGCCTGCTGGTGACGATCATCGGCGCCTTGTTCTGGCAGCGCGGCACGCGGCAGGGCGCGTGCGCGTCGATGGTGGCCGGCACCGGGTTCGTTGATCGCGTTCATGATCCGTCGACGGTGTCGCCGCCAACAGCCCGATCTACTGGGGTCCCGGCGCGAGCCTCGTCGTGTACGTCGCGGTGAGCCTCGCGACGCCGCGCACGCCCGAAAGCATCCTGACGGTCTGGACGCGGCGCCGGATCGGGTCCGCGGCCGAAGCCGAAGCGACCGGCGTGTCTTCGGAATCCCCCGCCACCGCGCAAGCCTGAACCGACGAGAACCAGGAGAACCCGCAGTGAGTGACCTGCCCCCGATCGGCCCGCTCGACTCGTCGCGCGTCCCGCGCTTCGCCGGCTTCGCGACGTTCGCACGGCTGCCGCGGCTCGACGAGGTGGCGCACGCCGACGTCGCCGTGGTCGGTGTGCCGTTCGACTCCGGCGTGTCCTACCGGCCGGGCGCGCGCTTCGGCCCCGCCGCGGTACGGGAGGCGAGCCGGCTGCTGCGGCCCTACCACCCGGCGCTGGACGTGTCGCCGTTCGAGCAGCGGCAGGTGGTGGACGCGGGCGACCTCGCCGTGAACCCGTTCAACATCGGCGAAGCCATCGACAAGGTGCAGCAGGACGCCGAAGACCTCAGCGCCGGCGGCACGCGGCTGGTGACGGTCGGCGGCGACCACACGATCGCGCTGCCGCCGCTGCGTGCGGCGGCGAAGAAGCACGGTCCCGTGGCGCTGCTGCACTTCGACGCGCACCTGGACACGTGGGACACCTACTTCGGCGAGCCCTACACGCACGGCACGCCGTTCCGGCGCGCCGTCGAGGAAGGAATCCGCGACACCAGCGCGCTTTCGCACGTCGGCACGCGCGGTCCGCTCTACGGCAAGCGCGACCTCGAGGAGGACCGCCGGCTCGGCTTCGGCATCGTCACCTCCGGCGACGTGCTGCGCCGCGGGATCGACGAGACCGTCGACGCACTGCGCCAGCGCATCGGCAACCGGCCGCTGTACGTGTCGGTGGACATCGACGTGCTCGACCCCGCCCACGCCCCGGGCACCGGCACGCCCGAGGCCGGCGGCATGACGAGCCGTGAACTGCTGGAGATCCTGCGCGGGCACCGCGATCTGCACCTGGTCGGCGCCGACGCCGTCGAACTCGTGCCCGCCTACGACCACGCCGAGATCACCGCGATCGCGGTCTCGCACGTGGCCTACGACCTGGTGAGCCTGCTGGCTCTGGGGAAGAACGAATGAGCGAATCACCCAGCACAGCGCGTTCGGCGAGTGCCGGACCGAGCGCCGGCGAGGCGCGGGCAACTCGGATCGGGGGCGGTGTCGTCGTCGAGACGCTGCGGGCGCTCGGCGCGGACACGGTGTTCGGCCTGCCGGGCCAGCACGCGCTGGGCCTGTTCGAGGCGCTGCGCCGCGCCGGCGACGTGCGTGTGGTCGGCTCGCGGGTCGAGAACAACCTCGCGTTCGCGGCCGACGGCTTCGCGCGGGCCCGGCTCGCCGCGGATCCCCACGGGCCGGTGCCGGTCACGCCGATGGTCGTGTCGACCGGCCCGGGCGCGCTGCTGACGCTGGCCTCGCTGCAGGAGTCGCGCGCGGCGTCGGTGCCGGTGCTGGGGATCTCGAGCCAGGTCCCCGTCGGCGGGCTCGGTGGCGGACGGCACGGCTACCTGCACGAGCTGCCCGACCAGCAGCGATTTTCGCGACGTGGTGAAGTCCGTGCACGTGGTCCGCACCGCGAGCCAGATCCCGACGGCGCTGCGCGAAGCGTGGACGGTCGCGGCGACGGCGCCGTATGGGCCGGTGTGGGTTGAGATCCCGCAGGACGTGCTGCTCGCGCCGGCCGCACTGCCGCCGCTGAGCGCGGTCCCGGCCGCGCCCGCGCCGCTCGAACCGCTGCCGGACCTGGTGGCCGAGGCGGCGAAACTCCTTGCGGCAGCGCGAAACCCGGTGATCCTCGCCGGCGGCGGCGCACTGCGGTCCAGCGCCCACGACGAGCTGCGCGCGCTCGCGGAAGCGCTCCGCGCACCCGTGGTGTCGACCTTCGGCGGCAAGGGCGTGTTCGGCTGGGACCACGAGCTGTCGGCGCGGTCGTGGCTGGAGGACTGGCACACCACGGAGTTCCTCGCCGCCGCCGACGTGCTGCTGGCGCTCGGGTCCGCGCTCGGCGAGCTGTCGAGCAACACCGCGAGTTCGCGCCGCGCGGCCGCGTGATCCAGGTCGAAGCCGACCTCGGGAAGCTCGAGTCGAACTGCCCCGCGCTCGGCGTCCACGCCGACGTGCGGTTCTTCCTGCGGGCGCTGGAGGTTCCCGCCCGCGCCGCCGACGGGCGTGCCGAAGCGGCAGTGGCCGAACTGCTCGGCCGCGTCGAAACCCGGTTGGCCGAGCAGGACCTGGACGCGCAGCGCAAGCTCGCCGACGACCTCCGCGCCGCCCTGCCCCGCGGCGCACAGACGTTCTGGGACATGACGATCGGCGCCTACCGGGCGTGGTCGGCGTGGCGCCCGGACGGCGCGCCGATCCACACCGCGCAGGGCGCCGGCGGCCTCGGCTACGGCTTGCCCGGCGCTCTCGGCGCGGCCGCTGCGGGGCGTCCCGGCACTGGCCGTCTCCGGTGACGGCGGCGCGGTGTACGGCCTGGCCGAATTGGCGACCGCGAAACAGCACCGGCTCGACGTCACCTGGCTCATCATCGACGACGGCGGCTACGGCATCCTGCGCGAGTACCTCACCGGCGCGTTCGGCGAGACCACGGCCACCGAACTGACGCGGCCCGACTTCGTGGCGCTGGCCGAGTCGTTCGGCGTCCCGGGCGTGCTGTCCACCTTGGACTCCGTGGGCGCGAATCTCGCGAAGGCGCTGCGCACGCCGGGTCCGTCGGTGGTCGTACTGCCCGCTGTGCTGAAGATGTTCGCCCCGACCCACCTGGAGTAGCGGGGACCCACGTGCTGAACTTCGGCGCCGGCTCCCCCGCCGGCGCGGGCACGCTCAGCTACGCCGCGACCGGCGAGGCGTCCGGCACGAGCGTCCTCTCCGGACAGGCCGAAGTCGACAAAGCGATGACCGCCGCCGCGCGGGCGTTCCGCACGCGGCGCACAGCACTCCGACCGAACGCCACACCGCGCTGCTGAAGCCGGCCGGCGCTCGAAACCCGCGCGGAGGAGTTCGCGGCGCCGCCGGCAGCTCGAGGGCACTACGCGAGACGTGACCCGCGGTTCGGGTGAGGTGCGGACGAGCGAGAAGACCACCGAGCTCGAGCAGCAGGTCGTCTCACAAGTCGGCCGTTGACGTCGCGGTTTCCAACGAGTGGAGCGACACGTACCTCTGCTGCTGCACGAACGCTGTACCCCGGCCGCTGCCTTCGTGCGGCAACGACCTACTCAGTTGACGGTGATCGGGGTGACCCGGCCCGGTGAGCAAGAACACTTGGTAGCGCCCGTCGGCCCACACAGCAGAGGAGGCGTCGATGACCGCGGCGATCTTCCGATCGAATCGATCGGTTGACGAACGAAGCTTGCTCGCTGACACATCGGTCCACTCGACGTTGTCACGACGATGCAGGACGGCGGGAACCTCTCGCTTCACTTCGCGGTCTGCGTAGAACGCGAGGCGCTGACCCGGCCGGAAACCACGTCCAGCCTGGCACACGTAGGCGCGGCAGCTCTCATACAACGACCACGCGTTCTTCGCGGGCACAACGACGGTGTCGTCGGCGGTAACCGGCCGCTCTGCGTAGACAGCCAGGACGCGGCTGCACCTCTTCAGCCACTGAGCGGCCGCGTCGTCGATGTAGGAGGCGAGCTCCAGCACGTGGCGCACTTCGAACGGGATGTCGACGTTGATCGCCGAGTCGTGATGCGACAATCGGTTTCTGAACCTCCGGACGCGCTCGACCGCCACGGCGACTTGCTTGCGTTTGCCGTTCGAAAGGGGAAGCGCACGATGCAGGCAGTCGCGCCAAAGGTCCTCGTCCTTGACTCCGAGCAACCCCGACCAAAGGCCGAAGCTGAGGCCGGCGATGATCTGGTGCCGGGTCTCTTGACGCTGAGGCCTGAGGCGCTGTCTCACAGTGGCGACTGCCTCAGCCACGTGGTCTCCACCCGGAGTGGGCAACAGGAACCACGGAATCCCGTACTCATCCTCGCGATGGTGCTCCCGGTGACAACGGTCCAGAGCATTCCGGAGCAACACTTCCCAGTGGCCTACCGTGTGGAAGGCCGCCGAGGACGTGCGTGCGCTCCATTCATACAGAGCAAGAGCGACGGCTCGATCACCGTCGGCCTGGGCCAGGTAGGGGGCCATCCGCGGTTCGGACAGCATGCTCCAGACCGCAGGCCGATCGACTTCGACAGAATTCACTGAGTGATGTCATCGTTTACCTCGAACGCCCCAGTGTCGCCTCTGCTTGCACGCGCCTGGGGCTCCTTTATTTCTGGCGTCGGCCACCCACACGAACCCTGTCGAGGCAACGGGCAAGACGGAAACGGCGGATTCCCCGAAGGAAACCCGCCGTTCGATCAGCTCTGCCGGTGATCAGCCCCGCGGGTTCTCCGCCGGGACGTCCTGCGCCGAGCCCAGGCGGCCGGACGCCCACTCCGTGATGCGCCGCGCGACGTTCTGGGCGGTGAGGCCGACGCGGTCGAGAACCTGGTCGCGCGTGCCGTGCTCGTGGAAGGTCTGCGGGACGGCCAGGTCGCGCAGCGGGACGTCGCAGTCGGCGTCGCGCAGGAGGGCCGCGAGGGCGGAGCCGAAGCCGCCGTGGCGGCCGCTGTCCTCGACGGTCACGACGAGGCGGTGCTGCTCCGCGAGGGCGACCAGCTCGGCGGGCACCGGGACGACCCAGCGCGGGTCGACGACGGTCACGCCGATGCCTTGGTCGGCCAAGCGATCGGCGACCGCGAGGGCCAGTTTGCCGAACGAACCCACGGCGACCAGCAGCACGTCCGGCGTGCAGGTCTCGCGCGGGCGGCGCAGCACGTCGACCGTGCCGAGGCGCTCGAGGGCCGGCACGTCGGGGCCGACCGAGCCCTTCGAGAACCGCAGCGCGGTCGGGCCGTCGGAAACGGCCACTGCCTCGCGCAGCTCCTCGCGCAGGGTGCCCGGGTCGCGCGGCGCGGCCACCCGCATGCCGGGCACCATGCCGAGCAGCGAGAGGTCCCACATGCCGTGGTGGCTCGGGCCGTCGGGACCGGTGATGCCGGCGCGGTCGAGCACGAACGTCACGGGCTGGCGGTGCAGCGCGACGTCCATCAGGACCTGGTCGAACGCGCGGTTGAGGAACGTGGAGTAGACCGCCACCACCGGGTGGCAGCCGCCCATCGCGAGGCCGGCCGCCGAGGTCACGGCGTGCTGCTCGGCGATGCCGACGTCGAACCAGCGGTCCGGGAACCGGTCGGCGAACTTCTCCAGCCCGGTGGACCGCAGCATCGCCGCCGTGATGGCCACCACGTCTTCGCGCTCGGCGCCGATCTTCGCGAGCTCGTCGCCGAACACCCCGGTCCAGCTCGGGCCCTTCACCGGCGGCAGCCCGGTCTCGGGGTCGATCGGGTCGGTCTGGTGCATCTGGTCGGCCTGGTGGTTCACCGCCGGCGCGTAGCCGTGGCCCTTCTCGGTGACGACGTGCACGATCACCGCACCGCCGAACGAGCGTGCGCTGTGCAGCGCCTTCTCCAGCGCGACCAGGTCGTGGCCGTCGACCGGGCCGAGGTACTTGAGGCCGAGGTCGGAGAACATGACCTGCGGGCTCAGCGCGTCCTTGATGCCGGCCTTCGCGGCGTGCAGCGCCGCGTAGATCGGCTTGCCCACCACCGGCGTGCTGCGCAGGATCTCGCGGCCGCCGTCGAGCAGGCGCTCGTAACCGGGCTGCAGGCGCAGCGAGGCGAGGTGGTCGGCGAGGCCGCCGATGGTCGGCGAGTAGGAGCGGCCGTTGTCGTTGATCACGATGACGACCGGGCGGTCCTTGTTCGCCGCGATGTTGTTGAGCGCCTCCCAGCACATGCCGCCGGTCAGCGCACCGTCGCCGACGACCGCCACGGCGTGGCGCGGGGCGCCGCCGGACAGCTCGAACGCCTTCGCCAGACCGTCCACATAGGACAGCGCGGTGGACGCGTGGCTGTTCTCCACCAGGTCGTGCTCGCTTTCGGCGCGCGACGGGTACCCCGTCGGGCCACCGAGCTGGCGCAGTTTGTCGAAATCACCGTGACGGCCCGTCACGATCTTGTGGACATAAGCCTGGTGGCCCACGTCCCACACGATCGCATCGCGTGGTGACTCGAACACGCGGTGCAGCGCGAGCGTGAGCTCCACGACACCCAGGTTCGGCCCGAGGTGGCCACCCGAACGCCGCACCTTCTCGACGAGGAAGTCCCTGATCTCGGCGGCCAGCTCGTCGAGGTCCTCGACGCTCATGCGCTTCAGGTCCGCCGGTCCGTGCACGGAGTCCAGCATCGTCACAGCTCCACCTCGCCTGGTTCCCTTCGCTCCCGCCAGATCCGGCCAGTCTACGGACCGGCGCCACCACCGCTGCGGCACCCGCTCCCGGATCACACGTGAGCACCCGTCGCAACACCACGGTCGGGTGTGAACATGGGGTTCCGGCCAACTCGCGGCTACCGCGAGTGGCCACGATAATCCGAACCGGATCAAGATCGAGAGGACCTCATGGCGGACTTGTTCATCGGCGGTGAATGGGTGGACGCGAAGGCGGGTGGCCGGCGCGAGATCCGGTGCCCGGCCGACGGGTCCCCGGTCGCCGAGGTGGCCGAGGCCACGCGCGAGGACACCGAGGCCGCGATCGCCGCGGCGCGGCGCGCGTTCGACACCGGGCCCTGGCCCCGGACCCCCGCCGCCACGCGCGGTGACCTGCTGCTGCGCGCGGCCGACCTGCTCGACCGCGACGCCGAGGCGTTCGCCCGCGCCGAATCGCTCGATACCGGCAAACGCCTGGTGGAGAGCCGCTACGACATGACCGACATCGCCGCCTGCCTGCGCTACTTCGGCAAGCTCGCGGCCAACGACGCCGGCCGCGTGGTCGACACCGGCAGCGCCGGCTCGTTCAGCCGGATCGTGCACGAGCCGGTGGGCGTGTGCGGCCTCATCACGCCGTGGAACTACCCCCTGCTCCAGACCAGCTGGAAGGTCGCGCCCGCCCTGGCCGCGGGCAACACGTTCGTGCTCAAGCCGAGCGAGCTGACGCCCCACACGTCGATCATGCTGATGAAGCTGCTGACCGAGGCCGGCCTGCCCGGTGGCGTCGCCAACCTGGTGCTCGGCGCCGGTCCGGAGGCGGGCGCGCCGCTGTCGGAGCACCCCGACGTGGACCTGGTGTCCTTCACCGGCGGCCTGGCCACGGGCCGGGTCATCGCCGCCGGCGCCGCGGCGACGGTGAAAAAGGTGGCACTGGAGCTCGGCGGCAAGAACCCCAACGTGGTGTTCGCCGACGCCGACTTCGAGACGGCCGTGGACTACGCGCTCACAGCCGTGTTCCTGCACTCCGGACAAGTCTGCTCCGCCGGCGCGCGGCTCATCGTGCAGCGCGAGTGGCACGACGAGTTCGTCGACGAGCTGGTGCGCCGCGCCGAGCGGATCCGCCTCGGCGGGCCGTTCGACGAGCGCGCCGAGACCGGTCCGCTCATCTCCGCCGCCCACCGCGAGAAGGTGGAGCGCTACGTCGCCAAGGCCCTGGAAGAGGGCGCCGTGCTCCGCACCGGCGGTAAGCGGCCCGACGACCCCGCGCTGCAGTCGGGGTTCTACTACCTGCCGACGATCCTCGACGACGTGCGCCAGGGCAGCAACGCCGTGGTCGAGGAATCGTTCGGACCGGTGCTGACCGTCGAAACCTTCACCGACGAGGACGACGCCGTGCGCATCGCGAACGACACCTGCTACGGGCTCGCCGGCGGGGTGTTCACCAACGACGCGGCCAAGGCCCAGCGCGTGGCCGGCCGATTGCGCCACGGCACCGTGTGGATCAACGACTACCACCCGTACCTGCCGCAGGCCGAATGGGGCGGGTACAAGCAGTCCGGCTTCGGCCGCGAGCTCGGCCCGACGGGGCTCGCCGAGTACACGGAGGCCAAGCACATCTACCAGAACCTGCGTCCCGGCCCGCAGAAGTGGTTCGCCGGCTGACGCTGCCGCCCGTGCCCCGCCCCCAGCCCTAGTCCGATCGAGAACCACCGAAAGGACCAGTGCCCGTGAGCACCGACACCAGCGACCTCGAGCTGAGCGAATTCGGCTACACCAACCAGCTCAAGAGAACGCTGGGCAGCTTCCACACCTTCGCCGCGGGGATCAGCTACATCTCGGTGCTCACGGGGTCTTCCAGCTCTCCTACCTGGGCCTTTCCGAAAGAGGGCCGGCGTACTGGTGGTCGTGGCCGATGGTGTTCGGCGGGCAGCTGATGGTGGCGCTGAGCTTCGCGGAGCCGGCCGCGCAGTACCCGGTTGGCCGGGTCGGTCTACAACTGGGCGAAGAAGCTCAGCAACCCGCACGTCGCCTGGCTCGCGGGCTGGATGATGCTGCTGGCCTCGATCGTGTCGATCTCCGCGACGGCGCTGGCCTACCAGCGGACGCTGCCGCAGATCACGTCGTTCTTCCAGTTCGTCGGCGACGGCTCGGGCTCGAGCGATGCGGCCAACGGCGTGCTGCTCGCGACTTGCCTGATCGTGTTCACCACGCTGGTCAACGCGTTCGGCGTGAAGCTGATGGCGCGGATCAACAGCGCGGGCGTCTTCGTCGAACTGCTCTTCGCGGTGCTGCTGGTGCTCTTCCTCGCGTTCCACTTCGTGCGTGGCCCCGGCGTGGTCACGGAGACCAACGGCACGGGCGCGGGCCACGCGGGTGGTTACCTCGGGGCGTTCCTGATCGCGGCCATCGCGTCTTCGTACGTCATGTACGGGTTCGACACGGCGGCGTCGCTCGGCGAAGAATCCGTGGACCCGCACCGCAACGCGCCCAAGGCGATCCTGCGCGCGCTGGTGGCGTCGTTCGTGCTCGGCGGGTTGATCATCCTGTTCGCGCTGATGGCGGTCGGCAACATCCGCGCGCCGGAGCTCGGCACGATCGGCCTGCAGTACCTGCTGACCGACGCGCTCGGGCCGGCGATCGGGCGGATCTTCTTGTTCGTGGTGTTCGTGGCGATCACGGTGTGCGTGCTGGCCCGTGCACACCGCGGCCATCCGCATCGCGTTCGCCATGGCGCGGGCCAACGCGCTGCCCGGCGGTTCGAAATTGGCGCGCGTGAGCGAGAAGTCGGGTACGCCGGTGCTGCCCGCGATCGTGATCGGCGTGCTCGCGGTGGCGCTGCTGCTGGTGAACGTCAACTCGACCCAGATCTTCTCGGCCGTGACGAGCCTCGCGATCGTCCTGATCTACCTCGCGTACCTGCTGGTGACCGTGCCGATGCCGGTCAAGCGGCTGCGTGGCGGCCGGCCGCGCGAGGACTGCCCGCCAGGGCGGTTCTCCCTGGGGCGCTGGGGACTGCCGGTGAACGTACTGGCCGTACAGTGGGGCCTGGCCATGACCGTGAACCTCGCCTGGCCCCGCACGGAGATCTACAACGCGTCCCCGCCCTTCCACTGGTACCTGCGGTGGAGTTCGGTGCTCTTCGTCGGTGTCTTCGCGGCCGGCGGGTTCGCCTACTACTGGTTCGTGCAGCGCCACCGCACCGGGGTGCTGGCCGACCACGGCGCGGGGCCGCTTTCCCTTGCCGATGAGGAGGATTCCCGGTGAACGAGTTCGACTACGTCGTGGTCGGCGGCGGCACGGCGGGTTCGGTGGTGGCGGCGCGGCTCTCGGAGGACCCGGGCGTGACCGTGTGCCTGCTGGAGGCGGGACCGTCCGATGTGGACGACCCGGCCGTGCTCGAGCTGACGAAGTGGATGGCGCTGCTGGAATCCGGCTACGACTGGGACTACCTGGTGGAGCCGCAGGAGGCCGGCAACTCGTACCTGCGCCAGGCCCGCGCCCGGGTGCTGGGCGGGTGTTCGTCGCACAACTCGTGCATTGCGTTCTGGGCACCGGCCGAAGACCTCGACGACTGGGCCGCGCTGGGCCTGCCGGGCTGGTCGGCCGCGGACGTTTTCCCGCTGTACCAGCGCCTCGAGACCAACGACGGCCCCGGTGAGCACCACGGCCGCTCGGGTCCGGTGACGATCCGGTCGGTGCCGCCGAAGGACCCCGCGGGCGTTGCGCTGCTCGCGGCGTGCGAGCAGGCGGGTATCCCGACGACGGAGTTCAACTCCGGCAAGACCGTGACGCACGGGGCGAACTGGTTCCAGATCAACGCGCGCGAGGACGGTGTCCGGTCCTCGGCTTCGGTGTCGTACCTGCACCCGGTGCTGGACTCGAGGCCGAACCTGCAGGTGCGCACGGGCGCCCGGGCCAAGCGGCTGTTGTTCGACGGCCGCCGCTGTACCGGCGTCGAACTGCAGGCCCCGGACCTCATCCACCATTCGACGGTGACCGCGCGGCGCGAGGTGATCGTGAGCTCGGGCGCGATCGACACGCCGAAGCTGCTGATGCTGTCGGGCATCGGGCCGGAGGAGCACCTTCGCGAGGTGGGCGTGGACGTGCTGGTGGACTCGCCGGGCGTCGGCTCGAACCTGGAGGACCACCCCGAGGGCCTGGTCATGTGGGACGCGCTGCAGCCGATGGTCACGGAGTCCACGCAGTGGTGGGAGATCGGCATCTTCACGACCACCGAGGACGGCCTCGACCGCCCCGACCTGATGTTCCACTACGGGTCGGTGCCCTTCGACCTGAACACGCTGCGCCACGGCTACCCCACCACGGAGAACGGCTTCTGCCTCACGCCGAACGTCACGCGCAGCCGCTCGCGCGGCACGGTCCGCCTGCGCACCCGCGACTTCCGCGACAAGCCCCGCGTCGATCCCCGCTACTTCACCGACGAGCACGACATGCGCGTCATGACGGCCGGGGTGCGGCTGGCCCGCGACATCGCCGCGCAGCCGGCCCTGGACGAATGGGCCGGTACCGAACTCGCCCCGGGCCGCGACTGCGTCTCGGACGACGAGATCGCGGACTACCTGCGCAAGACCCACAACACCGTCTACCACCCGGCCTGCACGGCCCGCATGGGCCCGGACAGCGACCCCTCGGCGGTGGTCGACGCCCGCCTGCGCGTGCGCGGTGTGTCCGGCCTGCGTGTCGCCGACGCGTCGGTCATGCCCTTCCTGGTGACCGTCAACCCGTGCATCACGACGATGGCGATCGGCGAGAAGTGCGCGGACCTGGTGCGGGAAGACCGCGGCTGAACCGGCCGGGACCGTCCACCTGCGGCCGTCCGGAGGCGGTGGAACCGGTAACGGCACCGGTAGGCTCGGGGCCCCTGGGTCGCGGGAGGTGTCGTGGGCGGTGGGGCGCTGCGGAGAACACGGGCGGTCGTGGTGCTGGCCGCGTCGGTGGTCGGCGGGGTGGCCCTGGTGCTGCCCGCGGTGCGGTACACGACTGCGAAGTTCCCCGACGGGGTGCCGAGCCCGGACCTGAGCCTGGCGCTGCGCCTGGTGTGCGCGGCGGCGCTCGCGGCGGCCGTCGCCCTGGGGTGGGTGGCGCTGAAGCGCCGCAGCGACGAGGTGCTGGCGTTCGCGACACTGCCGGCGCTGATCGTGGTCGGGATAGCCGTGCGGTACCTGGTGCGGACGCTGCCCGGGCTGGCCGACCTCTTCCCGGCCGCGGCGATCGCGCCGGGGCTCGGGGCGTGGGTGCTGCTCGGCGTCGGGGTGCTGCTGACGCTGACCGGGCTGGCGAGCGGGTTCGCCGTCAAGCGCGGCTGAGCGTCGCCAAGACAGGCATGGCTACCTCGCATGGCTTCTGGCCTGGTGGGGCGGCGCGGTGCCCTCCGAGCCGCTGCAGGGCCGTCGGCGGGGCCGGCCCTCGCGGCGTGTGCGAGCGGCGGTTCGCCGGACGCCGGGGGTGCGCCGGCACCGGGCTTCCCGGTCGAGGTGAAAGGTGTCGAGGGCACGGCGACGATCCCGCGGCCGCCACAGCGCGTGGTGTCCGCGGGCCAGTACCGCGACGCCGACGCGGCCGTCGCGCTCGATGTCGTCCCGCTCATCACGCCGGACCTGGACAAGTTCCTGCCGGGCGGCCGGGTCGCCGTGGCTGACGGGCGAAGCCGGGGCCACTCGCCGGAACTGTTCGCCGACGCGCAGCTGCCTTTCGAGCGCATTGCCGCCCTCAAACCCGACCTCATCCTGGGCACCGGCGTTGCGCAGGACTGCAAGACCCTCAGCCCCATTGCGCCGACGCTGTCGTCGGCCGCCGGGTACCACAAGGACACCTGGCAGGTCACCACCCGCCGCGTCGGCACCGCGCTGGGCCGCTCGCCCGAAGCCGACCGCCTCGTCGCCGGCGTCGAAGCCCGGATCGAACCCGCGAAGGACCCGAACCCCGCGTTCGCGGGCCGCACGTTCACCATCGAACCCGGGACCGGCGACGGCACCGTCACCACGATCAGCAGCGTCACCGACGCTCCGCCGTGTTCTTCGCGCAGCTCGGGCTCGTGCTGTCGCCGAAGGTGACTTCGGTCCCCAGACCTCCATCCCGGGCCGCTCCCGGATCAGCCCGGAACGGCTCGACCTCGTCGACGCGGATGTCGTCGTCCTCACCGACACCCCCGGCAGCCGGGCCCGGACCGAGGGGCAGCCGCTGCCCGCCGTCCGCCGCGGCTCCTCCCTCGCGCTCGGCTTCACGACGACGATCGCGCTGACGTTCCCGTCGGCGCTGAGCGTGCCCTACGGCCTGGGTGAAGCCGTGCCCACGCTCTCCGGCGCCCTCAATGCCTGCTCCGGCGGGCACCGCACGCCCCCACCCGGCACCCTCCCCAAGAACGCCGCCAGCCGGTCCGCCGCCGCCGCACCCCGCGGACCCGGCTGCGGCGGTCCGAACGGCCCACCCGAGGCCCGCCCAAGGTCGCCGAACCGCGCCCGCCACGACTCCAGCGCCTGCGCCGCCGGCTCCGGCTCGAGGTCCGTCGGCTGTCCGGTCGCATCGGCAAGGTCCCAGCCGTGGGCGAGGAACTCGTTGAGCCGCAACTGCACGAGCAGCGAACCCGCCACTTCGCCCAGCGGTGTCACCACCAGCCGATCCGCGAGATCCGGCGCCGCCTGCACTGCC
The DNA here is from genome assembly GCF_016889705.1 of Amycolatopsis sp. FDAARGOS 1241. Lineage (NCBI taxonomy): Bacteria > Bacillati > Actinomycetota > Actinomycetes > Pseudonocardiales > Pseudonocardiaceae > Amycolatopsis > Amycolatopsis sp. FDAARGOS 1241. The sequence goes on from NZ_CP069526.1 coordinate 6,529,185, forward strand.
CGCACCCGCGAGACCGAAGCGGCGAACGCCGCCGCGGGATCCGTACCGAGGTAGTCGCGGGGCGGGCGGACCGGACCCGGCCCACTCCGCCGCCCGCGCGTTGCCGTGCGCGAGGTGGTTCACCACCGTGCGCACGTCCCGCTCCGAACACGCCCTCGGCAGCGCAAACTGGTCGCCGCGCACCGCCGAACCCACGTCCGGAACCGCGACCGCGGCGCGGTGGAAATCGTCGAGAAGCGTGATGCCGGAAGTGTCGCGCGCCACCGACAATTTCGCGTCCGACGTCACTGCGGCGGCCGGTGCCAACCTCACCACGGCGCGAGATCGCGCCGGCTCCGGACGGGGCGGTGCGATCGGCCCCCGGCCGATCCGACCGCTGCATCAGGAAGCCGGCTTGAGGCGATCTCGCACGCCCCGCCGGAGGCTGGGCCGAAATCACTGCAGGAGCGCCACGCACTCCACGTGGTGCGTCATGGGGAACGCGTCGAACGCCCGCAGGTCCGTCAGCGTGTACCCGTGCTCGGCGAACGTCGCCAGATCCCGCGCGAGCGCCGCCGGATCACAAGCCACGTACACGATGCGGTCCGGCTCCCCCGCGGCGACCGCGTCCACCACGGCGCGCCCGGCGCCCTTGCGCGGCGGGTCCAGCACCACCACGTCGACGGGCTTCGGCGCGCCCTCGAGCACGTGCTCCACCCGGCCCGCGCGCCACGAAACCTGAGGCAGGTCGGCGAGGTTTCGCTGACCGTCGGACACCGCCCGACGGCCGGACTCCACCGCGAACACGCGCCCGTCCGGCCCGACCTGCCCGGCCAGCACCGATGCGAACAACCCGACCCCGGCGTAGAGATCCCACGCCACGCCGCCGCGCGGCGCCTCGGCCCACTCCCCCACCAGCTGCGCGAACGTCTCCGCCGCGAAGGGGTGCACCTGCCAGAACCCGTGCGCGTCGAGGTGCCAGTCGCGGCCCGCCGCGTGCTGCACGGCCACTCCGCCCGAGAGGTCGCGCGATCGCGTGCGCCCGTGGACGGTCGTCAGCTCCCGCAGGTGCGTGTGCCCGTCGCCGTCGCTGGTCACCTCGAGCTCGGCACCTGGCCGCCAGCGCTTTGCCAGCGCGACGTCGAGCATCCCCGGCACCGCGATCGCGCAGTCGTCCAACGGCACGACGCGGTGGCTGTGGTGCTCGCGAAGCCCGGCACGACCGTCGCGCCCGGCGATGAGCCGCACGCGGCTGCGCCAGCCCAGCGGGCCGCCGTCGAGCAGTTCCACCACCACGTCCCGCTCGATCCCCGCCAGCCGCCGCAGCTGCTCGGCCACGACGGAAGCCTTGAGCGACCGCTGGTACCCCGGATCCGCGTGCTGCCAGTCGCACCCGCCGCAGCCGCCCGGCGTGGCCAGCGGACAGGGCGGCGCGACGCGGTGCTCCGACGCCGAGAGCACCTCCACCGCGTCGGCGCGGCAGAACGACCCGCCCTTGTCCTCGGTCACTTCCGCCCGCACGCGCTCGCCCGGCAACCCGTGGCGCACGAACACCACTCGTCCGTCCACACGGGACACACAGTGCCCGCCGTGCGCCACGGGCCCGATCTCGAGCTCGAGTGTGCGGCCGAGCCAGTTCTCCGTCATTCAGCCGGTTCCTTCGCCGGTTTCGGGCTTTCGACGGGCTTCGCCGGAGCGGGCGGAGCCGCACCACCCGCGGCCGCCGTGAAGCCCCGCCGGACGTCGCCGGCCGCCGGCCGCGCCCGCCGCTCGCGCTCGGCCGCCTTCGCCGACGACTCCAGCTGCCACGGCACGCTCGCGACGATGACCCCGGGCTGGAACAGGAGCCTTCCCTTGAGCCGCAACGCGCTCTGATTGTGCAGCACCTGCTCCCACCAGTGACCCACCACGTACTCGGGGATGAACACTGTGACCACGTTGCGCGGATTGTCGCCGCGCACGCGCTTCACGTAGTCCAGCACCGGCTTGGTGATCTCGCGGTAGGGCGATTCGACGACCTTCAGCGGCACCTTGAACTTGTGCGCTTCCCACTCGCCGGTCAGCCGGCGGGTGTCGGAGTCGTCGACGTTCACGGTGATCGCCTCGAGCACGTCGGGCCGCATCGCCTTGGCGTAGGCCAGCGCGCGCAGCGTCGGCCGGTGCAGTTTGGACACGAGCACGATCGCGTGGTTGCGCGACGGCAGCACGGTCGGGGTGTCGCCGAGTTCCTTCAGCTCTTCGGCGACGCGGTCGTAGTGCTTCCGGATCGCGGTCATCAGCGCGAAGATCGCCACCATCGCCGCGATCGCGATCCACGCGCCCAGCAGGAACTTGGTGATGAGCACGATCACCAGCACGGTGCCGGTCATCGTGAGGCCGATTGCGTTCACCGTCTGCGAGCGCCGCATCCGGCGCCGCTTGGAACCGTCGGTTTCCTTGGCCAGCAGGCGGTTCCAGTGCCGGATCATGCCCGCCTGGCTCACCGTGAACGATACGAACACGCCCACGATGTAGAGCTGGATCAGCCGGGTGACCTCCGCGTCGAACGCGATGATCAGCACGAGCGCGAAGATCGCGAGGAACAGGATGCCGTTGGAGAACGCCAGCCGGTCGCCGCGCGTGTGCAGCTGGCGCGGCAGGTAGCGGTCCTGCGCGAGGATCGAGCCGAGCACGGGGAAGCCGTTGAACGCGGTGTTGGCCGCCAGCAGCAGGATGATGCCGGTGGAGAACGAGATGTAGTAAAAGGCGGGCGGGAAGTCCGCGAACACGGCGTGGGCGATCTGCGCCACGATCGTCTTCTGCTGGTAGCCCGGAGGCGCGCCTTCGAGCTGCTCGGCCGGGTTGTCGGCGAAGTTCACCTTGGTGATCACGGCGAGCGTGATGATGCCGATGAGCATCGTGACCGCGAGCACGCCCATCATCAGCAGCGTGGTGGCCGCGTTCTTCGACTTCGGCTTCCGGAACGCCGGGACACCGTTGCTGATCGCCTCGACCCCGGTGAGCGCCGCGGCGCCCGACGAGAACGACCGCAGGATGAGGAAGACGAACGCGAACCCGGTCCAGGTGCCCTCGGAGTGCAGCTGGAAGTCGGCGCTCTCCGCGCGCATCGTGGTACCCGTCGCGGCCTCGATCAGGCCCCAGACGACCATGACCAGAATGCCCAGGATGAACCCGTACGTGGGGATCGCGAACGCTTTGCCCGATTCCCGGACGCCGCGGAGGTTCAGCGCCGTGAGCACGGCGACGATCACCACGGCGGCGAGCACCTTGTGCTCGGCGACCCACGGGATGGCGGACCCGATGTTGGCCACACCGGACGAAGTGGACACCGCGACGGTGAGCACGTAGTCCACGAGCAGGGCGCTCGCCACCGTGAGGCCGAACTTGCCGCCGAGGTTGGTGGTGGCCACCTCGTAGTCACCACCACCGCTCGGATAGGCGTGCACGTTCTGCCGGTACGACGCGACGACCGTGAGCATGACGACCGCCACGGCCACCCCGATCCACGGCGCGAACGCGTACGCGGACAGGCCCGCGAAGCTGAGGGTCAGGAAGATCTCCTCCGGCGCGTACGCGACGCTCGAAAGCGCGTCGGAGGCGAAGATCGGCAGCGCGATGCGCTTGGGCAGCAGCGTGTGGGCCAGGCTGTCGCTGCGGAAAGGACGTCCGAGGACCAGTCGCTTCAGCACGGTCGGGAACTTCGACACCCTGACGAATCTACAGCGGAGCGAAGCTCTTCCGTTGAGGGCGGTGGCGGGGAGGACGGTGGAGCCAACCGGGACCCGGCACGGTAGGTTCGGCGCTGGTGCGCGAGGGTACCTACGGACGGGTTTACCCCACCTACGAGGAGGCAGGGCGTGCACGTGGTGATCATGGGGTGCGGCCGGGTCGGCTCATCCCTGGCCGCGGCGCTGGAGCGTCTCGGCCACGAGGTGGCCGTCATCGACAAGAACCCCCAGGCGTTCCGCCGGCTGGGCAGCGACTTCCACGGCCAGCAGATCGTCGGAGTCGGTTTCGACCGCCAGGTGCTCGAGGAGGCGGGCATCGAGCGGGCCGGCGCCTTCGCGGCCGTGTCGAGCGGTGACAACTCCAACATCATCTCCGCGCGGGTCGCGCGCGAGAACTTCGGCCTCGAGAACGTCGTGGCGCGGATTTACGACCACAAGCGCGCAGCCGTGTACGAGCGCCTGGGCATCCCGACCGTCGCGACCGTGCCGTGGACCACCGACCGCTTCCTGCGCACCCTGCTGCCCGACGGCGTCGCCTCCGCGTGGCGCGACCCGTCCGGCAACGTCGCGCTGCTGCAGCTGCCGCTGCACGAGGGCTGGGTCGGGCGCAGCGTCCGCGACCTCCAGGACGCCACCGGCGCACGGGTCGCGTTCATCATGCGGTTCGGCAACGGTGTGCTGCCGGACAACAAGACCATGGTGCAGGCCGACGACCTGGTGTACGTCGCGGCCCGCTCCGGCACCGTCAGCGACGTGACGAGCGTGGCCGCTCGCGCGCCGGAGGAGGAGAACTGATGCGGGTCGCGATCGCGGGTGCGGGCGCCGTCGGGCGCTCCATCGCCGTCGAGCTGATCGACGGGCGGCACCAGGTGATGCTGATCGAGCGCGAGGCGGACCAGTTCGAGCCCGAGAGCGTGCCGCAGGCCGACTGGGTGCTCGGCGACGCGTGCGAGGTCTCGATCCTCGAGGAGTCCGGCATCGAGCGCTGCGACGTCGTGATCGCCGCCACCGGTGACGACAAGGCCAACCTCGTGGTGTCGCTGCTCGCGAAGACGGAGTTCGCCGTGCGCCGGGTGGTGGCGCGCGTGAACAACCCCGCCAACGAGTGGCTCTTCACCGATGCGTGGGGCGTCGACGTCGCCGTGTCGACCCCGCGGATGCTCGCCGCGATGGTCGAAGAGGCCGTGAGCGTCGGCGACCTCGTGCGGCTCATGACGTTCCGCCAGAGCAACGCGAACCTCGTCGAGCTGACGCTGCCGGAGGAGACCCCGCTGGCCGGCAAGCCCGTGAGCGACATCGCGCTGCCCCGCGACTCCGCCCTCGTCACGATCCTGCGCGGCGACCGCGTGATCGTGCCGCAGCCCGAGGACCCCCTGGAGGCCGGCGACGAGCTGCTGTTCGTCGCGACCGCGGACGTCGAGCCCGAGATCCGGTCGGCGCTGGGCTATTGAGCTCCTCGGAACTTGCGAACGCGAAAGGCCCCCGCACTGCGAGTGCGGGGGCTTTCGTCGCGGGTCTGGTGGCGGCTCAGGTTTCCGGGGTCGGGGCTTGCGCGTACTTCTCGCGCAAGCGCGCCTCGACTTCCGCGTCCGTCTCCGGCTTCGGCTCCTTCTCGGCCAGGGCCTTGAGGCGCTTGTCGGAGCGGCGGACGGCCCAGACGACCACGAGCAGGCCCAGCGCGTACAGCGGGTAACCCATGGCGATCTTGGCGAACGCGAGCCAGCCGGTGTAGTCGCTTTCGTAGAGCCAGCGCTGCACGACGAACCGCGCGGCGAAGATCACGGCCAGTGCGAGCGTGGCGACGTCGTAGCCGTAGCGCGACGGCTTGTCCTCGCGCCACGCCTGGCCGGCGCCGTTGAGCGCGCTCCACACGACGCCGGCGATCGGCCAGCGCACCACGATCGAGAGCACGAACACGGCGCAGTAGGCGAGGCTCGCCCAGATGCCGAAGAGGAAGAAGCCCTTCGCCGAACCCGTGCGGAACGCGATGAACGCCGCGATCGCCACACCGAAGAAGCCGGAGATCGCCGGCTGCAGCGGTTCCTTGCGCACGATCCGCAGGACCGTGATCGCCACCGCGCTGCCGATCGAGCCCCAGATGGCCGCGGTCAGCCCGAAGAACGCGTTCACCAGGACGAACACGATCACCGGCACGGCCGAGTAGAACAGCCCCGACACGCCGCCCATCTGCTCCAGCAACGTGGGCTCGGGCTTGCCGGTGTCGTTCCGGTCGTCCCCGCCTTCGGGCACGTGCTTCTCGTCGCGGGGGGCGGGTTCAGTCACGGGAGTCGATCAACCTACTGGGCTCTGGAGTTCGTAGTACGGGTTGTACAGCACCTTCTGACCGTCACGCTCGGCCATCCGGCCGCGGACCTTGATGGTCCGCCCCGGCTCGATGCCGGGGATCCGGCGTCGGCCCAGCCAGATTAGCGTCACTCCTTGTGTTCCGTCGAACAGCTCGGCCTGGAGCGTCGGAGCTCCCTCGGTCGGGCACAGTTCGACGCTGCGGAGCCTGCCGAGCACCGTCACCTCTTCGCCGGACCTGCAGTCACAGGCGCGCTGCGCACCTTCGGCCCCGGACCTTTCGGACATCTCGTCGGCGTCGAGGTCCTCGACGTCGCTGGTCAGCTTGCGAACCAACCGGCTGAAGTAGCCGCCGTCCTTGGCGGACATGGTGTGCTCCTGTGCTCCGGGGCCTCAGACTTCGCGGCCCGTGCGTAATCCAGCGTAGCTGTGGTCCACGTCAGCGAAACGGGTTTGGGCCAAGATCGCAACGTGACGTCCGCAATCCCGAAGCAACCCGTCGTCCTGATGCCCGGGACCGGGTCCGACGAGGTCTTCGTCCGTTCGGTTTTCGCGGGGCCGCTGGCCGCGCTAGGGCTCGAGTTGATCGCGCCCGCGCCACCGCCCGGCGCGGCGCTGGCCGAGGGGTACTTGGCGGAGCTGGACCGGCTCGCCCGGGTCCACGGGTCGCTGGTGGTCGGCGGCATTTCGTTCGGGGCCCACGTCGCCGCGGAGTGGGCGGTCGCCAACCCGGGGCGGTGCGAGGGGCTGGTTTGCGCTCTCCCGGCGTGGAACGGCGAGCCGGGGAACGCGGCCGCGGCGGTGGCTGCGCGGGCCTCAGCGGATCTCGTGGAGGCGCGCGGGGTCGAGGAGGCGTTGCGGGTTGCCGCGATGGGGAGTCCCGGGTGGTTGGTGGCGGAGCTGGCGCGGGCTTGGCGGCGGCAGGGGGCGGGGTTGGTGGACGGGTTGAGGGTTGCGGCGGGGAGGAGGGCACCGTCGTTGGTGGAGCTGGCGGGGGTTCGGGTGCCGGTGGGGGTGGGGGCGTGTGGGGACGATCCGGTGCATCCGGTTTCGGTGGCGAGGGAGTGGGTCGGTGCGGTGAGGAGCGAGGGGATCGGGGAGACGTCGTTGGTGGAGGTGGGGAAGGACCGGGAGGTGTTGGGGAGGGCTGCTTTGGTGGGGTTTCTGAAGGCTTGCTTTGGGAGGTGAGGTGGTCGTGCGAGGTTGCGGTTGTTCTGTGGGTTGACGCGGTCCGCGCGGGGGCGTGTTGCGGTGCGTATGCACCCCGAAGCGCGAAGGGTCGGCGGCCGTGTCGAGGCTCCGGATCGAGGTGCCGGGCGGGGGCCGGACGCATCCTTGTTGCGTAGTTTGCCGGCGGTGTCGTACGCGTGGTGCGTCGCCGGGCGAGGTGGTGGGCAGGGCCGGGCGCATCCTTCGTTGTGCAGTGGGGTGGCGGTTCGTAGGTGGGGTCCGTGGCCTTGGCAAGAAAAGAGGCCCCGGCGCCGGGTGTGGTGCGGGGCCTTCTTCGGGTGCGGCTGGGTCAGCCTTGCTGTTGCTCGGCGATGTGCTGGGCCACGGCGTCGGGGAGGGTGATGGGGAGCGGGGTGCGGACGGGCATCGGGGAGGCGCCGCGGTCGACGATGGTTTTGCGGACGATGGCGCGGAGCACGTCGGGGGCCGTGGAGGCAGCGCTCTGCGGGCCGGCGATGACACCGCGGAGCATCCAGCGGGGGCCGTCCACGCCGACGAAGCGAAGGGCCACGTCGCCGACGATGGCGGAGATTTCGAGGCCCCATTCGCCGCGGCCGATGGTGACCTTGGCGCCGTCGTTGCGGAGCTGGTCGGCGAGTTCGGTGCCGACCTCGCGCCAGAGGCCGCCGGAGCGAGGGGCGGCATACGCCGAGATCGTGATCTGGCCCTGTTCGGTCACCACGTGCACGGCGCGCACGCCGCCGGCTTCGGGGTCCATCTCGACCTGCACCTGCGAGCCGTCCGGGACCGGGACGCGCACCGAGCCCAGGTCGATGCGCGGGATGCCGTCCTCCTCCGCCACCTCGGCGACGTCGAAGGGGCCGTCGTCGGTCTGCGACAGCTGGTTCTCGGGCTCGACGGCGTAGTCGTCGGCGTCCTCGGCGGCGTCGCCGGTGGCGTCGTCGAACTCGGGCTCGGTTTCCCCGCCCTCGGACCGGCGCTTGCGTCCGAAAATCCCCACTACTTCTCCGTTCCTTCCCCGGTGGCCGCGTCCGCGGCCGGCACGTCCGGGACCAGTGTGGCGTGCCCGCCCGTCGAGCCGTAACCTCCGGCGCCCCGTTCGGTGTCACCGAGGTCGGCGACCTCGACGAACTCCGCGTGCTCCACCTTTTGCACCACGAGCTGCGCGACCCGGTCGCCGCGCGCGAGCACCACGGGCTCGCGAAGATCATGGTTGATGAGGCAGATGCGGATCTCACCGCGGTACCCCGCGTCGATCGTGCCGGGGGTGTTCACCACCGACAGCCCCACGCGGGCCGCGAGCCCCGAGCGCGGGTGGACGAACGCCGCGTACCCCGGCGGCAGCGCGATCGCGACCCCGGTGCCCACCACCCCGCGTTCGCCGGGCCCGAGCACGATATCCGAGGTGGTGACGAGATCGGCGCCCGCGTCGCCGGGCCGCGCGTAGGCGGGCAGCGGGACGCCGGGATCGAGCCGGGTGAGGAGTACCTGAACGCTGGACACGGGCGGCGAGACTACCCTTGTCGCGTGGCTGACACCGTGAACACCGCCGTGAAGAGCGGGCTGGCGCACTCCGAACGGCTGTACGTGCCGTGGTGGGGCTGGCCGCTGCCGATGCTGGGCGCGATCCTGATCGGCGTCGAAATCCACCTCGGCTACCCCTCGGTCCCCGTGTGGATCCCGCTGCCCATCGCGATCGTCGTGATGGCGGCCCTGCTGGTGTCGCTCGGCCGTTCGCGCGTGCGCGTCACGCGCGGTGCCGAACCGGAGCTGTGGGTCGGCGACGCGCACCTGCCCCTGCGCTTCGCCGGCGTGGTCGAGATCCTCGAGAAGGACGACAAGCGCCGTGCGCTCGGGCGCGACGGCGACCCGGCAGCCTTCGTGCTGCACCGCGGCTGGGTGGGCCCGGCAGTCCGCGTGCAGCTCACCGACCCGGCCGACCCCACGCCGTACTGGCTGTTCAGCACACGCAAGCCGCAGCGCATCGCCGCGTTGCTGCGCGGGCAGGCCGGTTCCTGACGGCTCGTCACCACTGCGTCACCACTGCGGCACCGGAGACGCGGAAGGGGGCCGGCCCGTAGGCCGACCCCCTTTGCCCAGCTCGCGAGCGAGCTCCCCCCGGAACCGCCGCGACTGTCTTCCCCTGAAAAACCCCGTGGTTCCCCGAGAGCCTGTGTGAGACCCCGTGCGCACCAGGCGCACGTCGCCCCACTCAGGCGCAGTCGCGGCAGATCAGCCGGCCGCCGTTGTCCTCGGCGAGCCTGCTGCGGTGGTGCACCAGGAAGCAAACCGAGCAGGTGAATTCGTCAGCCTGCTTCGGCACGACCTTCACGGTCATGTCCTCACCGGAAAGCCCGGAGAGGTCGGCGCCCGGGAGCTCGAAGTTCTCGGCGTTCGCGTCCTCGTCGACGTCGACGACGCCGGACTGGTTTTCGTTGCGCCGGGCCTTCAGCTCCTCCAACGAGTCTTCGGCCAGCTCGTCGGCTTCGCTGCGGCGCGGAGCGTCGTAGTCGGTAGCCATGTGTCCCTCACCCCTGCGATTCAGCTCTGTCTTGTTCTTCCGGTCCCGCGGACGTCGCCGCCCGTAAGCCCGTCGTGCCGCTGGTCAACGTTCCAGCGCCCCTGTTTGTGCCCGGCGGGTGCAGTGACCGAGGTCTCAGCCAGGTGCCCCTCTTCCTGCGGCCGGAGCCCGGGAAGGGTAGCTCACCGTTCGGCGCGCTCCGCACCAGGTCGCAAATTGCCGGTGATTCGTCACCCGACAGGGGGAATCCGCAGGTGAGGCGGCCGTCCCCCGTTCAGGTTGCCCGCGCGTCGCGAAGATCACCCAACGGCCGTGTCCGCTTGCTCCCGCGGAGGTGTCCGTGGTGCTATCGACCGACCGGGGAATCGTGTTCCGGCCTCGGCGCGGACCCCATGGGGTACAGGGTGACCCGCGCCACCGGTCGCGGCGCGCAGCGCCTAGGCTGACCGGCTACGAAGGTGTCGCTGAGTACACCGGGGCTACACCGAACGAGGCGCGCGGGACCTCGCGGTGCTGTGGGGTCCGCGGACGGGGATCCGCGTTCGGGAAGGGACGGGGCAGGTGGCGTCGGGGAACGGCTCGGGGGACCGTGGTGCGCGGCCCTATCGGAAGCACCGGCCACTGCCCGCGCTCCTCGTGATCGGGGTGCTCGCCCTGGGCGCGGTGATCGTGTGGGTGAACGCCGTGGTCACGCGGGGAGACATCGACGAGGCCGTGCACTGCACGCCGGCCGCCACGCCTCCGCCCGGCACCACGTACACCGTCGTGCCCCACAACGGCCTCGACGACCGCTCCCCCGTGCCGCCCGACAAGGTGGCGCTGAAGGTCCTCAACGCCAGCACCACGCGCGGCCAGGGCGGCATCGCCACCACGGCGCTGCGCGAGCTCGGCTTCTCCGGCATCGCCGACCCGGCCAACGACCCCGCCTACCCCAACGGCGACGCGAAGTGCCGCGGCCAGATCCGCTACGGCGACAACGGTGCCGCGGCGGCGCGCACGGTCAGCCTGGTCGCGCCGTGTGCCGAACTCGTCCGCGACAACCGCAAGGACGCCAGCGTCGACCTCGTCACCGGCACGCTGTTCGACGACATCCTTCCCCGCCCGGAGGCCGTCCAGATCCTCAAGAAGCTCTCGGACTGGTCCAAAGCCCACCAGGGTGGCGGCAGCAATGAGGCGGCCACGGGCCCCAGCGCGCCCGTCATCGACCAGACCCTCCTGGCCGCCGCCCGCGACGTGGCCTGCTGACGGCTGCTCCTCCGGCCCTGAACCCCCGCTCGAGGGTTCAGGGCCGCGTTCGTCAGACGGTGGCCGCGCCCGCCAGCGCCAGCACGTCCCGCAGCGGCTGGGCGATGCCCGGCGCCGCCGCGAACGTCGCGTCCTCGCCGAGGTCCGGGGCGGAGCCCGGCAGCAGGACACTGGCCCCCGCTTCGGCGGCGATGAGGGCTCCCGCCGCCCAGTCCCAGCGGTTGAGGCCGTGCTCGAAGAACGCGTCGAGCCAGCCCGCGGCGACCGCGCACAGCTCGAGCGACGCCGCGCCGTTACGACGGATGTCGCGGACGTGGCCGAGCAGGTCGGCGGCGAGGGCGCCCTGGCGGACGCGGCGCGCCCGGTCGTAGGCGAAGCCCGTACCGACGAGCGAGAGGTCCAGCCGCGCCGGCGCGGACACCGACAGGCGCCGGTCGTCGAGCCAGGCGCCGCGGCCGCGGGCGGCGGTCCAGCGCCGGCCGCTCACGGGCTCGACGACCGCGCCGGCCACGGACACGCCGCCGACCTGCGCCGCGAGCGACACGGCGAACGACGGGAGCCCGTAGAGGAAGTTTACGGTCCCGTCGATCGGGTCCACCACCCACGTCACCCCGCTGCCGGCGGCCTCGCCACCTCCTTCCTCGCCCAGCACCGGCTCGCCGGGGCGCAGCTCGGCGAGCCGCTCCCGCACCAGTTCCTCCGATTCCTTGTCGACGGCGGTGACCACGTCGGTGTCCGCCGACTTGGTGTCCACCCGGACTTCGCGACCGTCTTGCATGGCGGTCCAGGCCTCGCGCACCAGCCCGGCCGCTTCGGCGGCCACCTGCTCGGCAACGCTCTTCAGCAACGTCTCATCAAGTCCCACGACCGACATGTCACCACATCCGGTTAAAGTCTCCGGAGCAGACTTCTGAATCGTGCGAGAAGGGACCACGTCAGTGACGGCGACCCGAGGTTTCGGAATCGACATCGGCGGCAGCGGGATCAAGGGCGCGCTGGTCGATTTGGAAACGGGACAGCTCATCGGCGAGCGGCACCGGATCGAGACGCCGCAGCCGTCCACGCCCGACGCCGTCGCGGACGTGGTCGCCGAGATCGTCCGGATCGCCGAGTGGGACGGGCCGGTCGGCGTCACGCTCCCCGCGGTGGTCAAGAAGGGTGTCGCGCACACGGCCGCGAACATCGACCACAAGTGGATCGGCACGGATGCGGACGCGCTCTTCGCGCAGCGGCTCGGCATGAAGGTCGCAGACGTCGCGATGCTCAACGACGCGGACGCCGCCGGCATGGCCGAGATCCGGTTCGGCGACGAGCGCGCCCGCACCGGGGTCACGGCGCTGCTGACCTTCGGCACCGGCATCGGCAGCGCCGTCTTCCACGACGGCAAGCTCGTGCCCAACACGGAGTTCGGCCACCTCGAGGTCGACGGCCACGACGCGGAGAAGCGCGCCGCGGCGTCCGTGAAGGACAACGAGGGCCTCTCGTACCACCAGTGGGCCAAGCGGGTCCACCGCTACCTGACGGTGCTGGAGAACCTGATCTGGCCGGACCTGTTCATCGTCGGCGGCGGCGTGAGCAAGAAGTCGGAGAAGTGGGTACCCCTGCTGGACGTCCGCACGCCGGTGATCGTCGCGTCGTTGCAGAACAACGCGGGCATCGTCGGCGCGGCGGCCGCGGCAGCCGAGGGCATCGAGCACTGACGGCTGTGCCCCGGTGCCCCGGTGACGCCGGAAAACACACGCGGCGGTCACGGAAGGGTCACGTGCGGGTACCGTGCGGCAGGCCGGAGGGTGATCGCTTCGCGACGCACCGCCCGGCCGTCGTTACAATGGAACATGGCCCACGGCTGCGGGAGCGAAAACTGCAGGCCGAGGCGTGTTCCCCGAATGTGAGGCAGCCGAGGTGGCGATACCTCGGCTCGTCATGATCGACCGCTGCGAAAGGGCGTAAGTGGCAGCCGCAAGAACCGCAACCCGAGGCGGGACGAAGACAGCGACCGCAGCCGGCGAGCCGGCCGACGAGGCAGCCACCGGCGCGGCGAAACCCGCGGCGCGCAAGACCGCCACGAAGTCGGCAGGCGCGAAGAAGGCCCCCGCCAAGAAGGCGCCGGCCAAGAAGGCCACGACCAAGGGCACCAAGACCGAGGACGGCGAGCTCGACGGTCCCGAAGAGCTCGACGAAGCCGAACTCGACAGCCCGGATCTGTCGGACCTGGAAGAGGTCGAGGTCGACGTCGTCGACGAGACGGTGAACGACGAGGTCTCGGACGACGACAGCGACTCCGACGACGATGACGACAGCGAGGAGGCGGAGACCCCCGCCGCGCGCCGTCGCAGCACCGCCGCCGACAAGAACACCACGAAGTCGTCGGACAACCCCGACTTCGTCTGGGACGAGGAAGAGTCCGAGGCGCTGCGCCAGGCGCGCAAGGACGCCGAGCTGACCGCGTCGGCCGACTCGGTCCGCGCCTACCTCAAGCAGATCGGCAAGGTCGCGCTGCTGAACGCCGAGGAGGAGGTGGAGCTCGCCAAGCGCATCGAGGCCGGGCTCTACGCCGCCGAGCGCGTGCGCACCGCCGAAGAGGAGGGCGAGAAGCTCGTCACCCAGATGCGCCGCGATCTCAAGTGGATCGTGCGCGACGGCGAGCGCGCCAAGAACCACCTGCTGGAGGCGAACCTCCGGCTGGTGGTGTCGCTGGCCAAGCGCTATACCGGCCGCGGCATGGCGTTCCTGGACCTGATCCAGGAGGGCAACCTCGGCCTGATCCGCGCGGTGGAGAAGTTCGACTACACCAAGGGCTACAAGTTCTCGACGTATGCCACGTGGTGGATCCGCCAGGCGATCACGCGCGCGATGGCCGACCAGGCCCGCACCATCCGCATCCCGGTGCACATGGTCGAGGTCATCAACAAGCTGGGCCGCATCCAGCGCGAACTCCTCCAGGACCTCGGCCGCGAGCCGACCCCCGAAGAGCTCGCCAAGGAGATGGACATCTCGCCGGAGAAGGTCCTGGAGATCCAGCAGTACGCTCGCGAGCCGATCTCCCTCGACCAGACCATCGGCGACGAGGGCGACTCCCAGCTCGGCGACTTCATCGAGGACTCCGAAGCGGTCGTCGCCGTCGACGCGGTGTCGTTCACACTGCTGCAGGACCAGCTCCAGTCGGTGCTGCAGACGCTGTCCGAGCGCGAAGCCGGCGTGGTCCGCCTGCGTTTCGGCCTCACCGACGGCCAGCCCCGCACCCTCGACGAGATCGGCCAGGTCTACGGCGTCACGCGCGAGCGCATCCGCCAGATCGAGTCGAAGACCATGTCGAAGCTGCGGCACCCGTCTCGGTCCCAGGTCCTGCGCGACTACCTGGACTGATCAGCCGGATTTCCTGATCACCGAGGAACCCCGTCACCTCCGAGGTGGCGGGGTTCCTCGCTGTGCCTGGGGTTTTCCAGTGGCCACTGTGGACGCGGAGGCTGCGGCGCCGATCCACTTGCACTCCCGAGCGCCGGCCCTCGCTCCACCCGCCGCGCTCCGGTTCGCGCCCCGGCGGCTACCGCCCCTGGCTCCAGTACCGCACGCCAGCCCACGCCCCGGTCTCGCCCTGCGTGCCGTGTTCCGGTTCCGAGCTTCAGCCCCGCTCGCGCGACAGCAGAACCCACCCTCCCGGGGGCCGCCCATGATCCATTCTACCCGCGCACACCGACGAAACCCGGTCCTCAACCCGTTTGTCCACACCCCACTCGAGTTGTGGACAAGTCGAGCCGCACCCGAGGCGCGAGGCGCGAGGCGCGAGGCGCGAGGCGCGAGGCGCGAGGCGCGAGCCGCGAGCCGCGAGCCGCGAGCCGCGAGCCGCGAGCCGCGAGCCGCGAGCCGCGAGCCGCGAGCGCAGGTTAATCCACTCGCTAGGGCCGGCGGCCAGGAGCCGCCCGAACCACTCGCCGGGCAAGGCCACCCGGAGCGACGCGCGCGACCCATCGGCACACACCAGGCCGGTGCGCCAGCGCAACGGCGAGCCGCACCCGAACCGCGGCGAGACACGGCGAAGCGGAGAAAGCGCTCCCCCGCACCGCGGTTCCGACGCCTGCAGGTCCCGGGCTAGCCGGTCTGGACCACAACGGAGAGGTCCAGACCAAGTCCGTTATGTCCGTTCCCCTCGTTCCGCCCGCCACCGGAGCTTTCCGGAAACATTTCCGGAACGTGATCCGCGGTATTCGGGAGACCACCCACCGCGACGAACCGCAGGTAGTGATTACCGCGTGGACCCCGTTGACCGCAACAGCCGAAAGTCGGTGCTTTACCCGCCCAGCGCGGAAATCGTGATTATTTGGTTGCCTCGGAACGAAGATCGCAGGCCCCTGTCCGGATTATGCTGCGCCGACAACGAGCGTCAGCAGCATTCGGAAGGCAGCACCGGCTAGTGTTTTCGACGAAAACTCAATCGCGCGAGAGCCAGGCGTGGCCGTCGGCGCGGAGCGGATCCTCCGGTCGGCGTGAATCGAGGAAACCGTGATCGGCTTCCTCCTCCGCCGCCTCGTCAACTACGTGGCCTTGTGCCTGGTCGCCACCTTCGCGGCCTTTTCCTTGGCATCACTGGCGTTCAGCCCGCTGGACGCCCTGAAACTGCGGAACCCGCCGGCGCCGCAGTCCACGATCGACGCCAAGGCCGCCGAGCTCTACCTGAACCAGCCGATCCCCGAGCGCTTCTTCACGTGGCTCGGCGGGGTGCTGCAAGGGAACTTCGGCCGCACCGTCGCCGACCAGCCGATCACCGACGAGCTCTTCCGCCGCGCCGGCGTGAGCCTCCGGTTGTTCCTGCTGGGCATCACGATCGGCATCATCATCGGCGTGCTCGTCGGTGTGGTGAGCGCGATCCGGCAGTACAAGATCAGTGACTACGTGGCCACCACGTTCTCGTTCGTCGTGCTGTCCACTCCGGTCTTCGTGATCGCCACGATCCTCAAGGCCGGCGCGCAGTCCGTGAACGACAACCTGCTCGACGGCTACCAGTTCTTCATCGTGCAGGGCGAAACCAGCGGCCTCGACGGCAGTTTCGGCGACGTGCTGCTCGACCGGTTGCAGCACCTCATCGTGCCGACGCTCGCGATCGTGCTCACGCAGGTCGCGTACTACAGCCGCTACCAGCGTTCGGCGATGCTCGACGTGCTGGGCTCCGACTTCCTCCGCACCGCGCAGGCGAAGGGCCTCACCCGGCGGCGCGCGCTGTTCAAGCACGGCCTGCGCACCGCGCTGATCCCCATGGCGACGCTGTTCGCGTTCGGCTTCGGCCTGCTGATCACGGGTGGCATCTTCACCGAGAAGATCTTCGGCTGGTACGGCATGGGCGACTGGCTGATCACCGGCATCCAGAAGCAGGACACCAACATCGTCGCGACCGTGACGCTGTTCATCGCGATCTGCGTGCTGCTGGCCGGGTGGCTGGCCGACGTGCTCTACGCCGCGCTCGACCCGAGGGTGAGGATCTGATGGCCGCTCCCGTGAACGAGGCCGACATCGCCGACTCGGCCGTGCTGGCAGCTGACCCGCGCAGCGAAGCCGAGAGCAGGTCCTCCAGCCGCGGCAAACTCGTGCTGCGCCGCTTCCTGCGCAACAAGCTCGCGGTCGCCTCGCTGATCGTGATCGTGCTGTTCTACGTCGCGGCGTTCACCTACAGCTGGTACTCGCCCTGGGCCTACGACGAGCTCGACCCGGTGTCGAACCTGCTGCCGCCGGGCGGCAGCCACTGGTTCGGCACCAACCAGATCGGCGGCGACATGTTCGCGCAGACCATGCGCGGGCTGCAGAAGTCGCTCACGATCGGCCTGCTGGCCGCGCTGTTCTCCACCGGCGCCGCCTCCATCGTCGGCGCCGCCGCCGGCTACTTCGGCGGCTGGACCGACCGCATCGCCATGTGGGTCGTGGACCTGTTGCTGATCCTGCCGCCGTTCCTGATCATCTCGATCCTCTC
Source organism: Amycolatopsis sp. FDAARGOS 1241 (assembly GCF_016889705.1). NCBI lineage: Bacteria > Bacillati > Actinomycetota > Actinomycetes > Pseudonocardiales > Pseudonocardiaceae > Amycolatopsis > Amycolatopsis sp. FDAARGOS 1241. The sequence goes on from NZ_CP069526.1 coordinate 6,546,112, forward strand.
GCCGGCGTTCCGCGGCAAGACCTGGCTGATCCTGGTGGGCCTGATCGCGCTGTTCCAGTGGATGATCACCGCGCGCATCGTGCGCGGCATGACGCTGACGCTGCGCGAACGCGAGTTCGTGAAGGCCGCGAAGTTCATGGGCCAGCCGGCGTGGCGGATCATCGCCAAGCACATCGTGCCGAACATGGCTTCGCTGCTGATCATCGACGCGACCATCAACGTCGGTGTCGCGATCATCACCGAGACCTCGTTGTCGTTCTTCGGGTTCGGCGTGCAGTCGCCCGACGTTTCGCTCGGCACGCTGATCTCGAGCGGGTCCGACGCGGTGCGCACGTTTCCCTGGCTGTTCTACATCCCGGCGGGCTTCCTCGTGGTCACCGTGCTCGCGGTGAACTTCGCGGGTGACGGCCTGCGCGACGCGCTCGACCCGTCGTCGAGCCGGTCGCGGCGCAAGGAGCGCAAGCGCATCGAAGAGAAGACGAAGTCGCCGTCTCCGAAGACCGTGGGAGCACAAGCATGAGCGCCGCACTCGAACTGAGCGCGGAGACCGGGAAGCCCACCGGCACGGTCCTGGAGGTCTCGAACCTCGACGTGTCCTTCCCGTCGGAATCCGGCCGCGTGCACGCCGTGCGCGGACTGAACTACCAGGTCGCGGCCGGCGAAGTGCTGGGCATCGTCGGTGAATCGGGCTCCGGCAAGTCGGTGTCGTCCCTCGCCGTCATGGGCCTGCTGCCGCCGCAGGCGCGCGTCTCCGGCTCGATCCGGTTCCAGGACACCGAGCTCATCGGCAAGTCCGACATCGAGCTGTCGAAGCTGCGGGGGAAGAAGATCTCGATGGTCTTCCAGGACCCGCTCTCGGCGCTCACGCCCGTGTACACCGTCGGCGCGCAGATCGCCGAGGCGCTGCTCGTGCACGCCAAGGGCTCGCTGAGCAAGCAGGAGGCCAACAAGCGCGCGGTCGAGCTGCTCGACCTCGTCGGCATCCCCCACGCCGCCGCGCGCGCCAAGGCCTTCCCGCACGAGTTCTCCGGCGGCATGCGCCAGCGGGCGGTGATCGCCATCGCGATCGCCAACGACCCGGACCTGATCATCGCCGACGAGCCGACGACCGCGCTCGACGTGACGGTGCAGGCCCAGGTGCTGGAAGTGCTCAAGACCGCGCAGGAGGTCACCGGCGCCGGCATCGTGATCATCACCCACGACCTCGGCGTCGTCGCCGGGTTCGCCGACCGGCTGATGGTCATGTACGCCGGGCGCGCCGTCGAGCAGGGACCGGTCGAGACCATCTACGACCAGCCGCGGATGCCGTACACGCTGGGCCTGCTGGGCTCGATCCCGCGCGTCGACGCGCACGAGAAGCAGCCGCTGGTGCCGATCGAGGGTCAGCCGCCGTCGCTGGTGGACCTGCCGCCCGGCTGCCCGTTCGCGCCGCGCTGCCCGCTGGCGATCGGCGCCTGCCGCGAGGCCGAGCCGGAGCTGTTCACGATCACGCCGGGCAGTCCGAACGCCCCCGTCGACACCACGCACCGCGCCGCGTGCATCCGCACCGAGGAGCTCGCCCGGCCCGAGGCCGACGCGGCCGAGGTGTACGGCGCCGAAGTGGTCGAGGAAGCCCCGGTCGCGCACGTGCCCCGCGAGCAGCGGTCCACCGTGCTCGCCGTGCAGGACCTGAAGAAGCACTACCAGGTCACCAAGGGCGCGGTGTTCAAGCGCAAGGCCGGCACCGTGAAGGCTGTCGACGGCATCAGCTTCGACATCGTCGAGGGCGAGACGCTCGGTCTGGTCGGCGAGTCCGGCTGCGGCAAGTCGACCACGCTGATGGAGATCCTCGAGCTCGCCGCGCCCGCGGGCGGTTCGGTCGCGGTCCTCGGCAAGAACGTCGCGAAGCTCGACGGCAAGGCGCGCAAAGCGATCCGGCGCGACCTGCAGGTGGTGTTCCAGGACCCGATGGCCGCGCTCGACCCACGGCTGCCGATCGGCGACATCATCGCCGAGCCCATGGTGACCCACGGCTACGACAAGGCGCGCATCGCCAAGCGCGTGCCGGAGCTGCTCGGGCTCGTGGGGCTGCGCGCGGAGCACGCCGAGCGCTACCCGGCGGAGTTCTCCGGCGGCCAGCGCCAGCGCATCGGCATCGCCCGGGCGCTCGCGCTCGAGCCGAAGATCATCGTGCTCGACGAACCGGTGTCGGCGCTGGACGTGTCGATCCAGGCCGGCGTGATCAACCTGCTCGACGAGCTCAAGGCCAAGCTCGGCCTGTCGTACCTGTTCGTGGCCCACGACCTGTCGGTGGTGCGCCACATCGCCGACCGCGTGGCCGTGATGTACCTGGGCAAGATCGTGGAGATCGGCGACGTGCGCACGGTTTTCGAGGCGCCGCAGCACCCGTACACGCAGGCCCTGCTGTCCGCGATCCCGATCCCGGACCCGGTGAAGGAACGCGAGCGGACGCGGATCATCCTCACCGGCGACCTGCCGAGCCCGGCGAACCCGCCGTCGGGCTGCCGGTTCCGCACGCGCTGTTTCGTGTTCGCTCAACTGTCCGAACAGGACAAGCAGAAGTGCATCGACCTCGAACCGCCGCGCGAACCGCGCGCGGCCGACCACGACGTCGCCTGCCACTACGCCAAGACCCGCGAAGTCGTGTAGCCACACATCCGTTGGCACACCAGGGAAGAAAGGTAAACACCATGCGACGGAGGATGGCCACGCTCGTGGCTCCCGTTGCCGCACTGGGGCTGATCCTGTCCGCCTGCGGCGGCGGCAGCGGAAGCGGCGGCAACAGCGGTCTCCAGGACGCCGGCAGCCAAGGGGTCAAGACCGCGGACATCAACCCACAGCCGGTCGAGAATCTCAAGGACGGCGGCGACCTCAAGTGGCCCGTGGACCAGCTGCCGGACAATTGGAACTACAACGAGGTCGACGGAACCGTCGCTGACGGCGCGTACATGGACGGGGCGATGATCCCCTATGTGTTCACGCAGAACGCCGACGCCTCGGTGGCATTGAACAAGAACTACCTGACCTCGGCCGAGGTCGTCAGCACCGACCCGCAAGTGATCGAGTACAAGATCAACCCGAAGGCCAAGTGGAGCAACGGGCGGCAGTTCTCGTGGGAGGACTTCGCCGCACAGGCCAAGGTCCTCAGCGGCAAGGACCCGGCCTACCAGGTCTCCGGCACCACCGGGTACGAGGACATCGCCAAGGTCGAGAAGGGCACCGACGACCTCGACGTGAAGGTGACGTTCGGCAAGAAGTTCGCCGAATGGAAGTCGCTGTTCAACCCGTTGTACCCGAAGGAGCTGAACGCCGACGCCGACACCTTCAACAAGGCGTGGGCGACGAAGCCGCTGATCACCGCAGGTCCGTTCAAGGTCAAGAGCATCGACTCGACGGCGAAGCAGGTCGTGCTCGAACGTGACCTGAGCTGGTGGGGCGACAAGCCCAAGCTGGACACGGTGACGTTCAAGGTCGTCGACCGCGCGGCGCAGCCGGACGCGTTCGCGAACGGCCAGATCGACTTCTACAACACCAACAGCGACATCAACACCTACAAGCGGGGGCAGGCCGACCCCAACGGCGTGATCCGCCAGTCCAACAACCCCGACTACACGCACCTGACCTTCAACGGTGCGTCGTCGTCCATCCTGGCCGACAAGGATCTGCGGCTGGCGATCATCCGGGGCATCGACACGGTCTCGATCTCCAAGGCGATCCTCGGCCAGATGCAGAAGGACACCACGCCTTTGGGCAATCACCTCTACCTCAAGGGAGACAAGAACTACCAGGACAACTCCGGTCCGTACAAGTTCGACGTGAACGCCGCGAAGGCCGCGTTGGACAAGCTGGGGTGGAAGCAGTCCGGCGACTTCCGCGCCAAGGACGGCAAGCCGCTCAAGGTACGCCTGGTGATCCCGTCGGGTACGCCGATCAGCCAGCAGATCTCGCAGATCTTGCTGTCGCAGCTCAAGGCGATCGGGGTGCAGCTGGACGTGCAGTCGGTGCCAACCACCGAGTTCTTCAAGAACTACGTCAACGTCGGCAACTTCGACGTGACGCTGTTCCGCTGGCTGTCGAACTCGTTCCCGATCGGCGGCAGCAAGGGCATCTACTACCTCGACCCGAAGAACATCAACCAGAACTACGGCCACATCGGTGACGACAAGCTGAACCAGCTGCTCGACACCGCGGCGCAGGAACTGGACGACACCGCGCGGGCCGCGGACATCAACGCCGCCGACAAGGAAATCTGGGCGGTGGGCCATCAGCTCCCCATCTTCCAGGCGCCGGGTGCCTTCGTTGTGCGCAAGACCCTGGGCAACTTTGGTTCGCCCGGCTACGCGAACACCCCGTACGACTTCGTCAAGATGGGCTTCGTGAAGTAACAGCAGCAAGCGCTCGCCGAAGAGCGGCGCGGGCCCCGGCTCGCGCCGCTCTTTCCTTTGTAGACGGTTAAGGTGGTTCTCGTGCGGAGGTTCCTGCGGCTGCGGCCGGTGCGCCACGTCCTCGTGACGAGCGCGGTGGTGCTCGTCGTGTGCGCGGCGGTGTTCGTGCTGCAGCTGCTGGAGTTCTCGCACGCCCAGGCGCAGCTGCGCGAGCTGACGACGCCGGCCACCGCGACCGTGGTGCGCGCCGACGACGGTTCGACGACCGTGCGGTTCCTCGTCGAAGGTTCGCCGGCGACCGCGACCGTCGAGCTCGACGGGTCGGCGCCCATGACGGATGCGCAGGTCCCGGTGCTGTACGACCCCGCGCAGCCGGCGCGCGCCGTGATCCGCGACGCGGCTCCCCTGGTGGCGGAAGACCGCGCGTCGACCTACGCCACGGTGACGGTGGTCGCCGCGCTGGTGGTGCTGGCCGTCGACGGGCTCCTGCTGGTCACGCGGTTCGTCCGGCCCGCGCGGGCTCCCGCGGGTTCACCGGTGCCGGTGCGGCGCGTGAAGGTGCAGCGCGGCCTGCTCACGCGCTCGTGGCTGGAGACCGAGACCGCGACGCCGCGGTGGATCCCCGTGTACTTCTCCCCTGCCTTGATCGGCCTGCCCACGCCCACGAAGGTCACCGTCCACGGAGACGTGCGCCGCGACCGGCACGTCGCGGTGTCCCTCGGCGACGAGGTGCTGTACCCGGCGGGCACCGTGCGCGACGCCGAGCCGCGCGGGCGGCGCCTGGACAACCCCGCCGAGCCCGACGAGGAACGCTCCCGCGCGGCCGCCCGGCCGGTGCCGCTCGCCCGGCAGTTCCGGGCAGACCTGCCGGTGCTCGTCGTCGCGCCCGTGGTCGGCGCGTTCTGGGCCGTCGTCGACGGCAGCGGCTTCACGGGCTGGCTGACGATCACCGTGCTCGTCGCCGGGTTCGGTTTCTGGTGGGCCGCACTACGCGGCTCCGACCCGTCCTGAACGCAGCTCGTCCAGCACGGCGGCCAGCTCGTCGTAGGAGTCGGCGAGCTTCTCCTCGCGATCGAGGCGGTGGCGCTCCAGCCGCAGGGCGCCCAGGTGGCGGGCGCGGTAGTAGAGCATGCGGCGGCGGGCGTTCGGGGAGTCGTCCAGTGGCCCGTACGCCGCCCAGAACTCATCACGCTCCGCGCCGGGCTTCGCCAGCGCCATCCGGATCGGCCAGTCGGCCGCCGGGTCGCCCCACCAGCTGCGGTCGTGGTCGTAGACGCCGGTGACGGTGAGGTCCGCCTCCAGCATCACGTTGATCGTCCACAGATCCCCGTGCAGCAGCCGGGGTTCGGTGATTTCGTCGAGCAACGCCGCGTCGCGGTAGGCGAGCTCACCCACCTCACGCACGTCGGCGGCGACGAGGCCGCGGTCCTCCAGGTCGAGCGCGGTGTCGGCGAAGTAGGCCACCAGCGCTTCACTCCAGGTCGCGAAGTGCGGCCCCGCGACCGCGCCGAAGCCGGACCCGCAGACGCCGTGGACCAGCCGCGTGAGCCGGCCCAGCTCGCGGTAGAACGGCCCCCGCTCGGCGGGCGGGTACGCCGGCAGCACGTCCGGCCCCGCCTTGCCGCGCAGCACGGCCTGCACCACGTAGTCCCGCGGCACCAGCTCGTGCGTGAAGTCCGCCGCGGCCGTGCGCGGCAGCAGGTGCGCGATGGGCGCGAAGTAGGGCGTCGCGAGGTACTCGTTGCGCATGAACTGCCATTCGATCCGCGTCTGCCGCGCCGGCTCGGGCGCCACGCGCAGGATCACGGGCCCGTCCGCCAGCTCGACTCGGTAGGTGGTGTTGTAACCACCCCAGCCCAGCTCCGTCGCCGACTCGACCTCTGTGCCGGGCCCGATCACCCGCTCGAACACGGCTTCGATCTGCTCCGGGGTCAGGGGCTGCTGGAACGCCCCGGCGGGCCGTTCGAGGGGGCGGAAGTCCATGTGATCATCCTGGCACCCCGGCCGTGGTCCCCGGGTGAGAACGGCGTCAATCGCTGATCGGGACGGCGGTGGCGTCGGGGACGCCTAGGCGCGCGTCGTGTACACAGGCGCGCCGGACGACGTCCTCGTCCCAGTCGTAGCTCAGCGCGGTGATGCGGCCCCAGCGCAGGACGGCGACGTGGCTGCCGTGGTTGGTGAAGGAATGTCCATCCCGGGTGGTGAGGTGGTCGGTCCAGTCGGTGTGGACCGTGGTGCGCCACGGCGGGCCCTTGACGACGACCGAGTGGACTCGCAGGAGCGCGGTGGTGAGCCGGAAGACCCGCTGCCACCACCGCAGGTAGCCGTCGCGGGTGTGCCGGTCACCGCCCAGCGATCCACCACCCGGCGTCGACGTGTGCACCGCCGGGCCCGCACAGGGCCGGCACGACCCCGTAGCGGCCCGCCGACGCCTGGCGGTACAGCCGGGGTACTGCCTTGCGCACCAGCCGGTGGTACCAACGCCACCGGCCGCGTCCGGTGAAGCGGGCCGGCTTCGGCAGCAAGCACGCACTGGACAACACCGGCGCCGTACCCACTCAGGGAACCGCGAGCCCTTCGTGCCGCAACGACTCCTCCACCCGCAGCCGTTCGAGATCGCGGTCGAGGCCCTCCGGCACGGAGTCCAGGCAGTGCGCAACGCCGACCTCGCGGCACGCGGTCGTCAGCAGTTCGTCGTACGCCTGGCGCGTCCCCAGCCGGCGAGCCGCGGGGGTGCCCGGTGGATACGCGGCCAGCAGCCGGTGCACGCGGCGAAGGTCCGCCGACAGGCGTTCCACCGGTGGGTCCGCGGAGGCGAGCCGGGCACGGCGCCGGTCCACCACCCAGTGCACGAGGACCGGCACCTTCAACGCGCACCAGAACAGCGCCGAGGGGGCGAGACTGACCACGGCGAAGAGGACGAGAGGCCCGGCCACGCTGCCGGTCGCGTCGGCCATCGGCCCAGTGTAAGCCCGGTCAGGGCTGGTCGCGGCGGCGTTTGCGGGACTGCGAGCCGGACAGGAGCACCCCGCCGGCCGCGACGTGCAGCGACGGCGGCAGCAGGTGCAGCTGGACGAACCAGCTGGGGTTTCCGGAGCCGGCCAAGCGGTTGATCAGGCCGCCGGCGCTGTTCACCGGCGGGCTCGTCGCCCGACGCCCTGCGGATGAAGAAGTTCAGCACGGTGCTACTGGCGGCTGTGCCCGTGACTGACGTGGGGGCGCTGTCCGCCACGGTGGCCGACCTGGCCCGCGGCGCCGGCGCCCACCCTGTCCCACGGTCTCGCCGCCGGGTACCTGGGCTTCAGCTTGGTGTTCGGCCCCGGCATGGTCCGCCGGGCCGACGTGCGCTTCGCTCACCGCTTCGCCGGAGGCCCGCCGCCTGCGCCGAAGCTGCGCAGCAAGGCGAAGGTCCGCCGCGAGTGGCGTGAGTGGTTCAAGTGCGTACTGGCCGGCGTGATCGCCGCCGTGCTGCTGCGGGCGGCCATTCTCGTCATCGGCCGGCCCGGCCAGGTCGGGCCGCTGCGGGACTGGCTGCCGCGGCTGGGCACGCTGACGGGCATCCGGCTCGTCGCCGGCCCGCTGTGGACCGAAGTGTTCGGCGAGCACGACTCGGTCGAGCAGGGGAAGGCGACGTCGTGATCGAACTCCTCGGCCTGCTGCATGGTCAGCCGGGCGTGCCGCTGCGACCGACCTGTTCAAGCCGCGGGAGCTGCCCGCGTGGCAAGAAGACGGCCTCATCGCCGTGTTCGTGTTCGTCGTGTTCGTGTTCGTCGTCGCCCTGGCGTGTACCTCATCGGCGTCCACCGCCTGATCCCGGGCGCCGACGGCTTCGGGCTGCGGGACCGGTTGCTGGAGCTCGCGGCGCTGTGCGGGCCGGCGTTCCTGCGCCGCTGGGTGCCCGGTGGCCTGCTGCTGGCCACCGGGCACCCCGCGGCGGACCTGTGCTTGAGCCTGTCGCTGCCGGTCGTCGCGGTGTACACCGACTTCCTGTACGCCTTGACGCTCCACGGTTCACGGCGCACGAGCCACGTGCTGATCGGGTTGGCCGCCACGGCTTCGCCCGCGGTGCTCGTCGCCGCACCGGCCGTGTCCACGCAGTGGCGGGTGACCGTCGTGGGCGCGCTCGGGGTCCTGCCGTTCCTGCTGGTGCCGGTGTGGTGGGCGGCCAACGGGCGCCGGCAGCGCGACGTCGCGGCGGCCGAGCGCGCCAACGCCGAGCAGCTCGCGGAGATCGCCGAGCTCGACCGGCGCGCGGCGGTGGCCTCGGAGCGGGCCCGCATGTCGCGCGACCTGCACGACGTGATCGCGGACCACCTCTCGGCCACCGCGATCCACGCGGAGGCGGCGCTGTCGATGGCGGCCGATCCGAAGATGTCGCGCGCGGTGCTCGAGGCCGTGCGCGAGAACAGCGTGAGCGCGCTCGACGAGATGCGCAGGACGATCACGTTGCTGCGCAGCGCTTCCGACGGTGGCGACCAGCAGTAGGCAACCACGTCCCCGGCCCGCCTCGCCGAGCACTCCCGGCTCGTGGAATCCGCACGCGCCACCGGCATGGACGTGCTCGCATACTCCACAGTGGACGCAACCACCGGCCTGCCCGCGGCCGCCGACCTCACCGCGTTCCGGATCGCGCAGGAGGCGCTACCAACGCGCGGGCGGGATGCTGAGCGCGGGCCCGGCCGGCTCGGGCTGGGTGGTCCGGGCGGAACTGCCGCTGGTTGAGGGACAAGCGAGACGGTCAAGGTGCTACTGGCCGACGACCACGGGGCGATCCGGGCCGGCCTCGGTCTGATCCTCGGCAACGCCGAGGGCATCGAAGTCATCGGCGAGGCCGCCGACGGCGCCACCGCGGTCCGGCAGGCCCGCGCGTTCAAACCCGATGCGGTGCTGGTGGACGTGCGCATGCCCGGCACCGAGGGCGCCACCGCCGCGCACGAGGTGATCGCCGAAGGCCTGGCGGAAGTACTCGTGCTGACCACGTTCGACCTCGACGAGTACGTGCACGCCGCCCTTCGCGCCGGCGAGGCCGGGTTCCTGCTCAAGTCGGTCGAAGCACCGCGCCTGATCGAAGCGGTGAAACTCGTCGCCGCGGGCGAAGGCGTGCTCGCGCCCCAGGTGACGCGCAAGCTCATCACGGCGTTCGCCCAGTCGGCGGAGAAGCCCGCGACCATGCCCGCGGGCGACCTCGCCGGCCGCGAGCGCGAGGTTCTGGCCTGCCTCGGCGCGGGCCTGGCCAACGCCGGGATCGGCGCCCGGCTCCGCATCGGCGAGACCGCCGTGAAGACGCACGTCTCGCGCGTGCTCGCGAAGCTCGTCCTGCGCTCGCGCGTGCAGGTCACGATCCTCGCCCAGGAAACTGGGGTACCGGTAAGTGACGGGCGCACCGTTCTGCGCGCCAAGCCGTGAGCTTCTAACGTTCCCCCATGGGTGTGCGCAGAACGTTGGACGTGGACGAGGTCCTGAAGCGCCAGGACTCGGGCGAGCTGAAGCGGCGGCTCAGGGGACGCGACCTGGTGGGGTTCGGCGTCGGGATCATCATCGGGACGGGCATCTTCACGCTCGCCGGCGTCGAAGCCAAGACGCACGCCGGGCCGGCGGTCACGTTGTCGTTCGTGATCGGCGCGATCGTGGCGGGCCTCGCGGCGCTCTGCTACGCGGAACTCGCCTCGAGCATCCCGACCGCCGGGAGCGCCTACACCTACGCGTTCGCCACGCTCGGTGAGGTGTTCGCGTGGATCATCGGCTGGGACCTGCTGCTGGAGTTCGCGCTGGGCGCCGCCGTGGTGTCGCGCGGCTGGTCCGGGTACCTGGCGAACCTGCTGGGCCTGTCGCCGACGTGGTTCGGTGAGGACGCGAAGGTCAACCTCGGCGCGGTGCTCATCATCGCGGTGCTGACGGTCGTGGCCGTGCTGGGGATCAAGGAGTCGGCGTGGCTCACCAACGTGCTCGTGGTCGTGAAGGTCGCGGTGTGCGTGCTGATCGTCGTCGTCGGGGTGTTCTTCATCAAGGGCGCCAACCTCACGCCGTTCATCCCGCCGGCGCAGCCGCCCTCCGGTGGGTCGGGCGTGCTGGAGCAACCGGTGGTCCAGGCCGCACTGGGGCTGGAGCAGTCCGTGTACGGCATCGCCGGCGTGGTCACCGCGGCGGCCGTGGTGTTCTTCGCCTACACCGGGTTCGAGGCGCTGGCCAACCTCGGTGAGGAAACCGTGAACCCGCGCAAGGACTTGCGCGTCGGCATCCTCGGCGCGCTCGCCGTGTGCGCGGTGCTCTACATCGCCGTCTCGATCGTGCTCACGGGCATGATTCCGTTCACCGACATCGACACCGGCGCACCGCTCGCGGCCGCGTTCGACAGCGTCGGCCGGCACTGGGTCGGCGCGCTGATCTCGCTCGGCGCGGTCACGGGGCTGACGTCGGTGATGATGGTGGAGCTCGTGACCATCGGGCGCATCGGTTTCGCGATGGGCCGCGACGGCCTGCTGCCGAAGGCCATCGGCACCACGCACCCGCGCTGGGGCACCCCCCACCGGATGACCATCGGCGGCGCGGTCCTCATCGCCGTCCTGGCGGCGTTCGTCCCGATCGACGCCCTGTCGGACATGGTGAGCATCGGCGCGCTGTCCGCGATGATCATCGTCGCGGTGGCCGTGCCGGTGCTGCGCAAGCGGCGCCCGGACCTCAAGCGCCCGTTCACGGTGCCGTTCTCACCCGTGGCGCCCATCATCGCGGCGATCGCGTGTTTCTACCTCATGCTGAACCTCGACGTGCTCACGTGGATCCGCTTCGCCGCGTGGCTGGTGCTGGGGTTGCTGATCTACTTCTTCTACGGCCGCAAGCACTCCCGGCTCGCCCCGGGGAACCGGGCGAAGTCCGGGACCTAACCGGGGAACCGCGCGGCCAGCCCCGCGCCGGTGACCGCTGCGGTGAGCACACCGGCGTGGGCCACGTCCGCGATCAGCAGCAGCGCACCGCTTCCGGCCAGCGCGGCGGTGACCCACTCCAGCGGCTGGTCGTGGACCCCGTTGTCCCCCAGCACGGCGTAGGTGTCCACAACGGACACCAGCGTGCCTTCGGCGCCGATACGCACGCCCGCCAGGAGCACGTGGTGGTACCCGGGCGGGCGCCAGCGGTTCGTCCACAACGGAGGGACGCCCGTGTGGAGGTAGTCGAGCAGCGCGCGCTCCGGCGTGTCCGGCGAGCCCAGCTCGGCCGGGTCGAGCCGCGCGATCACGGCGACGCGCGGCACGTCCCACAGCGCCGCCAGCAGCTCGAACACCGCGGCGGCGGACCACTCCCCCGACGCGGGCACCGCCGGGACGACCCGCAACCGCTTGCCCGACAAGGTTTCCACGGCTGCCGCGAGCGCCGCCGGCTCGGTGCCAGCTGCCGCGGCGTCGCATGGGATCGGCAGCCGGAAGTCGTCCCGGCCCTTCGCGCCGGCCGGTGGACCGCCCGGCGCGCGCACCGTGCCCGCCGCCGCGGCGACCTCGTCCTGGTCCGGCACGGCGAGCCCGGCGGCGCGCAGCGCGGCCAGCGCGGTGAACGCCGCGGCCAACCCGTCCTTCTGGGGCAGCTCGGCGCGCGCTTCGGCCACCAGCCGGGCCGCGCCGGGTAGCCACTGCACCGCGGAGAGCCCGCTCACGCGGCCGCTCCGCGCAGGGGATTCAGTACCGCCACAGGTGCGCCGCCACGATCTCTTCGGGGGTGCGGTCGGCCGCCCACACCGCGTCCGACGCGCGCACCGCCCGGAACGCGCCCAGCAGCTCGTCACCGAGGACCCCGGACACCCGGGGCGACGCCAGCAGCGCGGCGTCCTGCTCGGCGGGGCTCGCGGGCAACCGCAGCACGCCGCGCGTCTCGCGCTCCCCCTCGGTCCAGCCGCCCGGGTCCTCGCCGATGGGCGCCGGCAGCGGTGCGCCGTCCTCGATCCCGGCCATCCCGGCGGCCAGCACGACCGCCAGCGCGAGGTACGGGTTGGCCGACGCGTCCGACGTCTTGAGCTCGACGTTCGCGTGGTCCGGACCGAGCAGCGCCGACCCCGGCACGTAACGCAGCGGCGCTTCGCGGTTCTCCACGCCCCAGAACGCGTACGCGCCGGCGAAGAAGCCCGGCCGCAGCCGCATCGTCGACGGCACGCTCGGAGCCGTGACGGCGGTCAGCGCGGGCAGGTCCCGCAGCAGCCCGCCGAGGTAGGCGGCGCCGTCGTCGACCGGCAGTCCCTCGCCCGCGAGCAGGTTGCCGCCCCGGTGGTGCACGGACGTGTGCAGGTGCCAGCCGTTGCCGGCCGTGGCGAGGCTCACGAGCGGCGCGAAGCTCACGGCCAGGCCGTGGGCGTGCGCGGCAGCGTGGATGGTCTGGCGGGCCAGCAGCTGGTCGTCCGCAGCCGACAGGGGATCCGTGGCGGCCAGCGAGAGCTCCAGCTGGGCCACGCCGTACTCGGCGTGCAGCTGGCCGATCTCCAGGCGGTTCGCGGCGAAGTCGTGCAGCAGGGCCGCGACGAACCCGTCGAGGCCGACGAGCGCGTGTGGGCTGTAGGCAGGGCCGGGATGCCCGGGTGCCGCCGCGACGTCCGTGCTGCCCACCGGCGTCACGGTGAACTCGAGTTCGTAGCCGGCGCGGAACTCGAGCCCACGCCGGGTGGCTTCGGCGACCTGGCGCTCCAGCACCGAGCGCTGGCAGTACGGCCAGGGCGAGCCGTCGGCGGCGACCTGCCGCGCGGGGGCCCAGGCGAGTGAGCGCTGACCGGCGAGCCGGCGCAGGCGCTCCATGACCGGCACGAGCCGGATGTCGCCGGAGGGGGTCGAGAGACCGGCGTGGCCGTAGGTGATGGCGTCGTGGCTGTCGAACACGGGAAACAACGAGGTCGCGCCGATCCCGCGCTCGGCGGCGGACGCGAGGCCGCCGATGGGGACGATGCGCGAGCGCGGGATGCCGTTGTTGTCGGCCCAGGCGAGGTGGACCCCGCTCACCCCGGCCGCGGCCAGGTCCTTCGCCGCCGCCGACGCCGCCTTGGTCATCGCCACCTCCCGGGGATCGGGTCAGTATCGCTGCTCGGGGTGATCCCGGCCAACGCCGGCGCTCTTGCCCGCGCCGGCAGTGGGACCGGCGCCGTCGTCCCGGCCACGCAGCGCGACCCCGGCGACCACCGCGAGCGTGCCCAGCGCCTCCGGCAGGCTCGGCACCTGGGCGAGCAGCGCGTAGCCCGTGACGCCGGCCGTCACCGGGAGCAGCGCCAGCAGCACGGCGAACCGGGCCTGGCCCACGCGGCGCAGCGCGAGCTGGTCGAGCGCGTAGGGCACCACGGTGGACAGCACCCCGACGCCGATGCCGAGCAGCAGCATACGTGGCGAAGACCACATTTCGCCCGTACCGGCCGCGAGCGGCGAGAGCACGATCGTGGCCACGGCGAAGCCGACCGCGAGGCTGTCGATGCCGTCACCGGCCACGGCGACGCGCTTGCCGAGCACGATGTAGCCCGCCCACGCGGCCGCGGCGGCCAGGGCGAACACCACGCCCAGCGCGCCACCCGCCAGCCGCACGTCGGCGATCGCGACGACGCCGGCCGCCACCAGCACCAGCGCGCCGAGATCCCGCCGCCTGCGCGAGCCCACCGCGGCGACGACCACGGGCCCGGCGAACTCCAGCGCGACGACGGTGCCCAGCGGCAGCCGGGCGATCGCTTCGTAGAACGCGACGTTCATCACCGCCGTGACCACACCGAACGCCGCGGCGAGCAGGAACCGCCGCCCTCGCCACGCGGCCCGCCGCGGCCGCCGCCACGCGACCAGCACGACGGCCGCCCCCAGGCAACGCAGCCAGGCCACGCCGGCGGGCGAGCCGTGCCCGAACAGCCCCACCGCGATGGCCGCGCCGGCATACATCGAAATTCCGCTGAGAACGAACAAGACCGGAGCGGGAATGGTCGCGCTGCGTTTCTCCGATAGCGTAGAACTCACTCCCGCATGGTGCCTGACCTCGGAAAACCGCAGTGCGCAGGTGTCGTTGTCCTAAGGAGCGGGACACCACTACGGCAACCGGGGTAATTCGGCGTGACACAGGTCCCACCGGAGCGGGAACACTTGCGGGCCACGAAACGTCTGCAATATTGGAAGCACGAACACGCGGAGCCGGAGGCGATCCCCGCCGAGGGCATCACTGCCGAAGTGGGCGTAGCTGGATCGAGGTACCGGGCGACCGGTACCGGGACGGAGGGAGACTCCCATGACATCACCGACGCTCACCCGCCCCGAACTGACCGCTGCCGACCGTTGCGACCGGTGCGGAGCCGCGGCTCAGGTACGCGCCGTCCTCAGCTCCGGAGGCGAGCTGCTCTTCTGCGGGCACCACGCCCGTGAGCACGAGGCCAAGCTCAAGGAACTGGCCGCGGAGATCCAGAAGTAGGGGCCCGCAGGGAAACGAAAACTCGACTCGGAGGCGGCAGGTGCGCGGAGCACCTGCCGCCTCCGGTGTATCCGGGTCCGCACGAGCGCACCGCCGGGCGGGCGCTGGGCCGACCGGCTCGGCACAGCGGCCCCGATGGATCACCGTCGGCACCGGATACCGTCGCTGAACAGGCCGGTCCGAACAACCCAGTGCCGAACAGCGCAGCTTCGGACAACCGATGGCCGAACAGCGCTGTGCGAATGCCGAACGCCACTTGGCCTGTGCAACTTCCCTTTTCGCACCGGGTGCGGAATTGACAATTCCTGTCCGGCCCGACAGGCAAAGCCCGGGCGAAACCGGGCCGTGTCCGAATTCGGATCGAATCGTGGTGAACCTCACGCGGGCCGGAAGCGCAATTCCGGCCACCCCTGACGATTCATGTCCGGTTAGCCCCCAGTGACGGCGAAGGCGGCAGGTGCGCGGACACCTGCCGCCTTCCGCGGGTCCAGGTCTCAGACCGTGTCGAGGACCACTTCGAACGCGACCTCGGCCGCGCCCAGGAGCTTCACGTCGGCGCCCAGCGCCGAGCTGACGATCCGTGTGCCGCCGACCGCCCGGCTGACCAGGCTGCGCCGGCGGACCTCCGCGGCCACCGAGCGGATCACCGAGTCCGGCAGCACTGTGAGCAGGTCGCCCAGCACCACCAGCTGCGGCCCCAGGAGGTTCACCACGTTGACGAGCCCGAGCGTCAGCCACTCCGCGAACTCGGCGAGCCGCTCGGCCGCCGCTTCGGGGTCGCGGGCCAGCTCACGCAACTCGAACAGGATGGCGCCGCGGGCGGTGTCCTCGGGCAGGCCGAGGGCGCGGCACAGCGCCGCCTCCCCGATCTCCGTCTCCCAGCAGCCGCTGCTGCCGCAGTAGCAGGCGCGGCCGCCGGGGCGGATGACCATGTGGCCGATCTCCCCGACGTACCCGGCGCCACCTCGCAGCGACGAGCCCTGGGCGATCACGCCGCCACCGACTCCGACGTCGGCGGACACGTAGACGGCGTCGGACGAACCGCGGGCCGCGCCGCGCAGGTGCTCGGCGAGGGCGCCGAGCTCGGCGTCGTTGCCGACCAGGACGGGGATGTTGAGCACGGCGGACAACCGCTCGCCGAGGGCGACGTCGGTCCAGCGCAGGTTCGGCGCCTCGTGCACGTGGCCGTCGGCGCGCCGCACGACCCCGGGCACCGACACCCCGACGGCCACGGGCGTGACCCCGAGGTCGCCGGCGAGCACGGCGGCCGACTCGATCACGTGCGTGATGACCTCGTCGGCCTCCCGCATGCGCCCGCGCAGGTTCCAGCTGTTGCGGCCCAGGATCTGGCCGCCCAGCCCCACGAGCGCGAGCGCCACGTGCTCGACCTGCAGGTCGACCGCCAGCACGACCGCCGCGTGGGGCTGGGGCAGGACCAGGAGGGAGGGACGGCCCGCCCCTCGGCCCGGCCTCGGGACCCGCTCCTCGACGACCCCGGCTTCCGCGAGGCCGTCGACGAGCGTTTTGATCGTGCTCCGGTTGAGCCCGAGCTCCGCTGCCAAGCTCGCCCGGGTACTCGGCCCGCCGACGTGCAGCAGACGGAGCAGCGTCGTGCGGTTGTGCCGGCGCACCTCGTCCGGTCGTGCGACGGGTGAGTTCGTCACCGGCTTGTGCGTGACATCGGGCGTCAGCGCGCCGACGCAGCCGCTCGGCGCCGCGACAGCGCGTCGACCGTGGCGGCGAGCAGCAGGACGAGACCGGTGACGATGTTCACCACGGCCGCCGACTGCTGGAGCAGGCCGAGACCGTTGTTCACGATCGCCAGCACGGCACCACCGATGACCGCGTCGATGATCCGGCCCTTGCCGCCGAACAGCGACGTGCCGCCGATGACCGCGGCACCCACCGCGAACAGCAGCGTGTTGAGGCCACCGGACTGCGGGTTGACCGAGCCGATCTTCGACGAGTACACGATCGCGCCGATCGCCGCGAACGACGAACTGATCACGAACACACTGGTGCGCAGCTTCGCGACGTTGATACCGGCGCGGCGGGCCGCTTCCTGGTTGCCACCGACGGCGTAGAGGTGCCGGCCGTACTTCGTGCGGTTGAGCACGTAGGTGCCCGCGAACAGCAGCACCAGCACGATCGGGACGACGTACGGGACGCCGTCGATCACCACGGCGTCGTTGGACGAGCGGTTGAGCGTCAGCAGATAGGTCGCGACGGCGGAGATCACCGCGATCACACCGACCTTGAACAGGACGATCGGCGTCGGCTGCACCACGAGACCGCGTTTGAGCCGCGAGAAGTGCTGGCCCAGCGCGATGAGCGCGTAGCCGCCGACCGAGATGATGAACAGGACCCAGCTGCCGAGCACCGACAGGTTGCCATTGGCCACCGCGTTGAGGGTGTCGTCCGTGCTGATCGGCAGCGTGCCGCCCTCACCGATGAACTGCAGGATCACGCCCTGCCACACGATGAACAGCGCCAGCGTCACGACGAACGACGGCATGCCGATCTTCGACACGAGGAAACCGGTGATGCAGCCGATGGCGGTGCCGGTGGTGATCGCGATGACCATCTCCAGCCACGCGTTCTGCGGAGCTCCGATCAGGATCACCACGATGCCGACGAGCGACACCGCCGCGCCGGCCCAGATCCGCTGCAGCAGCGCGAGGATCACGGCGAGTGCGAGCACCGCGATGAACGTGATGAACACGCCGGTGCCCATCGAGCCCAGCAGGTTGCCGTTGCGCACGTAGTGCAGTGCCATCAGCGAGGCGGCCACACCGGACGCGGTACCGGCCGACAGGTCGATCTCCCCCAGCAGCAGCACGAACACGATGCCCATCGCGATGATGGTCTGGCCCGCGCCCTGCGCGAGCAGGTTCGCGATGTTGCGCAGCGTGAAGAAGTCGCTCGAGAGGGCGCTGAAGAGGATCGCCAGGACGATCACGCCGAGCACGGCGGGGATCGAGCCGAGCTGGCCGTCCTTCATCCGCGCGAAGTAGTCCTTGATCGCCTCGCCCGTCGACATCGACGTGGTGTCGATGCCGAAGTCGGCGATCGCCGCGTCCGGCTTGGCGGACTTCGCAGGGGTCTCAGTCATGTCCGGTTTTCTTTCTCGTTGCTCACAGCACGACGGATTCGGGGCGGGCCAGGCCGAGGTCGCCCGAGCGGCCGGAGGTGATGAGCTCCACCACCTGGCTCGTCGTCACGTCCTTGGTCTGGACCTCGGCGACCAGGCGGCCCAGGTACAGCACGTCGATGCGGTCGGCGACCTCGAAGACGTCCGCCATGTTGTGGCTGATCAGCACCACACCGAGACCTTGCTCGGCCAGCCGGCGGACCAGGTCGAGGACCTGGCGGGTCTGGGCGACACCGAGAGCGGCGGTCGGCTCGTCGAGGATCACGACCTTGCTGTTCCACAGCACCGACTTGGCGATGGCCACGGTCTGGCGCTGACCACCGGAGAGCGCGGACACGGGCGTGCGCACCGACTTGACGGTGCGCACCGAGAGGGAGGCCAGCGTTTCGCGCGCGGCCTGTTCCATGCTCGCTTCGTCCATCAGCCAGCTGCTGCCGCGCTCACGGCCGAGGAACATGTTCTGCACGATGTCGAGGTTGTCGGCCAGCGCGAGGTCCTGGTAGACGACCTCGATGCCGAGGGAGGCGGCGTCCTTCGGGTTGTGGATGTGGACTTCCTGGCCGTTGAACTTCACCGTGCCCGTGTCGTACGGGTGGATGCCGGCGATGCACTTGACCATCGTCGATTTGCCGGCACCGTTGTCGCCGACGAGCGCGGTCACTTCACCGGCCCGCACGGCGAAGTCCACGTCGTGGAGGACGTGGACCGGACCGAAGCTCTTGTTCAGGCCTTTGATGTCGAGAATGGGCTCACTCATGGGGTTCGCTGTTCTCTCGCGTGGGTACCGGGCCGGGATGCGTCGTCGGGGTACGCATCCCGGCCCGGCTGCTGGGTTGGTGCTACGCGGTACGGGTCAGCTGATGCCGTACTGGGTGCACTTCGCGGCGACGTCGCCGGTGCAGACCTCGGACGCCTTGACGTAACCCTGCTGGATCACGGTCTTGACGTCGTTGACCGTGATCAGCTGCGGGGTCAGCAGAACCGACTTGAGGTCACGGTTGTTCTTCGGGTCGTGCAGCGTGCCGGTGGCGATCGCGTCGGCGGCGGCCGTGTCGCCCTTGGCCAGCGCCGCGGCCAGCTTGGCGGTGTTGTCCGCCTCCTGCTTGATCGGCTTGAAGATCGTCAGCAGCTGGTCACCGCGCAGGATCGCCTGCAGGCCGGCCGCGGTCGCGTCCTGGCCGGTGACCGGGACCTTGCCGTTGAGCTGGTACTTCTTCAGCACGGTGATGACCGCGCCCGCGAGCTCGTCGTTCGCCGCGACGACACCGTCGACCTTGTTGCCCACGCGGGTCATGATCTGCTCGAAGGTCGTGCCGCCGACCTGCGGGTCCCAGTCGTTGATCGGCTGCTTCTGGACCAGCGTCAGCGCGCCCGAGGAGTACAGCGGCTTGAGGACCTTGTCGTGGCCGTCGCCGAACAGGGTCGCGTTGTTGTCCGTCGGGGCGCCCTCGAGCTGGACGACCGCGGCACCCTTCTTGTCCTTAAGCGCGTCGGCCATGCCCTGCGCCTGCAGCTCGCCGACCTTCTCGTTGTCGAACGAGACGTAGTAGCCGGCCGAACCGCCGAGGCTCGGACGGTCGTAGTCGATGACCGGGATGCCCGCGGTCTTCGCCTTGGCCTCGATCGCGGCACCGACGGCCGGGTCGGACGGGGCGATGACCAGGACCTTGACGCCCTGGCTGATGAAACCGTCGGCCAGCGTCGAGAACTTCTGGTTGTCACCCTGGGCGTTCTGGATGTCGGCGCTGAAGCCCTGGGCCTGGAGAGCGGCCTGCAGCATCGGCTTGTCGAACGCCTCCCACCGGGCGGAGGTGGCGGTCTCGGGCAGGATCACGCCGACCTTGCCGTTGGCGCCGCCGCCCGCCGGAGCGGAAGCCGAGGCGGAGGTGTCCCCCGAGCCCCCGGTGTTCGAGTTGGCACCGCACGCGGTGAGCACCAAGCCGGCGCTCGCCGTGGCGGCAAGGAGGGTAAGGGTTCTGCTGCGCATCCTCGTTCCTTCCGGATCATGCTCGCGGCGGCGATCCGGGAGCCCGGCGCACCGCTGCGCATATGTTGTGGCCGACAACATATGCCGCCGAGCTGCTTCGCGGAAGATAGCGGGATCGATTAAATGACACCAATTGGACACGGTTCGGCAACGCGGGCTGAACACAGCCCGGAAAGGGTAGATCCACTGACGGAGTGATCGCCGGCGCGCACCCAGCGTGACGCTCTCGGTCGAGGCTGACTCTTCGTGAGCCGAACCCGCAGTGCAGCGCCCCGGGCACGCTTCGTGAGCGGAACCAGTCGTGGGGCGCTGATCCTGGCGTCACGCCCACGGCGGCAGGATTCGGACATCGGCGCCGGTGCCCCGGCCTTTCGCCGAACTCACCGTTGCCCGGACGGCCGACCGCTACCAGGAACGCAGAGTGACGATCCGCTCCTCGAGCTGCTCCACCGTCGCCATGGCGGTCGGCGGACCGCCGCACACCCTGCGTAGCTCGTTGTGGATCGCGCCGTGGGGCTTCTTCGTGCGGTGGTGGTACACGCCGACGAGGGCGTTGAGCTCCTTGCGCAGCGACCCGAGGCGCTCGCTCACCGATTGAGGTCGCGCGGGCGCCGGCGCGGTCTTCTCGGCCTCCGGCTTGCGGCGCTTCTCGTCGGCGAGCTGCTCCTCCTGGCGCTTGCGCAGCAGCGCGCGGACCTGGTCGGGCTCGAGCAGCCCGGGCAGGCCGAGGTACTCCTGCTCCTCGTCGGAGCCGGAGAAGACGGCGGTACCGAACGAGTTGCCGTCGTAGATCACCTGATCGAGTTCGGCCGACGCGCCGAGCGAGGTGAAAGCTTTCTCCTCTTCGCCCGGCTCGTCCTCGGTGCGGTTGGCCTGGGCGAGCAGCTCGTCCTCCCACCCGTCCTTCTCGCGGTGGGGCTTGCCGAGCACGTGGTCGCGCTGCGCCTCCAGCTCACTGGCGAGTTCGAGCAGCACGGGCACGCTGGGCAGGAAGACGCTCGCCGTCTCGCCCTTCCTGCGCGCTCGCACGTAGCGGCCGATGGCCTGGGCGAAGAACAGCGGCGTCGACGCGCTCGTGGCGTACACGCCGACCGCGAGCCGCGGCACGTCGACACCTTCGGACACCATCCGGACCGCGACGATCCAGCGGTCGGTGGAATCGGAGAACTCCTTGATGCGCCCCGAGGCCTTCGGGTCGTCCGAGAGGACCAGCGTGGGCATCTCGCCGCAGAGGCGGTGCAGGATCTTGGCGTACGCGCGGGCCGACTCCTGGTCGGTCGCGATCACCAGGCCACCGGCGTCCGGCACGCCCTGGCGGACCTGCGACAGGCGCGTGTCGGCGGCTTGCAGCACCGAGGGGATCCACTCGCCCGCCGGGTCGAGGGCCGTGCGCCAGGCACGAGCGTTCTGCTCGGCGGTCAGCGGCTCGCCCAGCCGAGCGGTGAACTCCTCCCCCGCGCTGGTGCGCCAGGAGGCCTCGCCGGAGTAGGCGAGGAAGACGACGGGCCGGACCACGCCGTCGGCGAGCGCGTCGGCGTAGCCGTAGCTGTGGTCGGCCTTGCTGCGCTGGAAGCCACCCGCGTCGGGTTCGTAGGTCACGAACGGGATGGCCGAGTCGTCGCTGCGGAACGGGGTCCCCGTCAGCGCGAGGCGCCGCACGGCGGGCATGAAGGCTTCGCGCGTGGCGTCACCCCACGACTTCGCGTCGCCGGCGTGGTGGATCTCGTCGAGGATCACCAGCGTCTTGCGGTTCTCCGTACGCACGCGGTGCAACGTCGGGTGCGCGGCCACCTGCGCGTAGGTGACGGCAACGCCGCGGTAGTCCGACGACGTGACGCCGGTGGTGTTGCGGAAGTTGGAGTCGATGTCGATGCCCGCCGCCGCGGCCGAGGCCGCCCACTGGTGCTTGAGGTGTTCGGTCGGCGTGACGATCGTGATCGCCTCGACCGTGCGGTCCGACAGCAGCTCCGCCGCGATCCGCAGCCCGAACACGGTCTTGCCGGCGCCCGGCGTCGCGACCGCGAGGAAGTCCTGCGGCCTGGTGGCCAGGTACTTCGTGAGAGCCCGGCGCTGCCACGCGCGAAGCGGACGCGCGGTGGTGTCCTGCTCGGCGGGCGGTGCCCCGAGGACCCCCTGCGTCGGCTCGGACAACCTCGCTCACCCCCTCCCCGGGCCGCGGGACGCGGCCGTGACGTGCGAAAACCCCCACTGTGGCACCGGCTTCGACGCCGGCGACTGCGGTGAGGGCACTTCCGGGAGCTTACCTTCCGGGTCCGCGCGCACCCGGCACCGCCACGGGTGGTGTCCCCCGGCCCGCCCCCGTGAGGGACCCGCGACGAGCCAAATCCCGGGACATGGACCATGCTGGGACCCACCATGGGTGAGGTGAGACCGGACGCCGGAGCGGCGACGGCTGCGAAGACGGCTCGCAAGGGGCCGTGGCGTCTCATCACGCGCACGCTCGCCAAGGCCTGGGACGGCAACATCTTCTCCGAGGCCGCCGAAGCCGCGTTCTGGCAGACGCTCTCGCTCCCGCCGCTGCTGCTCGGGCTGCTGGGCAGCCTCGGCTTCGTCGGCGAGTGGTTCGGCCAGGGGGTGGTCGCGGCCGTGCACGACCGCATCATCACGTTCTGCCGCACCATCTTCAGCACCAACGCGGTGAACGAGATCATCGAGCCGACGGTCAACAGCATCCTCACGGTCGGCAAGGGCGAGATCGTGTCGGTGGGCTTCCTCATCTCGCTGTGGGCGGGTTCGTCGGCGATGTCGTCGTTCGTCGACGCGATCACCGTCGCCCACGACCAGTACGGCGTGCGCAACGAGGTGTGGCAGCGGATCTTCGCGCTGCTGCTGTACCTGTGCGCGCTGATCATCCTCGTCGTCGGCCTGCCGCTGCTGGCGATCGGGCCGGACCTGCTGCCGGAGTTCTTCCCCGTGGCGTGGCGCGACAACGTGTCGGCGTGGGTGGGGTCGCTCTACTTCCCGGTGCTGGGCGTGATGATCGTGCTGGCGCTGACCACGCTGTACAAGCTGGCGCTGCCGCGGCGGCTGCCGTGGCACCGCGGCCTGCCGGGTGCGGTGCTCGCGGGTCTGCTGTTCCTGGTTTCCAGCGTCGGGTTGCGCATCTACCTCAACTGGATCACCAAAACCGGTTACACCTACGGCGCGCTCGCCGCGCCGATCGCGTTCCTGCTGCTGATGTTCTTCATCGGCCTGGCCGTCGTCGGCGGCGCCTACTTCAACAGCGCCATCCAGGAACTGTGGCCCGCCAAGGCGACCCGGCGCCAGCGCCGCAAGTGGCGCAGGCTCGAGATGGAGCGTGCCGGCGAGCGGATGCGCGCCGACGAGGGCCGCAAGCTGTGGGACCGCAGCACGATCCCGTTGCGGCGGCCCAAACGCCAGGAAGACGAGAAGCCGGGGCACGACGACGAGTCCGGCGACGCCGGTGGCGGGCCGGACGAGGACGCCGAGCCCGGCCACTCCGGCCATTCCGGCCACGACGCCGTGCGCAAGCTGCCCTGACCGCTACCGCTGCTGGTAGCGCCAGGTTTTGCCGTCGAAGGCGATGCAGGCGCCCGGCGACATCACGATCACGCGCAGGGTGCTGTCGCACTCGCCTCGACCTCGAAGTTCCCGGCTCTGCAGCGGGAGCCGGCCCAGCGACGTCACGTGGCCGGTCACGTCGGAGCCGGACAACGGCCCGTCGAGGTCGATCTGAAGGAGTGGTTTGGTGGTGCCGAAGAGGCTGCCGTCGGGGTCGTCGGAGGCGCACATCAGCCGGGTGGCCGTGAGGAAGTCGCAGCCCTGCACGTCGCGGACCTGGTGGTCGAGGCGGATGGCGGAGGCGTAGGGCAGGTTCTGCGCGGGATCGGTGAAGGCGGCGTCCGGCATGGGGTGCACGAGCAGGCGGTTCATCGTGCCCCACTCGCCGGCCACCAGCCGGCGTGCGTCGGGCGAGACCGCGGCGAAGGAGTTGTTGCTCGCCTCGCCCGGCTCCAGCGCGAGCCGGTAGTCGGTCTGCGTGCCGTCGGGCGCTTGCACGCGGAAGAGCTTCGCGCCGCGGTCGTCGCGCCGGTAGGACTCCACGTACCAGCCCTGGGCCGCGCCCGGGTCGCCGACGCGGTTCCGGCCCTGCGCGGCCTGACCGGGGTCCACCGTGGCGACCCCGGTGTAGCAGATGGTGGCGCCTGACGGGCGCACGATCGTCGCGAGGCCCTGGCTCTCGTCGAGGGGACGGGCGCGGTCGGACCCGACGGCGGTCCAGCCCGTGACCGCCGCGGCGAGGCCCGGCAGGGCGGCGGCGAGCACCACGACGAGGGCGAGGACGAGCCTGGTTCAGCGAATGTGCGGTCTCCCTGCGGGAAGGACTGGCGGGTTCGCAGATCTACCGGTTCTTCCCCGGCCGCACAGCCACCGGGTGAAACAGCTTCGTGTTTGTCTGCCCTAGCGTGCCTCGCGGCCCCGACTCGAGGGCAGGCCGTCGCGCACCGGGCGGGGCCTGCGCGGCCGCGCCCGGGGCGTCAGGGCTTACTCGTCTCCGCCCGGGCGGAGACCGTCGTAGATCTCCTTGCAGGCGGGGCAGACCGGGGAACCCGGCTTGGGCGACTTCGTGACCGGGAAGACCTCGCCGCACAGCGCCACCACGTGCGTGCCCATGACTGCGCTCTCGGCGATCTTGTTCTTGCGCACGTAGTGGAACATCTTCGGCGAGTCGTCGTCGGTCGACTCGGTGCTGTCGGTCTGCGGTTTCGTCAGCGTCTCGGTGCTCACGCCTCCATCATGCCTCAGCGCCGGGGGTGCCGGAATCACCGGCCGCGAGGCTATCTTCGGAACCCGAGCCGGGGAGGCGCCGTGGACGGACCGATCGCCGCCAGACCGCACATGCCGGGGTACGGCATCGCGCCCGCGGCGGCCGGGTTGCTGCCATGGGAGTGGGCCGAAGAGCGGCTGCGCACCTCGCACGACTACTGGGTCGCCACCGTGACGCCCGCCGGCCAGCCGCACCTCATGCCCGTGTGGGCGGTGTGGACCGGCGAGGTGCTGTGGTTCTCCTCGTCGCTTCGGTCGGCGAAGGCGCGCAACGTCGCCGCCGGCTCGGCGGTGTCCGTCGCGACGGAGGATCCGCTCGAACCCGTGGTGCTGCGCGGGCCCGCCGAACTCGTCACGGACCTCGGCGTGATCCAGGGCTTCCTCGACGCGATGAACGCGAAGTACGAGACCTCCGCCGGCATCGAGTTCCTCGACCCGGCCGTCAGCGCGTCGGTGCGGGTGCGGCCGGAGACGGTGTTCGCCTTGCGGGAGAAGGACTTCACGACGTCGCCGACCCGTTGGGAGTTTCCCTCGTGACCGCCTGGGCCGACGCCGTGGCCCGGGTCGGCGTCGACGCCCGCGCCGCTCGCGAAGCGCAGACCGACCTGGAAGCGCGCTACGGCGAACCGCACCGGCACTACCACGACCTCAGTCACGCGGCGGCTGTCGCGCGCGACAGTGCGGCTCTGGCGGCGGGCTTGCCCGTCTCCGAACGCGCGGCGATCGCCCTTGCGGCGTGGGCCCACGACGTGGTCTACAACGCGGCGCCCGGCGAAGACGAACGCCGTAGCGCCCGGTGGCTACGGCAGTGGCTGATCCGGGCGGGCGTCGCCGAACCCCACGTCGCCCGCGCCGAGACGCCCGTCCTCGCCACCGCGGCGCACGAAGCCCCGGAGGGCGACGACGCGGGTACCGCCCTGCTCGACGCCGACCACGCGATCCTCGGCGCCGACCCGTCGTCGTACGCGGGCTACGCAGCCGCCGTCCGGCGTGAGTACGCGAAGTACGACGACGAGACCTGGGCAGCAGGCCGGACGGCCGTGCTGGCGAACCTGCTGGCCCGGCCGGTGCTGTACCGCAGCGGAACCGCGCGCGCACGCTGGGAAACCGCCGCGCGCGCCAACCTCGCGGCCGAGCTGACCCGCTGGCGCGCGAACCCCGGCGATCGCCGATGATGTTCGTTCGTGACCACTCAACTCTTCGTCCACGAGGAAGTCGCCTCGGCGGTGCGTGACGGCCACCCCGTCGTCGCCCTCGAGAGCACCATCCTGGCGCACGGGCTGCCCCACCCGCGCAACCTCGACGTCGCCCGCCGGCTCGAACAGGTCGTGCGCGACGGCGGCGCCGTGCCGGCCACGATCGCCGTGCTCGACGGACGGCCCGTGATCGGCCTGGCGGCCCCCGAGCTGGAGCGCGTGTGCGAGCCCGGCGCCGGACTGGACAAGCTGTCGCTGCGCGACCTCGGTCCGGCCGTGGGCCTGGGCCGCTCGGGTGCGACGACCGTGGCGGGCACCTCGGCGCTCGCCGCCGCGGCCGGGATCGGCGTGTTCGCCACCGGCGGGCTCGGTGGGGTGCACCTCGGGGCGGCGCAGACCTGGGACGTCTCGGCCGACCTCGGCGTGCTCGCGAAGGTGCCGACGGTGGTGGTCTGCTCGGGCGTGAAGTCCGTGCTCGACATCGCCGCGACGCTCGAGGTGCTCGAGACCAGCTCGGTGCCGGTGCTCGGCTACCGCACCGACGAGTTCCCGGCGTTCTACCTCCGTTCGTCCGGCCACCCCGTCGGCTGGCGCGTGGACGACGCCAAGAAAGCCGCTGCGGTGATCACCGCGCACCGCGCGTACTCGGATTCCGGTGTGTTGCTGGCGAACCCGATCCCCGAAGAGTCCGAAATGGACCGTGAGCTGCACGACCGGCTGCTGGCCGGCGGGCTCGCGAAGCTGCACGAAGACGGCGTCCAGGGCCGGGACGTGACGCCGGTGCTGCTGGAGCACTTCCACACCGCGAGCGCCGGCGCGAGCATCGACGCCAACGAGGCGCTGGTGCTCGACAACGCGAAGCTCGCGGCCGAGGTCGCGGCGGCGCTGGCGGTCCGGTCGTGACCGGGTTCGTGGTGGTCGGCGACGCCGGCCTCGACGTGGTGGCGCGGCACGACGAACCGCTCCCCCACGGGGGTGATGCCCGCGCGAAGATCCGGTTCACCGGAGGCGGGGCGGGCGCCAACACGGCGCTGTGGCTGCGGTCCCTGGGCGCCGACACGACGCTCGTCGCCCGCATCGGCGACGACTCCGGCGGGCGGCTGATCAAGGCCGAACTGGAGGCGGCGGGGGTGCGGTGCGCGTTCGCCGTGGACCCGCAGGCGCCGACGTGCTGCGTGGTGGTGATCGTCGACGGCGACGGCCAGCGCAGCATGCTGGCGGACCGCGGCGCGAACCAGCGGTTCGCGCCTGAAGACATCACGGCCGAGTCGTTGGCCGGGGCCCGGCACCTGCACTTGTCGGGTTACGTACTGCTGGATCCCTCGTCGCGGCCCGCCGGCCTGGCGGCTTTGGCACTGGCGAAGGAGGCCGGCCTCACCACCTCGGTGGACCCGCAGGCCGCCGCGCACATCCACGATCCGGCCGCGTTCCTGGAGGACGTGTGCGGGACCGATCTGCTGATGCCGAACACGGAGGAACTGGTGGCGCTCACCGGCTCCGCGGATCCGGCGAGCGCGAAGGAGCTGCTCGGGTTCGTCGGTGCGGTGGTGGTGACGGCCGGGCTCGGCGGCGCGAGCTGGGTCGACGCCCAGGGGGTGACGACGGTGCCCGCCGTCGAGGCCGAGTGCGTGGACTCGACCGGCGCGGGCGACGCCTTCGACGCCGGCGTCCTCACCACGTGGCTGGCCGGCAAGTCCACTGTGGACGTCCTACGCGCCGGCACGCGGCTCGGGGCACTCGCAGTCGGCCGCCTCGGCCCCCAGCCGTGAATTCCCCGGGTTTTCAGGGGCCTCGCAGGGCGTGTCACGTGGCGTAGGCACCCCGAAACTCGAGTGTGACTACGGCCGCTGACCCCGTGTCAAGGCGGGAAAGCGTGGCTTGACACGGGGTCGGCGGCCGTGTTGAAGCTTCGGATCGAGGTGCCGGGCAGGGGCTGGGCGCATCCTCATTGCGTAGTTGCGTTGCGCTGCGTAGGTGGCCGTGCGTTGCGTTGGGTGGGTGGTCGCCGGGTGGCGGAGCTAGCCGTCGATCACCCGGTGGTCGCGCTGCTCGATCTGCTTCGCCTCCCGCTCATAACGGTTGACGTGCTTCGACTTGCGCGGTGGGCGGTCGTTGGCGATGAGGACGGCGATCCACGGCAGGGGCACCGAGATCACCAGGAACGTGACCGCCAGCCACCACGTGTGGTAGGTCAGCCCGGCCAGGATGAGGCACGGGATGCGGCACACCATCATGATGATGTACTTCTTCTTCCGCGCGGCGAGCTGATCGTCGTAGGACGGCTCCGCCTCGGTGATGAGCACCGGGGCCGGGCGGGAATCGGATCCGCGGGCGGGCTCGTTCACAGCACCACCTCCACTCCCCATGCTCCCACTCCGGGCCGTCATCCGACACCCGGGTGGGACAACCGGGACAACGCGGCGACGACCAGCGTCTCCACGCCCGCGCGCAGCGTCGGGTCCAGGACCGGCGCGAAGCGCGGCGAGTGGTTCGACGGGATGTCGCGCTCGAAGCGCCCTTCGGTCATCGCGGTGATCACCTCGTGCGCGTCGAGGCCGCCGACGAGCCAGAACACCGAGGGCACGCCGGCGGCGGAGCCGAACTCGCCGAAGTCCTCGCTGCCGGTGACCAGCGGGGCCGGCATCACCCGCTCCTGGCCGAAGTGGCCGCGGAACACGTCGGTGAGCCGGTCGGCCGTCTGCTCGTCGTTGAAGGTGACCGGGTAGGAGCTGAGCAGCTCGATCGTCGGCGGTTTCGGCGCTCCAGCGGCTTCGGCCTCCGCGTTCACGATCCGCTCGATCGCTTCGCGCAGCCGCAGCAGCACCGCGCCGTCGAACGCGCGCGTGTTGACCTCCAGCACGGCGTCGTCGGCGATCACGTTGGCGACCGAACCCACGTGCAGCGACCCGACCGTCACCACGGCCGGATCGGTGGCCGCGACCCCGCGGGAGACCACTGTCTGCAGCTTCAGCACCACCGATGCGGCCATCACCGCCGGGTCGACGGTGGTCTCGGGGCGCGAGCTGTGGCCGCCGCGCCCGTGGAGCGTGATCCGCATGGTGTCGCTCGCCGCCATGACGACCCCGGGCCGGGTGAGCACCC
The DNA here is from genome assembly GCF_016889705.1 of Amycolatopsis sp. FDAARGOS 1241. Classification (NCBI taxonomy): domain Bacteria; kingdom Bacillati; phylum Actinomycetota; class Actinomycetes; order Pseudonocardiales; family Pseudonocardiaceae; genus Amycolatopsis; species Amycolatopsis sp. FDAARGOS 1241. The sequence continues at coordinate 6,575,143 of NZ_CP069526.1, forward strand.
AGCCGGCCGGTCCGGGCGCGAGGTGCTGGCCGAAGACCACGTCGGGACGGCCCGCGAGGTCGAACATCCCGTCGGCGACCATGCCCGCCGCGCCGCCGGCGGCTTCCTCGCCGGGCTGGAACACCACGACGAGCGTGCCGGCCCAGGCGTCGCGGGCGGCACTGAGCAGGCTCGCGGCACCCGAGAGCCAGGTGGCGTGCATGTCGTGGCCGCAGGCGTGCATCACGGGCACGTCGTTGCCTGCGGCGTCGACGCCGCGGGCGGTGCTCGCGTACGGCAGGCCGGTCTTCTCCTCGACCGGCAGCGCATCGATGTCGGCGCGGAGCATGACCGTGGGCCCCTCGCCGTTGTGGAGCACGCCGACCACGCCGGTGCGGCCGACGCCGGTGTGCACCTCGTAGCCGTCGGCCTCCAGCCGGCGCGCGAGCTCGGCCGCGGTCCGGGTCTCGGCGAACGCCAGCTCGGGGTGGCGGTGGAGATCGACGTAGAGCGCCTCCAGCCCCGGCAGGGCGGCGGCGAGCGGAGCGAGGACACGTTCGATGGTCACGACGGCCATCGTGGCAGGCTTACCCACCGTGAGCACGAACCCGCCTCTGCCCGACCTGTCCGACGACGTCTGCGCGCGGCTGCGCGAAGCCTTCCGGCGCGCTGCGTACGACGCCGACGGAGTGGTGGCCGCCCTCGGCGGCGCGGCCCACGCGGCGCTCGGCCGCGGCGAGCCCGAGCCCGCCCGGCGCGCGAGCCTCGACGCGGGCGACCTCGGTGTGCTGGTGCGGCTGTTCCTGCTCGGTCTCACGGAGCCGGAAAAGTCCGTAAAATCCGCTTTCGCCCCTTTGTCCCCCGAGGGCGCCGTCGCCGCGGGGATCCTCGACGCCGACGGTGACGACGGGTTCAAGGCCGCCCTCGACATCCGCCCCCACGGCGACGAACAAGGCTCGTGGTGGGTCGTGTCGGACCTCGACGCCGACATGCTGGGTCACGTCGTGCCCGAGGACCACGTGCTCGGCGTCGGGCACGCGTCGCTCAGCCTCATCCGCGCCACCAGCCGGCGGCCGGTCGGGTCGCTGCTGGACGTCGGCACGGGCAACGGCGTGCAGGCCCTGCACGCGACCCGGCACGCGCGGCGCGTGACCGCCACAGACGTCTCGGCCCGGGCGCTGGCGCTGGCCGCGGGCACGTTCCGGCTCAACGAACTCGACGTGGAACTGGTGCGCGGCGAGTGGTTCGCGCCGGTCGCGCGGCGGCGCTTCGACCAGGTCGTGTGCAACCCGCCGTTCGTGGTGGGCCCGCCGCGCGTGGACTACACCTACCGCGACTCCGGCCTGGCCGGCGACGACGCCAGCGCGCTCGTCGTGCGCCAGCTGCCCGGGTTCCTGACCGACAGCGGCGTCGGGCAGGTGCTCGCGTCCTGGCTGCACAAGGACGGCGAGGACTGGGCCGATCGGGTGGCGCGGTGGCTGCCGGCCGAGACGGACGCGTGGTTCGTGCAGCGCGACGTCGCCGATCCCGCGCTGTACGTGGGCACGTGGTTGCGCGACGAGGGCATCGACCCGCGCTCGCCCGAGGGCCGCGTGAAGGCGGCCGCATGGCTCGACTGGTTCGCCGAGAACGACGTGCAGGGCATCGGCTTCGGCTTCGTCACGCTGCGCCGCGCGGCCGGCCGGACGCCCACCGTCGTGTGCGAGGACCTGCGCCAGGCCTACGACGACCCGCTCGGCCCGGAGGCGGCGAACTGGCTCGACCGAGTCGAGTGGCTGCGCGCGCACGGTGACGACCTGCTGGACGTCGCGTTCCGCGTGCCGGACACCGTGCTGCTGGAACGCGTCGACTCCCCCGGCGACGAGGGCTGGGAGACCACCGTTCGGCGCCTGCACCGCACGGACGGACCGGGGTGGCAGCACGAGGTCGACGAACTCGCCGAGCGGCTGCTCGCGGGCTGCCGGGGCCTGCTGCCGCTGGAGGACCTCATCGAGCTGCTGGCCGCCGCCCAGGGCCTGGACCCGACGGAGCTGGCGGCGTCGGCGCTGCCGATCGTCCGCGAGCTCGTGCGCCACGGCATGCTCGTGCCGGCCGGCCGGTGAGGGCCGTCGCGGCCCGCGTCACCCGGGCGAAGGTGACGGTCGACGGCGACGTGACGGGCGCCATCGAAGAGCCGGGACTGTTGGTGCTGTTGGGAATTCACGCCGGCGACGACCGGGCGAAGGCCGCGACGATGGCGCGCAAGCTCCACGAACTGCGCTTGCTGCGCGACGAGCAGTCGTGCGCGACGGCCGGTGCTCCCCTGCTCGTGGTGTCGCAGTTCACGCTCTACGGCGACACGCGCAAGGGCCGGCGTCCGTCGTTCACCGCGGCGGCGCGGCCGGAGGTGGCCGAGCCCCTGGTGGACGCCGTGGTTCAAGACCTGCGCGACCGGGGCGCGACCGTGGCCACGGGGCGCTTCGGCGCGATGATGGCGGTGGAGAGCGTGAACGACGGTCCGTTCACGGTTCTCGTAGAGGTTTAGACCAGTACTTCCCTGGCCCGGGAACGGATCCGCGCTCGAAGTGGTTCAACCGATGAGCGGGTTCTCATGGAATTCTCATGATTATTCCCGCAGTGACGCGCTTCTCAGCAAAAGCTCAGTTTTGGTGGAGCAACCGCGCAGCGAGTCCGCCCGTCTTCCATTCAGCGAGCCGGGAACGTTTTGGAAACCCGGTGCGTTGACACAAGTGTCCAGCTAAGCCCGCTGGGCCGAAGGTACGGGTTTTCCACAGGGCCCGTGCTCCAGGCGCAGCTCCGGCGAGACACGTTCAGCCCGTGACCGGGGAGGCAGAGAATGTCAGTCCAGACTCTCGAACGCGAAGCGCGCGGGATTCGCGAGCGTGGGATTCCAGAACAGCAGAACGAGGAGCCCGTGGGTGTGGGGACGCCCACGGACGCCGATCTCGACGCCCAGAGCCCGGCTGCCGACCTGGTGCGCGTGTACCTGAACGGCATCGGCAAGACCGCGCTGCTCACCGCGGCCGACGAGGTCGAGCTGGCCAAGCGCATCGAGGCGGGGGTCTTCGCGCAGCACATGCTCGACACCGGCGAGGGCCTCACGTCCAAGCGCCGCACCGAGCTCACCGCGCTGGTGCGCGACGGGCACCGGGCGAAGAATCACCTGCTGGAGGCCAACCTCCGCCTCGTGGTGTCGCTCGCCAAGCGCTACACCGGCCGGGGGATGCCGCTGCTCGACCTGATCCAGGAGGGGAACCTGGGTCTGATCCGCGCGGTGGAGAAGTTCGACTACTCCAAGGGGTTCAAGTTCTCGACCTACGCCACCTGGTGGATCCGCCAGGCCATCACCAGGGGGATGGCCGACCAGGGTCGCACCATCCGGCTGCCGGTCCACCTCGTGGAGCAGGTCAACAAGCTCGCCCGCATCCGCCGCGACCTGCACCAGCAGCTCGGCCGTGACGCGACGCACGAAGAGCTGGCCGCGGAGTCGGGCATCCCGGTGCACAAGATCTCGGATCTGCTCGACCAGTCCCGCGACCCGGTGAGCCTCGACATGCCCGTGGGCACCGAGGAAGACGCGCCGCTGGGCGACTTCATCGAGGATTCCGAGGCGACCGACGCCGAGAGCGCCGTGATCTCCGGTCTCCTGCAGGACGACCTCCGCCGGGTCCTCGCGACGCTGGACGACCGCGAACAGCACGTCATCCGCCTTCGCTACGGCCTGGACGACGGTCAGCCCCGTACCCTCGACCAGATCGGCAAGCACTTCGGCCTCTCGCGGGAGCGCGTGCGCCAAATCGAACGCGAGGTCATGGCGAAGCTCCGCCAGGGTGAGCGGGCCGACCGCCTGCGCGCCTACGCCTCCTGAAGCGGAGGTCAGGGCGAGGCGTGCTCGCGGAAAGCGCTCGCCAGCCGATTCGCGAGGGTGTTTTAGGGGGGTTGAACCCCCAGACCCCGCCAGGGGGAAGGCCCCTTGGACCCCGCGGTGGTCACCTTGCCGCGGGTGATCGCCTGGCCGTGACTCTCCTTGCGTGGTCGCCGGCCTGATCCGGCGCAGAGCTTAGGTCGGCTTCGAAGGTCCCGTGGTCCCCCGGTCCGCGGGGCCTTCGGCGTATCGGCGAAGGCCGTAGCGGTACCGGGAAAAGTGGTTCGGGAGGCCGGGCCCACCCCGACGGACCCGACCTCCCGGGGAAAGCGGAAACGGATGCTGGCACCCGCACCGCGAAGCTCACACCTGGCGTTCCGTTCGCCTGCCACGACAGTCTCGTGACGTAGGTCATAAGTCAACGCGGCCGAACGGGTTGTTGCCCACTGCTTGCTACCCAGTGACCACGCCGATGAAACAGCCGTGATCGTCGGACTCCGGCCGGGCGCGTGAGATCCAGTGCCGTGAGATCCAGTGCCGTGAGACACAGTCGCCGTGCGGGCGTGCGGGGCGCCGGCGGCCGCTGAGTACCGTGGGCGGATCCCGATCAGGGCAAAGGAGCCTGGCTGTGCCGTCCACCACGTTTCAGCACACCGAAGTCCTGCCGCTGGGCAAGGACACCACCACCGAGTACCGGCTCGTCACCGCAGACGGCGTCGAGGTCGTCGAAGCAGCGGGCCGCAAGTTCCTGAAAGTCGAGCCCGCCGCGCTGACGACGCTCGCGCGCACGGCCATCACCGACATCCAGCACCTGTTGCGCACGTCACACCTGCAGCAGCTGCGCGCGATCGTCGACGACCCCGAGGCGAGCGGCAACGACCGGTTCGTCGCGATGGACCTGCTGCGCAACGCGGCTATCTCAGCCGGCGGTGTGCTGCCGATGTGCCAGGACACCGGTACGGCCATCGTCATCGGCAAGCGCTCCGAAGGCGTGCTCACCGGCGGCGACGACGAACGGGCGCTGTCGCAGGGGGTGTTCGACGCCTACCAGCAGCTGAACCTGCGCTACTCGCAGATGGCGCCCCTGAACTTCTGGGAAGAGCGCAACACCGGCACGAACCTCCCGGCGCAGGTCGAGCTCTACCACAAGGATGGAGATAGCGACCCGTCCTACGAGTTCCTGTTCATGGCCAAGGGCGGCGGGAGCGCGAACAAGACCTTCCTGTACCAGGAGACCAAGGCCGTGCTGAACCCGAAGCGGCTCGCGCGGTTCCTGGACGAGAAGCTGCGCAGCCTCGGCACCGCGGCGTGCCCGCCCTACCACCTGGCGATCGTCGTCGGCGGCATGTCGGCCGAGTTCAACCTCAAGGTCGCGAAGCTCGCGTCGGCGCGCTACCTCGACACGCTGCCGACGGAGGGCTCCGAGCTGGGCCACGCGTTCCGCGACCCGGACCTCGAGCAGCAGGTGCTGGAGATGACGCGCCAGTTCGGCATCGGCGCGCAGTTCGGCGGCAAGTACTTCTGCCACGACGTCCGCGTGATCCGCCTGCCCCGCCACGGCGCGTCGTGCCCGGTCGGCATCGCCGTCTCGTGCTCGGCCGACCGCCAGGCCAAGGCGAAGATCACCGCCGACGGCGTGTTCATCGAGCAGCTCGAGCGCGACCCCGCGCGGTTCCTGCCCGACGTGACCGAGGACGACCTGTCCGACGAGGTCGTGAGCGTCGACCTCAACCGCCCGATGGACGAGATCCGCGCCCAGCTCTCGCAGCTGCCCGTGAAGACGCGCCTGTCGCTCACCGGGCCGCTGGTCGTCGCGCGCGACATCGCGCACGCGAAGATCGCCGAGCGCCTCGACGCGGGCGAGGAGATGCCGCAGTACCTCAAGGACCACCCGGTGTACTACGCCGGTCCGGCGAAAACTCCCGACGGTTACCCGTCCGGCTCGTTCGGCCCCACGACGGCCGGGCGCATGGACTCCTACGTCGAGCAGTTCCAGGCCGCGGGCGGCTCGATGGTGATGCTGGCGAAGGGCAACCGTTCCAAGCAGGTCACCGCCGCCTGCCAGAACCACGGCGGCTTCTATCTCGGCTCGATCGGCGGCCCGGCCGCGCGGCTGGCCAAGGACTGCATCAAGAAGGTCGACGTGCTCGAGTACCCCGAGCTGGGCATGGAAGCGGTCTGGAAGATCGAGGTCGAGGACTTCCCCGCCTTCATCGTCATCGACGACAAGGGCAACGACTTCTTCGCGGCCACCAGCGAACCGGTCCTGCAGATCAGCTTCCGCTGACCCGGTCCTGACACGGCTCCGCCCCGCTCGCCGGCAGGTGAGCGGGGCGGTTTCGCGTCAGTCGACCAGCAGTTCCGTCAGCCGATCCAGCTCGGCCAGGTCCTCGGACGACATCGCGAGCATCGCCTTCGGCGGCTCGCCCAGGATGCGATTGGCGAGCGCCGCCGCGTCGTGGCCCGCCGGGGTGACGGTGACGACGCGGCTGCGCCGGTCCTCCGGGTGCTGTTCGCGCAGGACGAGCCCGCGCCGGACCAGTTCGTCGACGACGTGCGTGGTGTACGGGCGGTCGGTGTTGAGCTGCTCGGTCAGCTCGCTCATCGTGAGTGGCCGGGCGGCCACGCGGCGCAGTGCCTTGATCTTGATGAAGCTCATGCCGAGCGCGTCGCAGACCTCACGCTTGCGTTCGTGGCGATCGAGCACGAGCGAGCGCACGCGGGCCCAGACGCGCTCCGCCACCTCGTCGTCGTCACCGGACGGCATCAGGCGCGCACCAGGTCGGAGCCGTGGTCTTCTTCGAGGCCGACGCGGCGGGCGGTCGCGTGTGCCCAGCGCGTGGTGGTCACCAAACCGAGCACGATCACCAGCACACCGCACCCGCCGATGATCCACCACCCGGCGTGGCTGGCGGCCGGCAAACCGGAGGCGAACGGGCCGTGGACGCGGGCCGTGACGACCGCCCCGATCACCGCGACCCCCAGTGACGTGCCCACCTGCCGGCTTGTCGACGCGATTGCCGCGGCCACGCCCGCCTGCGCGCGCGGCATGCCGGACACCGCCGCGTACGTGATGGGCGCGTTGACCAGGCCGAACCCGATGCCGAAGACGAGGTAGGCGATCATCAGCAGCCACAGTGGCGTGGTCGCGGACAGGTCGACCATCAGCAGCGCGCCGACGACCGTGCCGATACCCGCGCCGACGAGCGGCAACCGCGCGCCGCGCGTGCCCACGAGCCGGCCCGAGATGGGGGCGCAGACAGCGCACATGATGGCCATCGGCAGCGTCAGCAAGCCCGCGTGCAGCGCGCTGTAGCCACGGGTGTCCTGCAGGTAGAGCGAGTTGAGGAAAAGGAACCCGGCCATAGCCGCGATGCCGGACACCGCGGTGAGCGTGGCGCCGGAGAACGGGGCGCTGCGGAAGAACCTCGGTTCCAGCAGCGGGTCTTCACGCCGGCGTTCGTACGGCACGAACACGGCCAGCGCCACCACCGCCAGCGCGAACGCGACGAGGATCTGCGGCGAGCCATAGCCGGAGTCGCGGCCCTCGATGATGCCGTAGGTGAGACCGGCGAGGAACACGATCACGAGCAGCTGGCCCACCGGGTCGAGCCGGCGCGGCCGCGGCGCGCGCGATTCCGGCACGAACACGGCGGTGAGCACGACGGCGACGATGACCACGGGCACGTTGATCCAGAAGATGGAGCGCCAGCCGGCCGCGCCCACGAGCGCACCACCGAGCACCGGTCCGACGGCCATGGACAGCCCCATCGTGGCGCCCCACATGCCGATCGCGCGCCCGCGCTCCTTCGGGTCCGTGAACGTGTTGGTGACGATCGACATCGCCACCGGGTTGAGCATCGAACCGCCGACGGCCTGCAGCGCGCGGAACGCGATGAGCAGCCCCACGCTCGGCGCGACGCCGCACAGCAGCGAGCCGAGGCCGAACAGCACCAGGCCCGTCTGGAAGGTGCGCCGCCGCCCGAGCCGGTCGGCCGTCGACCCCGACAGCATGAGCAGGCTCGCCAGCACGAGCGTGTAGGCGTCGATCGTCCACTGCAGACTCGAGACGGACGCGCCCAGGTCGTGCTGGATGGAGGGCAGCGCCAGGTTCACGATCGTGTTGTCGAGCCCGACGATGAACAGGCTCATGCAACAGACACCGAGCACCATCTGACGCCGCCGACGGCTGAGCTCCGGCACGGTACTCCTCGAAACTAGTTGTAGAACCCTAACATTTAGCACGCTACAACTAATCTTCCGTGCCGTCACCGGACGGCGGCGCAGCTCACGCCCCGACCCGGTCAGCCGGGGAACATCTTCGTGAGCCGGGCGAGGGTCTTCTCGATGCCGTCGGCGTTGCGCTTGGGGAAGCCGAGCAGCTGCAGCGCCGCGGGTGAACGCGCGGTGGAGTAGTCGAACGTCTCGGTCACCGACGTCTTCCCCTCGCCCGCCGGCTCGAGCAGCCAGCGCCAGCGGTGGCCCATGAAGTGGCACCACGCGATGAGCCGGTTCTCCTCGAACTCCACCACGGTGTTCCGGATCCGGTACGGCGCGCCCATCCGCATGTCCATGCCGAACGCCGCCCCGAGGGACAGCCGCGCGGGCCCGCCGTCACGGCCGGCGCGGACGGTGCCGGAACCGTCGATCAGCGGGTGGTTGGCGGGGTCGGCGAGGAGGTCGAAGATCTGCTCCGGACGGGCGGCGACGAGCACGGTGCGCGAGACCTGGCGAGTACCCATGGCCGGTGAGCCTAGGGGCCGGGTGGTGCGTCGACGATTCGAACGCCGTGCGGGGAAAGGAGATCACCCGGGTGCCGAGGGGGCAGAGGCACCCGGGTGACCACCGGAACCGGCGCCGGCGCGGCTCGGGCCCGAAGGCCCCCCCGAACGAGCCGCGTGACGCCGGAAGCACGAAATCCTCACCGCGGCGGTGAGTGCTTCAGCACCACCGTCCGCTCGCCGAGCGGCGCGGCGAGCGCCACGGACAGCACCGGGTAACGCAGGTCCATCGTGCACATCTGACCGGTCTGGGCCTTGGTCTCGCTCAGGTCCACGACCACGTGCTGGGCCGTCTGCTCGGTCGCCTCGCCGAGCGCGTGCCCGCAGCCGCCCTCTTCGGCGCGGAGGTTCAGGATCGTGCCGCCGTTGTCGGTGTTCACCTGGTGCGGGAAGCCGGACGGCAGGGCCGATGCGTCGACCTGCGAGGCCGGGACCGGCGTGCTGCCGGGCGGGAAGTCGAAGCGGGACACGCCCGGCGGGTTGGCCGGCGGCTTCGGGACCGCGGACGGCGAGGTCGAGATGCTGCCGCTCGGTGCCGCGGAGTCGCCTCCGGATCCGGGGTGGGTGGCCATCGTCTCCTGGCTGCCACAGGCGGTGACCGTGGCAAGGATCAAGCCCGTGCCGACCAGCTTCGTCAAGTACCTCATGCACCCAGGACGGAACGGGTACCGCGGTGGGTTGCACACGATCAAGGACCCGGCTGCAGCACCAGCGTGCGACCGCCGAGCGGTTCACTGAGCGGCACCGGCAGCGACACCTCGCGCACGTGCATCGGGCACATCTGCCCGTGCGGCGCCTTCGTCACCGTCACCCGCACGACCACGTGCTGCGCCGTCTGCTCGCCGGCGACCGCGGAAATGTGGTCGCAGCCGGCCTCTTCGGCGTGGATGACGACGACCTTGCCGCCTTGCGCGAGCGTCACGTCGTGCGGGTAGCCGGCCGGCAGCGCCGACGCGTCGAGCTGCCCCGGAGCCGGCGCCGTGTCACCCGGGGGCACGCCCTGCGTCGGGCGGCTCTGCGGCGGCCCGACCGGCGAAGGCGGGGGCGCCGGAGCGACCGGGGTCGTCCGCACGGGCGGGATGCCTGGAGTGGCCGGAGTGGTCGAAACCACCGGTGGCGGCGAAGAGGCCGGGCCCGGACCCGCCGGCACCGTTCGTTCGCCGCACGCCGCGGCCGAAAGCAGCAGCACGCCCACACCCAGGACCTTCACCGTTGTCCGCATACCGTGCGGACGGAACCGGCGCGGCCGCGGTTGCACGGGCGGGCGCGAAATCTTTCAGCCCAGGGCGTCCGGCAGGTCGCGCACGGAGCCGAGCACGTGCGTCGCGCCGGCTTCGCGAAGTTCGGTCCGCGTCCCGGCCCCGGTCAGCACCCCCGCCACCACGCGCGCGCCGGCGGCGAGCCCGGTCCGCACGTCCGCCGGCGTGTCCCCGGCGACCGCGACGTGCCGGACATCCGTGATTCCCAGCCGTAGCACCGCGGCCAGCACGAGATCGGGGTACGGCCGGCCGCGCAGCCCGTCGCCGGGCGCGAGCGCCAGGTCGGCGAGGCCGCGCCAGCCGAGGGCGCCGAGGATCGCCTGCTGCGTGGCAACCGCGAAGCCGGTCGTGAGCGCGACCTTGACACCCCCGTGGCGCAGGCCACGGATCACCTCCTCCGCGCCCGGCACCGGCTTGCACTCCCCCGCCGCGACCAGCACGTGGTACGCGCGCTCGAACTCGGCGTTGGCGCGCTGCGCGAGGTCCTCGGTGGGCAGCAGCGACCGGAACACGGTGATCTTCGGCTGGCCCATGGTGGCGTGGACGTGCGCCAGCATCCCAGCGAACCTTGAGTCCTCCTCGGACACCCCGGCCGCGCCGATCGCGGCGGTGAAGGCGCGCACGACGAGCCCGTCGTCGGCGACCGTGGTGCCGGCCAGGTCCAGCACGACCAGTTCCGTGGTCACAGACCCACCTCCAGCGCCGTGTCCTCGGCGATCGCCGGGGAGCACGTCATGCCGCGCCCGCCGGGTCCGGTGACGAGGAAAGCGTTGTCCGCCAAGCGTTCCCGGTGCACGATCGCGGCCGGGTCGGTGGCTTGGGCGTAGACGCCGGCCCAGCGGCGGACGATCCGCGGCATAGGGCGGCCAAGCAGCGCGCCGGCGACGTCGGCGAGGTGCTCGTACGGGTCTTCGGTCACGTCGAAGCCGAAGGGCTGCGCGTACTCGTGGGTGTCGCCGATGGTGAGCGAACCGTCGAGGCGCTGGACCACCAGCAGCTGCATGGCGTTCTTCGCGGCGACTTCGCCCTGCGGCTGGTCGCGCTCGAGGGCGTCGCTGCGGAACGCCGGGTAATAGCGGAAGCTGTCGGCGTCGGCGACGCTCGTGGTCAGCCGCTCGTCCAGCGGCTCGGTCTGCGCCATCTGCAGCCGGACGCGGCGGACGGGCAGCACGCCGGCGATCTCCCGGACCAGACCGCCGAGCCACGCGCCGGTGCAGAACAGGACGACGTCGCCTTCGTGGCGGTCGCCGTGGTCGTCCGTGACGCCGGTGCCGGTGAGGCTGCGCACTTCGCGGCCGGGGAGCCACCTGTAGCGGCCGGTGGACTGCAGCGCCGCGCGAAGGGCGGGTTGGGCGGTGCGCGGTTCGACGGCGGCGTCGCGTTCGCACCAGAGCGCGGCGGTGAAGCCGCCGCGGAGCGCGGGGTTCACGGCGCGGGCCTCGGCCGGTGTGAGGAGTTTGAAGCCGCGGTCGGCCGCGTCGGCGCTCCCGGCGGCTTCCCGCGCGACCGTGACCTCGGCCTCGGTCCTCAGCACGGTGAGGGACCCGTTCGCGCGGAAGCCCACCTCGGGGACCGACGCGGCGATCTCCTCCCACAGCCGGCGCGCCCGCAGCGCGGTGTCGAGCTCCTTCCCCGCCGCGCGGCCGCTGACCCAGACGAGGCCGAAGTTGCGGACGGAAGCGCCGCGCGCCTCGGCTTCCCGCTCGATCTGCACCACCTCGTGCCCACGGCCGGCGGCCTGCCACGCGTGCATCGTCCCCAGCACGCCACCACCCACGATCACCACTCGCACGCCCGTCACGGTCGCCGCCGGGCGGGAATGGTGGTTGGCGTGGCGAAGAACGTGGGGTGAAGAGGTGGCGGTCGATTGGGTCGCTTGTTCCGGGGTCAGAGCCGGCCGGTGGCGACGAACGCGGCCAGCGCGAGGATGAGGACGTTGACGCCGACGTTGCGCCACTCGGCGGCCTTGTGCCGGGTGATCGCGAGGCGCGCGTGCATGGCCATCGCGCCGATCATGACCACGACCAGGCCCAGCGCGGCCCACCCGGTCAGCGCCGGTGCGACGCCGGTGAGCTGCGGCAGGGTCAGCCCGAGCACGGCGAGCAGCTCGCAGACCGCCGCGAACCGCACCACCGGCAACGGATAGGCGGCGGCGCCCGTCTGGCCCGTTTCCAGCATGCGCTGACGCGACATCGTGGACTTGAGCGAACCGGACAGGGCGAACAGCAGCGCGAGGACGATCTGTCCGGTCCAGAGTGCGATGTTCACGCGGGGTCTCCCTTCGAAGGTGGCCGTCGGGAAGGGAACGGGACAGCGCCGCGAGGTGTGACACGGGCGAGGTGTCGGCGCAGTCGCCGCCGGCGATCGCCCGTGGTGGTTCGCCGGTGGCGATGCTCGCGGCCGCGACCGGAAGACCGCCTGCGGGTGCGCGGGCCGCCGCTCGCGAGGCGGGTGCTCGTGGACAGCACGCCGGCGGTCGTCAGCGCTCGTGGTCTACACCGCGGTCGCGGAGGCGCTGTCGCTCGCGCTGGGACCTGCGCTGACTCCGGAGACGGCGTCGGGCTCGGCGCCGGTGGCGCGGGTGGGCCGCCGGGTTTCGCGGGACAGCGCTGAAAGTTTCGCGACGAAGGGACCGTTCGCGCCGCAAATCCGAACAAAGTAGCTTGTCCGATTTGCCCCTCTCTGCTGTAGTCAGCTGATCACTCCCCGTATCCTTGTTCCACTTCGGACACCGGAAGGACGGATCCCCCGTGACCTCCAAGAGATGGTTCACCCTGCTCGGAAAAGCTCTTGTCGGCGTCACCGTGCTGGCCACGACCCTCGGGCTCGCGTCGCCGGCGGACGCGTCGACGAGCGGCACCCAGGTCGTCGGCGGCACGCGCGCGGCCCAGGGCGAGTTCCCGTGGATGGTGCGGCTCTCCATGGGCTGCGGCGGCGCCCTGTACACGCCGCAGATCGTGCTGACAGCCGCCCACTGCGTCACGCGCACGGGCTCGAACACGTCGATCACCGCGACACTCGGGGTCGTCGACCTGCAGAGCTCCAGTGCGAAGAAGGTGCGCTCCAGCTACGTGTACCGCTCCACCACGTACACCACCACCGGGGGCGACTGGGCCCTGATCAAGCTGGCGAGCCCCGTCAGCGGCATCCCCACGCTGCCGCTCGCCACGAGCACCTCGCTGAACTCGGGCACGTTCACCATCGCCGGCTGGGGCGCCGCGACCGAGGGCGGCGCGCAGCAGCGCTACCTGCTGAAGGCCCGGGTCCCCTTCGTCAGCGACTCGACGTGCGAAGCCCAGGGCGGCGACTACTCCGACCTCATCCCGGCCGCGGAGATCTGCGCGGGCAACGTCTCCTCCGGCGGCGTCGACACCTGCCAGGGCGACTCCGGCGGCCCCATGTTCCGCCACGACACCGCCGGCGCCTGGGTGCAGGTCGGCATCACGAGCTGGGGAACCGGCTGCGCCCGCCCGCACGCCCCCGGCGTCTACACGGAGGTGACGAGCTTCGCGGACGCGATCGCCTCGGCCGCCTCGAAGATGTAGCGTCCGCTGAGGAGAGTCCTTAGTTTCGGGTTCGGGTTTCGGGTTCGGGTTCCGGCTTCGGGTTCCACCGGCTGCACAACCGCCAACCACTTACGCCACGAAGAACCCACCCGACCCCTGCCCAGCACCCCGAAAGGCGACGGACCCCACCTACGCAACCGCCGCCAAACTACGCAAAGAGTGATGCACCCAGCCCCCGCCCAGCACCGCGATCCGAAACCCTCACACGGCCACACCTGAGCTTCGGGGTGCACACGCCTCGCAACACGCCCCCGCGCAGGACCGCCTCAACCCACAAACGAAACCGCCACACACGCCCCTGCGCAGGGCCCACACCACAACCGACCGCACGTTTGTCCTAACAAGACCCCTCACGAAAACTCCTTCACAGCCTCCTCATATCCCTCCACAAGACCGTTCATCACCTCCGCCACCAAACGAACTCGATCCATCCGGCCCACGATCTGGCCCACTGGCTTCGACACCACCGCCGGCTCGCTCACGGCGTGGATCCGGTTGTGGAAGTGGGAGACCAGCAGGTCGGCAACGGCATCGGCAACGGTTCGGGCGCGTCCGGCGCGGCACAGGCGTCCGTCCAGCGGGTTTTGAGCAGGCGCGCGGGTTTGCCGGTGTAGCTGCGGGCGCGGACGGCGGCGGAGGTCACGCCGACGAGCGCGGTCTGCATCGAGCCGGAGCCGGGCATGGTGCGGCGGTACACCTCCGTGGCGAGCCAGAACGAGCCCATCCACACACCGGTCGCGCCGAGCACCAGCGCGGTCGCGACCGGCCCGAGCCGATGCCGCCGGCAGCGAACACGGGGACGTCGGCGCCGACGGCGCCGACGATTTCCGGTACGACCACCATCGACGCGATCTCCCCGGTGCTCCCACCAGCCTCGACCGTCTCGGGGTACCCCGTTCTCGCCGCCGGTGTTCATCGCACTGCGAACCGCGGCCGAACAGCGTGACCGTGCCCTCGTCCTTGCCGAACGCGACGCGCGGGCCGGCGCTGTGGTCGGAGTCCTTGCCCACCATGCCGATCCCGGTGAAACCGCTCTCCGGCGAACCGATCGCGTCGGTGATCACGACACCCCGCAGCAGGTCGAGCATCTTCTGCTTCACCGACTGCGAGAACAGCGCGGCGCGGCTCGACGCGAGACACGCTCTTAGCGTCGTAGCCACTTCGGATCCACGTGCCGTGCTCGTGGTTCGAGCCGATGTGGCTCGAGAACCTGGGTTTCGCGGGCGAAGACGGGGGCTGGAAGGTGGCCGAAGCCGGCGATACCGCGCTCGATGACCGGCTGCCGGTGAACCCGCCGGGCGGCGTGCTGTCGTCGAACCCGATCGGCGCGTCGGGCATGCTGCGCTTCTCCGCGGCGGTCAAACAGGTGATGGGCCGCGCGGGCGACCATCAGGTCGACGAGGCGCGGGTCGCACTCGACCACGCGTACGGCGGCGGCTCGCAGTACTTGGGCTCGGCCAAATCCGGCTCGTGACCGGCTCGATCACGAGCGGGACCGGCGCCGGCCGCGCAACGCGAACACCGTACCCAGTGCGCCCAGGACAGCGCCGAGCGCGAGCGGACCAGCCGGGTTGTGCCTCGGCGCGGCGACCGGCCGCAGTTCGGTCGGTGTCGGCGGCGGAATCGGTTTCCGCGGGGCGTCGCGCGCGGTGGCCGTCCACGCCGTGATGTACACGAGCATGCGGGCGATCAACGAGATGAAGAACAACAGGCCGATCACCGAGCCGAACGCGACACCGGTCGGCGACACGCTGATCAAGCTCAAGTAGAAACCACCGGCCTGCTTCAGCAGCTCGAAGCCGAGCGCCGCCGCGACCGCGCCGCGCATCGCGCTGCGCCAGCCGACCCGTTCGCGCGGCAACCGCGTGAGCACCCACAGGAACACGAGCCAGTCTGCGGCCAGCGCCAGTGGCACGGACACCACCGACAGCACCGTGCGGCCCCAGCTCGTGTCCGCCACGCCGATCAGACCCAGCAGGTAGTGCCCGACGGCCGTGCCGGACACGGTGATGCCGAACGACACGAGCAGCGCTGCCGCGAGCCCCAGCAGCGCGAGCACGTCGACGGCGATCGTGCGCAGCAGCGGCTGGTCGGAGCGGTTCTGCCCGTACATCGCGGTGAGCGCGTCGCGCAGCGAGTTCATCCAGTTCCAGCCCGAATAGAGCCCGACGACGAGACCCGCGACCCCGACGCTCGTGCGCTGCTCCACGAAGCCCGTCAGCAGCTCCGCGGCTTTGTCGCCGAGCGAGCCCGGGAGCGTGCCGGAGATCGCGTGCAGCAACTGGTCGAGCAGCTGCGGCTGCGAAGCCAGCACGAAGCCCCCGACCGAGGACGCCAGCATCAGGATCGGCACGAGCGAGAGCAGGCTGAAGTAGGTGATCGACGCGACGTAGTGGTAGCCGCCGTAGTCGAAGTACCGGTTCGTCGCGAGGGCGAGGTGGTCGAGCCACCGGTACCGGGCACGCGCGCGGGCCCACCGGCTCGGCCCAGGCAATTCACGGTTCACGGTCACTGTCTACCCAGCCGGGGCCGGGTTTGTCGCAGCGGACACGCGATCAGCCCAGGACCACCGGTTTGCCCGGGTCATCGGGTGGTAGCGCGCCGTCGGCCGTCGCGAAGACGGTGGCGCCGAGGAAGTCGAGCTCGCAGCCGAGCGGGGTGAGGAACGCGGTGTCCGCGGCGTCGCGGCCGGTGGCGATCCGCAGCATCGTCCGGCGCGATGCCCGGCGGGTCGCGTCGAACACCAGCCAGCGGCCGCCGACGCCGGCCTCGAACACGGCGTGGAAGTCCATCGGCACCAGGCCGGGAGCGTAGACGGTGGTGAACCGGGCGGGGATGCCCGCGACCCGGCACAGGGTGATGCACGCGTGGGCGAAGTCGCGGCAGGAACCGACCCCCGCACGCAGGACTTCGGCGGCGTCGCGGCCTTCGCGGGCGCTCGCGACGTAGTCGAGGCGTTCGTGCACGTGGTCGGTGATGGCGTGCACGCGGGCGCGGTCGTCGGTGTGCCGCGCCAGGTCGAGCCCGGGCATGCGGTCGGCCGGGCAGTAGCGGCTCGGGCGGGTGTAGCGAGCGAGGTCCGCGAGCGTGACCGGTTCGGCGGCGGAGCGGTGCAGGGTGCGTTCGCCGTGGTAGGTGACGCGGTGCTCGCCCGCTTCGAGGTCGAACACCTCCGCGCGCGTGCCGTGGTCGAGCTCGGCGGCGCGGGGACTGCCGGCGCCGGACACGGCCAGCTCGTCGGCGTCCGCGTGCACGGCGGCGACCGAGATCGCGGCGAGGCCGGGTTTCGTCACCCGGACGCCGAACTCGACGTCGACGCACACGCGGTGGGTCACCCGGTCATCATGCCGGTTTCCGCCGGATCAGGCGTAGCGGACCTGGTAGTGCTTGATGCCGTTGAGCCAGCTCGAGCGCAGCCGCTGCGGTGGGGCGGCCTCGGTGATCCCGGGCATGACGTCGGCGATCGCGTTGAAGATGAGGTCGATCTCCAGGCGCGCGAGGTTGGCGCCGAGGCAGTAGTGCGAGCCGGTGCCGCCGAAGCCGACGTGGGGGTTGTCCTCGCGGAACACGTCGAACCGCCCGGGGTCGTCGAAGACTTCGGGGTCGAAGTTGGCGGCGCTGTAGAACATGCCGACGCGGTCACCCTTGCGGATGAGCGCGGCGCCGAGTTCGGTGTCGCGCGTAGCGGTGCGCTGGAACGCGACGACGGGCGTGGCCCAGCGGACGATCTCGTCGGGCGCGGTCTTGGGACGGGCGTCGCGGTAGGCCGCCCACTGGCCGGGGTGGTCGAGGAAGGCCTTCATGCCGTGGGTGATGGCGTTGCGGGTGGTCTCGTTGCCCGCGACGGCCAGCAGTATCACGAAAAACCCGAACTCGTCGGAGCCGAGGGCTTCACCGTCGACGTCGGCCTGCACGAGCTTGGTGACGATGTCGTCGACCGGGCAGCGGCGGCGCTCCTCGGCCATGTTCCAGGCGTACCCGACGAGTTCGGCCGACGCGGTGAGGGGTTCGAGCTCGTACTCGGGGTCGTCGTAGGCGACCATCTGGTTGGACCAGTCGAAGATCTTCATGCGGTCTTCCTGCGGGACGCCGATGAGCTCGGCGATGGCCTGCAGGGGCAGCTCGCAGGCGACGTCGGTGACAAAATCGCCTTCGCCCTTTTTTTGCGCTTCGGCCACGATGCGCTCGGCCCGGTCGCGCAGGGTGTCTTCGAGCTTGGCGATGGACCGCGGCGTGAAGCCCTTCGAGACGATGCGGCGCAGCTTGGTGTGCTGCGGGGCGTCCATGTTGAGCAGCACCAGGCGGTTGGCGTCGAGGTTCTCCGCCGTCATCTGGTCGTCGAAGCGGATGATGGCGGTCTTCTCCCACGACGAGTAGAGCTCGCTGTCACGGGAGACCTCTTTGACGTCGGCGTGGCGGGTGACGACCCAGTAACCGTCGTCACCGAAGCCGGCGGTGTTGGGGCGCTGCGGGTTCCACCACACGGGTGCCGTTCGGCGGAGCTCGGCGAACTCCTCCAGGGGCAAGCGGTTCGCGTAGAGGTCCGGGTCCGTGAAGTCGAAACCGGCGGGCAAGAGCGGAGCGGCCAAGGCTGCCTCCAGCACGGGATCGGCGGTGATTCGCGCACTGCAACACGTTCTACGAGCCAGTAGAGCATACGGTGTTAACTCACGGAACCCAATTGGGTGATACCCGTTTACTTTACCGATTCCGTCCAGGTGAACGAGCGCTCAGTCGGGGAAGATCGAAATATTGAGACAGCTGGGGATTCATGCTTCTTGGTGTAACGCGTTCTAGTTTGAGATGGTTTTCAATGGTGGACGAAGGGGTTCTGGTGCGCGAACCAGTGATCGTGGCGGCGGTGCGCCACGCCGATCGGCAAACGCGGCGGCCTGCTTTCCGGCCTGCAAGCGGCCGAACTCCTGGGCGCGGCGCTCCGCGCGGTGGGGGAACGCGGCGGAGTCGATCCGGCTCAGGTGGAGCAGGTCATCGGGGACGCGGTGACCCAGGCTGGCAACCTGACCCGCACGGCGTGGCTGCACACCGGCCTCCGCAAGGCGACGGGCGCCACGATCGACACGCAGTGCGGCTCCGCGCAGCAGGCCGCACCTGGTGGCGGGGTTGATCGCGGTGGGCGCGATTACGACCGGCATGGCGTGCGGGGCCGAGTCCATGCGCGGGGTGCCGCTCGGCGCGAACCGGAGCGACGCGGTGGGCACGCCGCGGCCGCCGTCGTGGTCCATCGACCTGCCGAACCAGTACGCGGCCGCGGAACGCATCGCCGTCCACCGCGGCTTGACTTGCCGAGGTGGACGCGTTCGGCGCCGCCTCGCAACGGAAACCCACGGCGGTGTGCGCGGCGGCGCACTTCGGCCGGGGGATCGTGCTGCTGAAGGACCCGGTGTCGGGCGAGACCCGGCTGGTGGCGCGAGGTCAGGGCTTGCGGAAGACCACTGTGGACGGTATGGCGCGCCTGAAGCCCGTACTCGAGGACGGTGTCCACACGGCCGGCATGTCGTCGCAGATCTCGTACGGCGCGGCCGCGTTGCTGATCGTGGACGCCGCGCCGGCCCGGTCACTGGTCCTGCGCCCGCATCTTGGCCGAGGCGCTGGTCGGCGCGAAGCCCTTCTACCCTTCTGGACGGCCCGATCCAGGCGACCTTTCGCGTGCTCGCGTCGGCGGGCATGACGATCGGCGACCCGGACCTGTACGAGGTCGACGAAGCGTTCGCCTCGGTTGTCCTCTCCGGGCAATCGGTGTACCAGCCGGACCTCTCGCGCGTGAACGTCGACGGCGGCGCCATCGCCCTCGGCCACCGCGTCGGCTCCACCGGCGCCCGCCTGCTCACCACAGCGCTGCACGAACTCGAACGCCGCGACCGCCCTCATCACCATGTGCTCCGGCGGCGCCACGTCCACCGCGACGATCATCGAACGCCTGTGACGACCGAGCTTCCGCCGGCCACGAAATCCGTGACGGACTTACGCTGAGGCGATGAAACTGACCGCAACCGTGATCGGCGCCCCCGACCCGCGGGCGCTGGCGACGTTCTACCAAGCCCTCCTCGGCTGGCCCCTCGGCGCGGACGAGGCGGACTGGGTCACCCTCCGCCCACCTCACGGCGGGGCCGGCCTGTCGTTCCAGCTGGAACGCGAACTCGTGCCCCCGGTGTGGCCACCGAAGCCCGGCTACCAGCAGATGATGCTCCACCTCGACATCGAGGCGGACGACCTCGCGAAGGCCGGCGCGAAAGCCGTCGCGGCCGGCGCACGGCTGGCGGAGTTCCAGCCCCAGGAACACGTCCGCGTCTACCTCGACCCCGCCGGCCACCCGTTCTGCCTGTGGGCCCAGCCCTGACCGGTCCGCACCGGCGCGGAGTGTTCACGCCCACGACCGAGCAGGGCGCCCCGCCGGCTCACGACAACGGCTCGGTGACGACGCCGGGTGGCATCCGCTCCGGTTCGCGCAGCCACACCGCGGCGAAGGCGTGGGCGAGCCGCTTCGGAACTTCGGCCTGCGCGCCACCTCCGTGGAAGTCGATGGTGACCAGGGTGGCGTCGACGTCCCAGCGGACGCGGCGCAGCAGCTTCGCGTAATCCGCGCTCTTGGACACGAAACCGAGGACCCGCCGGGTACCGAGGCGCTGCACCTCGTACTGGATCGCGGCCTCGAGGGTGCCGGGCGGCCAGTCGCGCAAGCGGAGTTTCCGGTCGTAGCACGCGATCGGCTCGTCCGCCCTCGCGACGCCGTAGCCACCGCTGAGGATGAGCAGCCGTCCGGACGCCGCGGCGTCGGGCAGCGCGTCGCCGACGTGCCGGTAGAAGTGGCCCCGGTAGCGCTGCCAGGCAGGTAGCTGGGTCCGGTCGTCGACAACCGAGCGGGGCAGGAGGTCCGCGCGAGCCCGGAGCAGGTCTTCGGGCCAATCCGCGCGAGCCGCCGTGCGTGGGCTGCCGCCGGTGACCTTGGCCTTCGACGGCCCGATGATCAGCAGGGTGCCGGGCTCGTCGACCAGGTCTTCCGCCAGACGCATGCCCGCATTGAACCACCCCTGAGGGCCGCGACCGCACACTCGACCTGCGGCCACGCCGAACTCAGCCGGGTCGGTTGATATCCGAACCCCGCTCAGGCTCGACCTCGCGCCGGACCCGACTGGTAACCGCGCCGTGCCGTGAAAAACTCAGCCCAGCACAGTCTTCTCCACTGGCCCGTTGTCTGGGCGGGCGAAGCGGACCCAGGCGCCGCCGTCGTGCCAGGATTCGATGAAGAGGGTGTTGTCGGCGACCCACGTGTACACCGCTTCTTGGATGTCGAGGTGGAACAGGTGGCTCGGGGCCTCCACGCCGAGGCGGGCGAGTACGTCCGCCTCGGTGATCTCCGCCGCGACGCCCGCGAGTTTGGCATCGCCCTCTCCGCCGTCTTCGATGCCCGGGTAGGCGTGCAACGCGAACCGGCCGTCGCGGCGGAGGTCGCGAGCCTTGAGGGCGCCGAGCATCGAGCCGATGTACAGACGGCCGTCGTCGCGGAAGTCGACCTCGGAGCCGCTCACGCGGGGTGAGCCGTCGCGGCGCAGGGTCGCCAGGACGTGCGATTCGCCGGCCGTGAAGCGTCTGTGCACGTGGTCCGCAAGCGAGGGAGCCGCCGCCGCGAAGGTCTGCCAAGTGGTCATGCGCGCCAGTGAAGCACTCCGCACCGACAATACTTGAGCGCCGTACACCGGTTCGGGTGAGGTCGCGGCTAGCAGCGCAGCCACCGAGAGCCCCAGCTCCGCGGCTTCCCCGGGATCCCTTGTCCCGCGCCGGACCGTGACGTCAGCCGTCCGCCACCGCCACGCGCCCACCGTCCACTTCGAACACCCGCACGGCCACGCCACCGGATTCGAGGGAACCCGGCCACACTCCCAACGGCGACATGTTTTCCGGTGCCATCGCGTCGAATCCCGACGCCGGCCCCGCCATGTCGAACGTCCCCTCCGTCATCCGCGTCCGCGCGGCAGGAGCGATCGTGTGCACCGTGACGCCGAAGCGCCCCAGCTCCGCCGCGGCCACCTAAGCGAGCCCCAGGATCCCCGCCTTCGCCGCCGAATAGCGGGCTTGCCCGACGCTGCCCAGCAGCCCCGGCGCCCGAGCTGGTCATCACCACCCGCGCCTCTCGCGGCCGTCCTGCCTTCGCCTCGGCACGCCAGTACTCCGCCGCGTGCCGCAACGGCGCGAAGTGTCCCTTCGAGTGCACCTGCACCACCGCGTCCCACTCGTGCTCCGCCATCTTCACCGACATCCGGTCCCGTAGGAACCCGGCGTTGAGCACTAGCACCTCCAGCGAACCGAACGCCGCCCCCGCCGCGGACACCAGCCGCGCGGCGCCCGTTCGACGGCGAGCGTCACCGTGAGGTTGTCCAGCCCCGCTTTCGCCGCGCCGTACGCCGCTGTCCGCGGTGACGGCCGCAAAGCGCTGACACTGCTGACGTTGACGATCACGCCGCCCGTTACCGCTGCATCACGGCGTTCGCCGCCTGCACCATGCCCAGCGTCGCCAGGAGGTTGAGCGCCACGACCTTTTCGTGCGCGGCGGTCCCGGCAACACCGCGGACGACCGCACGAGCTAGTGGATCCACGGCACAGCCGGCGCGGGTTCGTGGCCCGCGTGGCCGTGGTGTCCGGCGTCGGCTACCCCCGGGCGCGGGCGCTTTCCCCGCCCTACCATGACGTCCACCGCGTCGTGACCAACCTGGACGTGCTCGACTTCGGCGGCACCGGGCACGCACCACGACTGCCGCACACCCATCCGGGCGTGTGCGTCGACGAGGTCCTCGCCGCGACCTCGTTCCGGCTCGACGCGGCGGAAACGCGGCCGACGCGCGAGCCCACCGGCGAAGAGCTGGCACTGCTGCGCGACCTGCTGGATCCGAAGTCGCTGCGGGACAAGGAAGTCTCGTCGTGAAGGCCGCGTGCGCCACCCCGTGGCGCAGACCGGCATGGGCTGGGTCGCGGACCAGGCCTGGTGTCCGCGACGGCGGAAGCGGGCGGCCTCGGCATCCTCGCGTCCGCCACCATGACCTACGACGAACTCGCCGCCGCGGTCAAGGAAACAAAGGAGCCGCACGGAGAACCCGTTCGGCGTCAACCTCCGGGCCGACGTCGAAGACGCCGGCCGGCGCGGCGACCTGCTCATCGCCGAAGGCGTGCGCGTCGCGTCCTTCGCGCTCGCGCCGAAGCGTGAGCTGATCACGAAGGTCAAGGACCACGGGATCGTCGTGCTGCCGTCGGGCGGCGCGGCTCGCCACGCGGGGGAAAGTGGCGGCGTGAGGCGTCGATGCCGTGGTTGTGCGGGGCGGCGAGGGCGGTGGCCACACCGGCGGCGTCGCGACGACGTTGCTGCTGCCCGCGGTCCTCGACGCGATCGACATCCCGGTGGTCGCGGCGGGCGGCTTCTTCACGGCCGCGGGCCGGCGGCCGGGCGAGCCTACAGCGCGGCCGGGATCGCGATGGGCACGCGGTTCCTGCTCACGCGTGCAAGCACCGTCCCGCACGCCGTGAAGCGGCACTACCTCGAAGTCGACCTCGGTGGCACCGTGGTGACGCGCAAGGTCGACGGGATGCCGCATCACGACACACTCGAAAAGTCCGGGCCACTCACCGGGTTCGTGCGCGCCGCCGTGAACGCCGCGCGATTCCGGCGGCTGAGCGGGCTTTCGTCGGGCGCGCTCGTGCGCGAACGCCTGCGGCTGCGCCACGGCGGTCGCACCGGGCGCAGGTGCTGATGGCCGCGAACATACCGGTGCTGCTGCGCGCGGGTCCGTCGACGGTGGTCCGGCAGCGGGGGTACTGGCGTCGGGGCGGATCGCCGGCCTGCTGCGCGACCTGCCGCCGGTCGCGGACTTGATCGAGGGGATCGTGGCCGACGCGGAGGCGATCCTGCGCCGCCTCGACAACGGCTGTTGTGCTTGACTTCAAGGCATGATCCCGGAAAGCCGCTGCCCGGTCGCGGAGGGCGAGCTCGCCGTCCGCATCGGCGGCGAGGGCCCGATGCTGCTGCTCATCCCCGGCGGGACCGGGGGCGCCGACGCGTACCGCGCGCTCACCAAGCAGCTGCAGACGGACCACACCGTGGTCACCTACGACCGCCGCGGGCATTTCGCCAGCACCGACACGACCACGGGCCCGGTGCCCGTTTCGCTGCAGGCGGACGACGCACTGGCGGTGCTCGACCACGTCGGCGCCGGGCCGATCCCCGTGTTCGGCACCAGCGCCGGGGCACTCATCGGCCTCGATCTCGTGGCCCGCCACCCCGGCCGTGTGTCCGTGCTGGTCGCGCACGAACCGCCGGCCGTGCAGCTGATGCCCGACGCCACGGGCTGGCTCGAAGCCGCGCACGAACAGGTGCGGCTGGCCCGTTCGGGTGACCTCATGAGCGCCGTGACTCGCTTCTCCGACGGGATCGCGGGCGCCGCGCTGCCCGACCTGCCGCACCTGCGGCTCCCCCACGAAGCCGACTGGCTGCGGCTGTTCGACCGCGAGCTCACGGAGTTCTTCGACTACCTGCCCGACCTGCGCGCGCTGCGGCGGGCGAGCACCGAGATCGTGCCCGTGGCCGGCGAGGGCAGCCGCGGCCGCTACCACTACCAGCCGGCGAAGATCCTCGCGCTCGAGCTGGGCCTGCCGTTCGCGGAAGTGCCCGGCGCGCACCTCGCGCCGCAGCGCAACGCGCCGAAGTTCGCCGCGGCGTTGCGCGAACTGCTGTCGTCGGTCACCGACTGATCACCACGTCACCGGCAGCTGCGCGAACTCCGTGTGGCTGACGTCGAAGCGCCGTTCCAGCTCGCTCGGCGGGACGGCCAGGCGGAAGCCGGGCAGAACACGGGGCAGCGCGGTGAAGACCGCCCGCAACTCGAGCCGGGCCAGCGGCGCGCCGAGGCAGTGGTGAGGACCGTGCCCGAACGCGAGGTGGCCGCGCGCGTCGCGGCGGATGTCGAACGTCGTGGGGTTCGCGAAGACGGTCTCGTCGAGGTTGGCCCGCACCGCGCTCAGCAGCACGAGGTCGCCGGTGCGCAGGGTGCGGCCGCCGGTCTCGAAATCGGCGGTCGCACGGCGCGGGCGGCCGCCGATGAGCGGGGACTTCGGCGGCAGCCGCAGGATCTCCTCGACGGTGCCCGGCGCGAGCGCCGGGTCGGCCCACAGCGCGGCCCGCTGATCCGGGTGCGTGTCGAGCGGGACGAGACCCTTGTCGATCGCCGTCGTGGTCGTGACGTGGCCCGCGTACAGCAGGATTTTCGCGTGGCGGGCGGCTTCTTCGGGTGGGACCTCGTGGACGAGGTCGGACAGGACGTCGTCCGCGGGGTGCCCGCGCTTGAAACGGGCGACCTCGGTGAGGTCTTCGCCGGGCGGGGCGCCGAGGAGCCGGCGGATCACCAGCTCCGGGAACGGATCGGAGAAGGCCGCGTGGAAGTCGACCGGCGGGATCAGCTCTTCGAGGAGCCGGTGCGCGAGCGCGTCGACCCCGGGTTTGAGGGCCGCCATGCGCCGGGCGGAAAACGCGCCGGTCAGCAGGCGCCGCATCTGGCGGTGCTCGGCGGGGTCGCGCGCGGGCAGCGGCTCGAGGCGCGGTTCGGCGAAGAGCTGCTTGACCTCCGCGTGGCCGGTGACGACCCACGGCTCGCTCACGCCGCACGCAGCCGGTTGCGGTAGCCGAACACGGCCAGCAGCCCGACGGCGATCACGGCCCAGCCGACGGGCCGGCCGACGGTGACGAACGTCGTGGTCGGCAGCGAGATCGCCAGCACCAGCAGCACTCCGGCGTGCACAGTGAGCAGGCCGCCGATGAGCGCCGTCATCACCGTGATGCCCTTCCGCTGCCCGGGCGCGGCTTCCCGGCCGGTGAAGCGGTGCGCCAGGAGCAGCACCGGTTTCCCGATCAGCGCCGAGCCGAGCAGCACGAGCCCGACCGGCCCGGTGAACACCGCTTCCTGCAGTTTCAGCACCAGTTCGCTGCCGCCCGTGAGCGCCAGCACGATCAGCATCACGACGAACCCGGCGACAGCGACGACGCCGATCGGGTCCACGCGCCGCCGCACGGCGAAGCCACCGACAGTCACGAGCAGCGGGATCGCCGCCGAGATCGCCAGCGCCACCACCTCACTCCCGACGGCGGGTTTGAGCAGCAGGTACACCACCAGCGGCACCACGACGTTCCCCACGAGGCTCGGCACCAGCCGGCGCAGCAGTTCGGGTTTCACAGCAAGCCCTCCCGTTCGGTGAAGCGGACCCGCTCAGCGTGGCCGCGACGAGGGAGCTCCCGCGTCGGCGCCAGGGTGGGACTTGCGCGTGCACCCCGGGATGGAGTCAGGCGGTCTTGCTCTGCGCCCGGCGCAGCAGCCCGGCCCCGGCCGCGGCCGCGGCGATCAGCAGCCACACGAACCCCGCGGGTGCCGGCGAGCCGCCCGCGAGACCCGGGGCGGCCGGGATGGCCAGGCCCCGCACGAGCGGCACCAGCGCTCACCGCGGTCTGCGGCGAAGCTCGCGAGGGACCCGATCACCGCGAACGCGGCGACGCAGCCGCACAGGAGCCTGCCCAGGCGCTCACCGAAGTGGACGGTGTCGCAGCGGACGAGCGTCGGGTGCTGGCCCGGACCTTCCCGGCCGACCATCCTCGCGGTCAGGCCGGCGACGAGCCGGTCGCCTGAGACGGCGAACGTGCTGACCAGGTCTAGCGCCGGCCCGAGCGCCCACAGGTCGTAGCGCGCGGCCGGCGAGCACGTCGATGTACACGCCGGCGAACACCCTCGCGTGCTCCCCCTGGATGTCCGGGACCGACGCAGCCAGGAAGGCCAGGCTCAGAATCGCGAACAGCGCCGGGAACGTCCGTGCGGCGCCCTCGCGACGTTGCCGTAGACCGTGAAGCACATCCACCCCGTCCAGCGAGGAAACACACCACCCCGCGGACCGCGGCCGTGCACCAGGTGCGCGACGCCGGCGACCGCCACGAGGTCGAAGAGCCAGGACGCGTGCTGTTCTTCCCCGGCCGCGGCCTTGTCGGTCATGGGCGGCAGTGCGGCCGCCGGCGGATCTACACCCGGGGGTTGACGACCGGCGCGTTTTCCGCGGATACCGTCGATCGGGTGGCCGAACCCCTCGCGAGCGAGCACCGCTGGCGCCGTCCCGTGGCGGTGCTCGTCCTGGTGCTGCTGACGTGGCTCGCGGCCCAGACCGATCCGCGACCGGCGCTGCACGGCCCCGGGCTCGGCGTGCTGCTGGGCCTGCTGGGCCTGCTGCTGGGCGGCGCGGTGCTCGTCGTCCCGCAGCGGCGTCTGCCGGTGCCGGCAGAGGTGGCGCTGTTCGTGCTCGTGCTGGGGAGTTCGCTGACGCTCGTGTGGCTCGAACCCAACGGCACTGGGTTCTTCGGCGGCTTCCTGCTGGCGGGCACGGCGTCGGCGCGGATGAGCACCCGGGCGGGCGCGGCGGTCACCGGCCTCGGGGTGGCGGCGCTCGTCGTGGCGAGCCTGTTCGGCGCGCCCCACGCGGTGGTGCCGACCGCGCTCAGCGCGCTCGGCATGCTGGCGTTCTACCGGCTCGGCCTGTACACGCGGAAGCTCCGGGAACGCACGGAGGAGCTCGAGCAGACCCGCGCCGCCCAGGTCCGCGCGGCGGCGCTCGCCGAGCGGCAGCGGCTCGCGCGGGAGATGCACGACGTGCTCGCCCACTCGCTGTCCGGTCTCCTGCTGCACCTCGAAGGCGCCCGGCTGCTGTCCGTCCACAGTGGAGCCGATCCGCGGCTGACCGACGCCGTCGAGCGCGCTCACCAGCTGGCGCAGAGCGGGCTCGGCGAGGCGCGCCAGGCGATCGGCGCGCTGCGCGGCGAGGACCTGCCGGGCCCGGAGCGGCTGCCGGTGCTGGCCGCCGAGTTCGAACGCGACACCGGGATCCCGTGCGAGCTCGTCGTGAGCGGCTCGGCGCCGGACCTCGCGGCGCAGACGCGGCTGACGCTGTACCGGGTCGCACAGGAGGCGCTGACCAACGTGCGCAAGCACGCCGAGGCCGACCGCGTCGACCTGCGGCTGACGTACGAGCCGGGCGGCACGCTGCTCACCGTCGAGGACCTCGGCCGGCCGGGCACCGCGCCCGGCGGCCACGGCTACGGGGTGAGCGGCATGCGTGAACGCGCCGAGCTGCTCGGTGGCCGGCTCGACGCCGCACCGACCGGCACGGGCTTCCGGGTGAGCCTGTGGGCGCCGGCGTGATCCGCGTGCTGGTGGCCGACGACCAGCGTGTCGTCCGCGACGGCCTGTCGATGCTGCTCGGACTGCTGCCGGGCGTCGAGATCGTCGGCACCGCCGCTGACGGCGATCAGGCGGCCGAGCTGGCGCGCGAGCTCAAGCCGGACGTGGTGCTGATGGACCTGCGCATGCCCCGGTGCGACGGCATCGAGGCCACGCGCCGCATCCGCACCCGCGACCGCGAGGTGCAGGTCGTCGCGCTGACGACGTACGCCGACGACCGGTCCGTGCTCGACGCGTTGCAGGCCGGCGCCCGCGGTTACCTCACGAAGGACGCCGGTTCCGAAGAGATCCGCCGCGCGCTGAGCCAGGTGACGCGTGGCGCGGCGGTGATCGATCCGGCGGTGCAGCACCACCTCGTCGACGCGCTGACCGCCGGCGCGCCGCGCCCGGCGTCGCCCGCGCCGGACGGCCTGACGCCGCGCGAGGTCGACGTGCTCACCCTGATCGCCGACGGCCTGTCCAACACCGAGATCGCGCAGCGGCTCTTCGTCGCCGAGGCGACGGTGAAGAGCCACATCAACCGCATCCTCGGCAAGATCGGCGCGCGCGACCGGGCGCAGGCCGTCGGCTACGCCTACCGCCACGGGCTGACTTCCGGGTGAGCGCGGCCGTAGAGTCGGTCCATGGCTGAGCTCCTGGCGTGGCTGCTCGACAGTGATCCGGCCCTGCGCTGGCAGGTCGAGCGCGATCTGGCGGGCGAACCACCGGGCGTCTGGGAAGCGACACGCGCCCGCGTCGCCACCGAAGGTTTCGGCGCGCGGCTGCTCGCGCTGCAGGACCCGGACGGCCAGTGGCCGGGCGGCGCGTTCTTCCCCGCCGGGTTCTCCGGCTCCCCGGAAGGCGGCCAGCCGTGGACCGCGACCACGTGGTCGCTCAACGCGCTGCGCGAGTGGGGCGTCGACGCGTCGGTGCTGCGCGGCACGGCCGAACTGCTCGCGGCCAACAGCCGCTGGGAGTACGACGACCTCCCGTACTGGGGTGGCGAAGTCGACTGCTGCATCAACTCGTGGACCCTGTCCAACGGCCTGTGGCTGGGCGCGGACGTCGCCGGCCTCGCCGCGTGGTTCGTCGAGCACCGCCTGCCCGAAGGCGGCTGGAACTGCGAGTGGGTCGAGGGCTCCACGCGCTCGTCGGTCCACTCGACCCTCAACGCGCTGAAGGGCCTGCTCTCCTGCTCCGGGGCCGACGTCCTGGCCGCCCGCCGCTCCGGCGAGGAGTACCTGCTACGCCGCGGCCTCTACCGGCGCCTGTCGACGGGTGAGCCGGTGGCGCCGTGGGTTTCGCGCTTCAGCTACCCGTTCCGCTGGTTCTACGACGTCCTCAACGCCGCCGACTACTTCCGCGCCGCCGCCCTGCTCGACGGTTCCGCGCCCGACCCGCGCATGGCCGACGCCATCGGCCTCATCCGGGCGGCCCGCCAACCCGACGGCACGTGGCTGCAGTCCCGCCGCCACCCCGGCCAGGTGTGGTTCGAGATCGACGTCCCCGCCGGGGAACCGTCGAAGTGGCTCACGTTCCACGCCACCCGCGTCCTCGACTGGTGGGATTCGGCTCAGGTCTGAACCCACGCGGACAGGCCTCGCCACGCTCACCCGCCCGTGCCGGCCAGACCAGAGCGGTTGCCGGCACCCCTCCGCCGGAAACAAACCCCGCCTCGGTTCCGGCGAAGTTGTTGTGGTGTTCGGGTGGGGATGCCGAACAGGGTGAGGGCTCGTTGGGGTCGCAGGCGGTGTGGGGCAGGCCGGCAGTGATGGTGGTCCAGCCGGTGTGGTGCTGGTAGCGAGGGCCGGCCATGGTGCGGGGGGCGACGCCGGTGCGGGCTCGGGATTGGTCTTCGCGGTAGGTGACGTCGCGGACCCTGTGGAGTGTCGTTTCGAGCCAGTGGCCGCGGACGTCGTGGCCGCTGTGGGCGGGGTGGGTGTCGGCGGTGACGACCTGTCCGGTCAGGCCGATGGTATCCGGCAGTCGTGGCAACCACCTGGTCTCGCCGGCCCGGCCGGGCCCTGGCGTTGCCCGAGCACCGTCGGCGTGTCGTGGCGATCGCCGCGAGCAGGTTGATTCCCGCACCACCGGCGCGGGCGAACGGACCGCGCAAGGTTTTCCCATCCACCGCGATCGTTCTCGGCGCGGTCTCGACCAGATCGGTGGCAGCGGTGTCAGTGCGGTCGTGGGCGCGAGCCGGCTGCTGATCACGGCGTCGAGGGTGCCGCCGCCGAGCCGGCCCGCCACCCGCCGCACTGTAACCTCATCGCGTGCCACACACCGGCCTCGACCGGGATCGAAGCGGCACCCACTGCGACCGGCACCCGCTGCGGCGCGTCAGCGCCCCATTCCCCGCTCGCGGTGAACGACTGCGCACTCGCCACCACCGCTGCCGCGGCGAATTTTCTCAACCCACCCCGACCAAACCCGGTGCTCGCAGCCTGCCATTCAACGACAACTCGTCGCCCCTGTAGGCGACCGGCTCATCCCGAGGCGAGCCGGTCGATCCGGACTCGGCGGCGGCGTGAGTCGCGTCCGCAGCCCATTCACTCGGGCGGGTGGACGAGCCTGCCGCGGCGGGCCGGGCGGTGTAGGCCTGAGGGCAGGTCGCCGAACGGAGTAACGCATGAAGGTGGGTCGGGCGCTCGCGCTGGCCGTCGTCCTCGTCGTCCCGCTCGCCGCGCCCGCCGCGGCCGAACCGCCGGGCCCCGAGACCGCGCGGATCGCGCAGGCGGTGCGCGCCGGGACCCTCGGTCAGGACCACAGCGTCGCCGACGCGTGCACCGGAGTCCTGCAGGGACACCAGGTCGACCTCGGCTGTCTCGCGAACCTGGTCACCCAGGACACCTCCGCGAACGATCCCCTCACCACCCCCGCCCCGGCCGGGTTCTCGCCGCAGGAGCTCGCGAGCGCCTTCCACCTCCCCGGCCCGGACGCCGGCGCGAGCGGCCTGGTCACGATCGTCGGCGTCGGCGCGTACCCCACGCTGGAGAGCGACCTCGCGACCTACCGCAGCCAGTTCGGCCTTCCGCCGTGCACCGCCGCCGGCGGCTGCCTCAAGATCACCGACTACCACGGTGGCCCGCCGCTGAAGCCGCAGAAAGCGCTGGCGCAGGTCGAAGAGGCCTACGCCACCGAGACGGCACTCGACGTCGACCTCGCGTCCGCCGCGTGTCCGAAGTGCCGCATCGCCATGGTCCAGATCCCGATGGACGTCTCGCGCCTGCTCAACGCCGTGCTGCTGCAACAGCCCGGCGAACTCGCCGACGACTTCGGCACCGCGGTGAACTACGCGGCGAGCCTGCGCTCCGGCGCGGTCAGCATGAGCTACGGCGTGCCCACCGGTGTGCAGGGCACTTACCTCGGCACCGGCGCCCCGGCGCAGGCGCTGCACCACCCCGGCATGGCCGTCGTGGCCGCGTCCGGGGACAAGGGTTACCTCGGCGGCCCGCAGCTGTGGCCGCAGGAGCTGCCGTGGGTGACGTCGGTCGGCGGCACGTCGCTGAGCGGCACCGACGGGTCGTTCGTCCAGAAGGCGTGGGGCAGCTTGTTCACCCCGCACGGCGAACAGCAACGCTGGGTCGGCGCCGGCAGCGGCTGCGCGCCCGACCTCGGGCCCGCGCAGGGCCAGCCCGCCGCGATCGCCGCCAACTGCTCGGGCCACCGCGCCGGGTCCGACGTCGCCGCGGTCGCCGACCCCCTCACGGGCGTCGCCGTCTACCGCTCCTACGCCCCCAACGGCGGCAAGGCCGGCTGGCTCGTGGCCGGTGGCACCAGCGCGGCGTCGCCGTTCATCGCGGGCCTCTACGCCCGCGGCGGTCATCTGTCTGGTGTGGACGGTCCCAACTCGTTGTACCGAGCCCCGAACGGCACCATCGCCGACGTGTCCGGCGGCTCCAACGCGCAACACGGCGCAGCGGACTGCGCGCAGGTCAAGGCCGTGCTGTGCACGGCGGAGCCGGGCTGGGACGGCCCGACCGGCCTCGGCGTGCCGGTCGGGCTCGGTGCGTTCTGACGATCAGACCGCCCGCACCCCGTCTTGCCACACCTCCCGCACGTTGCCGGCCAGCCCACCGAAGTCGTACGCGTCCCCGGCGACCACCACGATGTCGGCGCGGTACCCGGGCGCGAGCAGGCCCAGCTCGCCGTCGAGCCCGAGCAGTCGCGCGGCCGACGACGTCGTAGCCGCCAGCACGTCGGCGGGGCTCATGCCGCACGAGTGCATGAGCTCCAGCTCCTCCAGGTTCGTCCCGTGTGGACCGACACCGCTATCCGTGCCCATGGCGATCCGCACCCCCGCGGCCACGGCCCGGCGGACCGAGTCGGCGTGCACCTCGGCGACCTCCTTGGCCTTCTGCACCACGGCATCCGGCAGTGACGCGCCCGCCGCCGCCGCGCGGATCACGTTCACCGGCGCCACGAGCGTCGGCACGAGCCACGTGCCGCGCGCCAGCATCAACTCGATGGCTTCGTCGTCGAGGTAGATGCCGTGCTCGATCGAGCGGATCCCGGCGCGCACGGCGTTTTTGATGCCCTCGGCGCCCTGCGCGTGGGCCATCACCGCGCGCCCCTGCATTTGGGCCTCCGTGACGAGCACGTCGAGCTCCTCCAGCGTGAACTGCGAGTGCCGCGGGTCGTCGCGCGGCGAGAGCACACCGCCGGTGGTGCAGACCTTGAGCACGTCGGCGCCCGCGCGCAGCAGCGTCCGCGCGACGCGGCGCATCTCGTCGGGGCCGTCGGCCCTCGCGTCGGGCCGGCCGGGGTGCGGCAGCGAGAGCGGAACGCAGTGGCCCGAAGGCATCCAGCCGTCGCCGTGCCCGCCGGTCGGGCTGATCAGGCCGATGGCGATCTGCAGCCGCGGCCCGGGGATGAGCCCGTCGTCCACTGCCTGCTTGATGCCGAGATCGGCGCCCGCGGCGTCGCGCACGGTCGTGATGCCGAGCTTGAGCGTGGTCCACAGGTTCCGCGCCGCCTCGTAGAACTGGTACGAGAACGGCTTCTGCACCCGCGGCAGCAGCCCGAGGTCCGAGACCGTCACGTGCACGTGGCAGTCGAACAACCCAGGCAGCAGGGTCGCGCCCGAGCAGTCGACCGAGCGGTCGCCGTCGAGGCCGGAGCCGACGTCGACGATCACCCCGTCTTCGATCACCACGTCGGCTCCGGCGGGTTCACTGCCGGTGCCGTCGAACACTTTTCCGCCGGTGAACACCGTGCGGGTCATACCGGTTCTCCTGTCTTCACGGGAACTCCGGGCCGCGTCAAGGCCCGTTCGATCAGCGTCGCCACGGCGAGCACCACGACGTTGGCCGCGAGCCCGATGAGGCCGACGTTCACGGTGCCGGCGAACTTCGTGTCGAAGAAGGTCAGCCAGACCACCACGAGCTCCCCCGCGATGAGCCCGGCCAGCACCGGGCCCTTGCCCACCGGCACCTTCTTGAGGAAGCCGAGCAGGTTGGCCGGCGCGAGCTGCACCGAGCCGGAGTACGTGAGCAGCAGCAGGTTGGCGAGCAGGTCGGGCCGGAAGATGCCGAGCACGAGCGCCAGCGCGCTCGCGAGCACGACCGTGCCGTGGTTGATCCAGAACTGCTTGCGCTCCCCGCGCACCCGCGCGATGTTGCGGGCCACGAGCGACGAGATGCCGATGAGGATGCCCGCCGCGGGAACCATCGCGGTGGCCGTCGCCGCGACGACCACGAGCCCGGTCACCCAGCCGGGTAGCGCGTCCTTGCTCAGGGTCAGCAGCACTCCGTTGGGGTCGCTGCCCTTGGGCACCACGAGGATCGCCGCGAACCCGATGATCATCGGCAGCAACAGGCACAGCTCGTAGATCGGCATCCACGTGTAGTTGCGCCGCAGCACCTTCGGGTCGCGCGCGGCCATCAGCGCGGGCCACGAGTGCGGCAGCGTCATCAGGCCGACGCCGATGGCGCTCACGAGCATGCTGGTGATGAACCACGTGTGGTCGTTGGTGCCGGCGTGGACGAACAGCTTCTCCGGGTGCAGCTGCTCGATCTTGTGGAACACCCCGGACACGCCGCCGGCGAAGTGCGCGGGCACCGCGATGATCAGCACCACGAGGACCACGAGCATGATCGCGTCCTTGAAGTACGACGTCGCGGCCACGCCGCGCAGCCCGGCCCACAACACGAACGCGACGATCAGCAGGCTGCCCACGACCATGCTCAGGTTGCCCGACGCCGCGTCGCCCGTGACCAGCCGGACGATCAGGCCCAGTCCGGTGATCTGCAGCTGCAGGTAGGGCAGCACGAAGATCACGCCGAGCACGGCCGAGAGCGTGCCGAGGAACTTGCTGGAGAAGCGGTCCTCGAGGAAATCGCCCTGCGTGAGGTAACCGCGCTCCTTGCCCACCCGCCAAAGGCGTTTGGCCAGGAAGAACAGGACCACGTAGGCGATGGGCACGTACGGCAGCGCGTACATCGCCGCGACACCGCCGGAGAACGCGAGCCCGGCCATGCCCAGGAAGGTGAAGGTGGTGAACACCTCGCCGGCCTGGAGGAACCACATCGTCAGCGCGCCGAACTTGCGGCCGCCGACGGTCCACTCGCTCAGGTCGGCCGCGGGCTTGCGGCGGCCGACGAAGCCGAGCACACCGATGAGGACGATGCCGACGAGCGTGAAGGCGAGGATCATTCGTCGTCCCCCACCCCGACGCGCGCCATCATGCGCTCGCTCAGCAGCAGGGCGGGGGTGAACATGAGGCACCAGAACGCGCCCCACACCAGCATCTTCGGCAGGCCGATCCACAACCCGGTGGAGTTGACGAACGGCAGGAACGGCATGAGGACCAGTGCGATCACGGGGATGATCGGGGGGAGGTGGTAGCTGCGCATGTGATCACGCTGCCAGGACCGCGAGCTGTCGGCACGCCAGCTCGGCGAGCAAGGTGGCACCGTCGGCGAGCACCGAGTCGTCGAACGCGGCGCGTGGCGAGTGGTTGTTGGGTGCGGTGGCCGGGTCGTCCGAGCGCGAAGCACCGAGGAACACGAACGCGCCGGGCACCTTCGCGAGCACCCGCGAGAAGTCCTCGGAGCCCGTCATCGGCTGCGGCAGCAGGGCGAACCGCTCTTCGCCGAACACTTCGCGGACGGTGTCGGCGATGAACTCGTGACCGGCTTCGTGGTTCACGGTCACGGGGTACTCGGCGTCGTAGGAAATCTCGACGTCGACGCCGTGCGCGGCGGCGATGCCCTCACAGGCGCGGACGACCTGGGTGCGGATGCGTTCACGGACCTCCGGGTCGAACGAGCGGACGGTCGCCTCGAACACGGCGTCGTCCGGGATCACGTTGCGGCGCGTGCCGGCGTGGAAGCTGCCGACGGTGAGCACGACCGGTTCGAACGCGCCGAAGCCGCGCGTCATGCGCGTCTGGAGCGTCGTCACCATCTCGCACGCGGCCGGGATCGGGTCGCGGGACAGCTCGGGCGCCGAACCGTGGCCACCGGCGCCGGCGACCCGCACCTTCACCGCGTCCGACGCGGCCATCAGCGGGCCGGGCCGGCAGGTGAACACGCCGCGCGCGTGGCGCGAAGACGAGACGTGCAGCCCGTAGGCGGCGTCGACCTGGCGGCCGGCCGCGGTGAGCACGCCTTCGTCGATCATGTAGCTCGCGCCGTCGCAGCCCTCTTCGCCGGGCTGGAACATGAACACGACGTCGCCGGGCAGCCGGTCACGGCGGGAGACGAGCAGCTGGGCGGCGCCGACGAGCCCCGCCGTGTGCAGGTCGTGGCCGCAGGCGTGCATCGCGCCGGCGATCTCGGACGAGAACTCCTCGCCGGAGGCTTCGGTGACCGGCAGGGCGTCCATGTCGCCGCGCAGCAGCACGGTGCCGCCGGCTCCGCCCCCGCCGCGCAGCACGGCGGTGACGGAGGACAGGTCCCGGCCGAGGGTGAGCTCGAGGCCGAGGCCGTCGAGGGCCTGCAGCACCTTCTCCTGCGTGCGTGGCAGGTCGAGGCCGATCTCGGGCGTGCGGTGCAGGGCGCGGCGCAACGCGACCAAGTCGGGGTGGAGCGCTGCGGCGTCGGAGCGCAAGGACATGGGTCTCCCTCGCTGGAACATCGACATATGCTGGCCCGACGATGATGCGAGTGTCGAACGCTCCTGCCGGTCAGATCGCAGGAATCCGCCAAATCGACGCTGTCGGAACGAAGGATCGGCCATGCTGAGCGAAAGCGACCTCAAACTCGTCGACGCGCTGCAGACCCGGCCGCGAGCGTCGTGGTCGGTGCTGGGCCAAGCGCTGGGCATCGGCGCCGTGACGGCCGCGCGGCGTTGGGAGACGCTCGTGTCGCGTGGGCAGGCGTGGCTCACCGCGTACCCGGGTGGCGAGCTCGTCGCGCAGCTGGCACTGGCGTTCGTGGAGATCGACTGCGCGCCCGGCGCGGCCTTGAAGGTGGCGCGGTCGCTGGCCGCGGACCCGCACGTGGCGACGATCGAGTACGTCGCCGGGCACTGCGACCTGCACATCCACCTCGTGGCCCGGTCGCTGCGGGACCTCGCCGACTACGTGCTCCACCGGCTCTCGGCGCTGCCCGGCGTGACGCGGACGCGCACGGCGGTGTCGCCGCGGCTGTTCACCGAAGGCAGCCGGTGGCGCGTGCGGGCGATCTCGCCGGGCGAGCGGAAGGCGTTGGTCTCGCCGGCGTCGCGGACGTCCGGGGCCCTGCGCTTCGGTGAACTGGACCGCGCGCTGATCCTGGCGCTGGGTGAAGACGGCCGGGCTTCCGCCGCGTCGTTGGCGGTGGAACTGGGCGTGGGCGCGAGCACGATCCGCCGCCGCCTCGACGCGCTACTGGCCCGCGGCGCCGTGCGGCTGCGGTGCGAGATCGCGCGCCCGCTGTCTCCCGCGCCCGTGACGGCGATGCTGTGGCTGCGCGTCCCGCCGGACAAGCTGGAGACGACCGCGCGATCGCTGGCGATGCTGCCGGAGGTCCGCATGTGCGCGGCGATCAGCGGCGCGGCGAACCTGATGCTCGTGGTGTGGCTCGGCTCCCAGCACGACACGGTGCCGCTGGAGAGCTCCCTGGCGGCCAAGCTGCCGTGGCTCGAGATCGTCGACCGCGCCGTGACGCTGCGCGGGCTCAAGCTGATGGGCCACTTGCTCGACGACGAGGGCTTCGCCGCCGGCCACGTCCCCCTCGACTTCTGGGCTCCGGTGCCCGGCACGCCCTGACCGGCCCGGCGCGTGCGGGGGGATGTGGGAGGGAAGCGCGCGCCGGACCGATCGTGGACCCGACCCGGCGAGTGGGGGTGGGTGTTGGGAGGGAACTCGCCGGGCGGGAGCTGGACGGCTGCCGGTGCCGGCAGCCGGGATTCTGGTGTGGACAATCAGGGTTCGTGGTCGGACTCGGTGTCGCCTGGCTCAGGAGTACCGCGGCACCGAAGTGACACGGATATCGCGGCACCGCGCGGTCCCGGCCGGTGCCGTGCGGCGCCGCGAGATCGCCCGGCTCGTGCGACGCGCCGGGTGGTGGAACCGCAGGACCCGGGAGCCCACTCGGCGCCGGCCACGTCGAGCCGTCGACGCCGTGCGGTGCGGGGAAATCCTCATCGAAACTCCTCCAGTCTCCTGACCGAAACCCCTCGGTGGTCCCCGACCGGCGCCACGGAGTGAAGGGGGCGGTCGTGGCGCCGGGCGGGGCGGGGCGGCCCGGGTCCCAGCGGCGCCCGAGCAAGGCACCGCACCGGACCGCCGGCGAGTGGGGTCACTCCTTGCAGCGCTTGCCGGTGTTGATGCAGGAGACCACGCGGTTCATCTGCGACTGCGTCATGACGTTGGCGAAGTCGTCGTGGTCCGAGCGGGGGTTGTGCTTCTCCTCGGGGAAGGCGTCCACTTTGTACTGGCCCTTGACCTGCACGTCGTGCGGGATGTTGTAGACCAGCGTGATCTTCAGCTGCGGCACGGCTTTGAAGCCGCGCTTGCAGTTGCCGTTCGCGTCGGCGAAGACGATGTGCGTGCGGTGGTTGGCGCTGTCGATGTTCTGGCCGTCCCAGCAGTTGGGGAAGGCGTGGATGCGCTCGACCTTGCTGCCGGCCGGGCAGATCGGGTAGAGGTCCGTCAGCCGGTCCTCGAAGCCGGTGCACGTCCAGCTCGCCCGGGCGTTCGCGGGACCGTTCGCGCCTTCCTTGGCGTCACCGTAGAGCACGCGCAGGAACCGCGGCATCGCGACGACCTTGCGCGCTCCACCGCTGCCGAACGACAGCGTCGCGGACTCCACGCGCTGGATCTCGCCGTCGTTGCCGGCGACCTCGTTGTTCTCGTTGACGCCGGGCAGTTCGGCCGCCGAGCCGTTCGCCTGCTTCTGCTGCTGCTCCTCGGCGTTCTCGCCCTGCGCCGGGTCGCTGTTCGCACCGCCGTTGTCGAGGCCGTCGCTGCCCTCGTCCTGCACGGCGCACGTCGACAACGCACCGGTGTCACCCGGTTTCGCACCCTTCGCGGCCATCGTGTCGGAGATCTTCTTCAGCGACGCGGACCGCTTGTCGCGCAGGGACTTCAGCACCCCCGTCCGGTCCTGCCCGGCGGCGACCTCCTTGTCGGCGGCGTCGACCTGCTCGTCCATGGCGTCGAGCTCGTCGTTCACCGCGTCCATCGCGTCGTCGGGGACTTCGGGCAGCTCACTAGCGACGTCGGGGCAATCGACCGCGGGCTCGGCCGCGTCCTTCGCCGCGGCGGCGCGGTCGCCGGCCACGCTCTCGTTCTCGTCCGGCTCCGCGGCTTCGTCGTCCTTGTCGATGCGCACGACCGGCCAGTAGTACGTCGACTTGTCGCCGTTCTTGCACGTCGTGCCCGCTCGGGCGAGGCTGCGGTTGGTCGAGTCGGCGTTGGTGGACAAGTTGCCGACGTAGTCGTGCAGGTGCTGCGCGCCGTTGCGGACGCCCGGCTGCGCGATGAAGTTGTCGGGGTTGAAGTGGCCGTTCTCGTTGCGTCCACAGTCGACGGTGAACGTGCCACGCGCGCCACGGTTCGCTGCCCGGTTGACGTTCGCACCCTTGGGCACCTTGTTGATGTCCAAGAAGAACGACTTGTCGGCCGGATCGGCGCCGGCTCGGTCGGGATCGCCGGACGTCGCGTTGACGGCCAGCGCGCCGACGGCGAGCGCCAGACCGAGCGCACCGGTGACAAGTGTCGTGCGCTTCGCGAGCCGATGTCGGGGCTGGTTCCTGCTCATGCTGGTGAACTCCCTGAAGTCGAGAGACGCGGCACCTCGGATACGGGGGTGGGGAGGTGCCGGCACTAGGGAATACGGGCGCGGAACCCAAGTGGTTCAAAAAGAAATCTCCGCGTTATCGGCGCGTGATCGGCGAACGGGCCTTGTTTGTCCACAAAGGACAGCAAATTGCCCCGCTGCCGAGAACGAAACCCGGATTACCGGTCGACGACCACGAGGAGCGATCCGTCGTCCGCGCGGACCTCGAACCTCGTGATCTGGTCGGCGGGCAGCGATGTCCCACCGGTGACGCGCAGCGGATCCGGTGAGCCCGGGACCCCGTAGCCCTTCGCGGGCACGGACCAGCCCGTGACCGTCCGGATGTCCCCGGCCCGTGAGATGGCCAGCAGCTGGCAGCTCACGGGCCCCGCGACGCCCGTCAGCTCGAGTTCGACGGCGCTGCCCCATTCCTCGGGCGTCACGGTCACGTGGGCCGCGAGCGCCGCTGCGCCCTGTCCCGCCGACTTCCCACCGCCCGGCGCCGACAGCGACGACGGCGGCGCCGGCGGCACCGAGGTCGGCGCGGCGAGGCTCACGCTGGGGCCGGCCGCGTCGGCGGGCCGCACCGCGAGCGTCACGAGCGGGCCCGCCACCACGAGCGCCGCCGCGGCCGCCGCGGCCAGCAGCCCGACCCGGCGGCGGCGCTTGCGCTTCACCGTCGCCTCGGCCATCAGCGCCCGCAGCACGCGCGGGCCGGGCGCGAGCGTGCGCCCCGGCGTGACCGGTACCGGCGGGTCCGGCCAGTTCTTCTTCACGAGGTCGAGCACGTCGGGCAACTGGTAGAGCTCCACCAGGTCCAGCTGGCAGTGCGGGCAGTCCAGCAGGTGCTGTTCGAACCGCGTGTTGTCGGCTTCGTCGAGCACGCCGAGCACGTACGCGGCGAGGTCGGTGTGCGCGGACCCGGCCACGTCAGCTCACCCCCGCTCGCGCAGCGCCTTCCGCAAGGCGCGGACGGCGTGGTGGATTCGCGATTTGACGGTACCGGGCGGCACGCCCAGCGTGGCCGCGACCTCGTTCACGGTCCGGTCGGCCAGGTAGGTCTGCTGCACTGCCTCGCGCTGCTCGGGCGAGAGTCCTTGCAGCGCTTCGTAGATGATCATCGCGGCCAGCGTCTTGTCCGACTCGTCGGGCACGAACACCGCGTCGGACTGGATCTCCTCGAGTTCCTGAGGACGGACACTGCGGCTGCGCCAGCCGTCGATCACCGTGCGCCGCGCCACGGTGAACAGCCACGCGCGCAGCATCGCCGGCCGGCGGTCGAGCTTGTCGGCGTTGCGCCAGGCCTTGATCAACGTCTCCTGCACCACGTCCTCCGCCCACTGCCGGTCGTGCCCGGTCAGGCGCAGCGCGAAGCCCATCAGGGCTCCGCCGAACTCTTGGTACAACGCTTTGGCCAGGTCGTCATGAGGGCCGGGAGTTTCGGTGTCATGATCGTCCATCGGGCTCAGCGTGCGATTGTGCCGTCCCACGCCAAACATCTTTGTGGCAACGACGCCATTTCGTCCAGTACCAACCTCAGGGGCTTTGGTCACGAAAGTTTTTTGAACCGTGTCGAACCTGTGCCCGTATCCCCTGTCGAAGACCCCGACGAAGCGTCGTCCCCCCGCGACGCGCCGCATTCACCATGGGCTCAATGTCCACAGTGGATCGCTGCGCCCGTTTCCCGGCCGTTCCCGCGCGGCCGTGCGCAGTTCCGCCCCTGGAGGAAGCCGTGAACCGCTTGATCGCCACGGCGGCGACGTCCGCCGTGTGCCTCGCCGCATTCACAGTGTTGACCGCATGTCAGTCCGGAACCGTTTCCAGCGGCTATTCGAGCGGGTCGGCGTCCGGCGCGATGAGCATGCCGATGCAGATGCCGGCCGACCAGACGGACCCGGCCAAGGCCGAACTTCGCGCCGCGCGCGCTTTCGACCTCGGACCGGTAGTCGTGGACGGGAGCGGTTTCACCGTCTACCGCTACGACCGCGATTCCGCGAAGCCGTCCCGCTCCCGCTGCGACGAAGAGTGCACGCAGCAGTGGCTGCCCGTGCGCGCCAGCGGTGACGTGAAACTCACCGGCATCGACCGTGCGCTCGTGGGCAGCGTCACGCGCCCCGACGGTACGGACCAGGTCACGCTCGCCGGCTGGCCGCTCTACCGCTACACCGGCGACGAGATGCCGGGCCAGACCGCCGGGCAGGGCGCGAACCGCGCATGGTTCCCGCTGACACCGGAGGGCCGCAAGATCGAGACCACCACCGATTCTTGGCGGGCCGATGCCTTCCGCCTCTGAGCCGCACCTTCCCGACCGCCCACCCCAGAACCGGTTGCGCCGCCTCGTCCGCGTGCTGTTCGTCGTGCTCACCGCCGTGGTGCTGCTGCAACCGCAGGCCACTGCCTCCGCCCAAGTCGGCGTCGACGCCGGCGACCAGCTGCTGCTCGTGAAGGTGCGCCAGGCCGGGCTATGGGAAATGCCGGCCGGCACGTGGGCCGAGACCCGCGGTGCGAGCCCGCAGGTCCGCGCCGTCGGCGCCGCGATCATGGTCGACCACGGCCGGCTCGACGTCGCGACCCGCCAGCTCGCGGCGAAGCTGAACGTCGCGCTGCCGAGCGAGCCGTCCGCCGAGCAGATGGGCTGGCTCACCGAACTGCAGAACGCACCGACGCCGCAGGACTTCGACCGGATCTTCGCCAACCGGCTGCGCGCCGCGCACGGCCAGGTGTTCTCGATCATCGCTCAGGTCCGCGCCGGCACGCGGAACCCGGAGATCCGCGCCTA
The DNA here is from genome assembly GCF_016889705.1 of Amycolatopsis sp. FDAARGOS 1241. Classification (NCBI taxonomy): domain Bacteria; kingdom Bacillati; phylum Actinomycetota; class Actinomycetes; order Pseudonocardiales; family Pseudonocardiaceae; genus Amycolatopsis; species Amycolatopsis sp. FDAARGOS 1241. The sequence goes on from NZ_CP069526.1 coordinate 6,616,828, forward strand.
CGCGACCGTCGCGAACCAGGCGGTGCTGCGGCACATGACGCTGCTGGAGAGCACCGGGTTCGTCGACTTCACGGCCCTGCCGCAGTCCGCCGTGTCGTCCTCCGCGGCACCCGCCGGCGCCGCCCTCGACCTGCGGACGACCGACATCCTCGCCGCCGCCCTGCTGTTCCTGCTGGTCGGCGGGGCAACGCTGCTCGGCGTCCGCTACGTCAAGTCCGGCCGCCTGCGCGGCGGCCGGCTCCGCCCGACTTCAGGAGAAAACCATGGTTGACACCGTCCACGAGGCGGTGACCACACTCGCGCAGCAGTCCACGGACCCGGCCGCCCGCGGTATCGCGGCGCTGTCTGCGCGGCTGTCGTACGCGTTCATGTGCCTCACGCTCTGCTGGGGCATCCTCACCGCCACGGGCTGGGTGCGCACGGTCACCGGCCGCCGGGCCCTGCGCAGCGGCCACCTCGTGCTGGCCACCCTGACGCTCGCGTTCGGCTGCCTCCATGCGCTGGGCTTCCTGTACCTGACGGTGAACCCACTGTCCTTCGCGTACCTCTCGATCCCGTTCATGCCGGGTACCCTCGCACGCCACACGTTCGGCATCGTCGGGCTCGAGCTCATGCTCGCCATCGCGATCACGGCCGGTGTCCAGCGCTGGACGTCATACCGCCGCTGGCTGTGGCTGCACCGGCTGGCCTACCCGGCCGTCGCGCTGACCGCGCTGCACGCGTTCTTCGGCGCGATCGCCAACGGGCACCTCGCGACACTGTGGCTCGTCGGGATCACCCTGCTCATCCCCCCGGTCACGCTGGCGATGCTGCGGTTCCTGCCGCCGCGGACGCTCGAGCGGATCGGGCTCGTCGAGGAGCAGGTGGCGTGAAGGTCCCTGGCAGCGGCCCGCGCGTCAGCGTCGACAACGACCGGTGCGAGCTCTACGGAATCTGCGCGATGGAGGCGCCCGACCTCTTCGACCTCGGCCAGGACGGGCGCCTGCGGTTCCGCAAGCGCCTGCTCGGGGCCGCCGACATGACACAGGCGATCGCGGCGGCACGGATGTGCCCCATGCAGGCGGTCGTCTTGAGAGGGGAACTCGATGGCTGACGGCGATCGGATCGTCATCGTCGGAGCCGGAGTCGCCGGCCTGCGCGCCGCGGAACGGCTGCGTGAGCTGGGCTTCGACGGCGAGATCGTGGTGGTGGGCGACGAGGCCCGCCGCCCGTACCACCGGCCGATGGTCTCTAAGCAGCTCGTGATGGGCGCGGCGCGGCCGACCGACACCACGCTGCGGACGTATGGTGAGGACCTCGACCTGCACTGGCGGCTCGGCACGCGGGCGACGCACCTCGACACCGTCGAACGCGTCGTGCACCTGCCGGGCGGCGAAGCCCTCTGGTACGACGGGCTCGTGCTCGCCACCGGCGTCGTGCCGCGGCACCTGCCAGGCTCGCCGCGGCACGACCCTCGCGTGCGGGTGCTGCGCACCGTCGACGACGCGCTGTCGGTGCGCCGGTGCCTGCAGGCGAGCACCAAACCGGCCGTGGTGATCGGCGCCGGCCTCATCGGCAACGAGTTCGCCGCGAGCATGCGCCATCTCGGCCGCGACGTCACGCTCGTCGGGCACGCGCAGGCGCCGTTGCACCGCTTCGGCACGCGGATCTCCGACTCCGTCGTGCAACTGCACAAGGAGCACCGCGCCAAACTGGCCATGAAGTCCGAGGTGCGGCACTGGATCAGCACGAAGGAAGCCGTCGGCCTGCACCTGACGAACAACAAGCTGCTCGTGGCGAGCTGCGTGGTGCTGGCGATCGGCAGCGTGCCGGCCGTGGACTACCTGCGCGGCTCCGGCCTCGACGTCGAGGACGGTGTGCTGTGCGAGCCCACGCTGTTCGCCGAGCACGCGAACGACGTGGTGGTCGCGGGTGATCTCGCGCGCTGGCCCAACCTGCGCTTCGACGAGGTCCCGCGGCGCGTCGAGCACTGGATCAACGCCGTGGAGTCGGGGCGCGCGGCCGCGGAGAACCTGATCGCGGGCCGGTCCGCCGCCACCCCGTTCACGCCGCTGCCGCGCGCGTGGTCGACGCTCTACGACGTGCGGCTGCAGACGGCCGGCTTGCCGGCACTCGGCGAGGACACCGTGTCGCTCGACAAGGGCATCACCGGTTTCATCCGCGGCGGGCAGCTCGTCGGCATCACGGGGTGGGACCGGCCGCGCGCAATGCTCGACTGGACCGCCGAGCTCGAGCGGCGGCTCGCGGTGCCGGAGCACTCGCCCGTGCCGGCCGAGGCGTGGCCGGAAACCGACGACGACCGGTACTACGACGACCGGTTCTTCGATGAGCGGTTCGCACAGCGGCTGGCCGAGCGGTTCGACACCGGCGAGCGATTCGAGTCAGGCGAGCGGCTCGACACGGCCGAGCGGTTCGACACCCAGGAGTTTTACGCGGAGTTCGCCGACGAGCTCGACGCCGCCGCGGAGTCCCGGTGGTGAGAGCCGGGGGTGGCCGCGCGCGGCAGCCGCCCCCTCCCGCCGGTCACCACACCGTTCCTGCGGCTGGGCGGTGCGGTGGCCGGCCCCCGGTTCAGCGGCGTTCGATGATCGTGACGTTGGCGGTGCCGCCGCCTCCGCACAGCGTCGGCAGGTCGTAGCGGCCGTCGCGGCGCTCCAGCTCATGAGGAGCGCGTGGCGAGCAGCTTCGTGCCCGACGCGCCGATCGGGCGGCCGAGCGCGATGGCGCCGCCGTTGACGTCCACGCGCTCGGGGTCGGCGCCGGTTTCGTCGAGCCACGCGAGCACGACGCTCGCGAAGGCTTCGTTGACCTCGATCAGGTGGATGTCCCGATCGTCGAACCGGTCTTGCGCAGCGCGTGCGCGGTGGCCGGAATGGGCCCGGTGAGCATCCAGACCGGGTCGGCCGCGCGGACCGACAGGTGGTGGATCCGCGCGGCGGGTTTGATCTTGTGCGCGCACGAAGGTTTCCGAAGCCGGCGGCGTCGCGCTCGCGCCGTCGGCGCCCACCGCACCGGTCTCGCCGTCGCCGACGGTGCCATCCGCCTGACCTGGCCCGAACTGCACGCACGGGTCCGGTCGTTCGCCGCTTTCCTGCACACCCGCGGGTCGGCCTCGGTTCCCGGGTCGCGGTGTGCTCCCCCAACACGCGGCACTGTTTGGTCGCCGCCCTGGGCATCCTGTACGCGGGCACCACCCTCGTCCCGATCAGCACCCACTGCGGCGCGGAAAATCCACGACTTGGTCACCCGATCACACGCCTCCGGCTTGGCGATCTGCGGGCAGCTCCTGGACAATTCGCGGCTGCCGGGGTTGAGTGCGTTGCCGGCTTTGGTCGTGCGGGTGCCGGTGGACGTGGCGAGACCTCCCGTCCCCGGCGTGACGGAGCGGTCCGATATGGACGGTTGCGGTGATGCCATGCCCGCCGTTGTTTCGACGGCAACTCCTTACCCCGCTGCCGGTTTGGCTCTTGCCGCCGGTGACTCTGCCGCCCCAGTCAGGCCGCCGATCCGCCTTCTCGCTCGGGCACTCGTTCAGCGTCCAGGTCCTCAGATTCACCGGTTCGCGCAGCCGAACCGGCTGCCCCTGGCCGGGCCTCTGATCCGCCGTCCTCACTGTCACCGCCCTCCTCACCATCACCTACGACGCCGCACAGAAACGCCTCCTCTCCCCCGTCGCCGCCGGCCACGTCGGCGCATTCGCCAGGACTTCCGACGGCCGATGGGATCCACACCAGCCCGCCTTCACATCCGAAGAGTCCACACTGGACGGAACGACCCACTACGTCTGCGACGCCGCTCAAGCCGACGTTCTCCTCGCGGCCGCCCGAACCCCGACGGCCCTGCCCTCTTCGAGGTCGACCCGGCTGATCCGGGCGTCCGCTGCGAAGCCGTGCCCACGATGGACGAGACGCGGCACCTGGCCACGTAACGCTCGATCACATCCGCGCCCGGCCACTCGGCCAGGTCGACCTCGCCCGGGTCCGCGACGTCGCCTGCGCCGTCCTGGCTGCCGAACAGGCCGGTGCTGCCGCGGGCATTGGAGCTCACCGTGGAGTACTCGCAACAGCGAGTGCAATTCGGCCGTCCGATCGGCAGCTTCCAGGCACTCAAGCACCAGATGGCCGACGTCCACGTGCTGGGGGAGACCGCGCGCTCGGCCGCGGATGCCGCGCCCGGCTCAGCTCGGCTCGCAGCCGTCGCGCAGGTGCACTGCAGCGACGTGTTCACGAAGGTCGCCGCCGAGATGATCCAGCTGCACGGCGGCATCGCCATCACCTGGGGCCACCCCGCGCACCGGTACTTCCCACGGGCACACGCGACCGCGCAGCTGTTCGGCGCACCACACCACCACCTTTCCCGCGTCCACCGCTGACAGGGTGGGGCCAGCCCCAGCACCGGTTCTGGGGTTTGCCGGGTTCTGCCCGGCCCGCTTCCCCGAAAAACTCAGCGAGGTGACCACAGACAACCTCGTCCTCCCGCCCACGGCCGGTCCCGGCAGCGATTTCGCGCGCCTGTCCCGCCGGATCGCCGACGCCGGATTGCTCAGGCGGCGCCCTGGTTATTACGCAGCCCGGCTCACCGTGGTGACCGCCCTGTTCGCCGGCGGCTGGGTCGCCTTCGCGTTGCTGGGTGAATCGTGGTGGCAACTGGCCGTGGCCGCGTTCCAGGCATTCATGTTCGGCCAGATCGCCCTGCTGTCGCACGACCTCGCCCACCGTCAGGTGTTCCGCACCCGACGCCCGAGCGAGATCTCCGGGCGGCTGGCCGGCAATCTTGGCATCGGCATGAGCTACGGCTGGTGGATGGACAAACACACCCGCCACCACGCGAACCCCAACCACGAAGAGCTGGACCCCGACGTCGACCCCGACATCCTCGTCTGGTCGAAGGACCAAGCCCGCGCCAGCCGTGGCCTGCCTCGCGTCGTCGGAAAGCACCAGGCGTTCCTGTTCTTCCCGCTGCTCACGCTCGAGGGCCTGAACCTGCACTGGTCCGGCATCCGCGCCGTCGCCCGGCCCGGCCTGCGCCGCCGCGGACTCGAGGCAACGCTGCTCGCCGCACACTTCGCCGCCTACCTGACGGCTCTGTTCGTGGTCCTCCCGCCGGGTCTCGCCCTGTTGTTCTTCGCTGTCCACCAGGGACTCTGGGGTGTCTACATGGGATCGATCTTCGCACCCAACCACAAGGGCATGCCGACGCTCACCGGCCGCCCCCAGCTCGACTTCCTCCGCAAGCAAGTGCTCACGTCGCGCAACGTCCGCGGCGGCGTGATCGTCGACGTCGCGCTCGGCGGTCTCAACTACCAGATCGAGCACCACCTGTTTCCGAGCATGCCGTCGGTTCACCTGCGGCGGGCCCAGCCGATCGTGCGGAGCTACTGCGCGGAGCTCGGCATTCCCTACCTGCAGACCGGCCTGGTGGACTCCTACCGGCAGGCGCTGGCCCACCTCCACGAAGCTGGGGCTCCTCTCAGGAAGCGTTCGTAGACTCGGAGGCATGCTCAGGAGAACACTCTCGGCACTCGGTGACCTCCCGGTGGCCTTCGGCGCGAAGGCCACCGGCGCGCGTGCTGACCGGATGCGCCGCTCGCCCCAGTACGCCGGCGGCGTGTTCCACAATGCCTCACCCACGCGCGCGACCCCATCGCCCTCGGCCGCGGGCGGCATCCTGCGCGAGCTTCTCTTCGGCGACGACCGTGCGCGGCGCAAGCCCGCCGGCGCGATCCCGATGGTGTCCGAACCTGGGTCCGAGACCAGCGAGGGCCTGTTCGTCACCTGGTACGGCCACGCGTCCACGCTCGTCGAGATCGACGGCGCCCGAGTGCTGTGCGATCCGGTGTGGAGCGAGCGGGTATCGCCCGCCGCGTTCGCCGGACCTCGGCGGCTGCACGCGCCGCCGGTGGCCTTGGACACGGTCGGCCGGGTCGACGCGATCGTGATCTCGCACGACCACTACGACCACCTCGACCTCGCGACCGTCCGCGCGCTGCTCACCGCGCACGACGCGCCATTCCTCGTGCCGCTCGGCGCCGGCGCGCACTTGGAACGCTGGCACGTGCCCGCTTCGCGGATCGTCGAGCTCGACTGGCACGACGAAGCCGAACTCGGCGGCCTCCGCTTCGTGGCCACGCCGGCCCAGCACTTCTCGGGACGCGGCATCGCCAACGACAGCACGCTGTGGACGTCGTGGGTGATCGCCGGCCCGCGGCACAAGGTGTTCTACAGCGGCGACACCGGGTACTTCGACGGCTTCGCGAAGATCGGCGAAGAACACGGTCCGTTCGACGCCACGCTCATCCAGGTCGGCGCGTACGCCCCGCAGTGGCCCGACATCCACATGACGCCCGAAGAAGGCGTCGCGGCGCACATCGACGTTCGCGGTGGCCTCCTCGTGCCTGTGCACTGGGCGACGTTCTCCCTCGCCATGCACCCGTGGGGTGAGCCGGCGGACCGGGTGTGGCGCGAAGCCAAGGCCAACGATCTCGCGCTTGCGGTGCCGAAACCGGGACAGCGAATCGACGTGGCGAACCCGCCCGCTGTGGACGGCTGGTGGCAGACGCTCGGCTGATGCACCAGGTCTTCGTCTGGCGCCCGTCGATCCGTCCCTCGGTCTGCGACGACGACAAGGCACCGCGCGGGCCGACGGCGCGGTTGTGGTTTCTGCGATGGACATCGTGATCCGTTCTCTCGTACCGATGGTGTGCTGATCGACGACAAGCCGAGGTCTTGTCACTGAGGGATTTCCGCAAACCCGGGCAACGGGTCAAGCCACACCGTGCCCGGCTGCGTTCGATGAATTCGACAGTAGCGCGGCCTGCCGACAATTTCCTTGTTCACCGGCTCGATCACTCGATCGTGCGGCGAGAAGCTGGCACGACGGACGTGCAGGCCAGCCCCGCGAACGGATCGCTAGCCGGGCGTCCCGCCGCTCGCGCTCCTTTGGGCGAGGTGCTGAAGTTGCCGCTCGTGTACGCCAGGAAGCCACTCTTTCCCGTACGTGGCCGGCGGGCCAACCCGCGGGTCACTGGGAACACGGACGTCACGCAAGACGTGCACGTACGCCCGATCCTGGTCGATCCGTACGCGTACCTGACCAGCTCGACCGATGGACCCGTGGCCGGGGACCAGAACGTCGACGTCGCCCGCCGCGCCCTCGAGCAGCCGCAACGCGGCGAGGTAGTGCTCGACGGGGTCCCCGGTGGAATTGAGGTCGAGCATCGGAATCAGGACATCGGAAAGCATGTCGCCGGCGACGAGAACGCCGCGTTCCTCGATCAGCAGCGCCGCGTGGCCCGGGGCATGTGCTTGGTGCTCGACAATCCGGATTTCGGGGCCATCCCAAGGAATCCGAGCAGTTTCGGCCGGCAGGCCGGTGATGAGGCCGAGCAGGTCCAGCGGTACTTGCTCAGCGATGTCCGGCGGGATCAGCCCGGCGATGCGGGCCTTCGCACCCGCGTCCGACAGCCGAGCCCGGACAGCGGCCGCGCAACGCGCCGTGCCGTAACGAGGCGCCGTGCCGTAACGAGGCGCCGCGCCGAGCCGGGCGTGCCAGAGCAGGTGATCCCAGTGCGGATGCGTGGAAAACCCTGCCACAACGGGTTGGCCCAACTCGCGAAGATCGTTTGCGAGGCACGCCATTTCGTGGCCCTGCACCCCCGGGTCGATGAGCAACACACCGGCCTCGCCTTGCACGACAACGGCGTTGCTCTGGCAGAACTCGCTTCCGTGGATCAGCACACCGTCCGCGACCTGCCTCAGCACAGTGGCCCCTTCGGCTCGTGGTGTGCAACCGCTTGTCGAGACGGTAGTACCCGGCGGTGGTAGAGGAAAGCACTATGGGCCAAGCGGAGGAACCGCCGAGCTGCTCGAGGCTCCGTGTCGTCGATCCCTTTCCTCGACGGTCATCTCATCGGTCGGTATCGCGACTCTGCGCCTGCCCAAGGTCGAACTCCCCGTCACTGAGCAGCCCCGAATCCCTGGCAGCAGTCTGAGAGACACCACACTGATGATGCGTCAAGGAGTTGGCAGGAATTGATCTTGATTCGGCTGGGCTAAAAATTCGTGTACGGTTGGGCCCCGGCTAGTGATATTTTCACCGTACGGGGGGTGTCTGCAACACCGGTGGTCAAGGTGATGGCGGTCCGGGCGCCCCAGTGTCGGGTGTACGTGGTCAACCGGCCCTCGGAGTGGCCTGGCCGATGATTTTTCTGCGCCGTGCTGGTCTCGACGCCGAATACCGACTCACGGGAGGCTGACGCCATGCGGAAACTGACCTTTGGCATGAACCTGAGCCTGGACGGCTACATCGCCGCGCCTGGCGACGACCTCGGCTGGAGCGTGCCGAGCGACGAGCTGTTCCAGTGGTGGTCCGACCGGGTGGCGGCGACGGGCCTGGCGCTGTACGGGCGCAAACTGTGGGAGACGATGAGTTCCCACTGGCCGACCGCCGACCAGCAGCCCGGCGCCACACCGGCGGAGATCGAGTTCGCCCGCCGCTGGCGGGACATGCCGAAGGTGGTGTTCTCCTCGACGATCAGCACGGTCGATTGGAACACCCGCCTGGTCACCGGCGACGCGGTCACCGAGATCACCCGGCTCAAGGCCGAGGACGGCGGCCCCATGGACATCGGCGGCGCCACGCTCGCCGCAGCGGCGATGCGGGCCGGGCTGATCGACGAGTACGTGCTGGCCACCGCACCGGTCTTGGTGGGCAGCGGCACCCCGTTCTTCACGGCCCTGGACAACTGGGTCAATTTGGCCCTGGTGGAGACCCGGACATTTTCCGACGGCGTGGTCCTGACCAGGTACGAGACCAAGCGCTGAGTGCCCGACGTCGAATCGGCGCAGGCTTCGTGCCGCCCAAGTATCTCGTGCCGCTGTGTTCCGAAGCGATGGTGATACCCCGCCCGATCACAGGCCGGGTAGGTAAGGGATCCACCCAACGGGACGGCCGGGCCGGCGGATACTGGGTCCCTAGGCCGGTGACATCCGCCTGCCGCGCCGTCCTGTCGTCGAGGGTCGGGTGGAGCCGGAGGGTGTTGTGGGTGCGGCGGAATGGGCCGAGTTCGACGGCGAGGGCGTTGCCATCGCCGATGAGCGCGCGGTGGAGATGCTCGTATTCGAGGGTGCCGAAGAACCGTTCGACCACGCCGTTGGTCTGCGGCTCCGGATTCTGGCGCGGACGTGACGAAGCAGCAGGTCGTTGCCGGTGAACGCCTCGGCGAAGGTTCCGCCGCGGAAGCAAGGGCCGTTGAGTTCCTAACGGATGTCAAGCGGTGAGTTGAGTCGTAGAGTGGTTGATGGACGGGCCGTTCGCCGGAGCGCTGTGCGACTCCTTGATTCGTCGGCCCGTCCTTTGCTGCTGGTGGACCGCGCGTCGGGCGGCACGCAGCTCGGCGGGAACGGTGTAGTGCTGGATGACCAGCCGGCGGGCGTCCGGGATGGTGATGGGGCGGCCGTCAGGGCCGGTGAGTTGGTAGCGCTCGCCTCGACGCCAGCAGGCAGCGATCCGGGTCAGCAGCGTGGTCGCGATGTGGCAGAGCGCGGAGTTGTGATGCTTGCCCGCAGTGGTCATCAGCCGGTGATATTTGGCGGCAAGGCTGGGATCAGTGCGTCGGGCGGTGTTGGCGGCCATGAATAGCGCTTCGCGCAGGCACGCGTCACCGGATTTGGTCGGGGCGCCGTGGCGGCTGGACTGGCCGGAGGAGTCCAGGTCAGGGACCAGCCCGGAGTAGGAGCGGACGGCGGCCAGCGAGGCGAACCGGGAGGGGTCTCCCAAGCGACCGAGGATTTGCGCGGCCAGGACATGACCGACTCCGGGAACCGAGCGCAGGATTCCGGTCGGGTCGGCTTTGGCCAGCAGGACCGCGATGCGGTCGTCGAGGTCTTTGATCTCCTCGTTCAGGCGCAGGGCCAGCCGGGCCTCGATGGCGATGTCCTCGGCAAGATCGGAGAACTCCAGTCCATCTTCGGTCCAGAGTGCGAAGGTCTCGCGGGCAGCAGCGATGAGGCGGTCGGCCTGGTCCTCGCCCCAGGCTCCGCGGGAGTGTCGGTGGAGAAACCGGCCCAGTCGCGCCCGGCCCAGCCGGAGGACCTGGTGTGGGTCGGCGTAGTGGGCCAGGAACTGCAACGGAGTCTTGTTGGCCAGGTCAGCACCCAGCGCGGCGTGCCAGGCGGGGCTCAGGATCTCCAGCAGCGCGTCGAGCCTGGCCAGCACGCTGGTGCGGCGTTTGACCAGATTGGAACGCAACTTGACCGCGCGGCGCAGAGGCTCTCCCGGGCCAAGCCCCGCAGCCGCGTGCAGGCCGTCGGGGTGCAACAGCGGAAGTCGAGCCAGGATCTTGGAGTCCAGCCGGTCGGACTTGGTGTGTTTGGCGTAGTAAGCGCGCAGGTCCGCCGACTGTTCCGGGGGCACCATCACCACGGTCGCGCCGTGGCGGCGAAACCATGCGGCCAGCGGCACCCAGGCGTTCCGCGTTGGCTCCATGATCACGGTGATCGTGGACGCGTCGGCGGGCAGCATGGCCCACAGGCGGTCCAGATCCGTCACCGTGGTGCGGAACTTCCGGCCTGACCACAGGATGGTGCCGCGTTCGTCGGCCAGGCTGGCCTGGTGCGCTGCCCGACATGCCACGTCAATCCCCAGCGAAACCCGCAATGTTCTGCCTCTCCCATCCACGATGACTGCGTTGACCAGCGTGATCATCGGTTGCGGGTGGCGCACGTTCCAGACATTCGCTAACAGGGATCCACGCTCAACGTCGTGGTCACCGGGTTCCTAATAGGACGCGCCACCCGGCGATGATCCCGCTTGCCCCACGATCAACAGGCAAGAGGCACAAAAGCCCCAATCGGTCAAGCAGCGGTGGCAAGCGGGCGCCGGCACCCCCGGATTCTCACAAGGCCGGCCGTGCCAAGCGAGCCTCCGAAGGACTCCACCAAGCTTGAATGTCGGTGACCACTGCGACCGGTGCTGCCACCTGGCCGATGACGAAGTCCTCGGCGCCGACGACGTCCGTCTCCCATGGTCAGCGCGGAGGTCGCCGAGGTCTAGGACCCGTTTGGCCTCGCCGACGGCGCGAAGTAGGCAGGAACGCGCGTCGGCACCGCGAGACGTCGGGTGACGGTAGCCGCGAGGTAGTACTTGGTGGCGTAGTCGATGACCACGCAGATCTGCCGGCTCCCACCACGGGCGGTCTCGAACTCGGAGAAATCCCTTTGCCAACCCCGGTTCCGCTCCCGTGGCGGGTCGCGGAACACGCGCGTAGGCACGACCGGGACCTGCGGTCGACGCGGAACCCGGACGGCAGCAGCCCGCACCCGCTCCACGGTCGAGGTGGACACCTGGTGCCCGTCAACGCGTGTCATCGCGGCGATCTTGCGGTGCCGCCACACCGGCCAGCCCGCCGCGTACTTCGCTGCGGCAGCTTCGACCTGGTCGACCTCCGGGGACGCCCACGGCCCCTTCACGGGACTGCCGGCGCGATGCGGGGCGAGCCGCCGACAGTAGGCCCGTTCCGGGATCCCGGCCGGTGCTGCGAACCTCGACACCGACACGCGATGTGTCGCTGTCAGGGCCGCGCGGTCGGCGAAGGGACGGAGTCGATGTGACGCTGGCCTGTCGGAGACGGGACGGCGGCTTCGCGATGAGTGCAAGGAGCTGAAGCTGGTGTTGGCGAAGGCGACGGTGCAGTTGCGGATCTGGCAGAAGGGCTCCGAGTACAACACCACCAACAGACCTGGATCTGCCCGTCCACAGCCACCTGCCGGGACGGTTTCTCCGATCTGCTCACCCAGACACCCTTCGTGACCGGTCAACTGTCTGACGCATTCTCCGCTCGATCGTGCGAACATGTGTTCGAATCGATGCCCCGTGCTGATCTTTCTGGGCATGATGGACGAGTGCTGATCGAAGAACCTGAACGCCTCGGAGAGGTGGTGTGGCGAGACGGATGACGACTGGGCCGATGAAGTGGTGCGTGAGGAAAGGAGGAGTTGCAGACTGGGCATGCTGAAGTGGTGGCGCGGGCGCAGTGGCGATCCTGAAGCCGCCAAGCAGGTGCTATCGGCGTCCGACGCGGCATGGATGATGAGCCTGGTACCGGATTTGAGTCATCCAACGGACGTGCACTCATGCCCGGTATGCAGTTGGCCGTTCGACCTTGGCGTGATCGCCTGTCGGGTGCGAATCCTGTACGACGCCTGGGGTTCCGGTCACCATCGTGACCACGACTCTCGGTTGGTGGCTCGCATTCTCGCTGTGCAACGGGAAACCGGGGCCGGGCACGGTGGGTCACTGTTGTGGACCCGCGCCGACAAGATCCTCCGCGGGGCGTCGACCGGGTAGCCGAGAATCTCCGCGGCGTGACCGCGGGCGAGGAGTACTCAAGAACCGGTACCAGGTGGCAGGGTGAAGAGCATGAAGCTGAAGCTCGACCTGCACGACATCTACAACCGCGGCGGCGAGATCGACCGCGCGTTGCGGGCGGTGATCGACGAAGCCGTGGCGAAGAAGGCGCCGCTGGTGGAGATCATTCCGGGGAAGGGATCCGGGCAATTGAAGAAGCACGTGTTGAGGTTCTTGGAGAGGAAGGAGATCAAAGCGCTGTACCACCGAGTGGAGAAGGACAAAGACAATTTCGGCCGGGTGTTCGTGCACTTCCGGTGGAAGTGACCTACAGCCAGTTTTGGGGGCGGGGCCAGACATGAGTGCCCTGAGCACGTCCGGGCCGGTTCGTTGCAGGTGTAGTGGCCGCGGTGGAACAGCAGCGGCGGACGTCCGGGATGTCGCCGAGGGCGGTCACGCGGGCCGATGACGACGTGGTGGTCGCCGGCTGGGTGGACGGTCTCGAGGGTGCAGTCCAGCCAGGTGAGTGCACCGCCGATGAGCGGTCCGCCTGAAGGGACCGACCGCCAGGTGACCGTGGCGAACTTGTCGGTGCCGCGGGCGCCGAAGACGGCGCTGACGTCGCGCTGGTGCTCGGCGAGGACGTAGACCGCGAAGCGGCCCGTGGCCGCGAGCACCGGCCAGGTGCACTAGGCGCGCGAGACGTAGAAGAGGACGAGCGGAGGATCGAGAGACAGGGCAGCAAACGACTGGCACGCGAAGCCGGCCGGTGCTCCGTCGTCGTGCCCTGTGACGATGGTGACGCCGGTGCAGAAGTGCCCCAGCACGGCGCGGAATCGCGCCGAGTCGAGCAGGGAAGTTCCCGGCGTGGACGTCGACCTCGCCAAGGTTCTGCACGGCACGCAGGAGATCGAGCTGCACCGGCCGATCCTGGCGCACGGTGAAGCCCTGGCGCACACGCGCACCACTGGCGTGTTCGACAAGGGCAAGGCCGCTGTGCTCGTGGAGGAGACCACGGTGACATACGCCGACGGGAATCGACTGTGGACGGCCCGATCCGGCATCTCCGCGCGCGGCGAAGGCGGGTTCGGCGGCGAACGCGTGCCCTCGCAGGAGGTCGTGTCCCCGGACCGCGAACCCGACGCCGTGCTGACCATCCCGACGCTGCCGCAGCAGGCGCTGTTGTATCGCCTGTGCGGCGACCTCAACCCGCTGAACGCCGACCCCGCGTTCGCGCGAGTCGCCGGGTTCGATCGGCCCATCCTGCACGGCCCGTGCACCTACGGCGTGGTCGCCAAAGCGCTGACGGACGCGTTCCTCGACGGCGACCCGGCCCGGATCCGCTCATTCGGGATGAAGTTCGCCGGCGTCGTTTTCCGCGGTGAGCGCCTGCGCACGCGCGTCTGGCGCGAGGACAACCGCCTCCTGCCGACCACGACGGCGGCCGATCGGGACGATGCCCCTGTGCTGTCCGACACAGTGCTCGTACCCCGCTGACCGGCCCGCCAGTATTACGGTGTCGGGGAACGGCACCAGGACAGGGACGGGACGGCGGATGGCGGACGAACACGGCGGCACGTACTTCGTGGTTCGCGGCCCGGTGGAGCCGGGGGACAAGCGCGGCCGCGAGCTGGGCTTCCCGACGGCGAACATCGCGCTGCGCGACCAGAGCGGGCAGGTCGGCGACGGCGTCTGGGCCGGCTGGGCCGAGCGCGCCGACGGCACGCACGTGGCCGCCGCCGTGTCGGTCGGGCGCCGCCCGACGTACTACGGCGCCGACGGCTACCGGCTCGTCGAAGCGCACCTGCTCGACTTCAAGGGCGACCTGTACGGCGAGACGCTCACCGTCTGGCTCGGTGAGCACCTGCGCGACCAGGAGAAGTACGGCTCCGGCGAGGAGCTGATCGCGGCGCTCGACCGCGATGTCGCCGCGGCCCGCAAGTGGGTCGACGAACACCCCGCGGCGCGGCTACCCGTTCTGGGCACTCTCCCGCCCGCCGGCGAGGTCCGCCGCATCGGCTGAGCTCGGCGACAGACAGTCACACCGCGGCCAGCAGCACGTACCCCATACCCGCACCCATCACCGCGCGGCACACCGTGCGCGAGGTCAACCCGGGAGTGGCCACCGCGCGCGTGCGCACGGCGGCCACTCCCGACCACGCGGCGTCGACGAGGAAGTAGCCGGCGCCCACCACCGCGAGCAGCGGCAGCGCGAGCCTGGTCTCCATTGTGGACATCGTGAGCCACGGTCCGTGCGCCATACCGCCGTGGGGCATCGCGGTCACCATGTACAGCATCGCCACGGCCGAGAGCGCGTGGTGCCCGCAGCTCGCGGTGTGCGCCTGACCGCGGCCGCGCCACCAGGCGAACCCGAACCAGGCCGCGGTGAGCACGAACACCGCCTGCCAGCCCGCCGCGGGGATCGGACCGCCGACGGGCGAGAGCATCGCCACCATGGCGACCACGAGCAGCAGCTCGGCGAGGTCGGCGTGGCGCAGGCCGTGGCCCAGCCGCGCGTAGTCGAGCCGCACCAGTCGCAGCACGCACGGCAGCGCGAGCAGCGCGAAAACCGCGGTGAGCAGCCACGCGAGCAGCTGCGGCCCGCTCACGGCGAGCCCGCCGACAGGGGTCGGGACATGGCCTCACTCCAGGTTTCACGCTCTGTCGCCGATCTCGTGTCCACCGTGGCACTCCACGGCGGGTGAGCACCAGCCAGCAAAGAGGTGAAACCCGTTGGCCCACAAGAGTTACGGCGGCGAATCGCGCTACGGTACGGGACCAGGGTATGAATAGCGCTCAGTGACGAGTCAAGACCAGTCCACTGGTCGGACGCCGGTGCCCGCGGTCACCACCACGGTCTCCACGCCCGCCACCTGGTTCACCGCCGTACCACGCACCTGTGCGGACCGCTTCGGCGATGCCGTTCATGCCGTGGAGATAGGCCTCACCGAGCCGGCGCCGGTCAGGTTCAGCGGCAGCGCACCTTCCAGGATCAGCGTGTCGCCCGCGGTGAAGTCCTTGGCCTCGCCCCGGCCGCAGAAGCCTAGCTCTTCCAGCCGCATGAGCACGTAGGGCATGATGTGGCCGTAGAGCACCGCGACGTCCACATCGGACTGCCCGGCGTCCCGATTGGCGTCCACAGCTGCCGGCCCATCACACCCATCTCCGCGGCCGCGGCGACGACGGCAGCCGGGTGCCGCAGGGCGCGGGCGCGTCGACGCTCGTGACGACCAGCGCCGCCCCGCCGTCGCTTTCCCGGCAGCAGTCGAGCAGGTGCAGCAGTTCGGCGACCCACCGAGACGCCTGGTGCTCGGCCACGGTGATGGGCCGGCCGTGGAACCACGCCGCCGGGTTCGTTGCGGCGTGCGCGCGGTCGACAACGGCGATGCGGCCGAAGCCCTCCCTGGTGGCGCCGTATTCGTGCAGGCAGCGCCGCGCCACCATCGGGACCGTCGCCGCCGGCGTCGCGATGCCCATCGGGTAGTGGAACGCGTTGTCCAGCCCGGACGAGTTCACCTGCGCCGCCGCGGCGGGCTGCACGCGGACGAAGCGCTGTCCGGACCGTTCGTTGAAGGCCTGGTACGCCACCACCACGTCGGCAATCCCCGTGGCGACGGCCATCGCCGCCTGCTCCACGGTCGCGGCACCGCCGCAGCGGATGCGGCTGAAGAACGCCAGCTCCGCAATACCGAGCTCGCGGGCGAGCGCGATCTTCGCGGTGCCGTCCATCATGAACGACACCAGTCCGTCCACATCGGACGCCGACAGTCCAGCGTCGGCCAGCGCGTGCGTCACGCACTCTGCCACCAGCTGCGGCTCGCTGCGGCCCGACGCCATCGAGAACTCGGTGGCCCCGATCCCGGCGATCGCCGCCGCCTCGGCGAGCGTCACGACGCACCCCCAGGCAGAGTGAGCGCGACGGTGCCCGTCACGTGCTCGCCGAGTCTGCCCGCGGCGGACACGGCGACTTCCATGTCGCCGCCGTCGTGCCCGACGACCCGGCCGGTGAACATGAGCGTGTCGCCCGCGTTGCACGGCACCCCGAGCCTGATCCGGATCGACCGGATCAGCGCCTCGCCCGGCCGGTGGCCGGCAACGCCGAGCGCCCGGCCGAGGCTCACCGCCGACCAGTACCAGTGCAGCGGCTGGTCACGGTCGGCGCCCAGGCCGCCGTGCAGGTGGCAGGTCAGATGCGCGGGCAGCGCCTGGTCGGTGAGCCAGTAGGCGGCGATGCCGAGCTCCGTGTCGGCGTCCAGCCCGGCCGACGGCCGCCACACGGCCCGACGTCGCGGCCAGGTACACGATTCGCGCCGCCACGTAGCTGTCGGCGATCTGCTGCGCCACCGCCTGGAACGAGGCCAGCGGGCGGCCGAACTGCGTGCGCTCCCCCACGTGGTGCGAAGTCGCGGCAAGCGCGCCGGCCAGCAGCCCGGCCAAGCGCGAGCGCGCCCGCGACGGCGAAGCGGTGCAGCGTGGCAACGGCGTGACCGCGCGCGATCGCAGGAGCTCGGTGTCGGTGTCGGTGATGCGCACGCGATCGAGGCGCATGGTGTATTCCGGTGCGCCGGCGAAGCTGTGCTTGCGCACGAGTTCCACGCCGTCGGCGTGCGGGTCCACGAGCGCCACGGCGATGCCGCCCGGCAGAGCGGTCGGCGTGAGGACCCCGGGTGGCTTCGGCCGCGTACGGCACCCCGTCTTCATGCCGGTGAGCTGCCACACACCGTCGGCGGCCGAGCCGGCCGTGTCCGGCACGCTCGTGAGCGGCGCGGAGGGTTCGTGCTGCGCCGCCGTGAGCAACTCGTCGGCCACGACGGGCGGCAGCGGCGCTGCGCGCTGTCTCGGCGTGCCGAGCGCTTCGACGGGCAGCACACCCAGCGCCAGCACCGCATACACCGGCCCGGCGGCGGCCGCGCGGCCCACCTCCGTCAGCACTGCCGCGACCTCCGCCACGCCCAGCCCGTCACCCCGAAGTCCGAGGGCAGGGCGAGGGCGGGCAGGCCGGCGTCGGCCAGCGCGCCAGGTTCCACCGGGATCCGCGGCGTTGCCCAGGACCCACGCGGTCAGCGCAGCGATCTCCATCTGCGTATCGTCTGGGGTGAAGTCCACGCCGCTCCCTCCCTCCGGATCGCCGGCAAAAATGGAACACGTTCTAGTTTCTCAGTCGGAAGGGACGGGCTCGGTAACCCTCGGATGCTTCGGCAACCGGGTACTCCAGAAGCGGAAGAGGCCGTCGAACGAGAAGGAGCGCCGAGTCGACGTGGGTGCGGAACAGGTTCTCAAAGACGCGCTGAGCGACCTCGGCTGGCAAGCCACCAGGCGGCTCGCGACGATCCCGTCCACCGCCGGCGTGCCGGACCCCGTGCCGCTCTCGCTGCCCGGGCGTGGCCAGACCGTGGTCGTCGACGTCGGGCCGCGCCAGGCGCCGGCGATCATCCTGCTGCACTCCGTGGCCTGCACCGGGCTGCTGACCTGGTACCCGGTGCTCGACCGGCTGGCCGAGCACTACCGCGTGGTCGTGTTCGACCAGCGCTGGCACGGCCAGGGCATCCGCTCGCACGAGTTCTCGCTGCGGGACTGCGCCGGGGACGTCGTCGCGGTCGCCGACGCGCTCGGCATCGACCGCTTCCTGATCGGGGGCTACTCGATGGGGGGCATGGTCGGCCAGCTCGTCGCCTACCACGAGCGCGACCGCGTGAGCGGGCTCGTGCTGTGCTCCACGGCGAGCTACTTCCGCCGCGGCATCCGCCAGAAGGTGGCGCTCGACCTGTTCGGGCGCACGCTGCAGATCATGCGGGACCAGGCCAAGATCGGCTTCGTGCCGGGCGAACCGCGGCGTGAGCGCCTCGCGCGCCTGGAAGACCACCGCTGGGCGCTCGCCGAGTTCCGGTCCACGAGCCCGTGGGCCATCGCCGTCGCGCTCGACGAGATCGGCCGGTTCGACTCCGCACCGTGGCTGCACACCCTGCGCCTGCCGACGTCCGTCGTCGTGACGAGCCGCGACGGGTTCATCGCGCCCGCGCACCAGCGATCGCTGGCCCGGCGCATCGCGGACGCGGCGACCTACGAGATCCCCGCCGGCCACACGGCGTGCGTGCTCGCGGCGAACCAGTTCGTGCCCGCACTGATGGCGGCCACCACGTCGGTGCACGCGGCGATCGCCGACCAGGCAGCCGGCCGCAGGTGCGCCGAAGACGAAGGCGAAGGCGAAGAACCCGAGTCGGCGTAAGGGTCAGTAGGTCGAGACCAGGTCCGCCGGGCGGAGGTCGAGACGGTAGGGCACCTCGAGGCGCACCGTTTCCTCGCCGGTGGCCTCACCGTCGAGCACGTACTCGCCACCGTCGAGGCGGTAGCACGACAGCGTCGGCTCGCCGGGTTCGATGACCCAGTAGTACGGACAACCTGCCGCGGCGAGCCGGGCGGGTTTGAGGTGGCGGTCGATGTAGCGGCTGGACGGGGAGACGACCTCCACGGCGAGCACGGGCACCCCGACCAGGGCCCGTTCGGTGAAGGTCTCGCGCCGGCCGACCACCACGTCGGGGATCATCACGGTGAACTCGTCGAGCACCACGTCGACGGGTGCCGGGAGCACCTCGCAGTCCGCAGGACAAACCGGGGTGAGCGCCGCGAGCAGGCGCGCGACCACCCTCTGGTGCAGCGGGCGCGGGGACGGGCTCACCAGAAGCGTCCCGTCCACCAATTCGTACCGACGGCGTTCATCCGAGATCGTCTCCAGGTCCCGACGGGTGAGACGGTCGCCGTGCGCGAACATCGGGACTGTCATCATGCTGCCTTCGGGACGGGCCGACCGGAAAACGACTACGCAAGCGTAGACGTGTACAGGCCGCAGCGCGAACCCGCCCGCGACGCGTCGCGGACCCGGGCGGCCTATTCGCCCGAACGTCCGCTCATGTTCGCCGTCACGATGCGTGACGAAAATGCGGCGAAACAGACCCGGTCAGCCCAGGAGAACGCTCGGTAACGGGGCCGTTCGAGTTAGGTTGGCGAATTATCGAAATGGACATTCAGGGGGAGGTAATACGACACCGCAAGATTACCAGTTGTACTTCTGAGCTGGAGTAACCACTTCGGCGACTCGCCCGGTCGAAGTCCCCTCCGGGCGCTCCAGCACGATATCATTGCGTGACCGAACGGGACAGGGAACCCCGCTTAAGGTGAACTTCACCATTCCGCACCACGTTCGCTCTCCGTGATTAACCGAGCCGACGCGAAAAAAGGGCATTCTGGTCGGACGTTCGCACTTTTCCGTTCCCGGTGGTGGTCATGCCTGCCCCGTCCGCACCCAGCCGGCCCGTCTCCCTCTTCCGCCTCGACCGCACCGGCGCCGAGCCCGACCTGCTCGTGGCGCTCAAACCCGGACAGGTCAGCACCGACACGACGGTCGACCTCTCGGGCACCCGCGCGCGGCTCGTCGCGGGCGCGTTCCACACCGAGCAACCGCAGTGGCTCCCGCACGCGAGTGCCTTGACGGCCAACGATCTCGCGCTGTCGTCGACGCTGCCGTTCGCCGTGCTGCTCGTGCCGCGTCCACCGTGGACATACGCGGTGTCGTGGGGCGCCGGGCACCTGGTGCTCAACGACGAGTACGTGGAACAGGGTTTCGGACTGCTGTTCGGGATCCGCCGGCTCGACCCGTACGACCTGGGCCTGGTGGCGAGCGCCGCGCTCGACGTGTCGGCGCGCGCCACGCAGATCTCGATCCCCGGCGGCGGCGAGCTTTCCGCGTTCCGCCTCGAACCCTACGGCGACCTCGTGAACCGGCTCGCGGGCTCGGCGGACCTGGGCGATCTCACGTACGGACGCGTGACGGGCAAGCGCTACCGGATCCGCGTCGGCAACTCCCTGTGGGCGCCGCTCGCGAAGGATCCGCAGGCGTTCCTCGCGGACCTCGACGCCGTCGGCGCGGTGGTCGACGAACCGGACGCCGATTCGGCCCTGCGGTTCATCGCGCAGACGCGCCCGCTCGACCGCCACCACCGGCTGGTGCCGGCGCTCGAAGGGCGGCTCGCCGATGCGCTCGGCGGCGACACCGAGGCAACTTTGGGCCTCGCGTGGCCCGCCACCACCGTCGAACAGGCGGAGAACGCCGGTTCGTTCCGCATCACCGGGCTGGGCCCCGGCGGCCCGCTGCACGTGGAGCCGCGGCTGGAGCTCGACCACCTGACCGGCCGACTCGCGCAGCTGCCCGCCGACAAGCGGGTGAAGGCCCTGCGCGCCGGTCGCGTGGTCACCTGCGCCGACGAGGCCGGCGAGGAGGAGACCGGCTCGCCCGTGCAGGTCGCGCGCTGGCTCGTGTTCGAGACGACGATCGGCCACACCCGCTACGTGTTCCACCAGGGCCGCTGGTACCGCATCGGCGAGACGTACGTGGAGCAGATGCGCGCGCAGGTCGCGAACCTGTTGTCCCGCAAGTACGCGTGGCCAGAGCTCACGTGGAAACCCACCGGCGACCCCGACGACGAGCACCGCTACTGCCGCCAGGTCGCCACCCTCGACGGCTACGTCTGCCTCGACCGCGACACGGCGAGCACCCCGCTGCACCCGCGCTTCGAGCTGTGCGATCTGCTGGGCCCGCGCGACGAGCTGATCCACGTGAAGTGGCTCGGCCGGGCCACCGCCGCCAGCCACCTGTACACGCAGACGCTCGTGTCCGCCGAAGCTCTGCACGACGAACCGCAAGCGCTGGCCCAGCTGGCCGACAAGGTGTCCACTCTGGACAGTGGCCGAGTGCTCACCGGGGCGCCGGACACCGTCGTACTGGCCGCGGCGGGACGCGCCTGGAACGTCGACGAACTGTTCACGCTGTCGCAAGTCGCGTTGCTGCGCCTCGACCGTGCCGTTCGCGGCCTCCAGGCAACGCTGAAGTTCGCCGACATCCCGTACGTGGCCAAGAAGAAGACCCAGGCGCGACCGGCGAAACGGCCGCGCAAGACCTAGGCGGGCATCGCCTTCAGCAGTTCGGTCATCGCTTCCGGCAGCGAGTCCGCGAGCGGCCACAGGTCCTTCACGAGTTCCTTGGCGCCCAGCAGTCCGACGCCGACCTTGCCGTGGTAGGAGAAGACCGTGATGTTGAGCCCGGCGCCGTGGAAGACCGGGCCCAGGGGGTACAGGCCCTTGACACGCGCGCCGAGCAGGTAGAGCGGCACCTGCGGGCCGGGCACGTTGGAGATGATCAGGTTGTGCACGACCGGGTGGCGCTCGGCCAGCCGCAGCGCCGAGTACGCGCGCACGCCGAGGCCGAAGGCCGTCGCCGGGGAGAACTGGGCCCAATCGGCGAGCATGTCGGCGTCGATGTCGTAGTGGTGGTCCTTGGACAGGCGGTTGGCCTCGGCCAGGAAGAACACGCGGGCGGCAGGGTCTTGCAGGTGCGTGGGCAGCGACGCGAAGAACGCCGACACCTTGTTGCTGCCCTGGTCGCGTTCGGTGCGCTCGTGCACGGACACCGGCACCGTCGCCACCAGCGGGTCTTCCGGCAGCTCGCCGCGGCCGAGCAGGAACTGCCGCAGGGCGCCGGAGACGAGGGCCAGCACCACGTCGTTCACGGTGACCCCGAAGGCGTTCTTGACGCGCTTGACGTCCGCGAGGTCGACCTGCGCATACGCGACCGAACGGTGCCCGGTGATGGTGCCGTTGAGCGACGTGCGCGGCGCGGTGAACGGCACCGGCATCCCTTTGCCGCGCACCGCTTTGCCCAGCCAGCGCGGCACGAGCTCCACCAGCTCGGGCAGCAAGCGCGCGAGCTCGAACGGACGTTGCGAAAGGCCGAGCAGGCTTTCGCGGAGGATCTCGACGCGCGTGGGCAGGCCGCTGTTGCGCCGTTGGTCCAGCGGAATCTCGGGCAACGGCGCGTCGGGCTCGAGGCCGGCGAGGTGGGTGATCAAGCTGGCGCCGCCGACCCCGTCGATGCTCGCGTGGTGCATCTTGATGAGCACCGCGATGCCACCGCCCCGCAGGCCTTCGATCACGTAGAACTGCCACAGCGGGTGCGAGCGGTCGAGCCGCTGGCCCGCGATGTGGGCGCACAGCTCGGCGAGTTCGCGATCGTCACCCGGCGTTGGCACGCCGATGCGGTGCACGTGGTTGTCGAGGTCGAAGTCCTCGTCCTCGACCCACACGGGGTGGCTGAGATTCCAGAGTGGATTGTGCAGTTTGCGGCGGAATTCCGGGATCAGCGCGACGCGTTCCGCGAGGCGGCGCTTGAGCTCGGCGAACGAGTAGCCGCCGGGGATCGTGGAACCGTCGAGCGTGAGCAGGCCGCAGACGTGCAAGACCTGCGCCGGGGTCTCCAGGTAGAGGAAACTCGCGTCCAGCCCGCTCAGTCGCTGCATGCCGCCAGCGTAGGCCAGAACCGGCGCCCCGGCGGTGCCTGGCGGTAGCATCGAGCAGGTGAAACCCGCCTTCCCGACCCGGCGGGCAGTGCAGCTCGGGCTCACCGCCGTCGCGCTGCGCCCGCCACGCCACCGTTTTTCGTCGATCCCCGTGTTCTTCGCCGCGTGGCTCACCGACGAGCTGGCCCCGCAGCTGCTCGCGCTCGCCGCGGCCGACACGGTGCAGCACGTCGCGCGCCACCGCCTGCGATCACGCAGCACTAAGACCGGGCTCGCGCTGGCCGCGCTGTCGGCCGCCGGGCTGGGTTCACTGATCTCGACGGCGCAGAAGGCGCGCGGCGAGGTCGAGTCGGCGCTGACCGAGGCACTCGGCCCGGAGTACTCGCAGCGGCTGGCGCACCCGCCGAGCCCGAAGGACCTGGCGACGCCGTGGGGCCAGCTGGCGCTGCCCTTCCGCACGCGCGACCCGGAGGTGGTGCGCGAGCGGAACATCCCGTACGCCGTGGGCGGCAAGCGGTTCCTGCTCGACGTCTTCCGGCCCGCGAAACCGGTGACCGGCGCGCCGGTGCTGCTGCAGATCCACGGTGGCGCGTGGACGATCGGCACCAAGGACCAGCAGGGCCAGCCCCTCATGCGCCACCTCGCCCGCCGCGGCTGGGTGTGCGTCGCCATCAACTACCCGCTGGCGCCCGCGAACCGCTGGCCCGCGCACGTCGTCGCGGCGAAGCGCGCGCTGGCGTGGATCCGCGAGCACATCGCCTCCTACGGCGGCGACCCGGGGTTCGTCGCGGTGACCGGCGGCTCGGCGGGTGGGCACCTCGCCGCCCTGCTCGCGCTGAGCCAGAACGACCCGGCGCTGCAGCCGGGCTTCGGCGAGGCGGACACGAGCGTGCAAGCCTGTGTGCCGCACTACGGCGTGTACGACATCGCCGCCACCAGCGGCGCGGAGGAGAGCCGGTACCGGCTGGAAAGCCTGCTGGCCCGCCGCGTCTTCTCCCCCGACCGGGACCCGGTGCGGTTCCTCGACGACTACCTCGCCGCGTCGCCGCTGGACCGCGTCTCCGGCGACGCTCCGCCGTTCTTCGTCATCCACGGCCGCAACGATTCGCTGGTGCCGGTCGGGGAAGCACGCGAATTCGTGCAGCGGCTGCGCGCGGTGTCGAAGCAGCCCGTCGCGTACGCGGAACTCGCCGGCGCGCAGCACGCGTTCGATGTGTTCCCGTCGATCCGCAGCGCCCACGTGGTCCGGGGTGTGGAGCGGTTCCTCGACCACACCTACCGCACGTGGGCCGCCGCGGATCGGTGACTCAGGGCTCCAGCGGCGCGTCGGGATCGGCCAGGCGGTCTGCGTCGATCGGGCCTTCCGCGCGGATCAGGGCCTTGAGC
Organism: Amycolatopsis sp. FDAARGOS 1241; assembly: GCF_016889705.1. Lineage (NCBI taxonomy): Bacteria > Bacillati > Actinomycetota > Actinomycetes > Pseudonocardiales > Pseudonocardiaceae > Amycolatopsis > Amycolatopsis sp. FDAARGOS 1241. The sequence continues at coordinate 6,640,905 of NZ_CP069526.1, forward strand.
TGCTCGCCGACGTCCCAGACGTTCACGTTCATGCCCGCCAGCACGCGGCCGCCGAGGAGCCAGAACGCGATGAATTCCCGGGCTTCGACGTCGCCGCGGAACACGACGCGATCGTAGCCACCCGGGATCACGTGGCCGTGGTACTCCATGCCCAGGTCGTACTGGTCGGTGAAGAAGTACGGCAGCTCGTCGTACGTCGCGTCCTGGCCGGCCATGACGGCGGCCGCGACGGCGGGCTGGTTGAGGGCGTTGGCCCAGTGCTCCACGCGCAGGTGCTCGCCGAACAGCGGGTGCAGCGCGGACGCGACGTCGCCGGCCGCGAAGACGTCGGGGTCGGAGGACCGCAGCGAAGCGTCCACCACCACGCCGTTGTCGACGGCCAGCCCCGCTGCCTGCGCAAGGCCCACGTTGGGCGCGGCACCGACGGCGACCAGCACCGCGTCGGCCCGGACCACCGTGCCGTCGTCCAGGCGGACGCCGGTGGCCTTGCCGCCCTCGGTGGTGATCTCGTCGACCGTCACGCCCAGCCGCAGGTCCACGCCGCGGGCGCGGTGCAGGTCGGCGAAGACGGTGGCGACTTCGCGACCGAGCACGTTCAGCAGCGGCAGGTCGGCCACCTCGAGCACGGTCACCTCGGCACCGGCTTCACGCGCGGCCGCGGCGACCTCCAGGCCGATCCAGCCGGCGCCGATCACGGCCAGGCGCGAGCCGGCCGTCAGCGTCTCCTTCAGCCGGACCGAGTCGGCGAGGCGGCGCAGGTAGTGCACGCCCTGGGCGTCGGACCCCGGGATCGGCAGGCGGCGCGGGCTCGACCCGGTGGCCAACAGCAGCTTGTCGTAGCCCACCGTCTCACCGCCGTCGAGGCGCACGAGCTTCCCGGCCCGGTCGAGCTCGGTCGCCGTCACGCCGAGCCGCAGGTCGACGTCGTGCTCGGCGTACCAGCCCGGGTCGTGGACGAACACGCTGTCACGCTCGGCCTTGCCGGCGAGGAACTCCTTGGACAACGGCGGCCGCTCGTAGGGGCGGTCGGGTTCGTCGCCGATGAGCGTCACGCGCCCGGCGAATCCGCCTCCGCGCAGCGCCTCCGCGGCCTTGGCGCCGGCCAGGCCCGCGCCGACGATGACAAAACCCTGCTCTGGCAAGGGGAACACCTCCGCTATGCGTTCACACCGGTCAGTGCGAAGAACTCCTGGCGGGAACGTGCATCCTCCCGCAAGGTGCCCAGCAGTGTCGAGGTCACCGTGCTCGACCCGGTGGCCTGCACGCCACGCAGCGTCATGCACGTGTGCTCGGCCTCGATCACCACACCGACACCTTTGGGGCTCAGCTGCTCGGCGAGCCAGCCGGCGACCTGCTTCGTGAGCCGCTCCTGCACCTGCGGCCGGCACGCGAAGTGCTCGACGACGCGGGCGAGCTTCGACAGCCCGAGGATACGTTCGCCGGGCAGGTAGCCGACGTGCGCGACCCCGGTGAACGGCAGCAGGTGATGCTCGCACACCGACCGCACCGGGATGTCGCGGGCGAGCACGAGCTCGTCGTAACCCTCGTCGTTGGGGAACGTGGTGAGGTCGAACGCGCGTGGGGTGAACAGCTCGGCGTACGCGCGAGCCATGCGCGCGGGGGTGCCCTGCAGGCTTTCGGAGTCCAGGGCGATGCCCAGTGCCGTCAGGAAGTCGCCCGCGGCGCGCGTGGCGGCGTCCAGGTCGATGCCGGGATCGGGTTCGTGGACGACGCGGAGAGCAGAGCCGGAGCGCATGGGGACACCTCGGGGTTCGACGAGTTTTCGCACATGAATATTGGTCTTATTCCGCGCGCTGGTCAAGGTGAGCAGGTCAACACCACAGGTTGCTGCTTGTGGACAACCTCATGGGCGTTATCGTGGGGACGTGACGACTGAGCCCGCCACGTCCGCCATCAAGGCCGTGGCCGCGCTGGAGGAGGACCTGCGTCGCGGGATGTACACGTTCATCCGCGCCGCGGGCCGCCCCGTCACGCGCGACGAGGCGGCCGCGTCGGTCGGCATCTCGCGCAAGCTCGCCGCGTTCCACCTCGACAAACTCGTGGCCGCCGGTCTGCTGCGCGCGCGGTACGAGGCCGTCGGGGGGATCCGCAAGGTGGGCCGCACGCCGAAGGTGTATGAGCCCGCCGAAACCGACTTCGCCGTCAGCATCCCGCCGCGCCGCCACGCCGTGCTCGCCGACATCCTGCTCGACGCCGTCGCGTCCGAGACCGAAGGCGAACCGGCCCGCGAGACCGCTCTGCGCGTCGCCGCCTCGCACGGCGAGGACCTCGGCGCCGCCGAACGCGAGAACCTGCGCCCGGGCCGCCTGGGCACCGAACGCGGCCTCACGCTCACCGAAACCGTCCTCGCCCGCCACGGCTTCGAGCCGAGTCGCGAGACGCCCGCGCGCGTGCGGTTGCGCAACTGCCCCTTCCACCCGCTCGGCGGCAAGCAGCCCGAGCTGGTGTGCGGCATCAACAAGGCGTTCCTCACCGGCATCCTCGCCGGCCTGGAAGTGCCGAACGTCGACGCCGTGCTCGTGCCCCCGCGCCACGGCGGGTGCTGCGTCGAGCTGCGCGGCACCGGTGACGAGCCGGATCACTCCGGCGGATAGGCGACGTCGAGCGGCTGCGCCGACGGCGGCCCGTCCAGCCGCCAGGCCGAGCCCGCGCGCACGAAGCGGTACCACCGGTGGTCGCGTCCGTAACGCAGTTGCAGGGGTCCTTGGGTGACCCGATTGCGCCACGCGGCCACGGTGTCCGCGGACCCCGACTCCGCCAGGCACGCGCGGGCGTCCGCGAGCGGGCCCGGTCCCGGTGACCACGTGTCGCGCAACGCCGACAGGCCCCCGCGGCCGGCTTCGGCCCAGGCTTGGGCCCACGCGGTGAGGTCCGCGAGTGGGAGCCCGGCGTCGGCGGCCAGCCCCGCCAGCTCGGCCGGCGGCCGCGCGGCGGCACGGCGCGCGAGGTCCTCCTCGAACGTCAGCTCCGCCGCGGCGCCGCCCGACACCAGCAGGTCGCGCGCCCACGCCGCTGCGTCGGCGGCCAAACCCACCAGGCGCTCCGACGTCCAGCCCGTGCTCGCCGGCGGATCGAGGTCGAGGACGGCCGGCGGCCCGGCGACGTCGGGCACCGGCGGCAGTGCGGGCACCGCCGTGACGCGGCGCGAGTAGGCGCTCTTCGGCGTCAGCCCGGGGTCACGGACGCGAGCGCGCTTCGGGCGGTCCGGCGTCCGCAGGCTGCGCAGCGTGGCGAGGACCTCGTCGCGCGGGCGGCCGCGGAGCTTGAACAGCACGAACGGGTCGGCGTCCACCTCGTCGGCGACCAGGTAGTACACGGCGGCGACGTGCTTGCACGGGTTCGCCGAATCCGGGCACGAGCAGCGCGGCCGCAGGTCACCCGGGCCGGGCAGCAGGTCGGCACCGGCCTCCCGGGCCTGGGCCGCCAGCTCCTCGGGCAGTTCGCCGTCGAGCAGCGCCGCGGTGTGGCCCAGCCGGCGGCCGATGACGTCGAGCAACCGGCTCCACTCCTCCGGCGTGAACTCGCGCATCCGGATCGTCACCCGGTAGGGCTCCGGGCGGCTCCCCCGCACACGCGCCGTCAGCTCACCCGGGCCGACCGCGAGCGCGCTCACCGTGCCCTTGCGGGCGTACGTGCGCCCGCGCGGCAACCGGTTGGGGTCGACGCTCGCGCGCTGCTCCAAGGCCTCCACCCACGCCCGGCCCCACCACGTGTTGCCGAACGTCCGCCGGGGCGGCATCACCCACCGCCGAGCCGCACGAGGTCGGCGAGTTCGTCGTCGGACAGCTCCGTGATCCAGTCCTCGCCCGCGCCCACTACGGCCTCGGCGAGCCCGCGCTTCGACTCCAGCACGGCCGCGATCCGCTCCTCCAGCGTGCCTTCGGCGATGAGCCGGTGGACCTGCACGGGCCGGTCCTGCCCGATCCGGTACGCACGGTCGGTCGCCTGGTCCTCCACGGCCGGGTTCCACCAGCGGTCGTAGTGGATCACGTGCGTCGCCCGCGTCAGGTTGAGCCCGACACCGCCGGCCTTGAGCGAGAGCAGGAACACCGGCACCTCACCGGACTGGAACGACGCCACGAGCTCGTCGCGCCGCTTCGGCCCGACCTCACCCGAGAGCAGCGCGACGGGCAGCCCGCGCTCGGTGAGCCGGCGCTCCAGCAGCCGGCACAGCCGCACGTACTGGCTGAACACCAGAACGCTGTCGCCCTCGTCGAGGATCACGTCGAGCAGCTCCTCGAACGCGGCGAGCTTGCCCGACCGTCCGCTGAGGACCCCGCCGCCCTCCTTGAGGAACTGGGCCGGGTGGTTGCAGATCTGCTTGAGCTCGGTGAGCAGCTTCAGCACCTGCCCGCGCCGCTGCACACCCTGGGCCTCGCGGATCTGCGCCAGGTTCTCCCGCACCACAGCCTCGTACAACGTGGTCTGCTCCGCGGTGAGCGGGACGAACCGGTCCGTCTCGGTCTTGCGCGGCAGCTCCGGCGCGATGTCTGGGTCGGTTTTGCGGCGCCGCAACAGAAACGGGCGCACGGTGGTCGCCAGGCGCTCGGTGGCGGCCTTGTCGCGGTCGCGTTCGATCGGCCGCGCGACCGTGCGGCGGAACCGGTCGAGCGGGCCGAGCAGGCCCGGGGTCGTCCAGTCCAGCAGGGACCACAGTTCCGTGAGCCGGTTTTCCACCGGCGTTCCGGTGAGCGCCACGCGCGCCGTGGCCGGCACCTTCCGCAGCTCCTTCGCGGTGGCGGACAACGGGTTCTTCACGTGCTGCGCCTCGTCGGCGGCGACGAGTCCCCAGTCCACTTCGGACAACGTCGCGCGGTCGCGGCGCACCACGCCGTACGTGGCGAGCACGACCTCGTCGCGCGCCAGGTCGTCGAGGTGCCGGCCGCCGCCGTGGAAGCGGCGCACGGGCACTTCGGGCGCGAACTTCGCGAATTCGCGCTCCCAGTTGCCCAGCAGCGAGGTCGGGCAGACCACGAGGGTCGGCCCGGCCCCGAGCGTGCGCCGGTGCAGGTGCAGCGCGATGAGCTGGATCGTCTTGCCCAGGCCCATGTCGTCGGCCAGGCACGCGCCGAGGCCCAGGTCCGTCATCGTCGCGAGCCAGCCGACGCCCGCGAGCTGGTACGGGCGCAGCGTCGCCACCAGACCGGCGGGCGCCGCGACCGGTTCGGGCGCGCGCGAGCGCAGCCGCTCCACCAGCCCGGCGAGCGCGGGTTGCGCGGCGAACTCGACGCGTTCCCCGTCGAGCTCCAGTTCGCCCGTGAGCGCAGCGGCCAGCGCCTCGGCACCCGTGAGCTTGCGGTCGCGCCGGGCCCGGACCCGCGCGAGCAGGCCCGGGTCGAGCTTCACCCACTGGCCGCGCAAGCGCACCAGCGGACGCTTGGCCTCGGCCAGCGCGGCCACCTCGTCGTCGGTCAGCTCGGCGCCGCCGAGCGAGAGGCGCCAGCGGAACTCCAGCAGTCCGGTCAACGGGAAAGCCGGTCCCGCCTCGCTCGCCGGCGCCTGCGTCGCGCCGGCCTTCGCGCGGACCTCGCCGGCGAAGAGGTCCTTGGGCCACAGCACTTCGATGCCCGCGCCCCCGAGCTCACGGCCGCCGTCGCCGAGCAGGTCCACGACGTCGTCGTCGGTCAGCTGCAGCTCCGTCGGCGCCGCCTCCGCGAGCACCCGCCCGAGCGGCGGCCACGCCCGCGCCCCGCGGCGCAGGCCGAGCAGCAGTTGCGTCTCCACCTGGTCGCCGAGCCGCTCCAGCACTGCGTCGGGCGCCTCCCACAGCGTCGCGGCTTCGACGACCAGGCTCGGCTCGAGCGCGGACCGCACGGCGAGCACGCCGGCGAACCGGTCTTCCTCGCGGACCTCGATCCGCAGGATCAGCTGCGCGCCGTGCGGGCCACGGGCTTCCAGCTCGGTGAGCCACGCCGCGCCGTCCGGCCCGATCAGCGTGGGCTCCGCCGCCGCGAACGCCGGCCCGCCCGCCCCGACGGAGGCGGCCGGGCTGCGCACGAGCACGTCGGCAGCCGCGTCCCACAGCGCCCGCACCAGCGACTCCGGCGAATGCAGGCGGATGCGCTTCACCCCCGAGAGCGGGAGCGCGTGTGCCTCCGGCGGCAGCGCCGACGCCAGCCCCCGCAGCAGTTCCTCGTCGGCCGCGTCGAGCGGGCCCACGCGCCACGAACCGACGCCACCGGGCGTGAGCGCGGGCCGCAACCGGCCGCGCGCCACGAGGTTCACCCCCGCGTTCACGGCGGCCGACCACGCGGCGACGGCCGGGCTGACGTCGTCGGGCACCACCAGCAGCCGAGGGATCGCCCGCGCGAGCGGCACGAGCCGCGCCGACACCTTCGTGCGCGTGAACTTCCCGCCGCCGGGCAGCACGAGCTCGATCGCGGTGTCCCCCGCGACCTCGTCGCCCCAGAGCGCGAGCACGCCCTCCCGCGGCGGATCCGAGGGGAGGTAGGTGGCCTGGGTGTCTGCGCCGAACTCCACGACCAGCACCGTAGGCCAGGGGTACGACAACCGGCTCAGCGCGGCGGCCGAGCGCCCCCTCCGCGACAGCCGGCAACAGCACCTGCGTGGTGCCGCCCGCGAACGATACGTGAGGAGGAACTCGCGCGAGGCGTCCTCGCTGAGCAGACGCAACGGGATTGCTTCTCCCCGACCACCCGACGGCGAACACGTCCTGCGCTGCACTGGCACCGGCTCCCCAAGCCCTCTCACACGGGAGCTGCGCAGCCCACGCGACAATGCCGCCGTCAGCCCCGACCGGCTGGTGACCGCGGCCCCGGCGCGCAGGCACGCCAACCGGTCAGCGCGGCAGCCCAAGCGCCCACTCCGCGACAGCCGACAACAGCAGAGCAGCACTCGCGCGCGGCGGCCGCGTTCGGCAGGCGCGACCACCGGGCGGCGAACAGGTCCTGCGCCCAAGCCAGATCGGCTCCTCGAAACCTTTCACAAAGAGCGGCGAACTTGATGCGGCAACGCCGCCGGCCCCGACCGCCGGTGCACGGCGGCCCCGGCGCGCACGCCAACGGGTCAGCGCGGCAGCCCAAGCACCCACTCCGCGACAGCCGACAACAGCGGAGCAGCAACTCGCGCGCGGCGGCCGCGCTCGGCAGGCGCAACGCTCCGCACCGACCACCCGGCGGCGAACAAGCCCTGCGCTCCACTGGCACCGGCTTCTCAAGACTTCTCCCACGGAGCTGCCAAATCCATGCGCCAACGCCACCGGCCCCGACCGCCGGTGCACGGCGGCCCCGGCGCCGAAGGCACACCGGCGGTTCAGCGCGGCAAACCGAGCACCCGCTCCCGCCACGGCCGACAGCAACACTTGGGTGGTGACACCCGCGATCGACAGGCAGCGGGTGAGCAGGAACTCGTGCGACGCCGGGTCGTCCGGCAGCAGCGCTGGGCTCTCGGCAGCGGTGGTCAGGCACCAGCGCGCGACCCCGGGCTCCTCCGCGACGGCGAGCGTGGCCGCGAGGTCACGTACGCCGGGCAGCTCCAGGACGTCGGGCACCGGCACGGGGGCGAGCTGACGGGAGAAGTCGAAGCGCGCCAACGGTTCCACGTGCACGCCGGCCGCGCCGGGCGGCAGCAGCACGTGGCCGCCGGGCACCGGGACGAGGAGCCACGCCGCCGCGTCGGCCCCCCGCAAGGGCGCGGTCTCACCGTGCAGGACTCCATCCGCGCACGGCGCCTCGAGGAGCACGGCCACGAGCGTGCTGCCGCCGGCGATGGACTCGACCAGCGCACCACCGTGATCCGCGAGCGGAAGCCCGGCCGGCGCCGTGCTCAGCAGCGGACCCGGGCACCAGCGCGTGAGCCGCCGCCGCGAGGCCCGCGGCCAGATCGGCGACGCTGCCGCCGGCGTCGTCGGCCGAGAGGGCAACACAACGCCGAGCAAGCCGAGGGCGGCGAACGCGCCGGGCACCGCGGCTGCGGTGTCCTCGGCCGCGCGCACGGCCGCGATGGGGTCGTGGCTCTTCGCCCAGCCGTGGACCGCGGCGGCCGGCGCCGCCTGTTCACCGGTGAGCGCGACCGCCATCGGGCCACCTCACGGGACACTACTCGCAGGCATAGAACGTGTTTCAGTATTCCGGCCAGTCTGGTCGGTAGTACAACGTTTCGCCAGGGACGGTACGCTTAACGCAGAACTGGAACGAGTTCCGCAAGACGGGAGATGGCCCATGCCGGGCAAGGCGAAGGCTCCGGCGGCGAAGGCGCGCACCGGACTGGGCACGATCGGCGACGAGCTCGGGTCGGCGGCCCAGCGCGACCGCCGGCGCCGCATCATCGACGCCACGCTCCAGCTGGCCTCAAAGGGCGGCTACGACGCCGTCCAGATGCGCGCGGTCGCGGAGAAGGCCGACGTCGCGCTGGGCACGCTGTACCGCTACTTCCCGTCGAAGATCCACCTGCTCGTATCCGGCCTGGCGCGGCAGTTCGAGCGGGCGCAGGAGAAGCTGGAACGCGCGCCGATCCCCGGTGAGACGCCCGCGGAACGCCTGATGTTCGTGCTGGGCCGCAACACGCGCCTCATGCAGCGCGACCCGCACCTCACCGAGGCGATGGTGCGCGCGTTCATGTTCGCCGACACGTCGGCCGCCGCCGAGGTCGAACTCGTCGGGCGGCTGATGGAGGACATGTTCGCGCAGGCCATGGGCATCGCCGAACCCACGGAGTCCGATCGCGACATCTTCCACGTGGTCGCCGACGTGTGGATGTCGAACCTCGTCGCGTGGGTCACCCGCCGCGCCTCGGCCGCCGACGTCGCGCACCGGCTGGAGCTGTCCGTGCACCTGCTGCTGGACAAGTAGGGCCGCGCGAGCGGACCCCACTTGCCCGGAAGCAGCTCAGGCGGTGAGCTTCGGCAGCACCTGAGAGCCGAACACGTCGAGGAACTGGTCCTGGTTGCGGCCGACGTTGTGGATGTAGATGCGGTTGAAGCCGGCGTCGATGTACTTCTGCAGCGAGGCGCGGTGCACGTCGGGGTCGGAGGAGATGACCATGCGGCCCTCGAAGTCCTCCCGCCGCACCAGTTTCGCCATCTGGGCGAAGTCGAACGGGGATCGGATGTCGGCCTTGGGGAACTTCATACCCCCGTTGGGCCACTGGTCCATCGCGTTGTCCCACGCGTCCTGCTCGTCTTCGGCCCAGGACAGGTGCACCTGCAGCAGCTTGGGCATCTCGTCGCCGTTCTTGCCGGCCTTCTTCGCCCCGGCGTTGAAGTTCTCCACGATCCCGGCCAGCTTGTCGATCGAGGCGCCCGGCGTGATCAGCCCGTCGGCCAGCTCCCCGGTCTTGCGCGAGGTGTAGGGGCCGGCCGAGGCGATGTAGACCGGCGGCGGAGTGTCGGGCAACGTCCACAGGCGCGTGGTGTGCAGCTTGAAGAACTCGCCGTTGTGCTTGACGTCCTTGCCGGTGAACAGCTTCCGGATCACCTCCAGCGCCTCGAACATCCGCCGTACCCGCTCCGGGGCCTCGGGCCAGTAGCCGCCGATGATGTGCTCGTTGAGCGCCTCCCCCGACCCGATCCCCAGCCACGTCCGGCCCGGGTACGTGGCCTCCAGGGTCGCGGCGGCCTGGGCGACCATCGCCGGGTGCAGCCGGAACGACGGGCACGTCACCCCGGGCCCGAGGTCACCGGTGGTGTTCTCGGCCAGCGACGCCAGCACGCTCCACACGAACGAGGCCTCACCCTGCTGCGGCACCCACGGCTGGAAGTGATCCGCCGCCATCTGCCCCGAAAAACCCCGCTCCTCGGCCGCCTTCGCCAGCCTGATCGACTCACGCGGCGAGAACTGCTCCAGCGCAGCCGCCAGCCCGATTTGCACGTCAGTCACGCGTTTTCCGCTCCTTCACCGGTACTTTTCGACGACCTTCACCAGGGCGTCGAGCCTGCTCAGGGTCTCCGCTTCGGGCCGCGTGCCGAGCAGGATCGTGATGCGCTCCACGCCCGCCTCCACGTAGGCCTCCAGCAGAGCCTCGTTCTTGGTGCCCACCGCGAACACCGACACCGGGGCGCCCGGTGCCACTTCGTCGCGCAGGGCCATCAGCTTCCCGACGCGTTCGGGCACGACCACGGAGTTCGGCATCCACACCCCGCCGTGCCGGCCAGCGCGCCGGGCCGCGTACTTGCTGTTGCCACCGATGTAGATCGGCGGGTGCGGGGCCTGCACCGGCTTCGGGTACGCGACGGCGCGGTCGAAGTGCGTGAACTCGCCGTGGAACGTGGCTTCTTCCGCCGTCCACAGCTGCTTCATCGCGTCGAGCCGCTCGTCGAGCAGCCGGCCCCGGGTGTCCGGGTCGGTGCCGTGGTCGCGCATCTCCTCGAGGTTCCAGCCCGCGCCGACACCGAACAGCACCCGCCCACCCGAGAGGTGGTCGAGCGAGGCGACCTCCTTCGCGGTCTGGATCGGGTCGCGCTGCGCGAGCAGGGCGACGCCGGTGCCCAGCAGCAACGTCGACGTCACCGAAGCCGCGGCGGTCAGCGCCACGAACGGGTCGTACATCCGGTAGTACATCCGCGGCAGCTCGCCACCCGCCGGGTACGGCGACTGCCGGTCGGCGGGAATGTGGCTGTGCTCGCCCACGAAGAGCGAATCGAACCCGCGTTCCTCGACCCCGCGCGCGAGCGCGTCGGGCCGGATGCCTTCGTCCGTGACGAAGCTGAAGATCCCGAACCTCATGCGGTCATCGAACCACGGTTCACCGGTGGTCCGCCGCGAGCCGGGCGAGGTCGTCGAGCGCGCTGAGCGTCTCGGCCTCGGGCAGTGTCGGCAGCATGAACGTGTAGCGCTCCACGCCGGCGGCGGCGAACCGCTTGACCGCGCCGGTGTCGGCCGCGCCACCGAAAACGGTGAAGGGCACGTCGGTGCGGCCCTGCTCCGCCAGCCACTCGCGCACCCGCCGGATCTCCTCGCTCGGCGTCTGCTGCCGCGGCAGCCACGCGTCGCCGTAGGCGGCCAGGCGCTTGAGCGCGGCGGGGCTCTCGCCCCCGATGTAGATCGGCGGGTGCGGGGTCTGCACCGGCTTGGGCCACGCGAAGATCGGGTCGAAGTCCACGTGCTTGCCGTGGAACTCGGCCTCCTCCTGCGTCCAGATCGCCTTGAGCGCCCCGAGCTGCTCGTCGATCAGCGCGCCGCGGGTCTTCGGATCGGTGCCGTGGTTCGCCATCTCCTCGCGGTTCCAGCCCACACCGACGCCGAACGCCACCCGTCCGCGCGACACCAGGTCGAGCGACGCGACCTCCTTGGCCGTGTGGATCAGGTCGCGCTGGATCAGCAACGCGATGCCCGTGCCGAGCACCAGCTCCGACGTGTTCACCGCGGCCGCCGCGAGGGCCACGAACGGGTCCAGCGTGCGGTAGTACTTCCGCGGCAGGTCCCCACCCCCGGGGTACGGGCTCTGCCGGTCCACCGGGATGTGCGAATGCTCGGCCAGGAACAGCGAATCGAAGCCCCGCTCTTCCATCGCCTCGCCCAGCACGTCGGGGCGGATGCCTTCGTCGGTCACGAACGTGGAGATCCCGAAGTCCATGCCTCGTTCTACCCGATGCGCGACCACCCTATTCCCGCGCGGCCGCCTCGAGTTGACAGCCGGCCACGGACCGTCGCAGCATGGGGTTAAATCATCATTCGTTGAATAAGGTGGTGGCCATGAGCAAACCGGGCATGAAACCCGAAGACGTCGATTTCGAACAGGTCTACCGCGGTGCCGCCCCGCTCGGCCCACGGATCCCCTGGGACGTCGGCTCGCCGCAGCCCGCGGTCGTCGCGCTGGCCGATGCGGGCGAGTTCACCGGCGAGGTGCTCGACATCGGCTGCGGACTCGGTGACAACGCCGCGTTCCTCGCTTCGCGCGGACTGTCCGTCACCGGTCTGGACCGCGCGCCCTCCGCGCTCGAGCAGGCCCGCGCCCGCGCAGCCGCGAAGGGCGTCGACGTGACGTTCGCGGTCGCCGACGCGACGAAACTCGAAGGCTGGGAAGGCCGCTTCGACACGGTGCTCGACAGCGCGCTCTACCACTGCCTGCGCGAACCGCAGCGGCACGAGTACCTCGCCGCGCTGACCCGCGCTACCCGGCCCGGCGCCCGGCTGCACCTGTTCTGCTTCTCCGAAGAGGTGCCGGAATCGTTCCCCGGGCCGTTCCGGATCAGCGAGGCCAACCTGCGCGAGACCGTCGCGAAGGATTGGACGATCGACCGCCTCGAACCCACCCGCTACGCCACGTCGTTCACCCGGGAAGAGCTCGGCGCGAGCGTGCGGATGTTCGCCGAGGGCAACCCCGGCGCCGGTGACCTCGACCGCCTGGAGACCGACGCGCAGGGCCGCGTCCAGGCACCGGCCTGGCACCTGGCCGCCCACCGCTCCTGAACGCGGCCGAGCCGGGTCCCGCGCGGGGACCGGCTCGCGCCGCGCGTCAGACGTTGCGGCGGTACTGGCCGCCCACCTCGAAGAACGCTTCGGTGATCTGGCCGAGCGTGCACACCCGCGCCGCGTCCACCAGCACGCCGAACAGGTTGCCGCCGCGGGTCGCGGCCTCGCGCAGCGCCTTGAGCGCCTGCTGGGCCTCCTCCTGGTGGCGGTGCTGGAAGTCGGCCAGCCGGTCGAGCTGCGACTTCTTCTCGTCCTCCGTCGCGCGCGCCAGCTCCACCTCGACCTCGTCGTCGGCCGCACGCGGGTTGCGGAACGTGTTGACGCCGACGATCGGCAGCGACCCGTCGTGCTTTTTGCGCTCGTACAGGATCGACTCGTCCTGGATCTTGCCGCGCTGGTAGCCGGTCTCCATCGCGCCGAGCACACCGCCCCGCTCGGAGATCCGGTCGAACTCGGCGAGCACGGCTTCCTCGACCAGGTCGGTCAGCTCGTCGATGACGAACGAACCCTGCAGCGGGTTCTCGTTCTTCGACAGGCCCCACTCCTTGTTGATGATCATCTGGATCGCCATCGCGCGGCGCACCGACGACTCCGACGGCGTGGTGATCGCCTCGTCGTAAGCGTTGGTGTGCAACGAGTTCGCGTTGTCGTAGAGCGCGCACAGGGCCTGCAGCGTGGTGCGGATGTCGTTGAAGCTCATCTCCTGCGCGTGCAGCGACCGGCCCGAGGTCTGCACGTGGTACTTGAGCTTCTGCGACCGCTCGTTGGCGCCGTAGCGCTCGCGCATGGCCACGGCCCAGATCCGCCGCGCCACGCGGCCGAGCACCGAGTACTCCGCGTCCATGCCGTTGGAGAAGAAGAACGACAGGTTCGGCGCGAAGTCGTCGATGTCCATGCCGCGCGCGAGGTACGACTCGACGTAGGTGAAGCCGTTGGACAGCGTGAACGCCAGCTGCGAGATGGGGTTCGCGCCGGCCTCGGCGATGTGGTAGCCGGAGATCGACACGGAGTAGAAGTTGCGCACGCCGTGCTCGATGAACCACTCCTGGATGTCCGCCATCATGCGCAGGCTGAACTCCGTGGAGAAGATGCAGGTGTTCTGCCCCTGGTCCTCCTTGAGGATGTCGGCCTGCACGGTGCCGCGCACGTTCTTCAGCGCCCACTCGCGCAGCTCGGCGGCCTCGGCGTCGGACGGCTCGCGGCCGTGCTCGGCGCGGAACGCGTCGAGCTTCTGGTCGATCGCCGTGTTGAGGAAGAACGCGAGGATCGTCGGGGCCGGGCCGTTGATGGTCATCGACACCGACGTGTTCGGTGCGGTGAGGTCGAACCCGTCGTAGAGCACCTTCATGTCCTCGATCGACGCGATCGAGACGCCGGACGTGCCGACCTTGCCGTAGATGTCCGGACGCGTGTCGGGGTCGTGGCCGTAGAGCGTCACCGAGTCGAAGGCCGTCGACAGGCGCTTGGCCTCGGAGTCGGCTGACAGCAGCTTGAACCGGCGGTTGGTGCGGTACGCGTCGCCCTCACCCGCGAACATGCGCGCCGGGTCCTCGCCGTCGCGCTTGAACGGGAACACGCCGGCCGTGTAGGGGAAGTAGCCGGGCAGGTTCTCCCGGCGCAGGAACGACAGCAGCTCTCCGGGCTCGGTGTAGCGCGGCAACGCGACGCGCGGGATCCGGTTGCCCGACAACGTGTCGCGCCACAGCTGCGTGCGCAGTTCCCGGTCGCGGACCTTCACCACGAGTTCGTCGCCGCGGTATTCCTCGGCGAGCTCGTGGAAGCGCTCCAGCAGCTTCGTCGATTCGCCGTCCACATCGGACTCTGCGGCGGCGAGCAGGCCGTCGATCGCGTCGGTCGAGGCGTCCGCTGTGTCCAGCTCGGACAGCGCGGCCTTCGCAGCGGCCAGGTGCTCGCGTTTGCGCACGGCGGCGACCTGCTTCGCGGTCTGGTCGTGGTACCCGCGCACGGTGTCGGCGATCTCCGACAGGTAGCGCACACGGTTGCCCGGGATGATCGTGCTGGCGTCGGTGGACACCTTGCCCTCGACGGCCGGCAGCGTCCCCGCCGACACCGACAACCCGCGCTCGGCCAACTGGTCGCGCAGGTGCTGGTAGAGCGCCGTCACACCGTCGTCGTTGAACTTCGCGGCGCTCGTGCCGTACACCGGCATGTCCTCGGGCCCCTCGGAGAAGGCCTCGCGGTTGCGCACCAGCTGGCGCGCGACGTCGCGGCGGGCGTCTTCGGCCCCGCGGCGCTCGAACTTGTTGATGGCGACGACGTCGGCGAAGTCGAGCATGTCGATCTTCTCCAGCTGCGACGCGGCGCCGAACTCCGGCGTCATCACGTACAGCGACTCGTCCACGTAGTCCACGATGCCGGCGTCACCCTGGCCGATGCCCGGCGTCTCGACGATCACCAGGTCGTAGCCAGCGGCCTTGCACGCGAGGATCGACTCCCGCAGCCCGATCGGGATCTCGCCGCTGGTCGTGCGCGTGGCGAGCGAGCGGAAGTACACCGGCGCCGCGCCGAGACCACCGGGCGCGAGGCAGTTCATCCGGATGCGGTCGCCCAGCAGGGCGCCGCCGCCCTTGCGGCGCGACGGGTCCACGGCGAGCACCGCGATCCGCAGCTTGTCCTCCTGGTCGAGCCGGAAGCGGCGGATGAGCTCGTCGGTGAGCGACGACTTGCCCGAGCCGCCGGTGCCGGTGATGCCGAGCACCGGCACCTCGCGCTTGTTCGCGGCCTCGGTGATGGCCGTCAGCCACTCGTCGGTGAGCTTCTCGCGCTGCAGCTGCGTGATCACGCGCGCGAGGGCCGGTACGTCGCCGGAGAGCAGCTTGTCGACAGAGGCGGGCGGCTGCGCGGCGAGGTCGACGTCGCACGCCTTGATCATCGAGTTGATCATGCCCGGCAGGCCCATCTCGTAGCCGTCTTCGGGCGAGAAGATCCGGGCCACGCCGCGGGAGTGCAGCAGGTCGATCTCCTCGCGGACGATCACCCCACCCCCGCCGCCGAACACCTTGATGTGCCCGGCGCCGCGTTCGCGCAGCAGCTCCACGAGGTAGGAGAAGTACTCGACGTGCCCGCCCTGGTACGCGGAGATGGCCACGCCCTGCACGTCCTCGGTGATGGCGGCGGTCGCCACCTCGTCGACCGAGCGGTTGTGCCCGAGGTGCACGACCTCGGCACCCTGCGACTGCAGGATGCGCCGCATGATGTTGATCGAGGCGT
Source organism: Amycolatopsis sp. FDAARGOS 1241 (assembly GCF_016889705.1). Classification (NCBI taxonomy): domain Bacteria; kingdom Bacillati; phylum Actinomycetota; class Actinomycetes; order Pseudonocardiales; family Pseudonocardiaceae; genus Amycolatopsis; species Amycolatopsis sp. FDAARGOS 1241. The sequence continues at coordinate 6,656,528 of NZ_CP069526.1, forward strand.
CGTGGCCGTCGAACAGGCTCGACGCGGTGACGAACCGGACCGGGTTCTCGGGACGGTACAGGTCGCTGCTCATACTCCTCAAAATACTTTGACTTCCTACTATTGGAAACCCGAGCTGCGGTGACGCAGCTCTCATCCATCCGTTCGAGGTGGTTGACATCGGCCAGCTCGGGCCTATATCAACCTATTAGTTGAACAACCAAGCGATTGAGAACTGATGGCCACTGACCAGCTCAGCACCACGTTCGCCGCGCTGGCGGACCCGACGCGGCGGGCCATCCTCGCCCGGCTCTCCCGCGGCGAAGCGACGGTGAACGAGCTGGCTGAGCCGTTCGCGGTGAGCCTGCAGGCCGTGTCGAAGCACCTGAAGGTGCTCGAGCACGCCGGCCTCATCACCCGCGGGCGCACGCGGCAGTGGCGCCCGTGCCGCCTCGAAGCGCGGCCGCTCGAGCACGTCGCCGACTGGGTGGGTGAGTACCGGCAGTTCTGGGAGGCGGGGTTCGACCGCTTGGACGAGCACCTGCGACTTTTGCAGGAGCCCCGGAGGGAGACCGAGGGATGACACAACGCGATCTCACCATCACGCGCGTGTTCGACGCCCCGCGTGAGCTGGTGTTCCGCGCGTGGACCGACCCGGACCACCTCGCGAGCTGGCTCGGCCCGCAGGACTTCGCCGCTTCGGTGGCGACGCTGGACCTGCGGCCCGGCGGCGCGTGGCGGGCGCGCATCCACAGTGAAAAACACGGCGTCGAACGGTGGATGCAGGGCGCCTACCGGGAGATAACCCCGCCCGAGCGGCTCGTCTTCACGTTCTCGTGGGACGACCCGGCCGACGAAGTGGGCGAAACTGTCGTGACCATCACGCTCGCCGACGTCGGCGACAAGACCGAGATGACGTTCCACCAGACGCCGTTCCCGAACGAAGCCGAGCGCTCCGGGCACCGGGACGGCTGGAACTCGACGTTCGAAGATCTCGCCCACTTCCTGGAGGAGGCCCGATGACCACCGCACTTCCCCGCGTCGTGTCCGCCGAAGAGTGGCAGGCCGCGCGCGAGTCCTTGCTGGCCAAGGAAAAAGAGCTCATGAAAGCGCAGGACCACCTGACCGCCGAACGCCGGCGGCTGCCGATGGTGCGCTTCGCCAAGCCGTACGAGTTCGACTCGGCCGAGGGCAAGAAGAGCCTGCTCGACCTGTTCGAGGGCCGGAGCCAGCTGATCGTCTACCACTTCATGCTGCACCCCGGCGACGAAGCGGGCTGCCCCGGTTGCTCGATGGTCATCGACAACGTGCCGCACCTCGCGCACCTGAACGCCCGGGATGTCACGTTCACCGTCACCGCGCCCGCGACGCTGCCGGAGATCGAGGCCTACAAGGCGCGCATGGGCTGGGACGTGCCGTGGGTGTCCGCGCACGGCAGCGACTTCACCGAGGACTGCGGCGTCGGCCGGTTCTTCGGCGTCAGCGTGTTCCTGCGCGACGGCGACGACGTCTACCGCACGTACTTCACCAGCGGGCGCGGCGCCGAGACGTTCCTGGCTTCACACCGCTACCTGGACATCACTCCGTTCGGCCGCCAGGAGGCGTGGGAGGAGGAGTCGCGCGGCACCGACGAGCCGGGCTCGTGGTGGCGAAGGCACGACGAGTACTGAGGATTCTCGAACACCCAGTCGAGTACTGAAAAGATTTCCGGCCGAATACCGACGGTCGTGTCCGGTCGCGCGACGCGGCTCCGACTCTGGGGTGAAGGGCGTCCACAGGGGACGCCGCCGGATTAAGGAGCCACGCCATGGGTAAGCTGCTGTTCTACGTCCACGTATCGCTCGACGGCTGCGTTGAAGGACCGCACGGCGAGTTCGACTGGCCGGTAATGGGACCCGAGCTGTCGCGTCAGTCCCAGGCGCTCTCCGACCGTGCCGCCGTGTTCGCCTACGGGCGGCGGGTGTGGGACATGATGGCGGGCTTCTGGCCGCGCGCGGAGTCGCTGTCGGACGATCCGCACGACATCGCGTTCGCGCCGGTGTGGCGGAAGAAGCCCAAGGTCGTCTTCTCGCGCACGCTCACCGATCCCGGCTGGGGCACCGAGGTGCTCGGCGGCGACCTCACCGAGGAGGTCGCGGCGCTGAAAGCGCGCTACACCAAGGACATCCTGCTCATGGGCGGTGCCGAGCTGCCCGCGGAGCTCGGCCGGCTCGGGCTGATCGACGAGTACCACGTGGTCGTGCACCCGGTGGTGCTGGGCGGCGACAAGCGGCCGTTCGCCGTCGACGCCGAGCGGCTCGGCCTGCGGCTGCTGGAGTCGCGTGTGATCGACGGGTCCGTGGTGCTGCTGCGGTACCGCCGGGTCACCGCGTGACGAGGTGACCCGGCGCCGCGGGTTCAGCGGGCCTTGGCCGCCCGCAGGGCGATCCACTGGCGCATGGCGTACTCGACGAGCGTGATCAGCGTCTGCTTCGTCGACTCGCGGTCCCGGGCGTCGCAGCGGACGATCGGGATGCTCGGGTCGATGGACAGGGCCTCGCGCACGTCGTTGATGTCGTGCTCGAGCACACCGTCGAACGTGTTGATGCCGACGATGTAGGGCAGGCCGCGGTCTTCGAAGAAGTCGATCGGCGCGAACGAGTCCGCCAGGCGGCGCGTGTCCGCGAGCACGACCGCGCCGATGGCGCCCCGGACCAGGTCGTCCCACATGAACCAGAAGCGCTGCTGGCCCGGGGTGCCGAACAGGTACAGGATCAGGTCGGCGTCGAGCGACACACGGCCGAAGTCCATCGCGACCGTGGTGGTCGTCTTGTTCGGGGTCTGGTCGAGGTTGTCGATGCCGCGGCTCGCGTCGGTCATCATCGCCTCGGTGGTGAGCGGCACGATCTCCGACACCGACCCCACGAAGGTCGTCTTGCCGGCACCGAAGCCGCCCGCGACGACGATCTTCGCCGATGTCATGGTCGGGGGTGCGGTTTCCCGCGGTGCCTTAAAGCCGACGGAGTCCACTCAAAACCCTTTCCATCAACATCAAGTGTGCTTCGGCGCCGTCATTGCCCGAAATCGTCCGGTGCACGGTGACGAGGCCCGCGTCGGCCGCGTCACTGATCAGCACCCTGGCGACACCCAGAGGCACCCGCAAGATCGCCGCGATCTCGGCGACCGAGCGCGGGCTCCGGCACTCTTCCATGATCGAGATGCTCTCGATCTGCTCCGCTGCCGCCTCGGGGAAGCCCCCCGCGACGACGTGGTCATTGGTGGAGATCAGCGTCTCGAGCTCGAGCGCGTAGTTCGCCCGGGTCCGGCCGCCGGTGAGAGCGTACGGCCGGACGATCGAGGTCTCCTCGGCCGGGTCCACCCGATCGGGTCGTTCCGGCCGCGTGAACGCGGCGGGCATCACGAACTCGCCGCTGGGCGGTCCGGGGTCGAAAAGCCCGCCTGGTCTGGGCCCGTCCGCATCGGTACTGCCCGGTGGAGAGACTAGAGAGGTCACACGATCTCCTAACTCGGCCGGCGGCGGCGGTGGTGGTGCCGCCGGCGGTTCCTCCGCCGCGTGCGCTCCCGCGGGTGCGGACGGGGGTTCGGGGGACTGGGACTCCTTGGTGCTCTTCTTCCGCTTCTTGCGCGAGCGGCCCGAATCGAGGCTGAAGGCGTTGAGGACGTCGGCGAACGTGCCGTCCTCCTCGTCGCGGGCAGCATCTTGTTCGCCCGCACGCGGGGGCTCGCCGCCGTCTCCGGGCTCTCCGCCGAATAATCCGGACCCCGTGCTCATCGCGTTATCATCCCACCGGTTCGCCGATCAGCGACCCTCCCGCGCCTTGCAGTTGGGCGCGGAGTTCGGGCGTGAGGATTTGGCCGACGCGGTCCACGAGCATCGTCATCTCGTAGGCCACCTGGCCGATGTCGCAGTTCGGCGCCGCGAGGACCGCGAGGCACGAACCGTCGCTGATGGACATCAGGACCATGATGCCGAGTTCCATCTCGACCACGGTCTCGTTCACGGCGCCGGCCTCGAAGCAGCGGGCCGCGCCCTGCGTGAGGCTCACGAGGCCCGAAGCCACCGCCGCGAGCTGGTCCGCGCGGTCCAGCGGCAGGCGGTTGGAAGCCGTGAGGAGGAGCCCGTCGGCCGACACCACGACGGCGTGCGCCACACCCGGGACTCGCTCGGCGAAGTCGTTCACCAGCCAGCCGAACTGGTTCTGTTGCGGCTGTGCCGTATTCGGCGAGGTCATTCACCCTCCAGTTTTTCGTGGTTGGTCTCGGCGGCCTGCGCAGTGCGGTGTCGGCCGCGCTGGATGCCCTGCTGGAAACTGCTCAGGCGGCCACGCACGTCGTGCGCGTCGCGGGTCGGACGGGGGTTCGCCGCGCCGGAGGGCGGCGGGGCGCTGCCGGGGAGGAGCTGTTCCCCTCGGCGGCGCCGGGGCAATCCTGCCGAAGTGAACGAAGTGGGCGTCGACTGGGACACCGATTGGACGGTCCGCCACCCCTCGTCGGACCCGAAAGACCAGTCCGCGGAGGGTGTCGCGGTGGGTTGCGGGGCCGCGGGGGGTGTCGCGGTGGGCTTCGAGGCCGCGGGGGATGTCGCGGTGGGCTTCGAGGCCGCGGCGGCCGCTTCCAGGTTCGCGACGGCGGCGGGCACCTGATTCGGGTCCACGGCCCGCGGGCCGGGTGGCAGGTTCGTGGCCGCCGGGCGCCGCGTGGGCAGCGCGTCGGGCTTGGCCGGCCGCGCGGGGTCGGGACGGCGTGAGGGCAGCGCTCCCGGCCGCGCGGTGGTGCCGTTGCCGTTGCCATCGGCCGGCGGCGCCCACACCCCCTGCGGGTCGAACGCCGGCGGCACCTGCTGGTCGGCGACCGGTCCCGGCGACGCGGTGCGGAACGCGCCCGCCACCCCCGACCGGTCCGCAGTGGCCTGGTCATCTTGGCCGGCCGTCCCCGCGTCCTGCGCGGTGCGGAACACGTTCCCCATGCCGGACTGCTCCGTCGCCGGCTGCTGCCGGGCGGGAGCTTCGCCGCCCTGCGGCGCGAACGCCGACGGCGCCTCGGCGTCGAAGGAGCCCGCCGCGCGCTGCCGGTCGGCCTGCGGTTCCTCGCCCTGCGGCGCGAAGGCCGAGGGCGCCTGCCCGGCAGGAGCCGAACCGAACGGACCCGTGACACCCGGCCGGCCGGCCGGGGCATCCCCGCCCTGCGGCGCGAAGGCCGACGGCGTACCACCGAAGGCACTGGCCACACCGGACTGGTCCGCCGGAGTTTCACTGCCCTGCGGCGCGAAGGCCGACGGCGACTGCTCGGCAGGAGCCGAACCGAACGGACCCGCCACACCGGACTGGCCGGCCGGGACCTCTCCGCTCTGCCGCGGGAACGGCGACGGCACCCGCCTGGACCGTGGCGAACCGAACGGACTGCCCACACCGGACCGGTCCGCCGGGACGTTCCCGCTCCGCGGCGCGAACGGCGACGGCGGTTGCTGCGCCGGAGCCGAATTCGCCGCAGCAGAGCCGAACGGCTCTCCCGCGGGTGCGGAGCCCGGGGCGGTGTCCTGGCGCGGCTGGGGGTCCGCTTCGAAGATGCCCGTCGCGGAGCCGTGCTGCGGGGCGATCCCCGCGTCGGCCTCCTGCGGTGGGCCCTGCAGGCGGTCGAGCGCTTCGGCGCCCAGGCCCTGCGGCGCCGCCGGGTCGATCATGCCGTCGCGAACGTCCTGACGACCGCGGTTCACCCCACGCTGGAAGCTGGTCAGGCGGCCGCGGACGTCGACGGGGTCGCGCGCCGGCAGGGCCGGCTTGGCGGCCTCGGCGGCCGGCGCCTGTTCCGGCGTCGCGCTGCCCGGCATGAGCTGCTCGCCGCGACGGCGGCGCGGCAGCCCCGCCTTGGTGAACGCGGTGGGCTCGACCTGCGACGCGGCCTGGACGGTGCGCCAGTTCTCGTCGCTCGCGAAGTCCCAGTCGCGCTCGCCCTGCTCCGGCGTGGTCTCCGGCGCGACACCCGGCTGCGCCTCGGCCGGCGCCGCCGGCTGCTCGCCCACCTTCGCGGCGGAGGTGTCCGCATCGGACTCTTCCGGGCCGGCCTTGTCACCGGACTCGTCACCGGTTTTGTCGGCGGCCTTGTCACCGGCCTTCTCACCAGGCTCGTCACGGGACTTGTCCGAACCGGACTTGTCCTCGGCGGACGGAGCCGGTGACCGGAACCAGGCCGAGAGCATCTCGTCGAAGATCGGCGTGTTCTCGATCGTGATCTCGTTCGCGGACGGCGGCGGAACCTCCGGCACCTTCTGCGCGGCTTCGTTCCACCACTCGCTCAGCGTGGTGGCGTTGGCGGAGAACAGGTCCTTGCCCGAGGGCAGGTTGCCCTGGCGCTCGGGGACCGGCGCCTCGCCCCGCGGCTCGGGCTGGGGCTCGGGCCGCGGCGGCGGTACGTCCACGATCTGCGGCAGCTGGGGCACCGGCGGCGGCGCGTCGTCGCGCGGGATCGGGCTGAACAACGCGGTGCCGGAGATCTCGAGGTCCGACGGCGGGCGCACGCCCGGGTCGACGGCGTGCCCGTTGGCGTACCCGGCGAGATCGCTGGCCGAGGGCCACAGCTGCTGTTCGTCGGCGCCGGCGATCGGCTGCTGCGGCACCGCCGGAGCCGGCCGCGCCGAACCGTTCACCGGGCGCTGGCGCCGAGGCAGTCCGCCGGGATTCACGGGCGGCGCGGTCACGCTGCTGAGCGGACCGGCCTTCGGCGCGTTGTCCACCGCGGCACCGGTGATGACCAGCTCCGGCGGAACCACGACGGTGGCCCGCACACCCACGATGTCCTTGCCACCGTGCAGCGAAACGCCGATGCGGTGGCGCCCGGCGAGGCGGCCGACCACGAACAGGCCCATCCGGCGCGACGTCGCGAGGTCGACCGAGCCGGCTTCGGTGAGGCGGCCGTTGGCTTCGACCACCTCGTACTCGTTCATGCCGATGCCCTTGTCGAGGATGTCGACGTTGAGCGAACCGTCCTCGGCCAGGCGCGTCGCCACGGTCACCTGCGTCTCCGGCGCGGAGAACGCGGTCGCGTTGTCGAGCAGCTCCGCGATCAGGCGCTGGACGTCGCTCGAGGCGAAGCCGACGATCTTCACCGCCGGCGGCTGCTGTACCGAAACCCGCTGGTACTGCTCGATCTCCGACACGGCGGCGCGCAGCACGTCGTGCGCCGACACCGGCATGCCGGAGCGGCGCCCCGGCTCGGCGCCGGAGAGGACCATCAGGTTCTCGTTGTTGCGCCGCATCCGGGTGGCGAGGTGGTCGAGCTGGAACAGCGTCGCGAGCTGGTCGGCGTCCTCCTCGTCGCGCTCCAGCCGCTCGATCAGCTGCAGCTGCCGCTGCACGAGGCTCTGGCTGCGGCGCGAGAGGTTGACGAACACGCTCGAGTAACCGGCGCGCATCGCGGCCTGTTCGGTCGCGAGCTTCAGCACCTGGCTGTGCACCTTCTCGAACGCCCGGGCCACCTCGCCGATTTCGTCCTTCGCCCGCACGGGCACCGGGTCGACCTCGACGCTCTGCGCGCGGCCCTCCTGGATGTTGCGGACGGCGTCGGGCAGGTCCTTCTCGGCGACGTCGAGCGCACTGCGCCGCAGAGTCCGCAGCGACCGCAGGATCTGGCGCGCGATGAGAAACACGACGGCCGCCGCGGCGACCATGGCGGCGAACAGCAGCACGGCGAGCAGGCCGGCGCTGCTGCTGGCGTCCTCGACCAGCGCGGCCGACGCGTCGGTGGCGTCGGCGCTCATCCGGTCGGCGACCTCGGTGAGCTGGCCGACCACGGCGTCGGAGGAGGAGTTCCACTCCTGCGCCGGGATCCGGCGGAGCGCCTGGTCGCTGGACAGGCCCTGCTCACCGAGAACCATGCCGGTCATGCGCTTGCGGTCGTAGGACGTGTCGGGCTTGATCGTGCTGTCGAAGTCCTGGCGCTGCGGCGCAGTGGCCGCGGCGTTGAAGTCGTCGATCCGGTCGTCGTAGCGGAGTTCGGCGTCGCGGACGTCGCTCAGCTGCTGCGCGGTCAGAGTGCGATTGGCGATGCCGTAGTTCACCAGCGCCTGGCTGACCGACACCTGTTCCTTGGCGGCTTCGAGGTCGTGCAGCGCGCTCGGCGTGCCGCCCAGCGCGTCGGCGCTCGCGCCCGCGGCGACCGCGGTGTCGGCGCCGATCAGGGCCCCGGTGACGGCGTTGTAGTCGCCCACCGCCTCGGCGGCGTCGAGCAGGCCGGCCCCGACCTGCTGGCGGATCACGGCGATCTCGTTGACCTGCGCGGTGGCCGAGTTCACCGCACCGGACACACTGGACTCGGAGCCGCCCAGGCGATTGGCCGCGGTCAGGAACGGCTCGACGGCGGCGTCGGTCGCGGCGCGGGCCGCCTTGAGCTCGGGCGTGACGCCGGCGGCGCCCTCCGTCAGCTGCGCCGCGGTGAGCGTGCGTTCCTTCTGCAGGCCGTCGGTGAGCTTGCGCAGCTGGGTGCTCAGCCTGACGAGCTGGTCGATCCGCTCGTAGTCGTCCGAGCGGCTGACCTGGCCGACGATCGCGGTGACGCCCAGCACCAGCGCGAGGACGATGGGGACCAGCGTCACCGCCGAGAGCTTGACCGGAATGCTCCAGTCCCGCCAGCGCAGCGCCGCGCGCCAGCTCGCGGCCCGGCTCGGCCGCCGAGGCGGCCGGCCGAGCAGCTTCTCAACAGGCACCTGGCCTTCTCCTGCAACGGTCACGAAAGTGACTCCCTGTCCCGCGTCGTGGCTGCCCGTGGGCGGTGTCCGGTGCTCCCGGAACGGTCCACGGCATTCCGCCGACCCGCGCGATCGACCCCACTGGGGCACGACTGTGCAGACTCGTCACCGTGTTCTCCGGCGTGCTGCTTCCCGGGACTTTGCACGTGCACGGGGCAACTTGCGTACTGCACGGCGGTGGTCGAGGTCAACTTGTCTGTGCCTATCGATCGCTGCGGTCAGCTGGGCCAAAGAATCGTACACCAATGTCCGCCGAGCTTATTGTCTTCGGCTTCGCGTCGTTGACCTGGGAAAAGTCGATTCGGCCCAGGCCGGGAGCCCGGGATTCGACCCACCCCGGGCCCGAAGAGGGAATTCCGGTTACCGGTTGCTCCGGGTCGCGCCGCCGAGCAGTCACCCGATCAGCCCACGGAGGGTAGTCAAATCCCTCGGAGGACCTACGCTCCGTGCCCCCATCGGGTGGGCTAGACCTCAAGTTGAACCCGATGTTGTGGTCCGGCAGCGACTCACCGCTCGAAGCGGTGATTTCTTTCAGCATCCGCCACCGGCCTGCGAATCCCCGCCTCGCCCCTCAGCCGAGCGACGCGAGGCCCCGGCGACCACCCCGCAGTTCGGCTACCGGGCGTCACAACATTCGTCGGATCATTGTTCGTGGCTCAACCATTTGCCGCAGTGTTCCTCAGCTGCGACAACGTGGCGTGACATTGACTCTCACTATTCCGAGTGATCTGTTCGTGATCTTCGCGAGGGTTCCCGTTTTCGTACATTTCCAGCCCGAAAACGAATTCCCGAGCCCCTTCCGCGGAACCGGCTTTTTCCCGTCCCGGACGCCGTCGTTACTATGGCCGCCTCCCAGTCCGCAAGGGCAGACCGGGTGCCACTCGACCGAGGGGGCCCCAGGAGGGCCACCACCACGGACGCAAGTTGCCGGAGGCACTGATGCACAACGTCGCGCCCACCCCCGCGACGGGAACCCCGCAAGAGGAGACCGGACAGCTGCCGGCCATGTTCGCCCGCGAGGGCGCGGAGCCGGCCCGGACCACCCGGCGCGGTCCCGACTACGAACTGATCCAGCGCAGCCCCGAGTTCGGCGCGCTGCGCAGGCGGTTCCGCAGATTCGTCTTCCCGATGAGCGCCGGCTTCTTCATCTGGTACCTCACCTACGTCGTACTGGCCGCCTACGCGAACGACTTCATGAGCACCCGCGTGTTCGGCATGGTCAACGTCGGCATGCTGCTCGGCCTCGGACAGTTCCTGACCACGGCCCTGATCACCCTCGTCTACGTCCGCTTCGCCGATCGCGAGGTGGACCCGCGCGTTGCCGAACTGAGGCAACGGGCCGCCGTGACGGAAGGACCCCGCAAGTGACCAGCACCGCGCTCGCCGAAAGCGCGCCGGCCAGCAATCCGCTCGTGAACACGGGGGTGTTCGCGGTCTTCGTCGCCTTCACCCTGTTCGTGGTCTACCGGGCGGGCCACCGCGGCAAGAAGACCACATCCGACTACTACGCGGCCGACAGCGTCTTCACCGGGCGGCAGAACGGCGTCGCCCTGTCCGGCGATTTCCTCTCTGCCGCGTCGTTCCTCGGGATCGCGGGCGCCATCGCGATCCACGGCTACGACGGCTTTCTCTACTCGATCGGCTTCCTCGTCGCGTGGCTGGTCGACTTGCTGCTGATCGCGGAGCTGCTGCGCAACACCGGCCGCTTCACGATGGGCGACGTACTGAGCTTCCGCATGAAGCAGCGCCCGGTCCGCGCGGCGTCGGCGACCTCGACGCTCGTGATCTCGTTCTTCTACATGCTCGCGCAGATGGCGGGCGCCGGTGGTCTGGTCGCGCTGCTGCTCGACGTGCACTCGCGCCTCGGCCAGTCGCTCGTGATCGGCGTCGTCGGCCTGGTCATGGTCGTCTACGTACTGGTCGGCGGCATGAAGGGCACCACGTGGGTGCAGATCATCAAGGCCAGCATCCTGCTCGCCGCCGCGACGCTGATCACCGTGTTCCTGCTGGGCAAGTTCGGGTTCAACTTCTCCAACCTGCTCACCGCGGCCACCGACAGGAGCCCGATGGGTACGGCCCTGCTCGAGCCAGGCGGCTCGTACGGCGCCAACGGCACCACACGCCTGGACTTCGTGTCCCTGTCGCTGGCCCTGATTCTCGGCGTCGCCTCATTGCCCCACGTGCTGATGCGCTTCTACACCGTGCCGAACTCACGCGAGGCTCGGCGCTCGGTCGTCTGGGCCACCTCCTGCATGTTCGTGTTCTACCTGTGCACGCTGGTGATCGGCTTCGGCGCCGCGGCGCTCGTGGGCACGGACGAGATCAAGGCCGCTCCCGGCGGTGAGAACTCCGCGGCCCCGCTGCTGGCCCTGCACATCGGCGGCACGCTGCTGCTGGGCATCATCTCGGCGGTCGCGTTCGCGACGATCCTCGCCGTGGTCGCGGGCCTGACGATCACCGCGTCGGCCTCCTTCGCCCACGACGTCTACGCGAACATCTTCAAGCGCGGTAAGGCCGAACCGGCCGACGAGGTGCGGGTCGCCCGCCTGACCGCCCTGGTCGTCGGCGTCATGGCCATCCTCGGCGGCATTCTCGCCAACGGGCAGAACATCGCGTTCCTCGTGGCGCTCGCCCTGGCCGTCGCCGCGTCGGCCAACATGTCGACGATCCTGTACTCGCTGTTCTGGAAGCGGTTCAACACCACGGGCACGCTGTGGAGCATCTACGGCGGCCTCGCCGCGTGCGTCGTGCTCGTGTTCTTCTCCCCGGTCGTTTCGGGCGAAGCGGACTCGATCTTCACGAGCGTCGACTTCAGCTGGTTCCCGCTCAAGAACCCCGGACTGGTCTCCATCCCGTTCTCGTTCCTGTGCGGTTTCGCCGGCACGATGTTCGGCCGCAAGGAGGAGTCGACCAAGCACGCCGAGATGGAGGTCCGGTCCTTGACCGGCATCGGCTCCTGAACGAGCGGTGGTACTGAACTCGTACTGAACTAAAGGGGCGGGTCCGGAGTGGACCCGCCCCTTCTGTTCGCGCTCACCCGCGCAGGCCGTCGAGCATCACCTTCATCAAGCGGGCCTTGTCGTCTTCCGAGGCGTTCTTCGCGGCGGTGCCCAAGCCGTGGCCGAGGCGCAGGACATCGACGCCGGTGACGTCGGGGCGCAGCGCCCCCGTGGACTGCGCGCGGGTGACCAGGTCGCTGCACGCAGTGCGCAGGCGGGTCTGGCACCAGACGAACGTCTCGGAGCCCGAGTCGATCGACGCCTTGAGGGCGGCGGCCAGGCCGTGGCGCTCGATGACGTACTCGACCTGCTCCTCCAGCCACGCCTCGAGCGCTTCGAACGGTGGCAGCTCGCCGGCGAGCACCGCGGCGCGCGACGCGAGCTGGTCGATCTCGTCGCGGTAGACGGCTTCCACGAGCTTCTCGCGCGTCGGGAAGTGGCGGTACAACGTGCCGGCGCCGACGCCGGCGCGCTTGGCGATGTCGTCGAGCGGCACGTCGACGCCGTGTTCGGCGAAGGCTTCCTTCGCGATCGCCACGATGCGGTCGTAGTTCCGCTTCGCGTCCGCGCGCATCGGCCGCGTCGCTTCCGCCGTCATCGCCGCACCTCCTGGCAGCCGCTCCCCAGAAAACGGAGAGATTCTCCGAATTCCCTTGCGGAACCGGAGACGCTCTCCATATTATCGCAAACGCAAGCAAGTGGAGAGTTTCTCCACTTCAGTCGTTCCTCGCTGGGGAGTCCTCCTTTGACCGAGTTGACCGAGCAAGTCCCGTCGGCCGAGCCTAGGCCGAGAGCCCGGACCGCCGCGCCCGGCCTCGTCCTGGCAATCGTGCTGACGTGCCAGCTCATGCTCATGCTCGACGCCACCGTGATGAACGTGGCCCTGCCCCGCATCCAGTCCGACCTGGGCTTTTCCGCCACCGGCCTGTCGTGGGTGATGACCGGGTACAGCCTCGTGTTCGGCGGCCTGCTGCTGCTCGGCGGGCGTGCGGGCGACCTGTTCGGGCGGCGCCGGATGTTCGTGCTGGGCACGGCCGTGTTCACGCTGGCGTCGCTGGCCGGCGGGCTGAGCACGTCGGCCGCGGTGCTGATCGCCGCGCGTGTGGCGCAGGGCGTCGGCGCCGCCATGGCGGGGCCGAGCACGATCGCGCTCATCACCACCACCTTCACCGAAGCCAAGGCCCGCGTCCGCGCGCTGTCGCTGTTCTCCGCCGTCGCCAGCGGCGGGTTCGCGATCGGGCTGATCGTGGGTGGTCTGCTCACCGAGTGGATCTCGTGGCGGGCCGCGCTGTTCATCAACGTGCCGTTCGGCCTGGCCATCGCCGTGCTCGCACCGCGGTTCGTGCCCGCGCCCGCGCGGCGGACAGCGCACCTTGACGTGCCGGGCGCCGTGCTCGGCACGCTCGGCGTCGCTTCGCTCGTGCTGGCCTTCACCCACGCCGCTTCGGACGGCTGGGGCGCACCGCTCACGCTCGGCGCGCTGACGGCAGGCGTGGTGCTGCTGATCGCGTTCGTGGTACTGGAGCGACGGGTGGCCCACCCGCTGGTGCCGCTGTGGCTCTTCGCCGAACGCAACCGCGCCGCGGCCTACGCGAGCTTCTTCCTCGGGCCGATGGCGATGATGTCGATGTTCTTCTTCCTGACGCAGTTCCTGCAGGACGTGCGCCACTTCGCCGCGCTGGCCACCGGGTTCGCGTTCCTGCCGATGGCCGCGTCGATCTTCACGCTCAGCCGGCTCGTGCCACGCCTGCTCGCGCGGTTCGGGCCGAAGCCGCTCGCCGTCACGGGCACCGTGCTGATGGTGTCCGGGGTCGCGTGGCTCTCGGCGCTCACGCCGGACAGCGGTTACGTCGCTTCGCTGCTCGGTCCCCTGCTGCTCATGGGCATCGGCGGCGGGCTGGCGTTCTCGCCGCTCAACGTGATCATCATGTCGACCGTCCCCGCCGAGGACGCGGGCGCCGCCGGCGGCGTGCTGCAGACGATGCAACAGGTCGGCAGCACGCTCGGGCTCGGGATCCTGGTGACCGTCTTCGGCGCCGCGACGCGCTCGGCCGCGGCGTCCGGCGCCACTGGAACCCCGCTGCTGGTCGACGGGATGACCGCCGCGTTCCTGGCGGCCGGCGGGCTCGCCGCGCTCACCGTCGGGGTCGCGCTGACCTTCCGCCGCCGAGCCACGGCCGCTGAGAACACACCGGCTTAGAAGATGTCCTTGCCTGCGTGCACGCGGTGCGTCACCCGGCGTTCGACGATGAACGAGACGAACGGGACACACCCGGCCAGCAGCACGAGGATCGTGCTCTTGATCGACCAGCGGGCCTTGATCGCCAGGTCGATGCTGCACGCCAGGTAGATCATGTAGAGGACACCGTGGATGGGCGAGTACACGGCCGCGGGCTTCGCGTTGCCGAAGCCGTACTCGATGACCATCGTCGCGCACAGCACGAGCAGGCCGACACCGGTGATGTACGCGGTGGCGCGGAAGCGCGTCAGAGCGCCGCCGATGCGGGCCGGGCGGGTCTGGGCGGCACCGTCGGTGCTCGTGGTCATGGAATCGTCCTCACTTCCGGGCTTGCTCAGGACTGCTCAGGACTGCTGGTCGCGGGCGTGCAGCTCGCGCAAGTAGCGGTTGTATGCGGCGAGCTCGGCATCCTCGCCCTCGGCCGCCGCCGGCGCGGGTGCGGGCCGCGGCGGGGTCGCCGGCCTCGGGGCGGGCACGGTCACCTCGGCCGGCTCGGCCCGGGGCGCCTCCCCGCAGTTCTGCTCGGCCTGCTCGCGTTCGCGCAGCTTCTTGATCCGCCAGAACATGAACGCCGGGAACAGCCCGAACAGCGGCCACTGCAGCACGTAGCCCAGGTTCTGGAACGTGCCGCTCGCCGACATGAACCGGTCCCACTGCCACCACGCCAGCCCACAGCACAGCGCGAGGCTCACGACGCACGTCGCGACGATCGTGAGCCGGCGCCCGAGCGGGGACGCGGCCGGGCCGGAGTTCGCTGGCACAGAGCTGACGCTAGCACTGGGAATGAGTCCCGAAGCGGAGAGGCGCACCCGCACGTGGCCCGGCTCTCAGCCGGTGACCTCGCAGTTCGCACGGATTTCACACCGCGCGGGGCGCTCAGCCGGCTTGCACGGCCCGGGCCGACTTCGCGTAGCCGTCCGCGAGCCCGAACACCTTCTGCGCGTATTCGGTCGAGTTGTTGTACGACAGGATGCCGGACCACCAGCCGGACGCGGTGGCCATGTCGCGCCCGCCCGCGCACAGGTAGCGACCGGCGGCCAGCGCCGCGTCGTCGATCTGCTGGGGATCGCCGAGGCCGTCGCCGTTGCCGTCGGCGGCCCACTTGCGCCACGTGCCCGGGATGAACTGCATCGGGCCCACCGCGCGGTCCGTCACCGGGTCGCCGTCGAACCGGCCGCCGTCGGTGTCGCCGATCGCCCGCACACCCGTGGAACCGTCGAGCGGGACGCCGATGATCGGCTTGGACGGGCGCCCGTCGGCTTCGAGCACAGCGCCGCCGTACTGGCCGTGGTTCGACTCGATGCGGCCGATACCCGCGAGCGTGGCCCACGAGACCTTGCAGCCGGGGTCGGCCGAGCGCATCGCGAGCTCCGCGTTGCCGTACGCGTGCAGAGCCCGGGCGGGGATTCCCGTGACAGCAGCGACCTTGCGTGCCCAGTCGTCGAGCGGATCACCGGACGACCGGGCCGACTGCGGCGTGGTCTGCTGATCGGCTCCGCCCGCGACGACGGCGTTCACCGGGGCGGCCGAACCGGGTCGGACGTCGGCGGCTTTGACGCTCAGCGCCGGGATGTCCGTGGTCGTCGGGCTCGCGACCGGAGCCGACGCCCGCGTGATGAACCAGATCCCGCCGCCGGCCACCGCGAGGACCACCACGACCACCGCGAGCCGCACCGCCAGCGCTGTTCCCGCGTGGGAGCGGCGGACCGGCGCGGCGGGCGCCGCGGTCTGGTCCTCGGTCTGTTCGGTAGCGGGCACGGACTGCGGTCCTCCAGCGTGGCGGTCGGTCCCTCACACAACGAGCCCGCGCAGGTTAGCGTTACGCGAAGCTCGGGATCGGTGCCGCCACGCCGGTTCACCCGGCCGTGTAACGGGATCCGTCAGGCGGACTTCTGCTGCCGCGCGAGACGCGCGACGCACCACGCCGGCGCGCTGCCGCGCCGCAGGTGCTGGAGAACAGTCATCGGGCCGAGCCGGCGGGACAGGTCCGAGGGCGACAGGCCCGCCGCACGGTAGTCGAGGGCGCGCTGGTCGAGCGGGCTGATGCCGGCGTCCCACCACAGTTCGGCCTCGGCGACGTCGCCGACCATCTGCCACCAGCCGGCGGCGGCCACGAGCAGCTCTTCGGGGACTTCGGGCAACCGCACGCGCATGGCGGCGAGGTAACCGGGGTCCGCGGCGTCGACGGGCGCCCAGCGCGACGGACCGGACCGGGCGCGCTGGCCGGGGATACCGGGCGGAGCCTGGGGCGCGTCGGCCAGCCAGGCGGACGTGATCCGGTTGACCTCCTGCTCCTCGGCCGTCTGCTCGCGCTCATCGGCCCACTGCCGGATCAACGCGTCCACTCCGGGATCTCCGGTCATCCCTGCCTCCTCATTGGTCCCCGACGGGCCGGCCCTGACGCCTGCCCCGTTGCGCGTCCACGACTTGCACCCAACCGGCGTGACCGTGCGGAAAACCCCGCTGTGGCCCGGTTCCCGGGGGACCGGAGAACCGGCTGATCACGCAATGTGAGCACCGTAGGGCCGAGGCTGGTTTCTCCGCCATAGCCAGGACCACACAAATTCCGCGACCAGGCCCTTTCAGGGGGCAATCCACCCGGATGGTCGAGCGAACGGCTCGGATTCCGAGATCGAGTTACTCTCAGTGATGACCGGGAGGTCGGGCCTCAGGAGAAGAGGGTCTGGAAGAAGGTCACGATCGCCTCGGCGCCGTTGCGCAGCCAGCCGAGCACCTGGTGCACGAGATTGGCCGACTGGGTGGGCTGGGTGATCAGGAAGAACAGCACGAGGACGACGACCCCGACGACCACGATCTTCTTCACGCCGCTCGACATGGCACCATCCGATCCGCTCCCCCTGCTTGCCCGACGGACACCGGCCACGAGCCCGCCGGGTCACGCTCACTCTAGTGACGAACACTGTGAATGGCCCGGCCGCCGATCCGGTGTCTTGCCCGACCGGGTGATCCCGGCCCGATCGAGTGAGGCGGGCGCGGCGCCGTCCCGCTAGGCTCCCGCGATGGACGACGGCGAGACGGTGCTGCTCCGGCCCGTGCGCGAGGCCGACCTCGACCTGCTCGAAGCCCTCACCAACGACCCGGCCGCAGCGGGCGAGTTCCAGTGGTACGGCTGGCACGAACCTGGTTACCTCCGCCGGCGCTGGCTCGACGGCAAGATCCTCACCCCCGAGGGCGGCCTGCTCGTCCCCACCCTGGGCGGCCACCCGCTCGGCCTGCTGTCGTGGCACCGCTCGCGTTCCGGACCCAGCTCGTACTGCTGGAACATGGGCCTCGTCCTGCGCCCGGAAGCGCGCGGGCACGGCCACGGCACCGAAGCGCAGCGGCTGCTGGTGCGCTACCTGTTCGCGCACACGCAGTTCAACCGCGTCGAGGCCAGCACCGAGGTGACCAATCGCGCCGAGCAGCGCTCCCTCGAGAAGGCCGGCTTCACGCGCGAGGGAATCCTTCGCGGCTACGGCTTCCGCGACGGCGAATGGCGCGACAGCGTGCTGTACGCGGTGATCCGCGCGGATCTGGCCACCTGGTGACCGCTAGGCGATCGCGCCCGCCGTGCGCAGCGCCGCGAGATCCTCGGTCGTTAGGCCGATTTCCGTGAGCACCTCCTCGGTGTCGGAGCCCACCGGGCGGGGCGCTCGCGGGGTTTCCGCCGGTGTGCGGTCGAA
Organism: Amycolatopsis sp. FDAARGOS 1241; assembly: GCF_016889705.1. NCBI lineage: Bacteria > Bacillati > Actinomycetota > Actinomycetes > Pseudonocardiales > Pseudonocardiaceae > Amycolatopsis > Amycolatopsis sp. FDAARGOS 1241. The sequence continues at coordinate 6,674,168 of NZ_CP069526.1, forward strand.
CCGCGGTGCCGGGGCGGGCTGGACAGTGCCGCCGATGTCCACAAAGGACCCGCGCGCCGCGTTCTGCGGGTGCCGCGCGGCTTCCCACGGGGACAGGACCGGCGTCAGGCAGGCGTCGGTGCCTTCGGCGCGGGCGACGAGATCGTCGCGCGGGTGCTTCGCGACCGCGCCTGCGATGAGCTCGCGCAACTTCGGCCACTGAGCCTTGTCCAGGTGCGACGGCGGATCTTCGAGGCCGAGGACCTTCACGAGGTCACCCCAGAAGCGCATCTCGATCGCCCCGATCGCGACGTACTTGCCGTCGGCGGTTTCGTAGGTGTCGTAGAACGGAGCGCCGCCGTCCAGGAGGTTGTCGCCGCGTTCGCCGGGCCAGACTCCGGCGGCGCGCATGCCGTGGAGGCTGGTCGTCAGCAGGGCCGCGCCCTCGACCATGGACGCGTCGACGACCTGCCCGCGCCCGGACGACGTGCGCTCGTGCAGGGCGGCGAGCACGCCCATGGCGAGCACCAGACCACCGCCGCCGAAGTCGCCGACGAGGTTGAGCGGCGGCACCGGGCGGTCACCGGCGCGGCCGATGGGTTCGAGTGCGCCGGCGATGGCGATGTAGTTGATGTCGTGCCCGGCGGCCGCGGCGAGCGGGCCGTCCTGGCCCCAGCCGGTCATGCGGCCGTAGACGAGCCGCGGGTTGCGCGCGTGCACCACTTCCGGCCCGAGGCCCATGCGTTCGGCGACGCCCGGGCGGAAACCCTCGATGAGCACGTCGGCCCGGTCGGCGAGCTCGAGCACCACCTCGACGCCCTCGGGCGTCTTGGTGTTCACCCCGATCGAGCGCCGGCCGCGGGTCAGCGGATCGCCGGGGATGCCGAGCACGTCGGCGCCCGGCGTCACGCGGTCGACGCGCACCACGTCGGCGCCGAGGTCGGCGAGGATCATGCAGGCGAACGGTGCCGGCGCGAGCCCGGCGAGCTCCACCACCTTCAGCCCGCTGAGCGGTCCTGCTTTCACGGGAACGTCCTTTCGTCGGCGGAGGTGTCAGAGCGTGCGGGAGATGATCTCCTTCATGATTTCGCTGGTACCGCCGAAGATCCGCGAGATGCGCATGTCCGCCCACGCGCGCGCGATCGGGTACTCGGTCATGTAGCCGTAGCCGCCGAAGAGCTGCAGGCACTGGTCCACGACCTTGTTCACGCGCTCGGTCGTCCACAGCTTCGCCATCGCCGCACCCTGCACGTCGAGCTCGCCCCTGAGGTGGCGCTCGATGCACTGGTCGAGGAACGCGCGCGCCACGGCCGCTTCAGTCGCCGCCTCGGCGAGCGTGAACTTGGTGTTCTGGAAGGAGAAGATGGGCCGGCCGAACGCCTGGCGGTCCTTCGTGTAGTCGATCGTCAGGTCGATCGCGGCCTCCATGCCGGCGACCGCGGTGACGGCGATGATCAGCCGTTCCTGCGGCAGCTGCAGCATCAGCTGGATGAAGCCCTGCCCCTCGGCGTCACCGAGCAGGTTCGACGCAGGCACGCGGACGTCGTCGAAGAACAGCTCGGCGGTGTCCTGGCCCTTCATGCCGACCTTGTCGAGCACGCGGCCGCGGCGGAAGCCCGGTGTGTCGGTCTCGACCACGATCAGCGACACACCCTGTGCGCCGGCCTCCGGGTCGGTCTTGCACGCCACCACCACGAGGTCGGCGTGGTAGCCGTTGGTGATGAACGTCTTGGCGCCGTTGATCACGTAGTGGTCACCCTCGCGCACCGCGCGGGTCTTGATGTTCTGCAGGTCCGAACCCGTGCCCGGCTCGGTCATCGCGATGGCGCCCACGAACTCGCCGCTCGCGAGCTTCGGCAGCCACTCGCGCTTGCGCTCCTCCTGCGCGTAGGCGAGCAGGTAGTGCGCGACGATTCCGTTGTGGACGGTGACGCCCCACGCGCTGTCACCGGCACGTGCCTGCTCCTCGTAGAGCACGGCTTCGTGGGCGAACGAGCCGCCACCGCCGCCGTACTCCTCCGGGATCGAAAGCGCGAGCAGCCCGACCTCGCCCGCCTTCGTCCAGACCTCGCGGTCGAGCTTCTTCTCGGCGGCCCAGCGCTCCTGGTGCGGCACGAGTTCCTTCTGCAGGAACGACCGGGCGAGCTCCCTGAGGTCTTCGAGTTCAGTGGTGCTCCACGAGCTCTTCTGGATCTGCAACGGCACGGCGACGCCTCCTGCTGGAAAACATTACGCTTGGAAGGTAAGTTCCACGCGGAATGTACCTCCGGGGCGTCGGGTACGTAAAGCGGGAGGCGTGATGACCGAGGTTGCGGCGAAGGCGCACCGCACCCAGGCCCAGCGCCGGGAGCAGACGCGCACGGCCCTGCTCGACGCCACCGTCGAATGCCTGGTGGAGATCGGGTACGCCCGCACGTCGATGCAGGAGATCTGCGCCCGGGCGGGCGTGTCGAAAGGCGCCGTGCAGCACCACTTCGCCACGAAAGCCGAGCTGATGGCGACCGCGGTCGAGCACCTGACCACGAAGCTGCGCACGCAGCTGGCGACCTCGCTCGACGACCTGCCGGGCGGCGCGTCCGGCGTCGAGGCGGCGATCGACCTGCTGTGGACGGGGTACTCGGGCACCCTGTCCACCGCCGTGACCGAGCTGTGGGTCGCCGCGCGCACCGACCCGGAACTGCGCGCCGCCATCCGGCCCGTCGACCGCGCTCTGGGCCGCGCGACGCTGGAGCACATCAGCCAGGTGGCGGGTGAGCTGCCGAAGGAACGCGCCGAGACGCTGTTCTGGCTCACCGTCAATCTCACCCGCGGCCTCGCGCTCGACGCCGAACTGGGCGGCGACCCGAACCGGCGGCGCAAGCTGCTGCGGGAGTGGAAGCGCATCGCGGTCCTGATGTACTCCGACGCCTGACCCGGCCGGCACGCCCGTGCCGTGTCTTAGCGCGATCGCCCGGTTCGTGGTGGAATCGCGGGTAACCGCGTTAGAGCACGCGAAGGAGCCGCGATGACCAGCGTGCCGCAGTACCCGCCGCCCGCCGCCGAGCCCGGTGCGGTGTCCCGGCTGCTCGCCGGGATCCTCGGGGTGTTCGCGGCCGCGCTCGTGGTGGCGGGCACGTTCCTGCCGGCGGCGACCACCCAGGTGACGGTCGAGGGCCGCCTGGAAAGCGCGTTCTCGATCACCTCGTGGACCCGGCTCGTCGACGTGGCGCCGGCCGCGGAGCAGGAATTGTTCGCGATCAGCCACGTCGCCCGCTACGGCATCCCGCTCTCGGTCACGGCGGCCGTGCTGCTGGCCGGCGCGGTGCTCGCGTTCACCCGCGCCCGGGCCGCCGCCCGGATCACGCTGATCGCCGGCGGCGCGGGTGTCGTCGCGGCCGTGTGGACGATGAGCATGGACGTGTCGGCCTCCCTCAGCTACGAGCAGCGCACGTCGGCCGTGGTTGCCCACTACACGACCGGCACCGGCTTCTGGCTGCTGCTCGGGGGTGGCGTGGTGGCCGCGCTCGTGCTGGCGCTCGCCGCGTTCGGCGGGGCGCGGTGGCCGCGCGAGCAGGTTTTCGCTTACGCCGCACCGGGTTACGCCCCGCCGGGGTACGCCTCCCCGCCGCAGCCCTCCGCCGAGCCGCCCGAGCAGGGCTTCGTGGCGCCGGAACCCGAGGCGCCCGAGGACCGGGACGCCCCGGCGGGTCCGACGCCACCCTTCCCACCGCAGGACGTGCAGCCCGCTCCCGGCGTCGAGCCACCGGACCGCCACCGCGACGACGCCGAGATGTGAATAGGATTCACAATCGAGGTTCAGCCGGCATACCGACGGCATGGCGTACCCGTCGGTAACACCGCTTTGAACGCAGACGGCATGACCCGCACGAAACCGGCGAACCTCAGTGGCGACACGGGTCCACCCGCGAGGATCGGCGGTGTCGCGGGCGCCCCGCCGGTAGCGCGCGGCCCAGGGCGTCGCCCGCGTGACCGGCAGCGCGGACGCGGCGCCGATCCGGATGACCGCGCCGTTCACCAGGATGCCGATCACCACGCTCCCCCAGGCCACCGGCGCCGACGTGCACGGCGCGTTCGCCGCTGCCCGGGAGACCCAGCGCGAGTGGGCCGCGCGGTCCGTCGCCGAGTGCCGACGGTTCTGGTGCGGCTCCACGACCTGATCGCCAGGCCGAGGCTCTCGACCTGGTGCAGGTCGAGGCCGGCAAGGCAAGCCTCGACGCGTTCGACGAGGTGAGCGCGGCGGCGCTGGTCGCGGCGTACTACGGCAAGCACAGCGCGAAAATCCTCACGCCCGGCGCGCACCGGGCGTGATCCCGGACCTGCCGAAGGCCGGCGAACTGCGCCGCCCCAAGGGAGTCGTCGGGCTCATCTCGCCGTGGAACTACTTTTGGCGCTCACCGTGGTGGACGTCTTCCCGGCTCTGGCCGCGGGCAACGTCGTGGTGCAGAAACCCGACAACCAGGCCGCTCTCTCGGCGCTGTGGCTGCAGGAGCTCGCCGAGGAGGCCGGCCTGCCCGCCGGGCTGTGGCACGTGGTGCATGGCCGTGGTGCGGCCCTCGGCCCGGCGCTGCTCGAAGAGTGCGACTACCTCTGCTTCACCGGCGCCATCCCCACCGGCAAGGACCTCGCCGACCGGATCCCGTCGCGGCTCACCGGCTATTCGCTCGAACTCGGCGGCAAGAACCCGCTGATCATGCTGCCGGACACCGACGTCGGAAAGCCGCGACCGGAGCCGCCACCGCGTGCTTCTCCTCGGCGGGGCAGCTGCGTGTCAGCGGAGCGGATCCACGCGCACGAGAGCGTCCGGGAGGAGTTCACCCGTGCCTTCGTCGCGCACGGCCGCGCTCAAGCTCGGGGACGAGCTGACGTCACCGAGCCGGCTCGAAACCGTGTCGGCGCACATCGGGGACGCCCTGGTCAAGGGCGCCTGCGCGCTGACCGGTGGCCGCGCCCGCCCGGACCTCGGCCCGCTGTTCCACGACCCGACCGTGCTCACCGACGTCACGCCGGATGTGCTGCTGCACCTTCGGCAGCGTCGGCGTGTCGATGGGCGGAAGGATTCGGGCGTCGGCCGCCGCAACGGTGCCGAAGGGCTGCTGAATTACACCGAGGCGCCGTCGATCGCCGGCCGGCGCGGCCTGGCGCTGCGGCCGCGCGCTGCCTGCCGGGCGGCGTGTGGGCGCGGGTGATGACGTCGAGCATGAAGCTGCTGCGCCGCCTGCCACGGCGGTGATCAGCCCAGCCCGAGCAGCTCCACCGCGGTGCGGTCGAGAATCGCGCTGACGGCGTCGGCGGGCAGCCCGGCGCGTTCGACGTAGGTCACGGCCTCGACGAACCCTTCGCCCTTCTGGTAAGGGAAATCGGTGCCGAGCACCAGGCGGTCGGCACCGAGGGTGTCGGCGGCCAAGCGCAACGCCGGCCCGTGGTTGTGCCCGACGGTGTCGTAGAAGATCCGGCGCGCGGCGAGGCTCGGCTTCTCCGGGGTTTCCGGTGCCTCCCAAGGATTCTGGCGGTCGATGCGCGGGAGGATCATCGGCAGCGCACCGCCGAGGTGCGGCAGGATGATCTTCATCCGCGGGAAGCGGCTCGGCACGCCGGCGATGATCAGATGCATGACTGCGACGGTGTCCTCGATCGGCGCGCCGATCTGCCAGGTCAGGTTCCGGCCGATCAGCGGGGACTCGGCGCCGAGGCCGGCGGGGTGCACGAACAGGACGCTGCCGCGGCGGTCGAGTTCTTCGTAGACGGGCAGGAACGCCGGGTCGCCGAGCGAGCGGCCGAGCACCGACGTGGTGATGGCAGCGCCGAGGAAGTCCAGGTCGTCGAGCGCGCGGGTGAGCTCCGCGAGCGCCGCGTCGGGGTGTGGGAGCGGGAGCGAAGCGAACGCGCGGAACCGGTCGGGGTGCAGGCGGGCGAGCTCGGCGTATTCGTCGTTCACCCAGCGCGCGGCCTCGATGGCCGCCTGCTCGTCTTCGAAGTACGGCGGCGCCGGGGTGGTCGAGAGCACCTGCAGGTCGATGCCTGCCGCCGTCATCTGCTCGAACCGCGCGTCGAGCTCCGCCGTGGTGCGGTCCGCGCCGAGCCCGCGCTGGCCGGCGGCCTTCGTATTGCCCAGCCGGGTCAGCAGCTGCAGGTACGCCTCGCTCCACAGGTGAGCGTGCACGTCGACGCGCATCCGGGTACCTCCGAAGTGGCCGGCAAGCGATTGACGTGATCAGTCAACCACTTCGCGGGCCCGCGCGTCAGCCGCCGGCGGCCGGCGTGGTCAGCAGCCCGCGGTCGTACGCGATGGCGACGGCCTCCGCGCGCCGGCTGGCGCCGAGCTTGGCCATGACGCGGGAGAGGTGGACACTCACCGTCTTCTCGCTGATGTAGAGCTCGTCCCCGACCTGGCGGTTGGTACGGCCGAGGGCGACACGTTCGAGGACATCGCGTTCGCGGTCGGTGAGGGGGTTCGCCGCGACGGGGGCGGCGGCCGGGGACACGCCGGGGAGGTCCACGCGGGCACGATGGGCCAGGTCGCGAACCGCGTCGCGCAGAGGCAGGGCACCGAGCGAAGACGCGACGGAGTGGGCGGACTGCAGGGTGTCCACCGCGGGCAGCCCGCGCGCCAGCAGAGCCTGGGCTTCGAAGTAGCGGCACATGGCTTGTTCGTACAGCGCGCCGTAGCCGAAGGCCGTGGCGGCGGCCGCCCACAGAGCGGGGTCGGCGGGACCGCTCACCCCGGACGCGGCGGCTTCCAGCCGGGCGAGCCACGCGTGCCCCTCCGGGCCCAGCGTGCCCGAGCGCGGGGTGCCGTCGATCGCGCAGCGGCGCCCGTGCTCCAGCAGGCGCCGACCGACGGACACCATTTCGTCGGCCGTCTGCTGATCACCGCGCAGGCGGGCGTCGGCGGCGCGCGCCGCGACGGACGCCATGCCCAGCGCGGCGATCCGGATCCCGCCGAGCAGCCAGGGCTCGATCTTCTCCAGCCACGCGATCAGCTCTTCGGTCACGCGCACGGCCTCGAAGTGGTCGGCGCGCCAGAACGCCAGCTCGACGGCGGCGTCGCCCGCCGACAGCGCGATCTGGATGTCGGCCTGCCACTGCTGGCGCAGCCCCGGCAGGAGCCGCCCGGCGTCGTCGAAGCGGCCACGGGCCACGAGGAACAGCGCCCAGTTCGCGAGGATCCGCGCGGCCACCGCGCTCGACACGCCCCGCCCGGCCCGGCCGGCCGCGTCCTCCGCGGGCCAGTCGCCGGTGAGGTACCTCAGGTAGAGCTGCCGTGCCCGCAGCTCGAGCCCGTACGAGCTCCACGTGAGCCCCGACTCCTCCGCCCGCGCGACCCCGCGCGTGGCGTGGGCCAGCGCTTCGGTCATCTCGGCCTGGTCGTCGTAGCTCAAGGCGAGGAAGTACATGCCGCGCAGCTCGACGTTCAGTGCTTCGGCGTCGCGCGCCTTGCGGATGGCCTGGCGCAGCCGCTCACGTGCGGCCGCGGCGTCGCCCGCCGAATCGGCCAGCGTGCCGAGCGTGATCAGCGCCGACGCCTCGGCCCCGACCGCGCCCACGGCCCGCGCGTCGGACACCGCGGTGAGCGCGCTGTCGAGTGCCTCCCCCGGCTGGTCGATCGCCCGCAGCACGCCGGCGCGGGTGGCAAGCACCCACGCGCGCACCGGGCTCGGCTCCGTGTCCTTGACCAGCTCGTATGCCCGGTCGACGGCCTCCGTCGCCTCTTCCAGCGTGCCTTCCAGCGAAAGGAGGGCCTCCCCCAGCCGCCGCCACACCCGCGCGGCGCGGTCGAGCGGTGTGTCGGTGGCCAGCGCCTCGGTGGCGGACCGCGCGTACGCGACCGCCCGCTCCGGCTCGCCCGACGTGCCGGCGAAGTAGGACGCCTCGTGCAGCAGCTTCAGCTCGTCGACGCCTTCGGGCCGGTCCGCGACGGGCACGGCGTCCCAAATGGACAGTGCTTGCTCGGCGTGCCGCAGCGCGGCCCCGGGCGCGCCCAGCTTCTCCGCCTCGTCCATCGCGCTCAGCAAAGCGGGCAGCGCCGTGACGTAGTCGCGGCTCTCGAGGCTGTGGAACGCCAGCTTGGCGTCCTGCCCTCGTCCCTGCGGTATCGCGCGGATCCGGGCCGCGTACGCCGCGTGCATCCGCGTGCGCTCCCCCGGCAACAGGTCACCGTAGACGGCTTCCTGCAGCAAGGCGTGGCGGAAGACGTAGAACCCGTCTTCGATCACGAGCACGTGGTGCTGCACGGCCTCGCGCAGCGCCTCGTCGAGTTCCAGCTCGCCGAGGGCCGCGACCTCCGCGAGCGCCGCGTGCGACACCGGTTCGTTCGCCACCGAGATCACACGCAGGACGCGCCGCGTCTCCGCCGGGAAGCGCTCCAGCCGGGCGAGCAGCACCTCGGCGAGCCCGGCGGGCAGGTCGCGGCAGTCGGCGTTCGTCGCGAGCAGCTCTTCGACGAAGAAGGGGTTGCCCTCCGAGCGCGCGACGATGTCCGCGACCACGTCGGGCGGCAGCGGCTCGTCGGCCAGCGCCTCGACGAACGCCCGCGCGTCGGCGGGCCCGAACGGCCGCAGCTCGATCTGCTCGACCGTTGCCAGCCGCACGAGCTCCGACAGCAGGCCGCGCAGCGGGTGACGCCGGTGCACGTCCTCCTCGCGGTAGCTGCCCACGATCAGCAGCCGCTGCGCGCGCAACCTGCTGACCAGGAAGGACAGCAGGTTGCGCGTGGACGGATCGGCCCAGTGCAGGTCCTCGATCAGGATCACCACCGGCCGCGACTCGGCGACCTCGGTCAGCACCCCCAGTACAGCGTCGAACAACTGGAGCTGACCGAGGTCCTGTTCCGGTCGCGGCCGGCGCGCGGCTTCCCGCTCGCCACCCGACACCTGGCCGTGTTCCCCCGGCGCCGTCGGAGCCGGCTCCCCGCTCTGTGGCAGCAGCCGCGCGAGTGCCGGCCGGGACCGCACCGCCGCGGCGACGGCCGGGTCCCCCGACGAGGCCAGCGGGGCCAGTGCCTCCGCGAACGGCAGGTAGGGCAGGCCACCGTCGCGCACGTCGATGCAGCGGCCCGTGAGCACCAGCGCGCCGCCGGCCCCGACGTGCTCACCGAGCGCGGTGAGCAGCCGCGTCTTGCCGACACCCGCGTCGCCCGCGATCAGCACCGCCCCCGCCTCACGCCGCTCCGCCCGCGAGAAGGCAGCACGCAGCCGCCGCATCTCGTGGGTGCGGGCGACCAGCGGGATTCCGGAGCCTAAGCGGGGCACGAGGTGCATTCTGTCCTACCCCACCGACAGTTCCGCCATGGTTTTCACCGAGAGCGTGTTCGCAGCCGAGAGCGGCACGCCGTCACCGCGCGAGGTGCCCGGCGCGCGAGGCGATCGGCTCCGCCGTGCGGTGTTCCTGCACCGGTACGTCGATGTTGGTCAGCCGGTGGGTCCGCAGCCAGCGGACGGGCCGGCTCTGCTTCGTCATCCGCGCGTCGCGCCCGGCCTTCCGCAGCTGCTCCGCGCGGTAGGCGACCTCGGCGCTCATCGCGTCCAGGAGCTGATAACTCATCGCTTCGATCCCCATCTCCGAGTTGCCTTCTTCGGTGACACTCAGAGTCGTCCTGAGGGGGCGGCGCGGGCATCGGGTGATCACCCAGACCTGGACGCCAGACGACCCCTTACCCCAGACACCGACCAGCGACGAGCAGGTCGGCGGGGTAAGGGGTCGCCGGGTGGACCGTCAGTCGCGCACCGGGCCGCCGGCGCGCACCGCCGCCAGCAGCCCCCGCCAACCCGACGCGGGGAGGCGGACAGCACCCCCTTCGGGGTCTTTCGAGTCGCGCACCGCGGCGCCACCGCCGACGAAGGCGATCTCGACGCAGTCGTTGCCGCCACCGCTGAAGCTGCTCTTGCGCCAGGTGGCCCGGGAAAGATCCGCGTCTGGCATCGTGTTCCCCACTTTCCTCACTGTGTCCTCGGTTCCAGGTGGTGCACTGCGGCCGGCACGGCAGCCTGTTCGGCGAACCGGCCGGCCGCCTCGGTGATCAAGTCGACCGAGTCGTCCGGTTTCAGCGCGGCAGCGCGCAGGTGGTCGAACATCAGCGCGTAGCGCCGGACGTCTTCGGGTTGCTCGAGGTACAGGCCGCTGGACGTGCTGTCGTCGACGTAGACGACGTCGGGGTCGGCCTGCTCGGGGAAACCCATGATGAGGAACGGGCCCTCCATGCCGGGGTGGGCACCGGCGGAGAAGGGCACGACCTGGATGGTCACGTTCGGCTTCTCGGCGACCGCGGCCATGCGGAAGAGCTGCTCGGCCATCACCTCGGCGCTGTCGACCACCCGGTGCAGCACGGCCTCGTCGACCACGGCCCAGTACTCGGGCGGCGGGGTGTCGCTCAGCAGCTCCTGGCGGGCCATGCGCGCGGCCACGCGACGCCGGATCTCGGCGTCCTCGGCGTCGGGCCGCAGCGCACGGATCACGGCGTGGGCGTAGCGCTCGGTCTGCAGCAGCCCGGGTACGAGCAGCGCCTGGAACGCGCGCAGCGAGCTCGCGTCGGCCTCGAGCCCCACGAACGTGCCGGTGAACACCTCGTTGTACGCGTGCCACCAGCCGCGCTTGCGTGCCTCGCGGGCCAGCTGGACGAGCGCCTCCTGCTCGTCGCCGGTGATCCCGTAGAGCGCGAGCATGTCCCGGGCGTCGCGCGGGGTGACCCCGACGTGCCCGGTCTCGATGCGGCTGACCTTCGACGCGGAGCACTCGAGCTTCTCGCCCACCTCGTCGATCGTCAGGTCGGCGGCTTCCCGGAGCCGCCGCAGCTCGCTCGCGAGCCTCCGGCGGCGAACGGTGGGTCCCTGGCCTCTCGCCACGACAGCACCTCCGGATCGTCTTCCGCGTTGCGCGCACCGTCTGCCACCACTGCCCGCACCGCATATCTAACCAGCCGTCCGACTAGTCAGTGGGGTATTAACACCGCGGAATTCCCGCCGTCGAGGCAGGTCTCCGCCCTGCAATTTGCAGATTGCGCTTGTACTCTGACATCGGTGAACCGGAACCGGTCACGCCGTGCCGGTCGCACCGGCCGTCATGATCGGCCTGGGTTCCTGAGCAGCGTAGACGACGGCCAGCCGGAAACAGACACCGAGTGCGCGGGCGTTTCCGGCAGAAGGTGTCCGGGGCCGCCCCCCGACCGGTCCCGGGCACCTTCACCCTCGGTTGTCACGGCTTGTCGGCGCTTGCCGTGCACACCGTGACGATTACCCGGCAACGCATTTCGCTTTTCGCGCCACCCGGAAGTGTGGTTGATTCTGCGAACGCCACTCGGTGACACACCCTCAGTAGAACGAGCTGCGACCGTCCTCACAGAACGCGCAGCAGGCCCTCCTGGACGACGGTCGCGATGTGCGTGCCGTCCTGCGCGAAGAACCGGCCCGTGGCCAGGCCGCGCGCGCCCGAGGCGCTCGGCGACGTGCTGTCGTAGAGGAACCACTCGTCGGCGCGGAAGGGCCGGTGGAACCACAACGCGTGGTCCAGGCTCGCGCCGAGGACCTTGTCGACATCCCAGTAGACGCCGTGGCGCGCGAGAATCGAGTCGAGCAGCGTCATGTCCGAGGCGTAGGTGAGCACGCAGACGTGCAGCAGCTGGTCGTCCGGCAGCGAACCGTCGGCCCGCATCCACACGCGGTTGCGCTCCGGCCGCGCGCCGGTAGAGCGCGTGATCCACGGCGGCTCGCCCACGTAGCGCACGTCGATCGGGCGCGGTCGTTCGGTGAAGCGCAGGCCGAAGCCGGCCGTGCGCTCCTGGAACGTCGGCAGGGTCTCCGGGGCCGGCACGTCGGGCATCGGCTCGCCGTGGTCGAGGCCGTCCTCGTCGCGCTGGAACGACGCCGACAGCGCGAAGATCGCCTTGCCGTGCTGGATGGCGGTGACGCGGCGCGTGGTGAACGAGCGGCCGTCGCGGATGCGGTCGACCTCGTAGAGGATCGGCGCGCGCGGGTCGCCGCCGCGGATGAAGTAGGCGTGCAGCGAGTGCACGCGGCGGTCCTCGGGCACCGTGCGCCCCGCGGCCACCAGCGCCTGCCCGGCGACCTGGCCGCCGAACACGCGGACGGGCGAGTGCGCGGGCGAGACCCCGCGGTAGAAGTCCTCCTCCACCTTCTCCAGGTCGAGGAGGTCGACGAGCCGGTCGAGGACCACCTGTCCGCCGCCGCCGGCTTCGTCTAGCCCGGCGGCGGCGTTCCTGGCGATCTCGGTCATGACCGAACCCTATTCGGTCCGCCTGAATTTCGTCCGTTACGCGTGGTCGTCTTCACCGAGCCGGTGCACGTGGATCAGGTTCGTCGACCCGACGGTTCCCGGCGGGGACCCGGCCACGATCACCACGAGGTCGCCGCGCTGGTACTTGCCCATCGCGAGCATCGCCTGGTCGACCTGGTGGATCATCTGGTCGGTGGAGGCCACCTCCGGCACGATCGTCGTGACCGTGCCCCAGGTCAGCGACAGCTGGCTGCGCACGCTCTCCTCCGGCGTGAACGCCATCAGCGGGAGCCGTGTGTGCAGGCGCGCCAGGCGGCGCACGGTGTCACCGGACTGGGTGAACGCGACCAGTGCCTTGGCGTTGAGCCGCTCGCCGATGTCGCGGGCGGCGTAAGAGATCACGCCGCGCTTGGTGCGCGGGACGTGGGTGAGCGGCGGGACGACCGGCGAATCGGTCTCGACCGCCTCGACGATGCGGCCCATCGTCTGCACCGTCTCGATCGGGTAGCGCCCGACGCTGGTCTCGCCCGAGAGCATCACGGCGTCGGTGCCGTCGAGCACCGCGTTCGCGACGTCCGAGGCCTCGGCGCGGGTCGGCCGGGAGTTGTTGATCATCGATTCGAGCATCTGCGTCGCGACGATGACCGGCTTGGCGTTCTCGCGGCAGATCTGGATGGCGCGCTTCTGCACCAGCGGCACCTGCTCGAGCGGCAGTTCGACACCGAGGTCGCCGCGGGCGACCATCACCGCGTCGAAGGCCAGCACGATGGCCTCGAGGTTGTAGACCGCCTCGGGCTTCTCGATCTTCGCGACCACCGGCAGCCGGCCCTTGCCGACGCGGTCCATGACCTGGTGCACGAGGTCGATGTCGGCCGGCGAGCGCACAAAGGACAGCGCGACGAAGTCGACGCCCAGGTGCAGCGCGAACTCGAGGTCCTCGATGTCCTTGTCGCTCAGCGCGGGCACGGACACGTCCATGCCCGGCAGCGACACACCCTTGTTGTTGCTGACCGGGCCGCCCTCGGTGACCTCGCAGATCACGTCGGGGCCCTCGACGGACTTGACCACGAGGCCGACCTTGCCGTCGTCGACCAGCAGGCGGTCGCCGGGCTTCGCGTCCTTCGCGAGGCCCTTGTAGGTCGTCGACACGCGGTCGTGCGTACCGACAACCTCCTCGACGGTGATGCGGACTTCGTCGCCCGTGTGCCACTCGGCGGAGCCGCTGGCGAAGGTGCCGAGGCGGATCTTCGGCCCCTGCAGGTCGGCCAGGATGCCGACCGACCGGCCACTCTCCGCCGCAGCGGCCCGAACCAGGTCGTAGACCTGCTTGTGGTCGCTGTGGCTTCCGTGGCTGAAGTTCATCCTCGCGACGTCCATCCCGGCGTCGACGAGTGCCCGCATCTTCTCCGGCGTGGAGGTGGCGGGCCCCAGCGTACAAACGATCTTCGCGCGTCGGCTCACGTTCGCACAGGGTAGTCCTTCCCGCCACTCACGTCTGTACCGATACCGAAAGTTCAGGGGAAGTGTTCGGAAACCATTCAGATCCCTAACCTCCGAAGGTATGACGGTGGTTCGCCGGCTCATGATCTTGATCGCGACGTTCGCCCTGGTCGGGGCGTGCTCTTCGGCTGCCGAACCGCCGTGGCGCTCCGTTGACCTGCCGGTTTCCGGTACGCGCGTACTGGGATTCGTCCGCACGTCATCGGGAATCGTTATGACCGGTTCCACGCCGGCACCCGGTGGCCGGGCGCCCGGGGCGTGGCTCGCGGGCCCGTCGTGGACCCCGCTCCCGCTGCACGCGTCGACCGGGTACGGCCGGCAGGCGGAGCTGACGCTGCCGGCCGCCGCCGGGTCCCGGCTGCTCGCCCTGGGCTCCGCGTTCGGCGGCGCCCACGCCAACCCGCGCCCGTCGATCTGGACCGGCTCCGGCGCCGGGCTCACCGAGCACGAACAGCCGGTCGAGCTACTGGGCGGGGAACGCGCGGTGACGACGTCGGCCTCCGCGGCGAGCGCCGGGGGCTACCTGCTGACCGGCCAGTGGGACCACCGCACCGGCGGCGTCGGCGCGGCCGCGTGGACCTCTCGCGACGGCGTGTCGTGGACGCTCGCCGAGGACCCGGCCCTGCTCAGCACCCCGGCCGGCCAGACGCGCATCCTCGCGGCCGCCGGCTTCGGCCCCGGCTACGTCGCGGTGGGCGACGTCCGCGCCGGCCTCACCGTGCGGCCGGTGGCGTGGACGTCGGCTTCCGGCTCGACGTGGACACGCGTCGACCTGCCTTCCCCGGCCGGCTCGGCGGCCGCCTGGCGCGTGATGTGCTCGGCCTCCTGCACGGCCGTCGGCGCGACGAGCGAGCAGCGCCTGGCGTGCTGGCAGTCGGGTCCGTCGTGGACGGCGTTCGCCGGCGGCCCGGTGATCCCGCCCGCGCAACTGCTCGAGGTGACGGGCCTGACGCAGGACTCGACGGGCCACCTCGACGTCACGGTCGAGGTGGCCGGCCGCCCGCGGCTCTGGCGCGTCGGGCCTCAGTGCGACGGCTTCGCGGAACTCCCGCTGCCCGAACCCGCCGCGTCCCTCACCGCCATCGCCGACGGCCCTGGTCTCCTCCTGGCCACGACGACGGGCACGGGGAGCCGGCTCTGGCGCTACCCGCTCCCCCGCTGAGCGACCTCAGCGGCGCGGCTGCTCGCTCGGCCCCACGTGGTCGCGGGCCCACTCGTTGAACTTCTTCAGCTGCCGCCAGGCTTTGCGGACGCGGTCGAAGGCCTCGCGTTCGTGGAGGTAGTCAGCGGGTTCCCAGGCGCGGACGGCGTAGACCGAGCGGTAGCGCAGCAGGTCGAGGCGCGGGTGGTCGTCGGCGAAGCCGCGCGGGCGGGACTTCAGCCGGTCGCCCAGGATGTCCCAGCCTTGGCGGCGCAGCGTCGCCAGGATGGACTCCAGGGCGGGACCGTGGAGCTCCGTGTCGACAGCCGTGCGGAAGCGGGCGAGCTGGTCGGGCGCGAGGTGGAAGCAGCCGCCGCCGACGCGCAGGCCGGCGGGCCCCACTTCGACGTAGTAAGCACCCCCGCCGCGGCCGGCTTCGATCACGGCGCCGCAGTGGGTCTTGTACGGCGTTTTGTCCTTGGCGAAACGCACGTCGCGGTACGGGCGGAACACCTTGCCCTCGCCGAAGCCCCCGCCGAACTCGGGCTCGAGCTCCTTGAGCAGTGCCTCCATCGGCGCGCGCACGTCGTCCTTGTAGGTCGCCACGTTCGCGTCCCAGTAGGACTTGGAGTTGTCGGCCTCCAGGCCGTCGTAGAAATCGACGGCGTACTCGCCGAATCCCGAGAACTTCACCCGAAGCACGATATCGGCCGCCCCCGACAGAAAACTCCCGGTGCGGCCGGGCGGTCCCCGCGCCGCCGGTCGCAGCCGGAAGCAGCTACTTCGCGAGTGCCGTGATCAGCTCGCCGTTGGAGGTGGCACCGGCGAGCTCCCAGAACATCGCGCCGCCGACTTGCTGCTGGGAGTAGCTCGCCTGGTAGGTCATCACGTCGTACCAGTCGACGTACTGCGCCGCGCCCGCGCAGTCGGCGACGCCGATCTTGCCGCCACCGGTGCCGTCGGCCACGAGGTTGCAGCAGGAGTTCGCGAAGGCCGCGGGGTTCTTCGCGCCTGGCCGAAGCCGCCGACCATGAGGTGGACCAGATCAAGCCGTCAATGGTGCAGCCCACTGGCAATTCGGTCACGGCGTGGGGCATCATCCGGTGTCGGCAGAACGCGCCGCTCCCAAGCCGGTCGGAGGGCGCCACGCGCCCTCCCGATCCGCCTCAGGCTCGTCTCGCCCCCGCTTCCTGGGCCGGCGTCTCGAACGTGATCCCGGTGGCCGCCGCCCGGCGCTCACCCCACTCGTACAGCGCGGTCAGCGCCGGGCCGAGCGCAGCGCCCTCTTCGGTGAGCCGGTATTCGACGTGCGGAATCCGGCCGTCGAAGCTCTCCCGGCGCACCAAACCGTCGGCCGCGAGTTCGCGCAGCTGCTGGGTGAGCATTTTCTCGCTGATGGCCGGCATCCGCCGCCGCAGTTCGCCGTAGCGGTGGACGCCCTCCTTCAGGTGCGCGAGGATCACCGGCTTCCACCGGCCGCCGATCAGGTCGACCGTGAGCTCGACCGGGCACCAGTACCGCCTGTCCGCCATCGCGATCTCCCTCCCACGCACCGAAAAGTACGTGGTTGCCCTCGTCTTCCGCGTGCGCTGTGCTGAGCGGGTGCTCGAATACCTGCGCTACACCGTCCCCGCCGGCCGGGCGGCCGCGTTCGAAGCCGCGTACGCCGAGGCCGCTACGTCGCTCGCGAAGGCACCGGAGTGCCTGGACTACGAGCTGAGCCGTTGTGTCGACGACCCTACGCGCTACGTGCTGCGGATCCGGTGGACCTCGGCCGAGGCCCACCTCCAGGGGTTCCGCCGCGGGCCGCACTTCCCGCCGTTCTTCGCGGCGATCGGCGAGTACCGGGCCGACCTCGACGAGATGCGCCACTACGAGCCGACCGCCGTCGCCGGCGAGGGCGGTGGCCGGCCGCCGACGCTGTACGAATGGGCCGGCGGGCGCCTCGCGCTGGTGCGGCTCCTGGAACTCTTCTACGGCCACGTGCTGCGGGATCCGGTGCTGGAACCCGTGTTCCGCGGCATGGACGCCCGCCACCCCCGGCACGTCGCCGCCTGGCTCGGCGAGGTCTTCGGCGGACCGGCCGACTACACCGCCCACCACGGCGGTCACCCGCACATGATCGCGCGCCACGCCGGGCGCGGCATCACCGAACAACAGCGCCGGCGGTGGGTCGCGCTGCTGCTCGAAACCGCCGACGAGGCAGGCCTGCCCGCCGATCCCGAATTCCGGGCCGCGCTCGCCGGCTACCTCGAGTGGGGCAGCAGGCTGGCCGTGCTGTTCTCGGCCCCCGGTGCGGGACCGGCCGCGTTCGAGCCGGTGCCGCGCTGGGACTGGGCCAAACCGCCGTGGCAGCCGCCCGCGGCCTCGTCCTGAGCCGCCCTTGGTCCTAAGTGGACAGTGCACTCGATGCCGGGGCGCCCGGTGGCTCCCCCGAGCCGCTAGTTCGCGGTGGTCGACCCAGGCTCTCGCCCGGCCGGCGCGGAGGTCGCCGTCGAAGGTCGGCCTCGTGTGGTCGCGGTCGCGGCGGCGCACCGTGCGACGGTGCCAACTGACGTGGCGAACGTCGCCCGCTACCGGTGCCGTTCGGGATCCCGGCAGGCAGCTCACCGCGGTGACGGCGTGGGTGGCGAAGCGGCTGCCCGAGATCCCGACGAGCCGGCCGTAGCCGTCGGTCCGCCATCCGCCGTCCACAGTGGACGCACCGGAAACGGGTGGCCGCACCTGGGTCGCCCGGAATGCGGCGTTCCCGGCCGCCGGGTGGGGACGCCCCCACCCGGCGTGGAAACTCAGCCGAAGAAGACCTCGGCCTCTTCGTAGCGCTCCAGCGGCACCGTCTTCAGCTCGGCGGTCGCTTCCGAGAGCTTCACGCGCACGATGTCGGTGCCCTTCAGCGCCACCATCACGCCGAAGTCGCCGTCGGCCACGGCGTCCACGGCGTGCAGGCCGAAGCGGGTGGCGAGCACGCGGTCGTACGCGGTCGGCGTGCCGCCGCGCTGCACGTGGCCGAGCACCACGGCGCGGGATTCCTTACCGGTGCGCGAGGCGATCTCGTCGGCCAGCCAGGTGCCGATGCCGCCGAGGCGCACGTGCCCGAAGGCGTCCTTCTCGCCGGTCAGCAGCTTCTCCTCGCCGCCCTCGGGCAGCGCGCCCTCGGCGACCACGATGATCGGCGCGTACTCGTTCTCGAAGCGGCGCTCGACCCACTCCACGACCTGGTCGACCGAGAAGTGGCGCTCGGGCACCAGGATCACGCTCGCGCCGCCGGCGAGGCCGGAGTGCAGGGCGATCCAGCCGGCGTGGCGGCCCATGACCTCCACGACCAGCGCGCGGTGGTGCGACTCGGCCGTGGTGTGCAGCCGGTCGATGGCCTCGGTCGCGATGGCGACGGCGGTGTCGAAGCCGAACGTGTAGTCGGTGGAGCCCAGGTCGTTGTCGATCGTCTTGGGCACGCCGACGACGCCGATCCCGTCGTCGGTGAGCCGCTTCGCGACGCCGAGGGTGTCCTCGCCGCCGATCGCGATGAGCGCGTCGATCTCCTGCTCGGCGAGGACTGCCTTGATCTTCTCGACACCGCCGTCGACCTTGTACGGGTTCGTCCGCGACGAGCGCAGGATCGTGCCGCCGCGCGTGAGGATGTCCTCGACGTCGCGCAGGCCCAGCGGCCTGCTCTCGCCGGTGAGCGGTCCCTGCCACCCGTTGCGGAAGCCGACGAACTCCCAGCCGTGCACCTCGATGCCCTTGCGGACCACCGCGCGGATCACCGCGTTCAGCCCCGGGCAGTCGCCGCCGCCCGTCAGCACACCGACACGCATGTCTTGCCTCCGTCTTCCTCACGTGGAGATCGCACTCACAGTTCGCCGCCAGAGTAGCGGCTTTCGTCTGGATCGGTGCAGGGCGGACCACCTGGCCAATCGGTCTGCACGTGGGTGGAGCACGAGCCGGGCGCGCCGTGTGCTAGCTTCATCGCCGTGCAGCGCTATTTCTGGTTTACGAAGCCGGCCCCGGGTGGGCACGGCCGCGTGAACCTGCGCTGACTCCCACCCCGAGCCGGATCTCCAAACCGGCTCGGCGATTCCCCGCGGGTCGGTGTCCACCAGGAAGGAACCACCCGCCGTGACCTCCCCGCAGCTGACCGCCGGGCCCGCCGACGCGAGCACCCTGGACAACCAGCGCACCACGTCGATCAGCCCGCTGATCTCCCCCGCCCTGCTCCGCGAGGACCACCCCGTGGACGCCGCGGTGGCGAAGGTCGTGCACGCCGGCCGCACGGAGACCGTCGACGTGCTCGACGGCCGCGACGACCGCCTCGCCGTGGTCGTGGGCCCGTGCTCCGTCCACGACCCGGAGGCCGCGCTCGAGTACGCCCGCAAGCTCGCCGCGAAAGCCGAACAGCTGCGCGGCGACCTGCACATCGTGATGCGCGTGTACTTCGAGAAGCCGCGCACCACGCTGGGCTGGAAGGGCCTGATCAACGACCCGGACCTCGACGGCACGTTCGCCGTGAACAAGGGCCTGCGGATCGCCCGGAAGCTGCTGCTCGACGTGTCGGAGCTCGGGCTGCCGGTGGGGTGTGAGTTCCTGGACCCGATCACGCCGCAGTTCATCGCCGACATCGTCACGTGGGGCTCGATCGGCGCGCGCACGGCGGCGAGCCAGGTGCACCGCCAGATGTGCAGCGCCCTGTCGATGCCGGTGGGCATCAAGAACTCCGTGGAGGGCGACATCCAGGTCGCGGTCGACGCCACCCGCGCGGCGGCCGCGTCGCACGTGTTCCCCGGCATCAACACCGACGGCCTCGCGGCGCTGCTGACCACCTCGGGCAACCCCGACTGCCACGTGATCCTGCGCGGCAGCTCGAAGGGCCCGAACTACGACGCCGCTTCGGTCACCGAGACCCTCGGCCGCCTCGCGAAGTCGGGCCTGCCGGAGCGCGTGATCATCGACGCGAGCCACGGCAACAGCAACAAGGACCACGTCCGCTCACGCGAGGTCGTGCTCGAACTGGCCGACCGCATCGCCGCAGGCGAGCGCGGCATCGTCGGCCTCATGCTGGAAAGCTTCCTCACCGCGGGCCGCCAGGAGCTCGTCCTCGGCCACGGCGGTGACCTCACCTACGGCCAGTCCATCACCGACGCCTGCCTCGACTGGGACACCACGGCGGATCTGCTGGACACCCTCGCGGGATCCGTTCGCGCCCGGCGCTGATTCAGCAGCCGGGCTGCGTGTGCAGCCAAGCTGATGCGGGCGCGACCACCTCGCCGGTGGTCGCGGCCGCGGGCAGCGGGTGGTCGGGCTGGATCGGGGTGTTGCCGTAGCCGCGTCCGGTCCGGTCGACGTCGCGCACGGTCGTGATCCGCAGGTCGGCGCCGTCGCTGAGGTGGCAGGCCTCGTTGCCGGTGGCGAAGCCCGCGGTGGCTTGGCCGAACGTCGCGGCGCGGGCGAGACCGCGGAAAGCCGGCAGCGACGCCTCTCCCGAGCTCCCGGTGCGTGTGGAAGTGAGCACGGCGACCGGTGGTCGCGGCCGCGACAGCCGCAGCGGGTTCTCCTCGCTCACCCTCGGGTCGCCGGTGACCGAAACGCGGCCGCCTCGCAGGATCCAGGTGCTCGACCCGTCGAGGCCCCGGAACGAGCCCAGCGCACCCTCGTCCAGGAGTGGCACGAGGACGGTGAGCATGGGGACCATGTCTCCGCCGAAGTTTTCCCGCAGGTCCACGATCCAGCCGCACGGGCTGCCCGCGTCGGCGGATTCGACCGCGGTGATGCCGGCGGCGACGTACCGGCGTTCGCCCGCCGTGTCCGCGGCGAACGCGGGCACGGTCAGCACAGCCACGTCGCCGGCGGCCCGGCTCGTCGGCACTTCGATCTTTCCGCGGCGGGGGCTTTGGCCGCCGCGGGACCGAGCAGCACCGCGTGTTTGTTGCCCACCCGGACGAACGCGCCCCGGATCGCCGAGTACGTGCCTGCCGGCGTCGACGCGCCTTCAGCTCGGCGCAGCGCTCCGGCTTCCGCGGCCGGCCAGTGCACGGAGTCCCGGTCGATCGAGTGGGCCCGCAGCAACCCGAGTGCGCCGACGAGGTACTCCCGCGGCGAGTCCGGATCCGGTACCGCTGCGGCCGTGACCAGGCCCAGCACGACGACCAGCACCACCGACCCGGCCAGTGCGCGACGACGCACCCCCGACCCCGCCCCCAGTGACCCGCTCAGCGGCGGCGGAACGCCGATTCGATGACTTCCCAGCGTTGCAGGTTGTGCTTCGCGTCCGCCAGGGCGTCGTGCTGGTCGGTGGGGGCGGCGGGCAGTTTGGGCTTCCCCGCGTCTTCCCAGCGTTGGCGCAGGTCGCGCGTGAAGCGGGGCAGCTGGCGCGGCAGGGCCGGCATCGGGCCCCACAGCTGGGCCAGCGCGACGTGGTCGTAGGCCGCGAACCACGCCCACAGCTCGATGCCGCCCGGGGGCTTGCCGAAGAACTCGAGCAGGTCCGTGCGGATCTTCTCGCGGCTGCGCCACGCGGGGTCCGCGGGCGAGGGCAGCTTGGGCAGTACGTTGTCCCGCACCCACGGTCCCGCCTTGGCGGGGTCGAAATCGGTCGAGACGGCGTAGAACTCGCGGCCGCGCTCGTCAACGACACCGATCGACACCAGGTCGATCGTCACGCCGTCCTCGATGAACTCGGTGTCGTAGAAAAAACGCATTACGGAAAACTAGCAGCGGCGCGGAACGCGTCCGTTGAGGGCGTTGGCGGCGCGGAAAGCGGAGCTCGGCCGGTTAGCCGACCTTGCTGTCCGGCACCCGGGCCGCGTCGCGCCCGGCCGGCTGGGCGGGCACCTTCGGGTCGGCGCCGGCGGCCTCCGCGGCCAGCAGCTCCTTGGCCTTCGCCGCGTAGATGTCCACGTACTCCTGGCCCGAGAGTTCCATGAGCGCATACATGATCTCGTCGGTGATCGAGCGCTCGATGAACCGGTCGCCGGCCAGGCCGTCGTAACGGGAGAAGTCGAGCGGTGCGCCGAAGCGGATCTCGAGGCGCCGCGGCCACCACATCTTCGAGCCGATCGGGTTGACCTTGTCGGTGCCGATCATCGCGACCGGGACCACCACGCCCTTGGACTCGAGCGCGATCCGGGCGACGCCGGTCTTGCCCTTGTACAGCCGGCCGTCGGGCGAGCGCGTGCCCTCCGGGTAGATCCCCAGCAGGTGGCCCTGCTTCACGAGGCGGATGGCCGTGTCGAGGGCGGCCTGCGCGGCGTTGCCGCCCGAGCGGTCGATCGGGAACTGGCCGACGCCGGTGAAGAACCACTTCTTGAGCAAGCCCTTGAACCCCGGCTCGGTGAAGTACTCCGACTTGGCCGGGAACGTGACCTTGCGCTTCACCCGCAGCGGCATGAAGAACGAATCGGCGACCGCCAGGTGGTTGCCGGCGAGGATCGCGCCACCCGTCTCCGGGATGTTTTCGGCACCGACCACCTTCGTCGGCCACAGGGTCTTCAGCAGGGGGCCGATGAACACGAACTTCATGAGCCAGTACAGCACCGCGCTCCAGTCCTTCCCGAGGCTCGACGTTCGAGTTCTCGGTGCTCAAGGGTACGAAACCCGGCCGTCCGCGCACAATGTGCGGTGAACGGCTACTGGCTGGCAGCGATCGATCTCACAGCGGTAGCAGGCGGTTCGAGGCACCGGTGGGGCCCCCACAAGACCACCCGACCGTGAGAGCATGGAAGACCTAAACCGCTTCGATCGGAAGGGCGTTCGCCATGAGCGTGCTCGCCGGCGCGGAACCGTTCGCCCACACCGGTTCCTCCGGAGCCGGGTTCCTGCTGTGCCACGGCTTCACCGGCACGCCGGCCGGGCTGCGGGCGTGGGGCGACCACCTGGCCGCAGCCGGGTTCTCCGTGCGCTGCCCGCTGCTGCCGGGCCACGGCACGCGCTGGCAGGACCTGAACCGGACCACCTGGCAGGACTGGTACGGAGCCGTCCGCGAAGAGCTGCTCGCGCTGCGGGCCGAATGCGACACCGTGTTCGTCGGCGGCCTTTCGATGGGTGGCACGCTCACGCTGCGCCTCGCCGAGGAGTTCGGCGACCGGATCGCCGGGATCGTGCTGGTCAACCCGTCCGTCACGCGGCTGAGCGCCGACGCGAAGCTGCTGCCGCTGGTGGCGCGAATGGTCCCGTCGATCCCCGGGATCGCCAACGACATCGCCAAGCCCGGCGTGACCGAGCTGGCCTACCCGCGCACGCCGGTGCGCGCCGCCGCGAGCCTCGCGCGCCTGTGGAAGGTGACACGGGCCGACCTGGGGAAGGTGACGCAGCCGGTGCTGCTGCTCCGCTCGCGAGTCGACCACGTGGTGGAGCCCGAGAACTCGCGGATCGTGCTGGCCGGCATCGCCAGCCCGGACGTGACCGAGGTGGTGCTGGAGAACAGCTTCCACGTCGCGACGCAGGACAACGACGCGGAACTGATCTTCAGCCGCAGTGTCGACTTCGCCCGGGCGCTGCGGGCGGGACAGGTGGGTGCCTGATGACGCGGGGGAAAGGCACGGACGGGCCCGAGGACGTCGACGCCACATTCGCCGAGATCGTCGCCGATCTGCGGGCCGAGGGTGTCGGCATGTTCCTCGACGAGGACGTGCTCGAGCTCGACGACTCCGCGACCGGCACACCCCCGGACACCACCCCGCCGGCGACGGCGAAACCCGACAAACCGACTGAAACCCCCGAGCCGGACTCGTGGCGCACAGGTGGGACCACGTGGGACACCACGATGTTCACCGACGACCCCGCCGAGGACGACGAGCACTTCGTGCCGCCCGAGCCCCCGCCGCTGCCTCGCCCGCGCAAGGGCGCGTTTGTGGTGCTCCTGTTCTTCGTCGTCGGGTTGCTGCTGCTGATCGTGCCGAACCTGATCGGCGTCGGCCCGGCCCTGGCGACGCCGCTGGGGATCCTCTCACTCGCCACCGCCATCGCGCTCCTGCTGCTGCGGGTACGCCAGGGCCCGCCGCCGGGCGCGGACCCCACCAACGGCGCCCAGGTCTGACCGGGCGGGTATGCGGATCGACTTCAGCCCTTCGCGCCGGTCGACGATAGGCGCGGAGTGGGAGCTGGCACTGGTCGACCGGCGCAGCGGTGAGCTGTCGTCCATGGCGGAACGCGTCCTCGAGGCCGTGCGGCCCGACGGCGCCGCCGAGCACCCCAAGATCAAGCAGGAGCTGCTGCTCAACACCATCGAGGTGGTCAGCGGGGTCTGCACCACCGTCGCCGAGGTGAAGGCCGATCTGGCCGAATCGCTCGACGTGGTGCACAAGGTGATCGACCCGCTGGGCGTCGAGGTCTTCTCGGCGGGCTCGCACCCGTTCTCCAACTGGTACCGGCAGAAGGTGACCGACAAGGAGCGGTACGCGAAGCTCATCGAGCGCACGCAGTGGTGGGGCAGGCAGATGCTGATCTACGGCGTCCACGTGCACGTCGGTCTGGACCACCGCGACAAGGTGCTGCCGGTGCTCGACGCGCTGCTCAACTACGCGCCGCACCTGCAGGCGCTCTCCGCGTCTTCGCCGTACTGGGGCGCGGAGGACACCGGGTACGCCTCCAACCGCGCGCTGATGTTCCAGCAGCTGCCGACGGCCGGGTTGCCGTTCCAGTTCCGCGAATGGGCGGAGCTCGAGCGGTACGTCTCGGACATGTTCACGACCGGCGTGATCGACCACTTCTCGGAGATCCGCTGGGACATCCGCCCGGCGCCGCACTTCGGCACCGTCGAGATGCGGGTGTGCGACAGCGTGCCCACGCTCGAGGAGGTTGGCGCGATCGCCGCGCTGACGCAATGCCTCGTCGAGAGCTTCAGCGCGCGCCTCGACCACGGCGAGCAGCTCGCGACGCTGCCGCCGTGGCACGTGCAGGAGAACAAGTGGCGCGCCGCTCGCTACGGCACCGACGCGATCATCATCCTCGACGCGACCGGCCACGAGCGCCTGGTCACCGACGACATCACCGATCTGCTGGAGAAACTCGAGCCCGTGGCCCGGCGGCTGGACTGCGTGAGCGAGCTGCGGGACGTCGAGACGATCCTGCAGTACGGACCGAGCTACCGCCGCCAGCGCGCGGTGGCCAAACAGCACAACGGGTCGTTGAAGGCGGTGGTGGCGTCGATCGTGGCGGAGATGCGGGACGGGATCGCGCGGAGCTGACCCGCCGGGTCGGCGGTGCCCCGGCGCGGCCGCGACCTGTGCGGCCGGCCACCGCGGTCAGGCCGCGCCTGACGGCAACCGGCAGCTACGGCCGGGTCGCGGACACGGTGACGGTCCCGGCGATCGCGCCGCCGGCGCCGCGGATCGGGGCGGCCACACAAGCGGATCCCCGGTTCGGGTCGTGATCGACGAGCGCTGCGCGCCCGGGTTCGCCTACCTGACCGTGATCACCGTGGCCGGCATCCGGTCCTCCGTTCTCCTCGTCGGCCGGATGTGCCGCGTGCCGGATCCCGGGGCTAAGCGTCGAGCTCCCGCCACAGCGCGCCCGGGCCCATGATCGCGGCACCGAGGTTCGTCACGCGGGAGCGCAGCTCGCGATCGGCGGTCACCACGACGACGTGGTCCGCCGGGTCTGCCCGGGCGGTGACCTCGACGATGTGGGAGTCGCCGTCGGCGGGGGCCGTGGCGATTTCGACTCCTTCGATCGGCTCGACGCCCCGGGCCTGCCCCTCGACGACGAGGACGACCCGCGGCCACCACTTCCACGTCGGCCCGGCGCCGGCGCCGGCCACGTCGTCGGCGAGCCCGCGTTCGGAAAGCTTGCCGAGCCGGTCGCGCAGCCGCTCGGCAGCGCCACGCCGGTCGCGCCACCAGCCGTCGGGCCGCGAGCCCACGACGTTCGCGCCGTCGACGACCAAGACGAGCTCCCGACCCAGCTGTTCCCGCAGCATCGGCCACGAAGCCGCGAAGTCCCGGTGCAGCGGCAGGTCGGCGACGTCCCCGGGCGCAACCCACCGCAGCTCGGCGCTCTCCTCGTTCGCGACCCGCGCGTCGAGCGACCCGTCGGCCACCCCGAGCACTGTCGTGTACGCCCAGGTCTCGTGGTCGAGCACCGACGCCGACAGTGCCCGGAACGCCGACCGCGGCACGTCCGCCTCTTCCCACGCCTCGCGCGCCGCGGCGTCGCGCACGGACTCACCGGTCTCGATCGCACCGCCGGGCAGGGCCCACGTGCTGCCGTTGTGCACCCACCAGGCGCGCCGCTGCAGCAGCACGCCGCGCTCGGGATCGCACAGCAACAGACCGGCCGCGCCGTGCGCCCCCCAGTGCAACCGCCCGCACACACACCGCACGAAGCGGTTCGCGGTCATCGGCGTCACGCGACCAGCCTTCCACACGAAGCCCGCGCTCCGCAGCCTCCGCGTGGACGACGCCCGGCCCGGCCCTCAGCCGGCCGACCTCAGCCGGCCGACCTCAGCCACGCCGGCTTTCACCACGTCCTCGGCAAGCAGAACCCGGCGCCGGGCCACCGACCATACCCACCACGCCCACCGCCTCGACCCGACCCTCCCGACCGCGCCGACGCCACTCACCCGGGTCGCGGGCCGCAGCACGGGCACCAGGCCGAACGCACCCCCAGTCCAGCCGCAGCTCAGCCGGCGACCTCCGCGACGTCGGCCTTCGCCGCGTCGAGGGCCAGGGCGGCGGCGCCCACGATGGCCGTGTCGTCGCCGAGGTGGGCGGTGCGGATGCGCGCCAGCGGGCGGTGGCGGGCACCGGTGATGGCGCCCGCGTAGTGTTCGCGGGCTTCGTCGAGGAAGAGCGGCGCGGATTCGGACACGCCGCCGCCGATGACGATGATCTCGGGGTCGAAGACGTCGGCCACCAGCGCAAGGCCTTCGCCCAGCCACTTGGCCAGCTCGGCCATCGCACGCAACGCGATGGGGTCGCCGTCGCGGGCGGCGCCGGCGACGCGGCGGCCCGTGACGGAGCCCGGGTCTCCCGCGAGCTCGCGGGAGAGCACCGTCGAGCGGCCCGGGTAGCGGGCCAGCAGCTCCACCGCGGTGGCGGCCAGCGCCGTTCCGCTGCAGTAGCGTTCCCAGCAGCCGTACTTCCCGCACGGGCACGCGCGCCCGCCCGGCACCACGGTCAGGTGGCCCAGCTCGGGGGCGACGCCGTACGCGCCGCGGTAGATCTCGCCGTCGAGCAGCAGGCCGGCGCCGATCCCGGTGCCCAGGGCGACCAGCGCGGCCACCTGCGCACCCCGAGCGGCGCCGAAGCGGTGCTCGCCGACGACGGCCGAGTTCACGTCGTGCTCCAGCGTCACCGGCAGGCCCACGCGCTTCTCGATGCGGTCGGCCACGGGCGCGTCGCGCCACGCGAGGTGCGGCGCGAACATCACCGAGCGCCGGTCGCGCGCCACGAACCCGGCCACGGCCAGGCCCACGGCCGCCACGTCGTGGCGGTTGCGCAGGTCCTCGACGACGCCGGCGATGGCGTCTTCGAGGGCGTTCTCCTCACTCGGTGTCCCGACGCGGGCGGTGTCCAGGAGCGATCCCCGCTCGTCCACCACCCCGGCGCGCACGCTCGTGCCGCCGACGTCCACCCCAATCGTCAGCACTCAGTTCTCCTGCTCCGGCCGCCAGTCTTCCCGCTTGCGGACGGTGATGCGCTGCACCCGCGCGCCCACCGGCTCGTCCGCCGGAGCCGGGGGGCGGGGCTCGGGCCGGAAGCCCGGCATGTGCACACCCTCGTCCGGCTCCCAGCGATCCGCGAGCACCGCCCGCAGCAACGCCACGAGCTGCGCCGCCTGCTCGAGGAGCCGCGCGGCGAACTCCGGCCGTTCCCCTCGCACGACGGCGACGATCGCACACAACGGACACCACCCGCACGCGGAAGTCTCCCGGTCCCGGGGCGGTTCGTCCCGGTCCTGACCGTGCCCGGCGGCGACCACCCCCTCCAGCCACGGCGCGGCCCGCTCCACGACCATCTCGACCAGGAGGCGGATCTCCTCGGCCAGCCGCAGGCCCTCGGCGGCGTGCCCCGGCTCGTCCTGTTCGCTCACGCGCGGCCCCGGTTCCCGGCCAGGCTGATCACCAGGCCGCCTCCGTCGGATTCCGCACCGGTGATCCGGCACGGGCGCAGCGTCTCCGGCAGGGTGATCAGCCGCCGGAAGCCGTCCACGGTGATCGCCAGGTCGTCGTCGACGCGGGCGAGGTCCACGTCGGCTTCCCGCTGCAGCGGGATCGCGACGCGCAGCTGGAACCCGTCTCCATCCGGCGTCACCTGCAGCAGCGGGGTGACGGGTTTTCCGTTGCCGGACAAGGGATCCCGCGTGCCGTAGAGCTCGCGGGCCAGCTCGGCCAGCGCGGCCGCGCCCACCGGTTCAGCCGCCCGGTGCTCGACGCGCGCGAGCTCACCGGGCCCGAAACCAGCCCCGGCGAGGTCGGCCAGCACCGCGTCCTGCTGCGCGCGCCGCGTGCGCAGCCACGTGGCCGCCGACCCGCGCCAGAACCCGGGCGCCGGCATCAGGCGGTTGGCGATCAGCCCGTCGACGGCGATGCCGCGCAGCGCGAGCGACGTCAACGTCCGGCGCGCCTCGGCGACCACGACCCGTTCGGGCGTGAGCACCAGCCGGACGGTCGTCACGGTCGGGTCGGTCAGCAACTCCCGCAGCGCGTCCAGGTGCACGCCGAGCCGCCGCACCGAGCTCGCGACGCGGCCGCGCCGGCCGTGCGCGCGGGAGAGGTAGCCGGCCACGGCCTCGGGCAGCGCGAGCAGCCGCAGAGTCTCGGCGGTCGGCCCGCAGTCGACCACCACGGTGTCCCACGGCCCGAGCCCGGCCAGCCGGCGCACCTCGCCGAGCGCCAGCAGCTCGTCGACGCCCGGCAGCACGGTGAGCTCTTCGGCGTCCAGCGTGTCGAGCCCGGCGCCGGTCAGGACGGTCCGCAGCTGGTCGCGCAGCCCGTGCCACGTCCGGTCGGCCAGCGCGCGCGAGTCGACCTGCGCCGCCCACAGCCCCGCCGGCGAGCCGTCGCCCGGCACGTCCACTTCGGACGGCTCCGAGCGCAGCGGCGCGGCGAACGCGTCGGAAAGGGAGTGGGCGGGGTCGGTGGAGACCACGAGCGTTTTCCTGCCGCGGCCGGCCAGCGCGGTGGCGGTGGCCGCGGCGAGCGTGGTCTTCCCGACACCCCCCTTGCCGGTGAACAGCAGGATCCGCATGTCGCCCTCTAGCCTTCGGCCCGTCGCTTCAGCTCCTTGAGCGCCGTGTCCATCACCATCTTCTCGGCCTTGCGCCGCAGCAGGCCGATCATCGGCAGCGCCAGCTCCACCGAGAGCGTGTAGGTGACCTTCGTGCGCCCCTCACCGAGCTGCTCCAGCGCGTAGCGGCCGTTCTGCGCCTTCTGCATCTGACCCTTGACCAGGTGCCAGCTCACGCCGAGCCCAGAGCTGTCCCAGTCGTACTCAAGGGTGTAGACATCCTTGATCGGCCCGGCGTCCAGGGTCAGCTTCACCTGCTTGGCCCGCCCGGCGTCGTCGGTGCCCAGCACCTCGGCCTCCTGGACGGCCTTCGCCCACTCGGGATACGCGGGGAAGTCGGCGATCACCGACATGACCCGGCGGGGCTCGGCGTCGACCTCGATGGACTGCGTGGACTGCTCGGCCATGAACGAAGCGTAGCCGGACTACGTCGTCACCAGCGCAGCACGTAGGGCTGCCCGGTCTCCTTGAAGTGACCGACGTTACGGCACTCGGTGTAGCCGACGCGGCGGCGGGCGGCCAGCGGCTGGTGCACGTGGCCGAACACCGACCAGCGCGGGCGCTGCTCGCGAATGAGTTCCAGCAGGGCCGACGAGCCCAGTTCGGCGCGCCGTGCGACCACGTCGTAGGTCAGCTCCGGCAGGGCCGGCGGGATGTGCGTGCACAGCACGTCGACCCCGGACAACTTGGCCACCGACGCGTCGAAATCCTCACGAGGCCGCAGGTAGGGCCGCCAGGCCGCGCCTTTGCGCGGGCGCGGCACCACACCCTCGGGCAGCACCGCGCCGCCGGCGAAACCGAAGCGCAGGCCGCCGATGGTGGCGACCTCGCCGTCGAGCACCTGCACGCCGTCGCCGGCGAACTCGGGCCACAGCACGGGCGAGTCGACGTTGCCGGGCGTGGCGTACGTGGGAGCCGTCATCGAGGCGAACAGCGTGGCGTACTGCTCGCGCACCGCCTCGTCGACGGCCGCGGCCGGGTCGTCGAGCGTGGCCCACAGCGTGCGCGAGTAGGCGACCGTCTCGTCGCGGGTGCCTTCGCGGCGAAGGCGCGCGAACTGCGCCACCTTCTCCGCGCCGAACAGGGCGCCCATGATGCCCTTGTCGTGCTCGCGGTAGTCGACGAAGTCCAGCAGGTCACCGAGCACGACGAGCGCGTCGGCCCCCTCCCCCGCCCGCTTCAGCGCGTCGGCGTTGCCGTGCACGTCCGAAACGACGTGAACCCGCACAAGACCCTCCTAGTCAGTCCTCGGTCCGAGGTGGGATCCCGGGCGCTCGCCCGTCCTCGAGGACGTCCTTCAACCCCAGTGCCAGGTCCTTCGCGGCGCGGGCCCGCCGGTCCTGCTCCCGGCGCAGCTCACGCCACGTCAGCTGCCGCGGCGCACCACCGGGGCCGGCGGGCGTCGCGCGCAGGAAGTAGTGCAGCACGGTGCCGTCGAGCACGGGTTCCAGCCAGACCTCCATCGTACCGACGAGCGCGCCGGTCACGGTCCAGCGCAGGCCCTTGTCACCTCGGTCGGTGTAGACCTCGAGCACCAGGTCGGGCCAGTAGCGCCGCCACGACGCCGGATCGGCGAACGCCGCGGCGAGCGTGCTGGGCGGCACCACGATGAAGGTCTCGTCCACAAGATCGAGAGCGGGCGGTCCGGGGTTCACAGGCGCAGAATGTCACGACCTCGTCCGGCGGGGCGCCGCGGCGTGGTCTTAAGGTCTACGGCAAGCTAAGTTGACCGGCGGGTAACCCCGCACGCGTCGAACACGGAGGTCCACGTGCGCGAATACAGCGCCCCCGCCGGGAAGCCGGTGACCGACGACGAGAACCTGGCCGACGTCGTCTGGGCGAACGCCGAGCGGTTCTCCGACGTGGTGAGCTTCCGCAGGCAGGTCGACGGCACCTGGCTGGACGTGACGGCCAAGGACTTCGCCGACCAGGTCGCGGCCGTCGCGAAGGGCCTGATCGCCGCCGGCGTCGGTCACGGCGACCGGGTCGCGCTGATGTCGAAGACCCGGTACGAGTGGACCCTGATCGACTTCGCCATCTGGGCCGCCGGCGCCGTCACCGTGCCGATCTACGAGACGTCGTCGCCCGAGCAGGTGCACTGGATCCTGTCCGACTCCGCCGCCAAGGCCGTACTGGTCGAGACCGATGCGCACCGCGCGGCCGTCGACGAGGTCCGCAGCCGGCTCACCGCGCTGCAGCGCACCTGGCAGATCGAAGGCGCCGCGCCCGCGGTCGACGAGCTCACCGCGCTGGGCGCCGAAGTCACCGACGAGCAGCTGCACGCGCGCCGCCGCGAGGTCACCGCGGGCGAGCTCGCCACGATCGTCTACACGTCGGGCACCACCGGCCGGCCGAAGGGCGTCGAGCTGACGCACCGGAACCTGCTGGCCGAGATCCGCGCCGACATCGACGCGTTCCCCGAGCTCATGGAGCAGGGCAACTCGCTGCTGTGCTTCCTGCCGCTCGCGCACATCCTCGCCCGCGCGATCGCCGTGACCGCGCTGTCGGCCCGCGTGACGCTGGGCCACACGCCGGACGTGAAGAACCTGGTGGCCGACCTCGGCACGTTCCGGCCGACGTTCGTGGTCGCGGTGCCGCGCGTGTTCGAGAAGGTCTACAACGCGGCCAAGCAGAAGGCCCACGGCGACGGCAAGGGCAAGATCTTCGACGCGGCCGAGGCCGTGGCGGTCGAGTACAGCCAGGCGCAGGACAACGGCGGCGCCTCGTTCGGGCTGCGCGCGAAGCACCTGGTGTTCGACAAGCTCGTGTACAGCAAGCTGCGCGCGGCACTGGGCGGCCGCTGCATCGCCGCGGTGTCCGGCGGCGCCCCGCTCGGCGCGCGCCTGGCCCACTTCTTCCGCGGCATCGGCGTGCCGGTGTTCGAGGGCTACGGCCTCACCGAGACCTCGGCGGCGGCGAACGTGAACACGAAGACTGCGTTCCGCGTGGGCACCGTCGGCAAGCCCGTGGCGGGCACCTCGGTGCGCATCGCCGACGACGGCGAGATCCTCCTCAAGGGCGACGTCGTGTTCGGCGCGTACTACAACAACCCCACCGCGACCGCCGAAGCCCTCACCGAGGGCTGGTTCCACACCGGCGACCTCGGCGAACTCGACTCCGACGGCTTCCTCAAGATCACCGGCCGCAAGAAGGAGATCATCGTGACGGCCGGCGGCAAGAACGTCGCCCCGTCCGGCCTCGAGGACACCATCAAGGCCTCGCCGCTCATCAGCCAGGCCATGGTCGTCGGCGACCAGCGCCCGTTCATCGCCGCACTCGTCACCATCGACGAGGAGTTCTTCCCCGCGTGGAAGACCCAGCACGGCAAGCCCGCGCAGGCCACGGTTTCCGACCTCGCCGCCGACGACGACCTGCTGCGCGAAATCCAGGCCGCCGTGGACGAGGCCAACAAGCAGGTCTCCCACGCCGAGGCGATCAAGAAGTTCACCGTGCTGGCCAAGGACTTCACCGAAGCGAGCGGCGAGATCACGCCGAGCCTGAAGCTCAAGCGCAACGTGGTGAACAAGAACTACGCCTCCGACATCGAAGCGCTGTACAAGCGCTGAGCCCACCGGCCGGGTTCACCGATTGAATTCGCCGCTTTGATTCGCCGTGGCGTCCGGACACTTCGGACACCACGGCGAATTCGCGTCCGGGATCAGCCCTGCGGGAAACCCGGCGGCTGCTGGTACTGAGCCGGCTGCTGTTGCTGCTGCTGGTGGTGCTGAGCCTGGTGCTGCTGCGGCGGCGGCGCACCCTCCGGCACCACGTAGACGGCGGTGCCGTACGCGGCGATTTCGCTGGCCGTCTGGGCGATTTCGTTGCAGTCGAAGCGCAGGGCGAGCACGGCGTTGGCCCCGTGCTGCATCGCTTCCTGGGAAAGCCGGTTGAGCGCCTCGTACCGGGAGTCCGAGAGCAGCTTCGACAGGCCCTTCAGCTCGCCGCCCGCCATCGCCTTGAAGCCGGCTCCGAGATTGGAGAACATGTTGCGGCTGCGCACGGTCAGGCCGAAGACCTCACCGAACACGCGGACCACGCGGTAGCCGGGCAGATCGTTCATAGTGGACAGCAGGATCGGGAACTGCTGCGGGGGTGCGGCTTGAGTCATGCGCCGGATCGTAGCCACCCCGGACGGCGCCCACGGCCGATTCAGGCTGTGATTCGCTCGTTCCAGTCGATGTGGTGGTGGTAGAGCCAGCCGCGGTCCGCGCCGGCGTCCTGGCCCGCGCTGGCGGCCACGAGCTTCTCCACCCTGGCGCGGCGCAGCTTCTCGTAGGCCGCGAACGCGGCGGGCGCGTCCGGCAGGTCGCGCAGGCACAACGCGAGCACCACGCTGTCCTCCAGCGCCATCGAGGCGCCCTGCCCCGCCGCCGGGGACGCCGCGTGGGCCGCGTCGCCGACCAGGACCAGGCGCGGGGTGGACCAGACCCGGGTGGTCGGCACGTCGTAGGAGTGGCCGCCGAACACGTCGTCGCCCGTCGCGGCGACGATCTCCGCGCACGGCAGCGGGTCGCCGTCGAACGCGGCGAAGGCGAAGGCGCGCCAGCCGGCGGGGGTCACCGCGGCGATCTCGTCGCGCGAGCGTTCGGCGTCGGGGATGCGGGCGAACCAGAACGTGGCGCCGTCGGGCGCGGTGGTGAAGCCGAACGCCGCGCGGCTGCCGCGGATCATGCGGTAGATCCCGGGCGCGGCGGGCAGGCCTTCGGCGCGGGTGTAGCCGTAGACGACGGTCAGGCCGGTGAAGCGCGGCTGCGCGGCGTCCGGATCGATGAGGGTGCGGACCACCGACCGCAGGCCGTCGGCTCCGACGAGCACGTCGCCGGTCTCGGTGCAGCCGTCGGCGAAGGTGGCGACGACGCCGGACACCCCGGTTTCGGCGGAGACCAGCCGGCGGCCGTGCGCCACGGTGATCCCGCGGCGGCCGGCTTCCTCCTGCAGCGCGCGGTAGAACGCGGCGCGCGTGAGCGTGCGCGGCGCGGCGAGCTCACCGGTGTCGAACTCGCGGGTGCCGGCGGTTGCGCCGTCCGGGCCGACCAGCTCCACCCCCAGCGCGGCGAACGAGGCCTCGACCACGGGCCCGTCGGCGTCGATCGCCTTCAGCGCGTCCATGCCGTTGTGCATGACGGTGAGGAACGCGCCCGCGTCCGCGCCACCCGAGGGGTAGGCCTCGAACACCACCGGTTCGTGGCCGGCGCGCTGCAGCGCCATCGCCGTGACCGTGCCCGCGACGCCACCGCCGGCGATGAGAACGCGCATCGAAATCCCCCACCCCAAATGCCCGAACACGTGCCACCGCCGACCGTACCGGGCGGCGGTGGCACGAAGAGCTCAGGCGCGCTCGGCGACAGCGAGGCGCACGCACACGGCGAGGGCGCGCACGGCCTCCTCGACCTCGGCGAGCTCGGGGAAGGTCGGGGCGATGCGGATCGTCGCGTCCTGCGGGTCGTCGCCGTGGGGGTGCGTGGCGCCGGCGGGGGTCAGCGCGACGCCGGCCTCCTTGGCCAGGCGCACGACCTCCTTCGCGGTGCCCTCGGGCACCGTCAGCGAGACGAAGTAGCCACCCGTCGGCTTCGTCCAGGTCGCGAGACCCGAGTCGCCCAGCTCCTCGGTGAGGATGCGGTCGACCGCGGCGAACTTCGGCGCGATGATCTCGGCGTGCTTGCGCATGTGGGCGCGCACGCCGTCGGCGTCCTTGAGGAACATCGCGTGGCGCAGCTGGTTGACCTTGTCCGGGCCGATCGTTCGCTTGGCGAGCAGGCCGGTCCACCACGCGATGTTGGCCTCGGACGACCCGAAGAAGCCGACGCCGGAGCCGGCGAGCGTGATCTTCGAAGTCGAGCCGAACACGAAGGCGCGGTCGGGGTTCCCGGCCTCGGCGCACAGCGCGAGGATGTCGGCGACGGCGGCCTCGGTGTCGGTGAGGTGGTGCACGGCGTACGCGTTGTCCCAGAAGATGCGGAAGTCCGGGGCGGCCGTGGTCATCGAGGCGAGGCGGCGGGCGACCTCGTCGGAGAAGGTGACACCGGTCGGGTTCGAGTACTTCGGCACGCACCAGATGCCCTTGATGCCCGCGTCCTCGGCCGCGAGGCGCTCGACCACGTCCATGTCCGGGCCCTCGCCGGTCATCGGGACCTGGATCAGCTCGATGCCGAAGCGCTCGGCGAGCGCGAAGTGGCGGTCGTAGCCCGGCACCGGGCACAGCATCGCGACGCGCGGCTCGTCGGCCCAGCGGCGTTCGCCGCCCGGCAGCGTGCTCAGCAGCGCCTGCACCACGGCGTCGTGCATCAGCTCGAGGCTCGAGTTGCCGGCGGCCAGCAGCTGCTCGACCGGCACCTGCAGCGCGTCGGCGAAGATGCGGCGCAGCTCGGGCAGGCCCTTGAGGCCGCCGTAGTTGCGCGTGTCCGTGCCGTCCTCGGCCTTGTACTCGCCGTCGGGCAGGGTGAGCAGGTCCGCGGAGAGGTCGAGCTGCCGGGGGGACGGCTTGCCGCGGGTGATGTCCAGGGAGAGGCCGCGCTCGACGAGCGCCGCGTAGTCGCGACGGGCGGTGTCGACGTCGACGGGAGCAGTGGTCATGGCTCCAACGCTAAACCGCGCGCCGCTACCATTTCGGGTCACCCCCTGTCCAGGGTCTACGGTGGGGCCTCGTGCGCCTCGTGATCCACGCCGACCAGCGGCAGTTCTCCTTGCGGGACAAGACCGCCTGGCTCCCCGGCGACGGTGGGTGGTCCGACGAAGCGGTGACCTCGCACCGCGTCGCGGTGGAGCCGTCGTCGCTCGCCGTCGCCACCGCGCGGTCCGACCTCGTCGAGGCCGACCTCACCCTCCACCCGGCCGAGCCCCCGCTCCTGGCCGACGCCGAGCACGTCGTCGAGGCCGACCTCGCCGTGCCGAGCGGCCGGCTGACGGTCGCGGGCCCCGCCGACTACCCGGGCCAGGAGCACGTGCTCGACCTCGCCCCGGGCCGCTACCGCGTCCGAGTGTCCTATGTGGAGGGTGAGCCGCCCGCCACGACGTGGAACGAGCACGAGTACGGCGAGCACTACCGCTACGTGGTGGACCTCTGGCCCTCGGCCGAGCCGCGGCCGGTGACGGTGGTGCGCCAGGGCGCCGCAGTGTGGGACGGCTGATGCGCGGGTCAGCGCCGGACCGGTGCTGACCCGGTGCCGAATCGGTGCCGCCTCAGTGCTGGATCAGGCCGAGCTCGCCGAACATCCGCCTGCTCCAGGTCAGCGCGGTGGCCAGGTCGTCCCACTGCCGGTCCTCGTGGGTGAGGTACGGGAACACGTACGGCTCGGTGATGTCTGCCGGCAGGTCGCCGGCGTGGCATTCGGCCGACCTCGCCCTAGTTCTCGGCGTCCATGGCCGCGGCGACCTTCTCCGGCTGGCGGTCCCACACGCCGAACCAGAGCCGGCGCAGCATCGCCGGGTGGGCCACGGCGAAGATCAGCCCGCCGACGTCGAAGGGCTCACCCGCGGAGATCACCCGGGCCACCGCCCTCGTCCGCAGCAGCACTCCGGACGTCGGCAGCGTCGTCGCCCAGCCCGACCAGATCTCCACGCTGTGGCCGGCGTCGATGATCGCGGTGCACAGGGTCGCGAGCGCCAGGCCGCGGTTGATGATCACGTCGTGGCCGATCACGTGCGAATACGCGGCCGGGATGAGGAACGTGACGACCTTGCCGCGCCGGGACACCTGGCGGGGCACCGCGTCCACCATGCACTCGGGCACGCCCGCCAGGTAGGCGGCGAGGTCGACCTCGTGCCGGTCACCTCCCACGCCGGTTCCAGCTCCGTGACCACGTGGCCGAGACCGGCGCCGGCGCGCAGCTCCTCGACGGTCACGTCGGCATCCTCGAGGGCGATCGGCCACCCGTCGACGGCCAGCCGCAGTGCTTCCTCCCAGGTGGCGCCGTTCCAGTGGGATTCGGGTTGCCTGCTGGAAGCGTGCTTGATCGACGGCGGCGCGACGGCCGTCTCGATGAACTCGTGCCACGAGAGCATCGGTGGCAGGTGCACGGGCAGCACGGCGTCAGTCCAGCCCGAGCGCGGCGCGGTGCCCCTGCGACAGCCCGCGGATCACGCGCCACCGCATGACCTGCTCGACGGTGGCGCCGGCCTCCAGCAGCTTGGCGCCGTCGATGCTGGCCCGTGGCGAGATGATCACCGGGAGCTTCTTCTCCAGGGCCGTCTCGCGCAGGTCGCGGATCTGCTCGATCAGCTCGTCGACCGCGTCCGGGTACGACGGCGCGTGCCGCCGCGCGACGCGCTCCTCGAGGCCCTCGTCGATGGGCACGTCGACGACCACGAACCGGTCGAGCGTCGCCGAGTCGAGCGTCTGGCGGCCCAAGTACTGGCGGTCGCCGCCGGTGCCGTAGGTGTTGCCGGTGGCCACCAACCGGAAGGCGGGGTGCGCGGTGACCATGCCGTCGGCGAAGGCGCACACGCCGAGCGCGAGCGCCTGGTTGAGCTCGGCCAGCAGGCCGGGGTGGCCGTTGTCGAGCTCGTCCAGCAGCATCACGCCGCCGTGCTGGAACGCGCGCCGGAACGGTGTGTCGTGGTGCCGGCCGTTGGCGTCGTAGTAACCGAACACCTTGCTCATGGGCGTGGTCGGGCCCAGCGACAGCGCCTGGAACTCCAGCCCCAGCGCGGCGGCGGCGTGGCGCGCGAGCATGGACTTGCCCGTGCCCGCGGGGCCGACGAGCAGCACGTGGCACCGCGCGTGCAGCGCCAGCAGCAGCTCCGGCAGCACCGAGTGGGTGTCCTCAGCCGGCTCTACTGTCTTACCCTCGGGCAGCACGACCGAGACGACGGTCGGCGAGAACTTCGCGAGCAGCTTCTCGACCTCGACGTGCGCCGTCTTGCGCACGCGGGCCAGCGCGACCGCCGTGACCCGCTCGACCAGGTCACCCTGCGCCTCCCGGGTCACCTCCGCCACGGCCTCCCGCACAGTCCCGGACAGCTCCGCCGTCGCTTCGCGCAGCAGGTGCTCACGCAGCTGCGAGGGGTCGGGCGTGGCCTTCTCGACCGCGGCGCGCGCGAGCCCGGGCAGCACCTTCGCCGACTCGCGCTCCAGCACGTCGGCCACGGTCGAGCGCACGCCGTCGCCGGCCTTGTCCATCAGATCGGCGACGGCCCGGGAGGCCTGCTCGCGCACGAGCCCGGTCACCTCCGGAGCGGCCTTCGCGACCAGCTCCGCCCGCATGGTCTCGGGATCGGGCGCCGCGGCGCGCACCGCCCGCTCGGCTAGCTCCGGCAGCACCCGCGCCGACGAGCTCGTCAGCACCTCCGCAGCTTCGGCCCGCAGCAGTTCGCGCAGCTCGCGCTCGACGGACTCCTGCGCCTCGCCGAGGTCGGGCGTCGCGTCGGACACCGCCGCCTTGGCCAGCTGCGGCAGCAGGCCCTCGGCGTGCCGGCGGATCATCTCGGGCAGCCGGGCGTGGACCTCGCGGTCGACGCCCCAGTACAGCGCCGCCTGGGTGAACATCGAGCGCGCCACCGACTCGGAAATCCTGGCGATCTCGGCTTTCTGGCTGTCCCGCACCGGCCCTCCACGTTGTTCCGTCACTGCGGCGAACCGTAGGACGAACACCGTGGGAGGGGTCCCGGCCGGCGCCGAGCCGTGGCTCAGAGCGGATCGAGACCGGTGATCTTCCACTGGCCGTCGGCGCGGTGGGCGGTGACGGCCAGCTGCGCGACGGACGCCCGCGGTGCGCCCCCGCCCGGCAGGATCGTCTGCTGGTCGAGGAAGAGCAGCAGGGTGGCCTCGTCGCCGTGGAGGGTGCGGACGCCGGCGGAGCGGACGGTGGTGGTGCGGATGAGCTTGCCGTCGGTGGCACGCTTGCCCGCCGCGGCGAACTGCGCGCGGTACTGGCCGACGGCCGGGCCGCTGAGCACGTCGGCGGCGGCGCGCGAGGTGCGGTCGAGGTTGCCGTAGTCGTAGGAGAACAGGGCTTTCACCGCCGAACTCACCTGGTCGCGGACCTGCTCGGTGGTGGCCAGGTCGACGAGGGCGTCGTCGTCGCGGGGCTGCAGGGCCGAGGCCTGGACGGCGAACCAGACGGCACATGCGAGCGCGACGACGGTGACCGCCACGGCGGCCCGCACCGCGCGGTTCACGAACCCACCGCCTGAACGCCGCCGACCTTCCACGCGCTGCCCTCGCGCGTGAAGTCGACCGTCAGGCGCGCCTGCTTCGGCACCGCCGCGCCGCCGCCGGTGCTCACGCGCACGTCGAGTACCGCGATGACGCGCGCGGTGCCCGCGGCCGGGTCGAGTTCCGTGACGGCCGCCTGCCGCAGCGACGCCGTCGACACGGTCTTGGTGCTCGTCGCGCGGCCGACCTGCAGCTGCCGGTCGTCGGCGAGGTTCTTGCCGTACTGGCCGGTGGTGGCGCCGAGCCAGCGGTCGACGTCGGCGCCGGCGGTGCGGTAGTCGATCGTGTTGAGGGTGACCAGTTCCGTGGTCGCCGCCGCCAGCACGGCGTCGCGGTCGCGCCCGCGCGTCAGGGAGTCGTCGTGCGCCGCGCGCCACCACGACCAGCCGAACCACGCGGCGGCCACCACGGCCAGCACCGGCACCGCGACGAGCAGCCGCGTCCTCATCACGAGCCGCCCAGCAGCGCCCCGAGCCCGCCGGCGGGCGGCGGCGTGAGCAGGTCGAGCAAGCCCGGCAATTGGTTCGCGTCCGGCGTTGCCGACGCCGCCGGCTCCTTCGGCGCGGCCGGGATCGCCGGCGGTTTGCCCGCGTACGGCGCGTTCTGCGAACCGCGGACCCCGGTGGGGCTGCCGGGCGGTTCGGCGCAGTAGGCGTTCATGTTCACCGGCGCCTCGGTGGTGTCGTCGGCCGGCCGCTGTTTCGTACCCTCGTAGCCCTTGGTGCAGGACGCCGGGTCGAAGAAGTCGAACACCACGCCGAGGTGGCCGGTGCCGTCCGGCGATGTCGACGGCGAGAACGCCGAGATCACCGGGTACGCCACGAACAGCTCCTCGATCGCGTCCGTGCGCGCGGACGTGATCTGGGCCGTGGTCAGGGAATTCGCGAAGATCACCCCGAGGTCGGTGCCCGAGGTGGCCAGCACGTCGCTGATCTGGCGGCTCAGCTGCGGCGCCTGGTCGATCACCGTGCGCAGATCCGGATCCGACGATTTCAGCTGCGCCGCGATCGTCTTCAGCCCGCCCGCGAAGTCGGTGATGTCCTGCGCCTGCCGCTCCTGGGTCGCGAACACCGTGCGCGAGTGGGCGAGCAGCCCACGGGTGTCCGGGATGTACTGCGCGGCCGTGGCGGTGAGCGAACTCGTGCTGTCGAGCAGCTTCTGCAGCTGCGGCCCCGAGCCGGCGAACGCGTCGTAGGTCTCGTCCACCACGGTCTTCAGCGACTCCGGGTGCACGCTCGCCACCAGGTCGTCCAGGTGCGCCAGCACGGAGTCGGGCGACGCGGGCAACGAGGTGCGGTCCTGTGTGATCACCGACCCGTCGTGCAGGTACGGGCCTGTCTCGCGGTTCGGCAGCAGGTCCACGAACTGCTCCCCCACCGCCGACCGGTTGGCCACCTGGGCCTTCAGGTCGTCGGGGATGTCGGGGCCGCCCGAGTCGAGGTCGAGGTGCACGTCGAGGCCGTGGCCGGTGAGCGTCAGGTTCGTGACGCGCCCGACTGTCACGCCGCGGTAAGCGACCTCGGAGTTGACGAAGATCCCGCCGGAATCGGCGAGCTGCAGCGTCACCTGGTAGCCGCGCGAGCCGAAGAGCCGGTCGAGCCCCGCGTACTTACCGCCGGCGTAGACCACCGACACCACGGCGATCACGAGGAAGGCGATGAGCTGGAGGCGCGTCTTGCGGGTCGTCATCCCGCACCTCCGCCGAGCACGGGGCCGAGCAGGCCGCCCAGCAGTCCGCCGGGACCGGGCTGGTTCTTCGCCGGCGGTGCGGTGGTCGGCAGCGGCAGCGGCAAAGCCGGGGTGCCCGGCCCCGGCTGCGGGCCCGTCAGCCCCGGGATCTGGACCGGCGGCTGCGAGGAGCTCGTGAAGTTCCGCACGAGCTTGTCCAGATCCAGGTTCACGGTCGCGTCGACGTTGGCGTAGTCGCCCTTGATGGTGTTGCCCGCGTAGTCCGGGAACGGGTAGGTGAGCAGGATCTGCAACGCGGTGGGCAGGTCCTGGCCGGCCTCAGCGAGCTTCTGCAGCGTCGGCTTCAGCGCCTGGAGGTTCGCGACGAGCTGGTCACGGCTGCGGTTCACGGTGTCCACCGCGACGCCGGAGAGCTTGTTCAGCGCGGTCAGCATTTCCACGAGCTGGTCGCGCTGGTCCGCGACGATCTTCAGCCCCGGCGCCAGGTTGTCCAGCGCCGTCTTGATGTTCTGCTGCTGCCCCGCGAGCGTGTGCGAGAGCTTGCCGAGCCCGTCGATCGCCCGCAGGATCTCGCCCTTGTGCCCGTCCAGCTGCGTCGCGAGATCGTCCACACGCGACAGCAGCGCACGCATCTCCGGC
The DNA here is from genome assembly GCF_016889705.1 of Amycolatopsis sp. FDAARGOS 1241. Lineage (NCBI taxonomy): Bacteria > Bacillati > Actinomycetota > Actinomycetes > Pseudonocardiales > Pseudonocardiaceae > Amycolatopsis > Amycolatopsis sp. FDAARGOS 1241. Next base: position 6,715,713 of record NZ_CP069526.1, read on the forward strand.
TCGTTGCCGGACAACGCGTCGTTGAGCTCGTGGCTGATGTCCTGCAGCTGCCCGAGACCGCCGCCGTTGAGCAGCAGGGAAAGCGCGCCGAGCACCTCCTCGACCTCGGGGTTGCGGTTGGTGCGGCCCAACGGGATCTGCACGCCGTCGGCGAGGTGCCCTTCGGGCTTCTCCGCCGCCGGTGCGCTCAGCTCCACGAACTTCTCGCCCAGCAAGCTCGACTGGCGCAGCTCGGCGTGCGCGTTGGCGGGTAGCTGCACGTCGCCGTTCACCGTCATCGCGACGAGTGCGGAGCGGGTGTCGGGCGTGAGCGTGATCCGGTCGACCCGCCCGACGGCGACGTCGTTCACCTTCACGCTCGCCTGCGGCACGAGGTCGAGCACGTCGGTGAACAGCGCCGTCACGTGGTACGGGTGGTCGCCGAGGTCCGGGCCACCCGGCAGCGGGGTGGAGTACAGGCCGTTGAACCCGCCGTCGCTGCACCCGGCGAGCACGAGCACCCCGGCGAGCACCCCGGCCAGCCGCCGGCGCACGCGCTTCACTTGGCACCGCCCTGGGTCAGCACGTCCACGAGCGGCAGCGGCAATGGTGGCAGCCGGCCGTTCTCCAGTGAGTTGAGCGCCTGCGGCACCGTCGGCAGCTTCAGCGTGCCGTCGAGCACCGGCGCGAGCTGCTGGCAGATGTCGGTGAGCGTGGCCGGCACGTTCTTCGGGGTGCCCGCGGCCAGCAACCGGCAGACGGTGAGGATCGGCGGGTTGGTGATCTCGTTGAGGTTGTCGCGCACGGCGATCGTGCCCGACGCGGCGTCGTAGGAGTTGATGAAGTTCGTGGCGCCGGTGGGCGCGACGTCGAGCACCTCGGCAAGCGTGGCGCGCTGGTCCACGAGCACCTTCGTGAGCGACGCGAGCTTGTCTACATTGGATTCGAGGCCGGTTTTGTTGTCCGCCACGAACTGCTTCACCTCACCCAGCGACGAGGCGAGCGAGGTGAGCGCGGCCCCGACGTCGGCCGAATCGTCGGCGAGGAACCCGCTCACGTCGGCAACGCGTTCGTAGAACTCGTTGAGCCGGCTGTCGCTCTGCGCGAGGGCACCGGTGAACGAGTTGAGGTTCTGGACGGTCGAGAACAGGTCGTCCTTCGAATCGTCCAGGGTGCCCGCGAGGTCCGCGAGCCGCCCGACGGTCGAGTTGAGGTCCGCGCCGTTGCCCTTGAGGTTCTGCGCCGCCGTGTCGAGGACTTCGGACAGGGCGCCGTTCTTGTTGGCACCGTGGGGTCCCAGCGCGGTGGAGAGCTTGTCGAGGCTCGCATACAGGTCGTCGAGCTCGACCGGCGTGGCCGTCTTGTCGCGCGCGAGCACGGTGCCGCTCGCGAGCGTCGGGCCGCTGTCGTACGCCGGCGTCAGCTGCACGTAGCGGTCGCTGACGAGGCTCGGCGCGACCACGACCGCGCCGACGTTCGCCGGGATCGGCACGTCGTCGTTCACGCGCATGTCCACGCGCACGGCCTGGCCGTCGGGCGTCACCTCCGTGACCTCACCGACGGGCACACCCAGCACGCGGACCGAAGAACCCGCGTACAGCCCGACCGTCTTCCCGAAGTACGCCGACAACGTCGTCCCGGTGCCGCCGCGGAACACCAGCCACAGCCCGGCGGTGAGCAGCAACGCCAGCACACACGCGAACCCCAGCCACGACACCAGGTTCCGCTGCGCTTTGGTCTCGATGGTCATGCCGCCTCCGCGGGAGGAAGTACTTCTTCGGGCGTCACCGGCCACCCACCCCCTGGTTCGGCGCCGCGATCGGCGGGGTGCAGCCCGCGGGGTTGATCGACAACCCGCCCGCGGTGATCGTCGGCGGCAGCAGGCCGCACAGGTAACCCTCGAACCAGCGGCCGTTGCCCGTCGCGTTGGCGCCGACGCGTGCGAACGGCGCCATGAGCGCGAGGCCGCGGTCGAGGTTGCTCTGGTTGCGCTGCAGCACGTCGGTCACCTTCCCCAGCGCGTCGAGCGTCGGCTTCAGCTGCGTGCGGTTGTCGGCGACGAGGCCCGAGAGCTGCTGGGAGAGCTGCTGCGTGCCCTTCAGCAGCGCCGCGATCTGCTCGCGCCGGTTCTGCAGCTCGGTCAGCAGCAGGTCGCCGTCGCTGATCACCTGCTGCAGCTGGGTGTTGCGATCGGACAGCGTCTTCGAGATCGCGCTCGTGTTGGCCAGGAGCGTGTGCAGGTCGGCGTCGCGCGAGGACACCGTCTTCGACAGCGCGGACAGGCCCGAGAGCGTGTCCTTCAGGTATTGCGGGCTGCCCGACAGCGAATCGGACAACGCGGTGAAGCTGTCGGCGAGCTGCTTCGTGTCGATGTCGCCGACGGTCGTGGACAGCTGGTCGAACGCGTCCTGCAGCTGGAACGGCGTGCGCGTGCGCTTCAGGGGGATGGTGTCGCCGGGGCTCTGTGTGCCGGCCCCCTTCGGGTCGAGCGCGAGGTACTTCTCCCCCAGCAGCGTCTTGATCTCGATCGACGCGGTCGACGCGTCGCCGACGCGCACGCCCTTCACGCGGAACTTCACCAGCACCTGCTTGTGCGCCAGCTCCACCGACGTCACCTGCCCCACCTTCACGCCGGCGACCTCCACCTCGTTGTCCGGCGCGAGCCCGGCGGCTTCGCCGAAGTAGGCGGAATACGTGGTGCCGTTGCCGAACAGCGGGATGTCGTCGGAGAAGTAGGCGACGGCGGTCACGAGCAGGATCAGCACGAGCGTCACCGCACCGACCGACGCCTGGTTGTGTTCTTTGAGGGGTTTCACGGGCCACACCTCGGCGCGCGCTGCGTCGCGGGCAACGGCACGATCGGCAGCGTCACGTCGAGCGATGAAATCCCGACGGTGCCTTCGATCCCGCACAAGTAATAGTTGAACCAGCTGCCGTAGCTCAGGGTCCGCGTGAACTTTTCCAGGTTGCCCGGCAGCACCTGCAGCAGGTGGTCGAGCAGCTGGTCGGAGTCCGCGAGGTTGTCCGACAGCGTGCCGAGCTGCTTGACGTCGTCGCGCACCGCGGGCCGGGCGTCGGCCAGCAGGCCGGACGTCGCGTCCGTCAGTTCGCCCAGCGCGCCCACCGCGTCGCCGATCGGCCTGCGCTGCTCGGCCAGCCCGCTCACGAGCCGCTGCGTCTGGTCGATCAGGTCACCCAGCTGCGGCCCGCGCGCGTTGACGGTGGTCAGGACCTGGTTGAGGTTGTCGATGACCTGCCCGATCACCTGGTCCTTGCCGGCGATCGACGTGGTGATCGACGCCGTGTGCGCGAGCAGGCTCGTAATCGTGCCGCCCTCACCCTGGAAGACCTGGATGATCTCGGCCGAGAGCTGGTTGACCTCCTTCGGGTCCAGCGCCTGGAACAGCGGTTTGAACCCGTTGAACAGCACGGTGAGGTTGAGCGCGGGCTTCGTGCGCTCGGGCGGGATCGTCGCGCCGTGCGAGAGCGTGCCGCCGCCGGTCACGTCGGTGCCGAGCGCGAGGTAACGCTGGCCGACGAGGTTGCGGTACTTGATGGTCGCGGTGGTCAGGGCGGGCAGCTTGTACTGCGCGTCGACGGCGAACCGCACCTCGGCGAAATTCCGGTCGCCCTGCTGAACGGCGATGGAGTCGACCTGCCCGACCTTCACGCCCGAAATGCGCACGTCGTCACCCGCCTGCAGGCCCGACGCGTCGGTGAACTTCGCGGCGAACCCTGCCGTGGTACCGAAGTTCGTGTTCGCGATCGTGGTGGCGAGAATTCCGGTGAGCAGCACCGTGACCGCGGCGAACACGAGGATCTTCACCAGTGCGGGGACGAACGACCTCACTTGAGCTCCACCTCCGTCCCGCGGTAGAGCGGCCCGACGAGCAGGCTCGCCCAGTCCGGCACCTGGTCCGGGGTCGTGCCCAGCGCGGGCGAGACGAGCAGGTCGATGAGCTGCTGCTCGTCCGTCGACCCGATCACCGACGGCGCACCACCGGATTCGCCGCCGCCCCCGGCGACACCGTTCTTCGCGATGGTGCTCGACGTGATCGCGCCGGACGTGATCTCACCAGGCAGCGACTCGGGCGGGTTGTGCGGCGGCACGGGCTTCGTCGAACCGTCCTTCACGGCGCCGTCGGGCGGGTACTGCGGCCAGTACCCGGGTTTGGGCACCTGCGGGTAGCAGCGCGGGCCGCGCTTGTCGTCGTACTTCGGCTCGTCGACGCCGGGCAGGTACTTGCCGCGGCCGGCGGTGAACTCGATCGTCACGCGGCTCACCTCGGGGTGCGCGGTGCCCTTGCCGAACGCGAGTTCCGCCTCCGGCACGGAGCCGGCGAGCTGTTTGAGCAGGCACGGGTACTCGGGTGCGTACTTCGCGAGCACGTCGAGCGTCGGCTGCACGGCCGTGGTGAGGCGGATCAGGTTGTCCTTGTTCACGTCCAGGAAGCTCGTGAGGTCCGCGGACGCGGCGGACACCGAGGCGTACACATCGGACAGTCCCTGGCGCTTCGCGACGATGGTCTGGCTCGTGGTCGTCAGGTCCGCGAGGGCGTCGAGCAGATCCGGTGCAGCCTTGTCGTACGTGGCGGAAACGCCGGCCAGTCCCGTGATGTCGGCCTTGAGGTCCGGCAGCGACGGGTTCAGCTTGCCGAGGTAGTCCGACAGCTGCGCGAGCGTCTGGCCGAGCCGCTTGCCGTGCCCGTCGAGTGCGGTCGACACTGCGCTCAGCGTGCTCGACAGCTTTTCCGGCTGCACGGCCTGCAGCAGCGGCAGCACGTCGTCGAGCACCTGCTCCAGCTCGATCGCCGTGCTGCTGCGGTCCTGCGGGATCACGTCGCCGGCTTCGATGTGCCGCGCGGGGCTCGCGGGCAGCTGCAATGCGACGTACCGCTCACCGAAGAGCGTCTTGGGCAGCAGCCGGGCCGAAACGTTGCTCGGGATCTCGCCGATCTTGTCCGGTTGCAGCGCGAGTTCGAGCTCCGCGTGGTCACCCTTCGCCATGACCGCGCGGATCTCGCCCACGAGCAGGCCGCGCACCTTCACGTCACCGCCCGTGCGCAGCTGGCTGCCGACGTGGTCGGTTTCGAGCGTCACGAGCGTGACGGGGGTGAACACCTTCTTGTAGATCGCGATCGTCGTCGTGAAGAACAGGGCCGCGACGACGAGGAAGATCAGCCCCAGCACCTGGTACCGGAGCCGCTTCAGCAGTTCGCGCCGTGTGCTCATCCCGAGATCCGCACCGTCGTGTTGGCGCCCCAGATCGCGAGGCTCAGGAAGAAGTCGAGCACCGAGATCAGCACGATCGACGTGCGCACCGCGCGGCCCACCGCGACCCCGACGCCGGCCGGGCCGCCGTCGGCCGTGTAGCCGTAATAACAATGCGAAAGGATCACGAGCACGCTGAACACGAGCACCTTCGCGAACGACCACAACACGTCCTCGGGCGGGAGGAACAGCGTGAAGTAGTGGTCGTAGGTGCCGGCCGACTGGCCGTAGAGCCAGATCGTGATCTGGCGCGACGCGAGGTAGGACGAGAGCAGGCCGACCGCGTACAGCGGGATCACCGCGGTGACGCCGGCGAGCACGCGGGCGGTCACGAGGTAGGGCATGCTCGGCACGGCCATCACCTCGAGCGCGTCGATCTCCTCGGAGATCCGCATCGCGCCGAGCTGCGCGGTGAAGCCGCAGCCGACCGTCGCCGAGAGCGCGAGCCCGGCCGAGAGCGGCGCGACCTCCCGCGTGTTGAAGTAGGCGGAGATGAAGCCGGTGAGCGCGGCGGTGCCGAGCTGGTTGAGCGCCGAGTAACCCTGCAGGCCGACGATGAGCCCGGTGAAGAGGGTCATCCCGATCATCACGCCCAGCGTCCCGCCGATCACCGCGAGCCCGCCCGTGCCGAAGCAGACCTCGGTCAGCAGGCGCGTGGTCTCGCGGCCGTAGCGGCGGACCGTGCGCGGCGACCACGCGAGCGCGCGGCCGTAGAACGACAGCTGGCGCCCGAGGCCCTCCAGGCTCGCGCCCGGACGCGCGATGATCTCGAGCGTCCGGTCGGACAGCGCCGGGGCGTCGATCGGTTCGGCCGTCACGTCAGAGCGCCTTCGGCGGCACGATCTTGAGGTAGATCGCGGTGAGCACGACGTTGATGAGGAACAGCAGCAGGAACGTGATCACCACGGCCTGGTTCACCGCGTCGCCCACGCCTTTCGGCCCGCCCGCGGGGTTCAGCCCGCGGAACGCGGCGACGACCCCGGCGACGAAACCGTAGAGGAGCGCCTTGATCTCGCTGATCCACAGGTCCGGCACCTGCGCCAGGGCGTTGAAGCTCGCCAAGTACGCACCCGGCGTGCCGCCCTGCAGCACGACGTTGAAGAAGTAGCCGCCGAGCACCCCGACCACGCTGACCAGGCCGTTGAGCAGCACCGACACGACGATCGCCGCCAGCACCCGCGGCACCACGATGCGCTGCACCGGGTTGACGCCGAGCACTTCCATCGCGTCGATCTCCTCGCGGATCTTGCGCGCGCCGATGTCAGCGCAGACGGCGCTGCCGCCCGCACCGGCCACGAGCAGCGCCGTGATCAGCGGGCTGGCCTGCTGCACGATGGCGAGCGCGCTGGCGGCGCCGGTGAACGACTGCGCGCCGATCTGCGTGGTCAGCGACCCCAGCTGAAGCGCGATCACGGCCCCGAAGGGGATGGCCACCAAAGCGGTCGGCAAGATCGTGACACTCGCGAAGAACCAGCACTGCTGGATCCACTCGCGGAACTGGAACGGACGCCGGAAGATCGCCCGCAGCACCTCCCAGGACAGCGTGGCGAGCCGGCCGACCTGGGTCAGCGCCGCGGTGCCCGGGAGGGTGATCGAGCCGGTTTCGCCCACCACACCTCCCAGTAGTCACCCCCGAGTGTTGTCCATACCTCCCGCCCGATTTCCGTTAGCGGTGTTCACCAGTCGCTCTCAGTCGTGTTGATCACAGCTTCTTGAACACTTCCTCCACGCCCCACCGCCACTCTCAACGGAGGAGCGTCGCTCCGCTGTTCACACTTTCAACGCATGCGCAGCCGTCGCTCCCCATCAGCGACGAACTCACTCCCGGTGCAGTGCCAGCTCTCGTCACTCGCGAGGAACACCAGCAGCGGCGCGATCTCGTCGGCCCGGCTCACGCGCCCGAGCGCCACCTTCTTGCCGACCCACGACACGTCGACGTCGGCCCCGGCGACTTCGGACACCACCTTCGTGCCGATCATGCCCGGGCGGACGGAGTTGACCCGCATGCTGCGTGCGCCCAGCTCCAGCGCGGCGACCTTGGTCATCCCGCGGATCGCGAACTCGCTCGCGGTGTAGGCGACGAGGCGGTGACCTCGCCCGGGTGCTACGGCTGCGCGGCGCGCTCGGGTTGGGCGCGCAGCAGCTGGGCATCGTCGAAAGGGCGCTCGAACCGACGGCGGCGTACACGTGTGAGCGCGAGCAGTTCGGCCACGCGATCGGCGCGGTCCAGGCCGTGCGCCGGCGGCAGGCCGACGCCTACGTCGACGTCGAAGCGGTCCGGCTCGCGCTGTGGTAGACGGCGCGGCGGCTCTCGGCAGGGGCGTGCCCGCCGGCGCCGAGGTGGCGACGGCGAAGTACTGGGCTGCCGAATCCGGCCGCCGCGTCGCGCACACCGCGTGCACCTGCACGGCGGCGTCGGTATCGACGTCGAGTACCCGGTGCACCGCTACTTCGCGGCGGCCAAGCGCCCGGAGTTCACCGGCGGCGGCGCGACCGCGCAGCTGCCGGCCCTGGGCGGGCTGCCGGCGGAAGCCGACCCGGCACAGCTCGATCCGGCAGCGCCCCATCCCGCAGCGCCCCATCCCGCAGCGCCCGATCCGGCAGCGCCCTCTCCGCGAACGCTCAGTCCGACGGAGTGATGTGCCGCAGCCGCCGCGGCCCGGTGTCCGGCCGCGTCGGGGTCGGGCCGAGGACCAAACGCGCGTTGGCGACGAACGCGCCGTCGGGCGAAGCGAGGATCGGGTCGAGCGCGAGCGACCGGACCTCCGGGTTGTCCTCGGCCAGCGCGGCCACGCGCAGCACCATGTCCTGCAGCGCCGCCAGGTCCGCCGGTTCGTCGCCGCGGTAGCCGGTGAGCAGCGGCGACGTGCGCGGCTCGCGGATGAGCGTGGCGGCGTCGACGTCGGTCACCGGGATGGCGCGGTAGGCGCGGTCGCCCAGCAGCGTGCTGACCAACCCCGAGAGCCCGAACGACACGAGCGTGCCGAACGACGGGTCGTCCTGCAGCCCGATCACGCACGAGATCCCCTTGGGCGCCATTCGCTGCACGTACAGCTCGTTGTCACCGGAGACCTCGCACAGGTCGCGGTAGGCCACGCGGACGGAGTCCGCGGACGTGAGGTCGAGCCGCACGCCGGCGAGGTCCGGGCGGCCGCGCAGTCGCTCGTCGACAGCCTTGAGCGTGACCGGGTAACCGAGCTCCGCGGCGGCCGTCACCGCTTCGTCCACATCGGACACCACGCGGAACGGCACGACGTCCACGCCGTAGCAGCCGAGCAGTCGCACCACATCGTCGTCCGACAGCATCGTGGAGTGGCCGTCGGCGGCGAGCAGCTCGCGCACGATCTGCTGCGCCTTCTCCACGTGCAGCCCGGCCGGGCGCACGAGCGAGCCCTGTGGCCGCTGGCGCCAGGCCGAGTAGCGCACGACGCGGGCCAGCGCGTTCACCGCGCGCTCGGGGCTGGGGTACGACGGAATGGAACCCCGCGTGGGGACGCCGAAATCGGTGAGCACCGCGAGTTCGTCGGGCACGCCTTCGGCCGCGAGGAACGTCGAGACGACGGGCTTCGTCCGCTTCTGCTCGAGCACAGCCTGTTTCAGCGCCCGCGCGTAGGCGGTGCCGGGGATCGTGATCGGCGGCGCGAACACGGCGATCAGCGCGTCGACCTCGGCCGAATCCAGGGCGTCGCGCACCGCTTCGGCGAACGCGGCGGGCCCGGCCTGCGGGCCGATGTCCACGGGATCGAAGGCGACGTGCAGGCCCTGCGCGCGGGCGGTGTCGGCGGCGAGCAGGCCGATCGCGCTGGAGTTGCCGACGATCGCGATACGCGGCCCGGCCGGCAGCGGCTGGTGCGCGAACACCAGCGCCGTGTCGAAGAGCTGCGCGAGCGACTCCACGCGCACGACCCCGGCCTGTTCGAACAGCGCCTGCACGCTCGCCTCGTCGACTTCCGCCGACGTCGCGGCCAGCTGCGGGCGCACCGCGTGCCGGCCGGACTTCACCGCGACGATCGGCTTGCTGCGCGCGAGCCGCCGCGCGAGGCGGGCGAACTTGCGCGGGTTGCCGAAGGACTCGAGGTAGAGCAGCACCAGATCCGTTTCGGGGTCGGTTTCCCAGTACTGCAGCAAGTCGTTGCCCGACACGTCGGCGCGGTTGCCGGCGGAGACGAACGTCGAGAGGCCGAGCCCGCGCGAACCGGCGTCGGCGAGGATCGCGGTGCCCAGTGCACCCGACTGGCAGAAGAACCCGGTGTGTCCGCGCTTGGGCAGCCGCGGCGCGAGCGTCGCGTTGAGCCGGACACCGGGCGCGGTGTTGAGGACGCCGAGCGCGTTCGGGCCCACCACGCGCATGCCGTGCGCCCGGGCCTCGCCGACGAGCCGCAGTTCGGCGTGCAGGCCGAGCGGTCCGGATTCGGCGAAGCCGCCCGACACGATCACCAGTGTCTTCACGCCCTTGGCGAGACAGGCGTCGAGCACGGATTCCACGACCTCGGCGGGCACGGCCACCACCGCGAGGTCGACCGGGTCCGGGATGTCGAGCACGGACGCGTACGCGCGGACGCCGCGCACGGAGCGGTGCTCGGGGTTGACCGGGTAGACGGTGCCGGCGAAATCGGCGGCCAGCATGTTCGCGAAGGCCACGTGCCCGACCTTCGTGGGATCGGCCGACGCGCCGATCACCGCGACCGAGCGCGGGTGCAGCAGGTTGTGCACGCTGCGCGCCTCGGCGGCCTGCTCACGCGAGCGCGCGACGGCGAGCGACTCCTCCGTCGGGTCGATGTCGAACTCCAGGTGCAGCACGCCTTCCTCGATGGCGCGGCTCACCTGGTAACCGGCGTCGCGGAACACACGGACCATGGCGGCGTTCTCGGCGAGGACCTCCGCGACGAACCGGCGCAGCCCGCTCTCCGACGCCGCGGCGGCCAGGTGCTCCAGCAGGATCGAGCCGAGCCCGCGGCCCTGGTGCTTGTCGTCGACCACGAACGCGACCTCGGCCGACGGCCCGCCGTCGAGCCGCTCGTAACGCCCGACGGCCACGATGTCGTCGCCCAGCAAAGCCACGAACGCGACCCGGTCGTGGTGGTCCACAGTGGAGAACCGTTCGAGGTCGCGCGGCGGGATGCGCGGGTAGGCGCCGAAATAGCGCAGATACCGGGTGCGCTCCGAAAGGCGGCTGTGGAACGCGACGAGGTTGTCGGCGTCCGACGGCACGATGGGCCTCAGGTGCACGGTGCCGCCGTCGGAGAGGACGACGTCGGCTTCCCAGTCGCGGGGATAGTCGTAGGGGTCGCGCCGGCCCTTTCCTTCGTCGGGGTCTTCGGACATGTCAGTCCCTCGGGTCGTCCGGATCGAGGCCGTGGAGGGGGAAGACGGCGCGGCGGGTGTCGCGGATCGTGACGTCCACCGGTTCGTCGGCTTCGTCGCCCCACGGTTTGAACGCGGTGTCGCGCTCGTCGGTCATGGCGCGCGGGAGCTCGGCGGTCGGCGCGACCTTCGTGATCGAGGAGACCCAGCCGGGCGGCAGGGCCGTCTCGGGCGCGACGTCGCGATCGAGCACCGTGGCAATCAGGTGCGTCCACGAGCGCGGGACCACGCGGATCAGCTGGTAACCGCCCCCGCCGACCGCGAGCCAGCGCCCGTCGGCGTAGGTCTCCGCGAGATCGCGCATGGTCTCGTAGATCGTGCGGTGCCCGTCGACCGAAAGCGACAGGTCGGCCAGCGGGTCCTCCTCGTGCGAGTCGACTCCGCACTGCGTCACCAGGATCTGCGGCTCGAACTCCGCCAGCAGCGACGGCACCACCGCGTGGAACGCCCGCAGCCACCCGGGGTCCTTCGTCTGCGGCGGCAGCGGGATGTTCACGGACGTGCCTGCCGCCTTGCCCGTGCCGATCTCGGCCGCGTAACCCGTGCCGGGCCACAGCGTGAACGGGTGCTGGTGCAGCGAAACCGTGAGCACTCGCGGGTCGTCGTAGAACGCCTTCTGGACGCCGTCGCCGTGGTGGACGTCGGTGTCGAGGTAGGCGATGCGGTCGAAGCCGTGGTCGAGCAGCCAGGAGATCGCGACAGCGCAGTCGTTGTACACGCAGAAGCCGGACGCGTGGTCGCGCATCGCGTGGTGCAGCCCGCCCGCGATGTTGACGGCGCGCTTGACCTCCCCGTCCGCGATCTTGCGCGCCGCGAGCAGCGTCGACCCGACCACGAGCGCCGAGGCCTCGTGCATCCCGGCGAACACGGGGTTGTCCGCCGTGCCCAGCCCGTGCCCGACGTCCCACCCGACGAGCGGCGCTTCCTTCACCGCCGCCAGGTATTCGGGCGCGTGGATCCGCAGCAGCTCCTCGTCGCCGGCCGCGGTGGGCACGAGCAGCTCGACGCCTTGCAGCACCCCGAGTTCGGTGGCCAGCCGCACCGTGAGCTCCAGCCGGACGGGGTTGAAGGGGTGCTCGCCCCCGAGGTCGTACCCCAGCAGCGCGGCATCCCAGAGGACAGCAGGCGAGGACATGTACCGCACTGTACTGGCCGGACGGGCTCACAGCCCGGTTCGCGACAGCTCAGCCGCGCTCCGGGCCGGTGGCGGCGGGGCGCTCGGGGTCGCGGGACCAGTGCGACCACGAACCCGCGTAGAGCGCGGCCGGTGCCGGGTGGCCGGCGATCTCGAGGGCGAGGACCACCGAAGACGCCGTGACACCGGAGCCGCAGTAGGCACCGACGGGGGTGTCCGCGGTCAGGCCGAGATCCGCGAAGCGGGCGGCGAGGTCGGCCGGCGCGCGCCAGCGGCCGTCGGGCCCGGCGTGGTCCGACGACGGCGCACTCACGGCGCCCGGGATGTGCCCCGCGCGCGGATCGACGGGTTCGGTCTCGCCGGTGTAGCGGGCGTGGGCCCGGGCGTCGAAGAGCATCCCTTCGCGGGCGCGGGCGGCGGCTTCGTCGGCGGTGAGCACCGGCATGCCGCCGGGGCGGACCTCGAGGTCGCCGGGCTCGGGTGCCGGCACGTCGGCGGTGACCTCGCGGCCTTCGGCGAGCCACGCTGCGTAACCGCCGTCCAGGACCGCCACGTCGGCGTGCCCGGCCCACCGCAGCAGCCACCAGGCGCGGGCGGCGACGGAGCCGTCGGCGTCGTCGTACACGACCACCGGCCGGTCGGCGCGCACCCCGGCTTTCCGCAGCTCACGCTGTAGATCCGCGGAGGCGGGCAAGGGGTGCCGGCCACCCTCGCCCGGCGGGGCCGCGAGCGCCGTGTCGAGGTCGACGAACACCGCTCCAGGCACGTGGCCTTCGCGGTAGGAGTCGGCTCCGGGCGGCCCGGCCAGGCGCCAGCGCACGTCCAGCACGACGGGTCGCTCGGCGTCGGGAAGGGCGGCGAACTCGGCAGGCGTGATCAACGGTCCCATGGCCCCCATCCTGCAGGTCCGCGCGCCCGGAGCACACCGGGGCCGGACTTTTCAGGGCGGGTGGCTTGTTATGTCGCCGCGTGCCGTCGGTGCCGGGGCCAACGACTACGATGAGCAACGCGGACGAAGGGGACAGCGTGAACGATCTCATCGACACCACCGAGATGTACTTGCGTACGATCTACGAGCTCGAAGAAGAGGGTGTCGTCCCGCTGCGGGCCCGGATCGCGGAGCGCCTGCAGCAGAGCGGGCCCACCGTGAGCCAGACCGTGGCCAGGATGGAGCGCGACGGGCTGGTCGTGGTGGCCGACGACCGGCACTTGCAGCTGACCGACCACGGCCGGGAGCTCGCGATCGCCGTCATGCGCAAGCACCGTCTCGCCGAGCGCCTCCTCGTCGACGTCATCGGGCTCGAGTGGGAGCACGTGCACACCGAGGCGTGCCGCTGGGAGCATGTGATGAGCGAGGCCGTCGAGCGCAAGCTGGTGAAGCTGCTCGACCACCCGACCACCTCGCCGTACGGCAACCCGATCCCGGGCCTCGACAAGCTCGGCGACGGCGACCCGGCCCCGCCCGCGGAGTCCGATCTCGTCCGGCTCGACGAGTTCGCCCGCACCGGCGGCGGCGACGTCGTGATCCGCCGCATCGCCGAGCACGTGCAGCTCGACGAATCGCTGCTCACCGAGCTCAAGTCCGTCGGCATCGTGCCCGGCGGCCGCGTCACCGTGGGCAAGGCCAACGGCGGCACCGTCACCATCGAGATCACCGGCGGCGAGACCAGCTCCACCGCGCAGGTCTCCACCTCGGCACTGCACGCCGTGCTGGCGCAGGCTCGGTGAGCCCCGCCGGCGACGCGGCCAGGGCGTTCCAGGAGATCCACGGCCGGGCCCCGGCCGGGGTCTGGTCGGCTCCGGGCCGGGTGAACCTGATCGGTGAGCACACCGACTACAACGACGGTTTCGTCCTGCCCTTCGCGCTCCCCCACCGCCTCGCGGTGGCGGCGTCGCGGCGCGAAGACGGCAAGCTCAACGTCGCCACCCTCGGCGACGACGGGCAGCTGCAGTACTCGGACCTCCTCGACATCGCGTCCCTCGCCCCGGGTTCGGTGCAGGGCTGGGCCGCGTACCCCGCGGGCGTGGCGTGGGTGCTGCGCGACCACGGCTACTCCGCCGGCGCCGACCTCGTGATCGCCGGTGACGTGCCATCGGGCGCGGGCCTGTCCTCGTCGCACGCGCTCGAGTGCGCCGTGTCGCTGGCCCTGCTCGGGCTCGCCGGCGTCGAACTCGATGACGGCAACCCCGCCACCCCGGCCCGGCCACAGATCGCGCGCTGGGTGCAGCGCTCCGAGAACGACTTCGTCGGCGCCCCCACCGGCCTGCTCGACCAGACCGCGTCGCTGTGCTGCCGCGAGGCGTGCGTGCTCTTCCTCGACGTCCGCTCCGGCGAGATGGAGCAGGTGCCCTTCCCGCTGGCGGAGGCCGGCGCCCGCGTGCTGATCATCGACACGCGCACCAAGCACTCCCACGCTGAAGGCGGCTACGGCGAACGCCGGCGCGGCACCGAGCGCGCCGCCGAGCTCCTCGGCGTGAAGGCGCTGCGCGACGTCACCCTCGACGGTCTGCCCGCCGCCCTCGCCCAGCTGCCCGACGACCTCGCGCCGCTCGTGCGCCACGTGGTCACCGAGAACCAGCGCGTGCTCGACGTGGTGGCCCTGCTGCACCAGGGCAAGCTGACCGAGATCGGCCCCCACCTCGACGCCTCCCATGCCTCGATGCGCGACGACTACCGCATCTCCACCGCCGAGCTCGACCTCGCCGTCGACTCCGCCCGCACCGCGGGCGCCCTCGGTGCCCGGATGACCGGCGGCGGCTTCGGCGGTTCGGCCATCGCCCTGGTTCGCGAGGCGGACCTCGAGCGCATCCGCGCGGCCGTCGAGGAAGCCTTCGAGCACGCCGGCCTCCGCCGTCCCCGCACCTTCACCGCCGTCCCCTCCCGCGGTGCCGCCCGCGACGTCTGACCGCACTCCGCACTTCGATCACCACTGCCCCGAGGCCTCCCGTCTTGGGGGCAGTGGTGTGCCCGGGGCGCCGAAAGTGCGACGGTCGCAAGGGCACCTGAGACGCCGCGCTGCGCGGACGCCCGACGGCGGTGTCGCGATCCCAAGTGCCCCACCCCATCCATCTCACCGCGGCGGCCACGAGGGCACCCTGAGTCCCGCGCTGTCGCGGACGCCCGATGTTCGGGGCCCGCGCCGGGTCTGGGTGCGGCTTGGAAGCCTCGGGTTCGCGCTTGGCGTCGCGGGCGGGCGCATTCGGCGGGGCTGTAGCCGGTGCGGCAGGACCGGGCGGACAACCCCGGGCGGTCCCCTGCATCGTGGTGCGGGGAGACTGTGGCGCACAGTCACCACCCTCACCAGAAAGGCCACGCCGTGACGGACCCGCAGAGCCCCCTGAAACTGATCGTCACGGGAGGCGCAGGCTACGTGGGCAGCGTATGCGCCGCGCGGCTCATCGAGGCCGGTCACCAGGTCACGGTCGTGGACGACCTGTCCACCGGCCACGCCGACGCCGTCCACCCCGACGCGCGCTTCATCGAAGGCGACGCCGCCGCCGTCGCGGCGGGCCTCCTCAGCGAGGGCTTCGACGGCGTGCTGCACTTCGCGGCGAAGTCGCTCGTCGGCGAATCGATGACCGATCCCGCGAAGTACTGGGAAGGCAATGTCGTCACGTCGCTGCGCCTGCTCGAAGCCATGAAAGCCCACGGCACGCCGCGCCTCGTCTTCTCCTCCACCGCCGCCACGTACGGCGAGCCGGAGTCGTCGCCGATCCCCGAGACCGCGCCGACGCAGCCGACCAACACCTACGGCGCGTCCAAGCTCGCGATCGACCACGCCATCACAAGCTTCGCGCGCGCCCACGGTCTCGCCGCGGTGAGCCTGCGTTACTTCAACGTCGCCGGCGCGTACCACGCCTTCGGTGAACGGCACACCACCGAAACACACCTCATCCCCCTCGTCCTCCAGGTCGCGACCGGCGACCGCGCCCACATCTCCATCTACGGCGACGACTACCCGACTCCCGACAAGACGGCCATCCGCGACTACATCCACGTCGCCGACCTCGCCGACGCCCACCTGCTCGCCCTCCGCCACGCCACCGCCGGCGAGCACCGCATCTACAACCTCGGCAGCGGCACCGGTTTCTCGGTCCTGGAGGTCGTCGAGTCCTGCCGGCGCGTCACCGGCCACCCGATCCCGGCCGAGATCGCGCCCCGCCGCTCCGGCGACCCCTCGGTCCTCGTCGCGTCCAGCGACAAGGCCGGCCGGGAACTCGGCTGGAAGCCCGAGCGCACCGACCTCGACGGCATCGTCTCCGACGCGTGGACGTTCACCCAGTCCCGCCGCGGCTGAGCACCACTCCTCCCCGATGGGCCCGGCTCGTGGCGGCCCGGGCCCGTCGGTGTCTGCGGGCAGTCCGCCGGTGACGGGAGTGCCGGCGAGTTCGGTGGGGTTCGGCCCCCGGGTCGACAGGCCTGGAGGCACTCGCCGCTGAGTCCGCGTTCTAGGTGCGCTCGAGGGATGACGGCCGCTGACCATTCGATCGCCTTCACTACGGCCAGGGGTGGCACCGCGCTTTCCGAACGGATGGCGCCCGCGCATTTTCCGGCCATCAGAACCGCCTCGCACGACGCGCCGGCCCATGCCGCGGACGGCTCACCAGCAGGCGAGCCAGCCGCCTGCTGGTGGCCCGGCTCACCCCACACCGCAGCCGCTGCACCGTTGCCGAGCTGCGGGCTTCAGAAGAGCCGATCCGCCACGTCCGCCCCATGCCCTCCAGTCCACCTGGCGTCGCGGCCCGGAGCAGGCTTCGAGCCGGAGGGCCAACGGCAACCGGCCCAGCTGCCCGGGCGAGCGAAGCCCCGTCGGCAGTCACGTGCCAGGACACCGCGTACGGAGCCCACACACGGGTCCGGATCGCGGCGAGCCCACCGCACCGGTCGCCAGAGAACGTCACGGCACCGACGCGGACGTCAGCGGCGCCGCTTCCGTTCCGCCGAGGCCGCGGGGCCGAGGCCGGGTTCGAGCCGGCCGAGCACCGGGCATCCGACCGCGGTGCCAGTGCGACCGAAAGCCCAATCGGTCATCACGTGCCAGAACCGCGCGCACGGAGCACACATTGGCGTCCGGACCGCGTCCCACCCGCCTGGTCGCCAGGTAGCGTCACGGCTCCGGCCCGGACGGCGGCAGCGCCACTTCTGCCTCGCCCAGGCCGCAGGACCGAAGCCGGCTTCGAGCTGAAGGGCCTACGGCAAACAACCCGAGTGCCCAGACGAACGAAACCCCGGTCGACAAACACACACCCGGGAACGCATGTACGGACTCACCCAGGTCCGGGCCGCGTCGCGCCCGGCGAAACGGCAGAGAACGTCGCGGCTCCGACACGGACGTCGGCAGCGCCACTTCTGCCTCGCCAGGCCGCAGGACCGAAGCCGGCTTCGAGCGGGAGGGCAGACAGCATCCGGCCCGCGTGCTCGGGCGAGCGAAGCACCAGCCGGCCGTCAGCGCGTACGGAGCTCACACCACGGGCTCCAGGCTGCGGCTCGCCCACCCGGACGGAAGAGAACGTCACGGCTCCGACGCGGAAGGCGGTGGCTCTTCCGTCTCGGCGAGCTCGACGGCCGACAACCCCAGGTCGACGGCGTCGGAGAGGGACGCCAGGCCGGCGAGGCGGGACGGGCGGGTGCCGAGGTCCCAGGCGGTGCGGAGGAGACGGGCGAGGATGTGCTCGGGATCGGCGTCGAGGGCGTTGGTGAGCGCCAGGCCGGCGAGGACACCCTCGCCGCGCATGAGAGCGGCGTAGGCGAGCAGGGAGGCGACCTCCGCACGGTGCGGGGAGGGCAGTTCGCGTACCAGCGACAGCCAGAAGTCCGCGGCGGCGAGGGCGACGGGCGACTCCCCCGGCACGGCAGTGGCGAGGCAGGCGTCGCGCACCGGGGTGACGGCGACGGCGTGGGCGAGGCGGACGGCCTCATCGTCCGAGAGTGGTCCGGGGTCGCGGCGGTGGCGAAAGAACGCGGTGCGGATCTCGGCGGCCGCGGCGGTGAGTTCGTCGGCGGCGCGCCACGGTGGCGTCGCACCGGACAGCATCGCGCGGCGGCGCGCGACGGCCTCCGGCGAGCGCGGTTCCAGCAGGGCCTCGACCTCTTCCCGGCTGCGGAAGGCGACGAAACCGGCCTTGGTCGTTGTCGCCGCGACCACCGTGGACCGCGGATCGGGCAGCTTCCCACCACAGCCGGCGTCGCGGTAGCACCGCCACGGTGCCCCGGCGGTGATTTCGGCGGTCCACAATGGATGGAAGATCGGCAGCTCGTACTCGTGGAACGCCCGTCTCAGCTCCTCGGCGAACTCGGCGTGCGGCGGTTCGCCGTCCGGCGCGGCCCGACCGCCGACGAGCACCGCGGTGACGCCGACGTGGTCGTCCACGATGAACCGCGGAACGAGCGAATCCGCCTGCTGGGCAACGAGTTCCCGTGGCGGGAGGTCGGCCCGCAGGATCAGGCCCACGCGGGTGCCGGGTGGCCGGTGGCCGAGGAGGACGGCGGAGTCGGCGGGCGTGAACCCGAGCAAGTAGGGCAGCGAAGCGATCAGCTGCGCGGGGTCGGTGAGCGTGGCCCGGGCCGTGCCGGGCGGGGTGGAGGTGGTCACGGGTTCCACAATGCGGTGGGCAGCCGGGGTGTGGGGCCGGGGCCGGGAATCTGTGGATGGGCGGGGGTGGTTGTGGAGAAACCCGGCCCGGCCGTCGTGGCCGGACCGGGTTTTGTCGCCCGTGTGTGGTAGCCGCTCAGCTGCAGTGCTCGAACGGGCTCGTGTACGAGTCCGCGCCCACCGAGCCACCCCACTTCACGCAGGTGGCGCCCGCCGTCTGCTTCACCGGGCCCGCGTAGTAGGTGAAGTTGCCCGAGTCCGTGACCCTCGTCTTGCCCTCGACCTCGAGGAAAGCCGACGTCGGGCTGGCCGTGCCGAGCGAGACTGACTTCAGCGTGGTGACGCAGTTGGCCTGCGTCGAAGCGTTGTACAGCAGGTAAGCCGTGCCGGACGAGCCCAGGCCCTGCTGGTCGATCACCGAGAAGCCCGAGCCGCACACCTCGGTGGCCGAGTAGGGGTTGCCGTCGCAGTTGTTCTTGCTCGTGAAGTCCTTCTTGCCGTAGTAGACCGCGGCGACACCGTTGAGCACGGCCTTCTGCGTGACACCGTTCAGGTTTTCCTCGAAGTGCAGGTGCGGACCGGTGACGCCGCCCGTCGCGCCCGCCTTGCCGATCTCCTGGCCCTGGCCGATCTTCTGGCCCACCGACACCTCCTGCGCGGACAGGTGCGCGTAGCGGGTGCGCCAGCCGCCGCCGTGGTCGAGCTCGATCCAGCGGCCATAGCTGACGCTGCCCTCGTTCTCGACGCGCGTGACCGTACCGGGCGCCGACGCGGTCACGGGCATGCCTGTGATATCGGTCTTCTGGAAGTCGACGGAGTTGGCGGGGTTGTGCCCGCTGAACGTCGCTGCCGTGACGGTGACCCCGCACTTGAACGGCACCTGGAAGTTGGGCGCGGCGGACGCCGGCGCCTGGGCGGCGAACGTGAGCCCCAGCGCGGGCAGCACGGCGGCTGCGGTGAACACGGCGAGCCGGCGCATCCTGGACATGGTGCGTACCTCCTGTTTCGGCGTGAGTGACGCCGTCCAGGGAAGCCGGGAAAGGTACATTTTTCGTACATGCCGGGCGAACCGCCAGGTGACGCGCCGTGCGCGACGAAGCGGGCCGGGACCGGCCCTCCCGTAGATTCTCCCCAGGAGGCCCGTGGACGACCGGGGAGGACCATGGCCACGACGACCACCGGGAACCGCGGACGGCTCGGCACACCCGACTGGGTGCGGTGGGGCTTCGTCGTGTTCCCGATGCTCCTCTCGATCCCGTACTTCGCGCACTGGTGGTCGTGGACGCTGTTCGGCATCACGCTCGTCGCCTCCGCGCCCCTGTTGCGAGCGACGGCCGAATCGAAGCCGCGGTGGGTGTTGCCGGCGGCGATGCCGGTGGTGGTCGCGGCGTCGGCGGCGTTGTGGGTGCTGCAGCCGAACAGCTGGGTGTCGGTGGCGATGTTCAGCACCGCGTTCTACACGATGCGCGCGTTCGGCAAGCTCCTGTCCGCCGTGGTCCTGGCGACGACGGCCGCCGCGATCGTCGCGTGGGTGGTCCTGCGTGAGCTGGAGTGGCTGAACGCGCTGGCTCTGTTCGCGATCCTCGCCGTGATGATCCTGCTCGCCGCGAGCCGCCGCGACCGGGCGGCCCGGCTCGAACAGACGGAGCTCGCGCTGGCCCGCGCGCAGACCGCCGCGGAAGAGCACGCGCGCGCCGCCGCGCTGGCCGAACGCGCCCGCATCGCGCGCGAGGTCCACGACGTCCTCGCCCACTCCCTTGCCGGCCTCGCGCTGAACCTGCAGGGCGCGCGGCTCATGCTCGTGCGCGACGGCGCGAGCTCCGAAGCCCTCGCCCAGATCGAACGGGCCCAGAAGCTCGCGTCGGACGGGCTGTCCGAGGCGCGCAAGGCCGTCGCCGCGCTGCGGGAGGACGCCGTGCCGGTGGAGCGGGCGGTCGCGGACCTGCTGGCCGCCTACCGGTTGGACACGGGCGCACGAGCCGACCTGGTCGTGGCCGGTGACCCTCGTGAGCTCGACGCCGCGGTGAACACCACGCTCGTGCGCGCCGTGCAGGAAGCGCTGGCGAACACCCGCAAACACGCGCCGGGCGCCGCGGTCGACGTCATGCTCGCCTTCGCCGGGCAACAGGTGGAGCTGACCGTGCTCGACCGGCAGGGCAGGCGCCCACCGGACGCGCCCGCCCCGGGATACGGTTTGCGGGGCATGGGCGAGCGGGTCGCGCTGCTCGAGGGGAAGCTGGAAAGCGGGCCGGGGGAGGACGGATGGCGGATTCACCTGACGGTGCCGGCGTGAACCTGCGCGTCGTGCTGGCCGACGACCAGGCTGTGGTGCGCGAAGGCCTCGTGACGCTGCTCGGGTTGCTGCCGGGCGTCGAGGTCGTCGGCGCCGCCGCCGACGGGGACGCGGCGCTGGAGCTCGTCGCGCAGCACCAGCCCGATGTCTTGCTGGTCGATCTGCGCATGCCCCGTCGCGACGGCGTCGAGACGACGCAGCTGGTCCGCGAGCGCTACCCCTCAACGGAAGTCGTCGTCCTCACCACCTACACCGACGACGAATCCCTGCTCGGCGCCCTGCGCGCCGGCGCCCGCGGCTTCCTCACCAAGGACGCCGACGCCGAGGCGATCGCCCGCGCGCTCCGCTCGGCCGCCGCCGGACAGTCCACTGTGGACGGAGAACTGCAGCAGCGGCTCGTCGACGCCGCCACGCGGCGCAACCCCGTGCGCCCCCAGGAAGTCGAAGGGCTGACCGCACGCGAGATCGAGGTGCTGCGCCTCATCGCGGCGGGCCTGTCGAACACGGAGATCGCGCGGGAACTCGTGGTGAGCGAAGCCACGGTGAAGACGCACGTGAACCACTTGTTCTCGAAGGCGGGGCTGCGGGATCGGGCGCAGGCGGTGGCGTTCGCTTATCGGGCGGGGATCGCGGACTGACACAACACGCCTTCCCGGCCCTGCCGCGGACCGCCTGGCGCCGACGGCTGCCGGACACGCCGGCACAGCCGAGAGACGAGCCCACCAGCGCCGCAGTCCAATCGCTGCCCCGACACATCAGCCCGACGGGGCCCGCGGTGGTGCTCGTGGCCGGGCCGTTCAGCTACCGCCACTTCCCCGGTCTGCTCCAGCTTCGGAGCTGCTCTCGGAGCACTTCACGGTCTACAACTACGAGCGCCGCGGCCTCGGGGACAGCGAAGACACCCAGCCTTAAGACGTGCGGCGCGAGGTGGAAGACCTGGCCGCCCTAGTCGAACCGGCCGGGGGCGAGGCACACGCATGGGGCCTGGCCTCCGGCGCGGTTCTGGCGCTGCGTGCGGCGAAGGCCGGTGTGCCGTTGAGCAGGATCGCGCTGTACGAGCCGCCGTTCGTGACCACGACGGAGAACCACCCGCCGGCGGACTTCACCGCGAAGCTGGAACCCCTGGTCGCGCAAGGGAAACGCGGCGAAGCCGTGAAGTACTTCATGACGAACGGCAGGGGGCGCCCGGCTTCGTCGTCCCGATGATGCGGCTCATGCCGGGCGCCTGGAAGCGCCTCAGCGCCGTCGCGCACACGCTGCCCTACGACGCCGAACTCCCGAAGGGCCACTTCGGGGCCAACCGCTGACCGAGTTCGCCGCGATCGCCCAGCCCACCCTCGTTCTCGGCGGCGGCAAGAGCGCGCACTCCCTTCAGCAGGCCGCCCTGGATCTCGCCGGAGTCCTGCCCGCCGGGACGCACCGCACGCTCGATGGCCAGAACCACGCCGTGTCCATGAAGGTCATGGCCCCCGTCGTGGCGGAGTTCCTCAGAACCCCAGCGCCGGCTTCCCGCCGGTGACCGGCAGGATCAGCGACGTCCGCGTCAGGTCCAGCGACAGGCCGGCACCCGGGCGGGGCCGCAGGGTGTAGTCGTGGTCGCTGGAGGCCACGAGGAACTCCAGGTGGTGCCCGGCTGGGAGCACGTAGTCCTTCGGCATCAGCGAAACCGCGATGCGGTAGGAAATCCCGGGCCGGATCGGTGTGGTGACCGACGGCGAACGGCGGTTCTGCGGGTCCGTCCACCCCCGGCTGATCACGAACGACGTGCCGTCCGGCGAACGGTCCAGCAGCGCCACGGTGACGTTCGCGGCCGGCCGGTCGAACGCCAGCTGCAGGTCGGCGCGCGCGGTGCCCGACAGGCGCACCGGCTGTTTCACCGCAGGAGTCGCATACAGCAGGCGGTTGCCCGACGTCGCTGCATCGGCAAGCTGCTGCACGGTCTTCGACGCGTCGTCCGCCAGCGATTCGACGTCCGCCCGGCCCGGGACGGGGTGCGCGTCGAGCCCGCCCTTCGCACGGCCGCCAGGCCACGGGTGGACCTTGACGTCCCGCGTGCCCGGCGCGGGCCAGTCCGCCTCGTCGACCCAGGACTTGTCCTCGCGCTGGATCGTCGCCTTCGGTTCGCGTTCGATGCCGTTGTCGACGCCGTAGAGGTAGTGCGACAGCCACTTGTTCAGCGTCACGAGCCACACGTCGCGGCGCAGCGAGATCGGATCGGCGTGACCCGACTGGTGCAACCAGATCTTGTGCTCGACCCCGTGGGCTTTCAGCGCTTCGTACCAGGCGGCGACCTGGTCGGTCTTCACGTTCCAGTCGTTCAGCCCGTGCACGGCGAGCACCGACGCGTGCACCTTCCCGACGTCGTTGCGGTAGTTCCGCACGTCCCAGAACGGGCTGTAGTCCCCCGTCACGCGGTCCTGTGCGGCGGTCAGCCCGTCGATCACCGGACGGCAGATCGCGCGGTCCGCCCGCGTGTACACGTACTCGGCCAGCACGTCGGTGTCCTCGCCCTGGAACCCGCCCGCGGCGACGACCGCACCGTCGTTGCGGTAGTACTCGTACCAGTTCGAGATCGCCGCGATCGGCACGATCGTCTCGAGCCCTTCAACGCCGGTGGTCGCGACGGCGTTCGGCAGGGTTCCGTTGTAGGACACGCCCATCATGCCCGTGTGGCCCGTGCTCCAGCTCGCGGTCACCGGCGTGCCCGCCTCGTCGCGCGCCGGCGCGCGGCCGCCCAGCCAGTCGATCACGGACCGGGCACCGATGGTCTCGTTGACGTCACCTGTGGTCGGGCAGCCCGTGGACAGGCCGGTGCCCAGCGATTCCCCGTACACCACGGCGAATCCGCGCGCGGTGAAGTAGTCCTGGTAGCTCCAGCGGATCGGTGGCGGCGCGTGCGGACCAACGCCCACGGCCGCGGTTCGCGCCTCGCCCGGCACGTACAGCTCGGTGTCCACGTTGTGGTTCGCGACGTCGTTGCCACCCGCGAAGTACGGGCTCGCCTCGTACACGACCGGCACCTTCATCCCGGCGTCGGTCGCCTTGGGCCGTACCACCTGGGCGTGCACGAGATCGCTCTGCCCGTCGTGGTCGCTGTCCACCGGTGCGGTGACCCAGACGTCCTCGCGCACCACGTCGGCCGGGTCGAAGACCGGCTGCGCCTGCCCTTCCGAGAACACGGGCGCCGGTGGCGGATCTGCTTGAGCCACCCCCGATCCGAGCGGCAGCACGAGCACAGCGGCGACCACGGCGGCGATCCGAGCGGCTCCCACAGAACCCCCAAGGCGGACGAAGCGGGCGAACACCTCCGACACTTCCGGCAACCGCGGCCGCCGTCAACCGACTAACGTCGGAGTCATGGATGCTCCGATCGTCGCCGTCACCGTCTACCCGCAGCACGCGCGGATCACGCGGCGCGGCCGAGCGAACCTGGCCGAGGGCACGCGGGTGCGGATCACCGGGCTGCCGCTGGCCCTCGACGCGGAATCGGTGCGCGTGACCGGCACCGGCGCAGCGCTGATCACGGGCGTCGACGTCGGGTACGAGCAGCACGCCCAGCCGGCCGACCCGGTGCTGAGCGCGTTCGCCGACCAGCGCCGCGCCGACCAGGCGGCGCTCGACGCGGTGGCCGACCAAGAAGCCGCCGAAGCGGCGAAGGTCGAGCTGCTCACGGGGCTGGCGAAGCGCAGCGGTGCCAGCTTCGCGAAGGCGCTCGCGTCCGGCGTCGCCGGACCGGCACGCGTCGAGGAGGTCACCGGCGCCCTGGGCACCCAGCTCGCCGCGGCGTTGCGGACGCGCCGCGCGCTCACCGAACGGCTCGAGCGGATGCGCGAGGACCTCGCCGCTCTCGACCGGCGCGTCGCGAGCCACAGTGCACAGTCCGAACAGGATAGTTCCACCGTCACGGTCGAGCTGGAACCGCAAGAAGACAGCGGGAGCGTCGAACTCGAACTGTCCTATGTGGTCCCCGGGGCGAGCTGGGAACCCGGCTACGACGTGCGGGTGCGCGAGACCGAGGTCACGATCACGTCCTACGGCCTGGTCAGCCAGCACACGGGCGAGGACTGGCCGGAGTGCGAGCTCGTGCTCTCGACGGCCCGCCCCGCGAGCACCGTCGTCGTCCCGGAGCTCGACCCCTGGTTCCTCGACCGCCGGCAGCCCGCTCAACCGGCACGCCCGCTGGCCGCGTTCGCCGCGGCCGCCCCCGGCGCCGCCCCGGCGGGAGCCGCTTCCCTGCGTCGCGTCGCACCGAAGTTCGCCGAAGTCGAGCAGGGCGCGACGGCGCTCACCTACCGGCCGGGCCGCGCCGTCGCCATCCCGTCGGGCGCGCAGGGCCACCGCACCACGCTGGCTCGGCTCGAGCTCACGGCGGAACTCGGTTACGTGACCGCGCCCGTGCGCGCGTCGGAGGCGTATCTGCGCGCGACCGTCGTGAACACCAGCGAGCACACGCTGCGCGCCGGCCGCGCCGCCGTCTTCCACGACACCGAGTTCGTCGGCACCACGCGCTTCGACGTGTGGGCGCCAGGCGAAGAGGTCGAGCTCGCGCTGGGCGTCGACGACCGCATCCGCGTGGAACGCGAACTCGTGCGGCGCACCGCGAGCAAGGCCACCCTGTCCGGCCAGCGCCGCCGGGAAGCGGAGTACCGCACCAGGCTCACCAACCACAGCCCGCGCGAAGCCGTGGTCACGGTGCTCGACCAGGCACCCGTGTCGCGCGACGAAGCGATCACCGTGCGAGACGTGCGCGCGACGCCGGACCCGGTCGAGACCGACGACCTCGGCTCGATCACCTGGCGGCTCACGCTGGCCGCGGGTGCGACCGCGACGGCCACGCTCGCCTACCGCGTCGACGTCGCCAAGGGGGTGGAACTCAGCGGCTGGCGCGAATAGCCGTCACCCCCGCGCGATGTACGCCTCCAGCTGTTCCTGACTCTGCTCCAGCCGCTCGATCCTGGACTTCACCACGTCACCGATGCTGACGATCCCGGCGAGCCGCCCGTCGTCGAGCACGGGCACGTGCCGGATCCGGCGTTCGGTCATCAACACGCTCAGCTGGTCGACCTCGTCGTCGGGGGACGCACTGGCCACGAGCTTCGTCATGATGTCCGCGACCGGACCGTCGAGCACCGTCGGCCCGTGGTCGTTGAGCCGCCGCACCACGTCGCGCTCGGACACGATGCCGGCGATGCCGCCTTCGGGGGTCACCACCACCATGGCGCCGACGTTGTGGCGGGCGAGCCCGGCGAGCAGTTCGGTCACCGTGGTCCCCGGAGCGACAGTGGCGACGGCAGCGCCCTTCGCCCGGAGCAGATCAGCGATCCGCATGGGTGTTCCCCTCTCCTCGTCGAGTTGGGTCACACCAGGTTAGGGCCCGGGTGCCGAGTGCGAAAGTCCAGCGAAGAGCGTTCACCCGTGGTATGGAACGCTCAGGAAAGCCGCTGTGCCAGGCCCTCGAGCGCGGCGCGGATCCCGGTGGCGTAGTCGTCATCGCCCAGCGCGTCGAGCTTCTCCCGGGCCAGGGCCAGGTGGCGGCGCGCGGAGTCGAGCTCACCCAGCTTGCGATAGTCCTCGCCGAGGTTCAGGTGCAGCGACGGGTAGAACCCGCGCACGGCGAGCGTCGAGTGGTACTCCTGCGCGCGTTCGTCGGTGAGCGAATCGGCGGCCGAGAGGGCGCGCAGGTCCCACTCGAGTTCGTCGGCGGGCTCGTCGCAGACGTCGGCGAGGTGGTGTGCGAGGGCGCAGCGGTGCAGCGGGTCGCCGTCCTCGCCGATCTCCCGCCACAGCGCGAGGAACGTCTCGCGCGCACCCGCGCGATCGCCCCCGATGTGCTTGCGCAGGCCCGCGTCGATCGCCACCATCACGTCGTCGGTCATCGCACTCCCTCGTCGAACACCCGGCGCAGCCGGTGCAGGCCCGGCCCGATGCGCTGGGCCGCGATGGCACCGTAGCCGAACATCAGCCCGTGCCGGGGCTCGGTCATGGCGAAGTCACCGAGCAAGAGCACACGCACGCCGACGGCCCGCGCATTCCTCGCGACGGCACCGAGGTCGTGGTCGGCGGCCGCGCTCAGGCGGAGCCCGGCGGCCGCCGGTACCGGCCGCAGCACGTCGCCGAACTCGCGGCGCAGGCCGTCGACGAGCACGTCGCGGCGCTCCCGGTAGATCTTGCGCATGCGGCGGACGTGCCGCGAAAAGCCGCCTTCGTGGATGAAGTCGGCGAGCACGGCCTGCTCGATCGCCGGCGAATGCCAGTCGGTCGGGTACTTCGCTTTGGTGAGCGCGCCGATGAGCGGCGGCGGCGCCGCGAGGAAACCGATCCGCAGCGCGGGCGAGACCACTTTCGAGAAGGAGCCGACGTACACCACCCGGCCACGGGAAGCCAAGCTGTGCGACGGTTCCAGCGGCCGGCCGGTGTAGCGGAATTTCGTGTCGTAGTCGTCTTCGACGAGCACGGCACCCGTTCGTTCGGCCCACTCCAGCAGCTCCTGCCGCCGCGCGAGCGACATCGCGACGCCCAGCGGGCACTGGTGCGACGGCGGGACGTACACCAGCCGCGCGCCGTCCGGGATCGCGTCGACGATCAGGCCCTCGTCGTCCACCGGCACCCCCGTGACGCGCGCGCCGAGCGTTTCGAGCAGGATTCGCGGTGGCGGGTACCCCGGATCCTCGACGGCGACCAGGTCACCGGGCTCCAGCAGCACGCGCGCGACGGGTCCACCGTCTGCTGGACTCCCGTCGTGACAACGATGTCCTCCGGTCGCACGGGAACGTTGCGCGAGACCCCGAGGTGCCGGGCCAGCCCTTCCCGCAACCGCGGGTCGCCCTGCGGATCGCCGTAGGTGAACAGCTCGGCGTGCGAGCCGCGCAGGCGCTTGGGTGGTCAGGCGGCGCCAGGTGTCGAACGGGAACAGCCGCACGTCGGGCACACCGCCGCGGAAGTCGAACTCCGCCGGCGGCCCGAACGGCCGCGGCGGGCGCGGCACGTCCGTCCACTGAGGACTGGGGCGGACGCCGGGCGCGGGATCGGCGGCCGGTTCCGCGGGGTGCCGGCCGGCGCCTGAACGCACGAACGTGCCCGCGCCGGCCCGGGTGCCGAGGAACCCCTCGGCGGCGAGCCGTTCGTAGGCCGCGCTGACCGTCGTGCGGGACACGGCGAGCCGCTGCGCCAGCTCCCGCGTCGGCGGCAGGACGTCGCCGTCGCGGTCCGGCCGTCGAGCACGGCTGCGCGGATCTGGCGCTAGATCTCGTCGCGGTGGCCGCGCGTGCCGGTCAGGTCGATGTGCAGGTCCACGTCGTCAGGCTAGATTGGTCCACGGGAGTTCGGCGGGTTTTGGACCTTCAGCTGGTCCGCTCACGCGGTTAGCGTCCGGGGATGACCACGTTCGAACTCGACCGCCAGTCCCTGCTCGTCCTCGACAGGATCGTCGCCGCGGCAAGCCACCAGGATCTGAACCGTCCCACCCCGTGCGAGGGCTGGACCCTGGCCGACCTGCTGCGCCACCAGGTCAGCGAAAACCACGCGTTCGCCGAAGCCGTGCGCCACGGCGTCGCCGCCGACTGGGACGCCGGCCACCTGGGCGAGGACGCCTACGCCTCCTACGCCGCTTCCGTCGACGACTTCCTCGCCGCGTTCGGCGAAGAGGGCGCCCTCGGCCGCGAACTGAAGATCCACGAGTTCGGCCCGCTGCCCGCCGAGATCGCCGCGGCCATGCACCTCGTCGACACGATCGCGCACGGCTGGGACCTCGCCAAGACGATGGGCGTGCCCTACGAGCCGGTGCCGGAAGCGGTGCACGCGGCCCTCGAGTTCGCGGCGATGGTCCCCGCCGATCCGGCGGCGCGCGAGGCGGGCGGCGCGTTCGCCGCCATCGTCGACGTGCCCACGGACGCGAGCGAGCTCGACCGGTTCCTCGGGCTGCTCGGGCGCGATCCGGGGTGGCAGGTCAGCTGACCTCGGAATCGGGGGCCGACCACGTGTTGCACGCCGACGTCGTGCCGACCGAGAACCCGGCTTTCGCCCACGCCAACTGGTTCACCCGGCTGCCGTGGTCGCCGCTGTCGTCGGCGCGGCCGTAGTCGGCCACCGCGGCGTTGGCCGTGGCACGGCTGATCGAGCCCCGGCCCTCGGCCGCGGCGATGAACAGCGCGCCGAAGCAGTTGGCCTGCAGCTCGATGCGCCGCACCAGCGCCCGGTCGTGCGGGGCGTCCTGGTTGGGCGACGTCATGCGGTCGCCCGCCGCGGCCAGGATGCCGCTCTCGTCCTGCACGTGGTGGCCGTACTCGTGGGCGATGGTGGCGAGGTGGCGCGAAGGGTTCTGCCCCGCGTCCGCGAGCATCCAGTCGGTCGGCGCGTAGATCGTGGAGTCGCCGCCGCAGTAGTAGGCCACGGCCTGGTCCTTCGACGGCGCCGAGCCGCACGCGCTCACCTTCGTCAGCGTCACCGACACGCTGACCCGCTGCGACGGCTCGTGCGCGTGGTCCAGCGCCCGGCGCCAAGCCTGCTGGAGGCACTCGGTGAGTGCCTCGTAGTAGGCCGAGAGCTCCGCGCCGGTGCGGCCCAGCTCCGGCAGGGTGCACGAGACCTCGTTGAGCTCGACCCCGTTCGCGAGCAACGGGTTGGTTTCCAGCTCGGGCACCGCCACGGGGGTGTCCCGCACTCCGTCGGGCGCGCTGTCGGAGCGGTGGAGGGCGTTCGGCACCGCGAGGGCGTGGCCGGACAGCTCGTGCGGCACCACGGCGATCACCCCCACCGTCACGACGAGGATGACGAGCGCGACCGCCGCACCGGCGACCCCGCCACCGCTGCGGCGCGGCGGCCGGTGCCACGCGGGGGCCGCCCACGGGTTCGCCGCGGGCGGCCGGGCCGCCACCGGCGGCGGTGGCGGCCCGGCCGGCTCCCAGCCGTCGTTTTCAGTCACTGAACCCCCCTGTCCCGCGCGCGGTCCAGCATACGGAGCAGCGGCGGACACCGGATCACGAAACGGGAACGCCGCGCCGGTGGCCGGAACCCCCTCGAGACCGCGAGACTGGGGTCATGAGTGACGAAGATCCGTACCTGTGGCTGGAGGACGTGACCGGCGACGAGGCGCTGGACTGGGTCCGTTCCCGCAACACCGAGACGCTGGACGTGCTGACGTCGGGCGAGCGCTTCGCCGCTCTGCGGGACGAGATCCGCGAGGTGCTCGACGCCGGCGGGCGCATCCCGTACGTGACCCGCCGCGGCCCGAAGCTCTACAACTTCTGGCAGGACGCCGAGCACCCACGCGGGCTGTGGCGGCGCACGACGCTGGAGGAGTACCGCAAGGCCGAGCCCGATTGGGAGGTGCTGCTCGACGTCGACGCGCTGGCCGACGCCGAGGGCGAGAACTGGGTGTGGAAGGGCTGCGCGGTGCTGCGGCCCGGGCACCGGCTGGGGCTCGTGCAGCTCTCGCGCGGCGGCGCCGACGCGACGGTGGTGCGCGAGTTCGACCTCGACGCGCACGAGTTCGTCGAGGACGGCTATTTCCTGCCCGAGGCGAAGAACCGCGTCGGCTGGATCGACGAGGACCGCGTGTACGTCGGCACCGACTTCGGGCCGGACACGCTCACCACGTCCGGCTACCCGCGCCTGGCGAAGGAGTGGCGCCGCGGTACGGCGCTCGAAGCCGCCGAGACGGTGTTCGAGGGCAAGCCGGACGACGTCGCCGTGTCCGCCTACCACGATGCGACCGAGGGGTTCGAACGCGACTTCGTGCACCGGGCGCTCGACTTCTACCGCACCGAAGTCCACCTGCGGACCGCGTCAGGGATGCAGAAGCTCGACCTGCCCGACGACGTCGAGACGTCGGTGCAGCGCGAATGGCTCTACGTCCAGCCGCGCACCCCGTGGACGGTCGGCGGCACCGAGCACCCGGCCGGCGCGCTGCTCGTGATCGGGTTCGACGCGTTCCTCGCGGGCGAGCGCGACTTCACCGCGCTGTTCACACCCGACGCGCACACCTCGCTCGAGTACTACACGTTCACCCGCCACCACGTGCTGCTCGCGAAGCTGCGCGACGTCAAGTCCGAACTGGTGGCGCTCACGCCCGGCCCGGACGGCTGGACGGAGTCGCCGCTGGGCGGGGCGCCGGAATACGGCAGCGCGGACCTCGTGGGCACCGACCCGGACGAGAGCGACGAGTACTTCGTCGACTCGTCCAGCTACCTGCAGCCCTCGACGCTGAGCCGAGGCGAGGTCAGCGGCGACGTCGAGGTGCTCAAGCAGGCGCCGGCGTTCTTCGACACGTCCGGCATCGAGGTGAACCAGTACTTCGCGACGTCGGAGGACGCCACGTTGATCCCGTACTTCGTGCTGCGCCCGCGCGGCGCCCACGGCGGGCCGGCGCTGCTGACCGGCTACGGCGGCTTCGAGGTCTCGCTGACCCCGTCCTACAGCGGGGTCATCGGCCGCGGCTGGCTCGCGCGCGGCGGCACGTACGTGGTCGCCAACATCCGCGGCGGCGGCGAGTACGGGCCGGAGTGGCACTCGCAGGCCGTGAAGGAGAACCGGCACAAGGTCTACGAGGACTTCTCCGCGGTGGCTCGCGACCTCGTGGCACGCGGCATCACCACGGCCGCGCGGCTGGGCATCCAGGGCGGCAGCAACGGCGGGTTGCTGATGGGCGTGATGCTCACGCGCTACCCCGAGCTGTTCGGCGCGATCGTCAGCCAGGTGCCGCTGCTCGACATGAAGCGCTACCACCTGCTGCTCGCGGGCGCGTCGTGGATGGCCGAGTGGGGTGATCCGGACGTGCCCGAAGAGTGGGACGTCATCGCGAAGTACTCGCCGTACCACAACGTCCACGAGGGACGGACCTACCCGCCGACCCTGTTCGCGACGTCGACCCGTGATGACCGCGTGCACCCCGGGCACGCGCGCAAGATGATGGCGCGCATGCTCGAGCAGGGCCACGACGTGGCGTACTACGAGAACATCGAAGGCGGTCACGGCGGCGCGGCGGACAACGGGCAGCTCGCGTTCAAGTGGGCGCTCGTGTTCGAGTTCCTCTGGTCACGCCTGTCCTGAGGAGCCGACGCGGGGGCGCTCCCGGGCGCCCCCGCGCTCACCTCCCCACCTTGCGCCAGATGATCGTGGCGCCGATCACCAGCGCCACGATCGCGCCGAGCACGATCAGGCCCTTGATCAGCAGGTCCAGCACGAGGTGCTGAAGCACGCCCTCGGTCACCGGTCTCGCCCGCTGTCGAAGCGCCGCAGCGCCTCGCGCGCCACGCTGCTCCCGAGCCCGCCCCCACGCCGGGCTCCGGGCGCACGCCGCTCGTCCAGCACTCGGCCGGCGAACCGCGCGGCGTTCTCCACCCCCTGGCGCACGCGGGCGCCTTTCCCCCGGCGGCGCAGTGCGACCGCGACCGCGAACAGGACCAGCCCGAGCACCACCAGGCCGGCGGCGATCAGGCCGAACCGGATGAGCATCAGGTTCAGGTACGTCTCCATCTTTCCCACCTCGTTTTCTATCACACCCGTGATAGAAAACGAATATCACAGGTGTGATAAAAAGGTCCAGTGCCCAAGCAGGTGGATGGCGAACAGCGGCGCGCGGACATCGCGGACGCGGTACTGCGCCTCGCCGCGCGCGATGGGTTGCCGGCCGTTTCGCTGCGTGCTGTGGCCGCGGAGTCGGGCCTGAACATCGGCTCGGTGCGCCACTATTTCGACGGCCAGCGCGATCTCATGCGTTTCGCGATGCGCTCGACGATCGATCGCGTCACCGCCCGGCTCGAACGGCGGCGCGAGTCGCTGCGCCCGTTCGCCGAGCTCACCCGCGACGAAGCGGCCTCCCAACTGACGGACTTCCTGGCCGAGCTGCTCCCCCTCGACGCCCCGCGGCGCGCCGAGGCCACGGTCCTCGTCGAATTCCTCATCGCGGCCCGCGTGGACACCGACCTGGCCGACCTGGCACACGAAGCCCTGCGCGGCACCCTCACCCTGGCCCGCCGCATCATCGACGCCATGACCCGCGACGCGCTCCTGCCACCCGGCGCCGCGGACCTGGAGGCCGAACGCCTGGCGGCCCTGCTGGACGGCCTCACGTTTCGCTGCGCCCTCGACCCGGCGGCCACGCCACCCCAGGCTTGCCGCGACGTCCTACGGGCGCACCTGGCTTCGCTGCCCCGGCCTTAGACGAACCCGTACGGCCGCGCCCTCTGTGCCGCCAGGCAGCTCTACCGAAAGAAGCGGTCGAACCGCCACTTCCGGAGGTACTCGGTTGGTAGCCGGTGGCGAACAGTTTTTCACGCCGCCGTGCCAGCGCGCTGAGCCGACAACCTCAGATCAACCCGTTCGGCCGTGACCGTCGCGCCAAAGTCCTGACGCAACCCGGCCGCTTTCGTCCACTGTGGACGTCGGCGAGGACCTCCTCGAACCGGGCCAGGACGTCGGCCGCGAACCGAAGCCGCGTGATCCCCAACGCGCGCAGCGCCCGCCCGTGATCGACCAGCACCGTCGGCAACGCCCCGGCCATGAGGACCCGCCACCCGGCGGCGACGAGTTTTCCCTTCGCGCCGGGAAAGGCTCCCCGCAGCTGGTCACACTGGAACGGCACGTGCCGCTCCTCGTCGGCCAGGATGCGTGCCGCGACTTCGCGCGTGAGAGTGTCGTCGGTGCCGTCCCTCAGCGCCCCGGTAGTAGCTCAGCGCCACCACTTCGGCGATGAGCAGCACCATGAGCTCCAGCCGGAGCCCGAGCGCCCTCCTGAGCCAGACGAACGCGGTGTCGGACCAGTGTTCCCGGATCGTCGTGCTCCCGGCGGCCTTGAGCAATTCCGCCAGCAACCGCGCGTGGTTCTGCTCCTCGGCCACGAACAGGCGGACCGCCTCCCGATACCGCGGCTGCGCCTTCGCGATCAGGTTCACCCCGTCCCCCGACTCCCCGACCTGGAACCGCTGCAAGCTCCTGACCACGAGCGCGTCCAGCCGCGCCCCGCACCCCCACGCCGGCTCGGGCCGCACCCGGCGCCGCTCCGCGTCCGCTGTGAACTCCGTCAGCCACTCCACGGGCCCGATGCTGGGCGCACCGATGCGCTCACCCGAGGGAGGACCTGTGGAGATCTTGTGGAAACACGCGGCCGGGACGCAGTCGGCCGAAAAACGCTCGCAAACGCAGCCGTGGTCAGACCTTGGTGGCGAGCCGGCGCAGCAGTCCCGCTCGAGGTGCTCATGACCGGCGCTGACGGCACGACGGATGACCGCGCGCCAGTCGTCGCGGTCGAGCACCGACCGGTAGGCGTCGCGCAGCCGGTCGCGGTGCGCCTGCGGCCAGCCGAGTCGCGCGGCGCCGCGGAGGTAGTCGGCGATCACAGCCGCCGTCGCGAACCGCCTGGCGGTGGGTTGTTGCCTGACCAGGCGCTGAGCGTGGACGGCGAGGACACCCGCAGCGTGGGCGTAGTCGTGGATCGAGAAGCCAACGCCGTCGCAGTACGTCTGCACGACCAAGAGCCGGCCGGCGTGGTCGCAGCCGGGTCGCCGAGCCGCAACAGCGCCTCCACCGCGTAACCCGGCCCATCCGTCGCCCGGTCGCCCAGCCCGCACAGCGCTTCCCCGCCGCCCGCCGGCATTTTTCCACGCTCGCGCGGCGAGGTGCGGCGCCGGCTCGGGCTTGACGCTCACCGGCGTGCGGACGGCTCCGTTCTCTCGATCATGCGTCGGGCATGCCACCGGGACAATACGATTTCTCGCCGCGGCGCCGGGCTTGACGGCGATCAGGGTGGCGAGAACGGGACCTCGCCACCCTGACCACAACGTTCACCGCCTCAGGCCCGGAGTGGATCAGCTGCAACCCGAGGTCGCGCCGCAGCCTTCGCAGGCGTAGCACGAGCCGGCGGGGCGCATCTTGGTGCCACACGTCATGCACAGCGGCGCGTCGGCCGCTTTGCCCAGGTGGAGTTCCATCAGTTCGGCCGTGCTGTGGGCGTCGCGGGGGGCCGGTTCGGCAGCGGCCTCTGATTTGGCCTGGACCGGGGACGAATCCACGCTGGTGCGCAGCGCTTCGAGGTCCACGTTCTGGCCACCGTAG
This sequence comes from Amycolatopsis sp. FDAARGOS 1241, assembly GCF_016889705.1. Lineage (NCBI taxonomy): Bacteria > Bacillati > Actinomycetota > Actinomycetes > Pseudonocardiales > Pseudonocardiaceae > Amycolatopsis > Amycolatopsis sp. FDAARGOS 1241. The sequence continues at coordinate 6,750,397 of NZ_CP069526.1, forward strand.
TTCTGCTCGACCTCCGCCGAGCGCTCGTCGGCCGTGAAGATGCCGAGCTGGGAGCGCTTCTCGTACGGCAGGTAGTCGAGGGCGAGGCGGCGGAACAGGTAATCCATCACGCTCGTGGCGATGCGGATGTCCGGGTCGTCCGTCATGCCGGCCGGCTCGAAGCGCAGGTTGGAGAACTTCGAAACGTAGAACTCCAGCGGGATACCGTGCTGGAGGCCGACCGAAATCGACATCGAGAAGGCATCCATCACGCCCGCGAGCGTCGAGCCCTGCTTGCCGAGCTTCACGAAGATCTCGCCGAGGCCGTCGTCCGGGTACGAGCCGGCGTGGAGGTAGCCCTCGGCGCCGCCGACGGTGAAGGACACCGTCTGGCTCGGGCGCTTCTTCGGCAGGCGGCGGCGCACCGGGCGGTACTCCACGACCTTCTCCGGCTCCGCCTCGGTTTCCTTCTTCTTGCCGGTCGAGAGCGGCTGGCCGACCTTGCAGTTGTCGCGGTAGATCGCGAGGGCCTTGAGGCCCAGCTTCCAGCCCTGGAAGTAGATCTCCTCGACGTCCTCGACAGTCGCCGACTCCGGCATGTTGACCGTCTTCGAGATCGCACCCGAGATGAACGGCTGCACCGCGGCCATCATCCGCACGTGGCCCATCGGCGCGATGGAGCGGTCACCGACCGCGCAGTCGAACACCTCGTAGTGCTCGGGACGCAGGCCCGGCGCGTCGACGACGTGGCCGTGCTGGGCGACGTACTCGACGATCGCCTCGACCTGCTCGTCCTGGTAGCCCAGCACCTTCAGCGCGCGCGGCACGGTCTGGTTCACGATCTGCATGGACCCGCCGCCGACGAGCTTCTTGAACTTCACCAGCGAGAAGTCCGGCTCGATGCCCGTGGTGTCGCAGTCCATCATGAAGCCGATGGTGCCGGTCGGCGCGAGCACCGAAGCCTGCGCGTTGCGCCAGCCGTGGCGCGCGCCGAGCTCGATGCCGCGCTGCCACTCCTCGGTGGCCAGTGCGCGGACGGCCGCGTCGTTGGAGTGGTACGTGCGGACCAGCTCGTTGGCCGCGGCGTGCTTGCGCATCACGCGCTGGTGCGCCTCGGCGTTGCGCGCGTAGCCCTCGTACGGGCCGACGACCTTGGCCAGCTCGGCCGAGCGCCGGTACGACACCCCGGTCATCAGCGACGTGATGGCGGCGGCCAGCGCACGGCCGCCCTCGGAGTCGTACGCGTGCCCCAGCGCCATGAGCAGCGCGCCGAGGTTGGCGTAGCCGATGCCGAGCTGGCGGAACTTGCGCGTGGTGTCGGCGATCGGCTCGGTCGGGAAGTCGGCGAAGCAGATCGAGATGTCCATCGCGGTGATGACGAACTCGACGGCCTTCGCGAACAGCGGCGCGTCGAACGTGCCGTCGGCCGACACGAACTTCAGCAGGTTCAACGACGCGAGGTTGCAGCTCGAGTTGTCGAGGTGCATGTACTCGCTGCACGGGTTCGACGCGGTGATCCGGCCCGATTCGGGGCAGGTGTGCCAGTCGTTGATCGTGCCGTCGTACTGCACACCCGGATCGGCGCACTCCCACGCGGCCTGCGCCATGCTGCGGAAGAGCTTCTTCGCGTCGGTGCGCTCGATGACCTCACCGGTGAGGCGGGCGCGCAGGCCGAAGTCGGTGCCGTTCTCCACGGACTGCATGAATTCGTCGGACACTCGCACCGAGTTGTTCGCGTTCTGGTACTGCACCGAGGAGATGTCCGCGCCGGAGAGGTCCATGTCGAACCCGGCGTCGCGCAGGACCTTGATCTTCTCCTCTTCGCGCGCCTTGGTCTGGATGAACTCCTCGATGTCGGGGTGGTCGACGTCGAGCACGACCATCTTCGCCGCGCGCCGGGTGGCGCCGCCGGACTTGATGGTGCCCGCGGACGCGTCGGCGCCGCGCATGAACGAGACCGGGCCGGACGCGGTGCCGCCGGAGGTGAGCAGCTCCTTCGAGGAGCGGATGCGGGAGAGGTTGAGACCCGCGCCGGAGCCGCCCTTGAAGATCAGGCCCTCCTCGCGGTACCAGTTGAGGATCGACTCCATCGTGTCGTCGACGGCGAGGATGAAGCACGCGGAGACCTGCTGCTTCGAGGCGGTGCCGACGTTGAACCAGACGGGCGAGTTGAAGCTGAAGACCTGGTGCAGCAGCATCCAGGTGAGCTCGTGCTCGAAGATCTCGAGGTCCGCCGGACCGGCGAAGTAACCGTGATCCGCGGCGGCCTTCACGTACGTCTTCACCACGCGGTCGATGAGCTGCTTGAGGCTGTTCTCGCGCTGCGGGGTGCCGACGGCGCCGCGGAAGTACTTGCTCGTGACGATGTTCGTGGCGTTGACCGACCAGAACTCGGGGAACTCGACGCCCCGCTGCTCGAAGTTGACGCTGCCGTCGCGCCAGTTGGTCATGACGACGTCGCGCTGCTCCCACGCCACCTCGTCGTAGGGGTGCACGCCCTCGGTCGTGAACACCCGCTTGACGGTCAGTCCGCCAGCAGCCTTTTTCTTGCTCCGGCCGGCTGCCGCAGCGCCGGTTCCCACGGTTTCGGTCATCGGGTCTCGTCCCTCGCTCCCGCGCGGCGCAGGCGACACTCAGTCGTCTTCGGCGCGCTCGCCTCGTTCTTCAGCAGCAGTTCCCGCCATGGCTTTCCGCAGGTCCGAGATCTCCTTCTCGAAGTCCTCGACCGAGGAGAACGAGCGGTAGACGCTGGCGAAGCGGAGGTACGCGACCTCGTCGAGCTCCCGCAACGGGCCGAGGATGGCCAGGCCGACCTCGTGGCTCGGGATCTCCGCCAGCCCGGCGGAGCGGATGGACTCCTCCACGCGCTGCGCGAGCTTCTGCAGCGCGTCGTCGTCGACCGGGCGGCCCTGGCAGGCCCGCCGCACGCCGTTGACGACCTTGTCCCGGCTGAACTGCTCGGTGACGCCGGACCGCTTGACAACGGCGAGCACCATCGTCTCCGACGTGGTGAAGCGCCGGCCGCACTGGGCGCACGAGCGCCGCCGCCGGATCGCCTGGCCTTCATCCACCTCTCGGGAGTCGACGACCCGAGAGTCCGCATGCCGGCAGAACGGGCACCTCATCCGCCGATCACCTTCCCCTCAACGCCGGTCGCTTCCATCCACGCCGGCCCCGGCCGCCACGCTACGACCCGGGCCACGATCACCCCGCACGACCCCGCGCCTGGTGATCGACTTGTGGAAAACCGGTGGATCAACACCGACCAGCTGTGGACAACTGGTGTCGAGTCTACCCCTACCTGTGGACCAACTACAGCGGTGTAACTACTAGATGTAGGGGTTGACCATAGATCGCCCGGACGGCCTACGCAAGCGACACAAGGGGGTGAAGAAGGCACCGATTCGGGGTGCGACCGGTCGAATCCCGACCGTCACCGGCCCGCCCCCGCCACCTCCGCCGCGACCGGGACCGTGAGCGGCAGACCGGGTACGAGAACACCGTCGTCCAGGTGGTTGAGCTCCTCGATCCGCTCGACGACGGCCGCCTGGTCGGAATCGGGCGCGAACCGAGCCGCAAGATCGGACAGCGTGTCGCCCTGCCGGACGGACACCGCCGCCGTGCGCTCGGGCACCGCGCCGGCCGGCGTGCCGGACCCGAAAACACCCAGAACGGTGACCACCAGGCAGGCCCCGACAGCGATCGCGACGAGCCACGGCCACCGCACGGCGGGCCTGCGCGGCTCCGCGCACGCGGACCCGGCCGACCGGTGTCCCGCAACCACCCGGGCGCGGGTCGGCGGCCGCAGCGGCTCTCCGCGGCGCTCCCGCGCGCCCGAGGGGTGCCGGGCCGGACTGGGCGACCCCGCCGGGACCCGCGCCGGACCCGCGCCCTGCCGGACGGGCCGAAGCGGGCGGACGATCCCGCGGTCTGCCAGAATCGACATGGCGAACCTCCTTCTGACCTGCTGATCGGTTCGGCCCGACCCGCTCACCGGCGGCGATGCGTCCGGGTCGAACAGGCGTTCTATCGAACGTCCGTGCGAAGGTCTACCACCCCGCACCGACAAAATCGAGAGGACACGGCGTGTCGATCGAACAGATGTTTGAAATCGTCACGCTCGGTGGGCTACTGTCGGTGACCAGGACATCTGCCGGGCAGATGTCGCCGGCGAGTGCTCCCGCGGCCGCGGGAGCCGGCCGGCGGACGCGGAAACGCGCGGGACGTCTGGGAGGCGACACTGGTGCGAAAAGACCCGGTGCGAAAAGACACGGTGACGAAGGAGAGCAAGCCGGGCAGCACACCCGGTGACGTGGGCAAGGTGACTCCCTTACCGGAGGTCTACGACGTGGACGAGACGCTGACCGTGCGGCAGCAGCAGGTACTGGACGTGATCCGCACCTGGGTGAGCCGGTTCGGCTACCCGCCGAGCGTCCGCGAGATCGGCGAGGCCGTGGGACTCACGTCGACCTCGTCCGTGTCGCACCAGCTGCGCGCGCTTCAGCGCAAGGGCTACCTGCGCCGTGACGCGAACCGGCCGCGCGCGGTGGGCGTGCTCGCGTCCACCGACGACAACCCCATGGGCATCGACATGGACCAGCAGCCGTCCGTGCCGAAGGCGGCGTACGTGCCGCTGGTCGGCCGGATCGCCGCCGGTGGCCCGGTGCTCGCGGAACAGGCCATCGAGGACGTGTTCCCGCTGCCGCGCGAGATCGTCGGCGAGGGTGAGCTGTTCCTCCTGAGCGTCACGGGCGACTCGATGGTCGACGCCGCAATCACCAACGGCGACTGGGTCGTCGTCCGCCAGCAGCCGACGGCCGACAACGGCGAGATCGTCGCCGCCATGATCGACGGCGAGGCGACCGTGAAGACGTTCAAGCGCAAGGATGGCCACATCTGGCTGATGCCGCACAACGAGGCCTACGACCCCATCCCCGGTGACGACGCCACCATCCTGGGCAAGGTCGTCGCCGTCCTGCGGCGGCTCTAGGGTTTCGCTTCCCGCGGCCGCGGTACGGCGACGAGGATGCCCGGCCTCCGTCGCCCCCGCGGTCCGATGTGGACGGCGCCGGCAGCACTGTGGACACCGCGGCACTCGGGTGCGACAGCAGTGTGACACCACCGAGCTCTGACACCACCGCTCTGTGACGCCACTGCGCTCCGACGCCGCCAAGCCCTGACACCACTGCGCTCTGGCTCCACTGCGCTCTGACACCACTGCGCTCTGACACCACTGCGCTCTGACACCACTGTGGACCGCACTCACGGCCGCTCCCCCGCGGTTGCCTCCCCGCGGGGACGGAGGTCGAGCGACCCGGCTGGCGAGTGCGTCCGCAGGCGGTCTCAGCGCCGAGGGCGGCGGCGCCGCCGGCTGAACGCGAACCAGCCGCCCAGCACCACGACGACCGCGATCCCGGCCGCCGGCAGCCACGGCACGCCGGACGAGTCGTCCGAGCCGCCGCCACCGGAACCCGAAGCGGCGGAGGGCTTCGCGGCCTCCCGCTGCGGGGCGGCCGCGCCCGGGACGAGGGCCGTCGCGTTCTTGACCGCGCGCAGAGGCTGACCGACACCCTCCCCACCCGACAGGAGCGTGCCGTCCGGTTCGAAAGCGAGGGCCTCGCCCTGCTTCTCGTTCGGCAGCGGAACGCGGACGGGGTTGCGTTTGAGCGCCGCGAGCACGTCGCCGTCCGGCGCGGGGTACAGATAGGCGTCGGTGTACGTACGCAAGGCGACCACGGTGCCGTCGGCGCTGGTGGCGCCACCCGTGACCAGCACGGAGCCGAACGCGCCCACCGGACCGCCCGGGGTGCCGGTGTCGTGGATGGTCAGCGAGCCGACCTTCTCCAGTTTGGTCGGACCGGGGGCCGCCAGCGGACCGGTCGGCCGGTAGACCGCTGAGTCGCCGAAGACTTCCTTCGTCACGAGGTACGGCGTGCCCGAGCGGTCCAGCAGCAGTGCCTCAGTGTCGTGCGGACCGTCGGGGTACGTCAGGCGGTACAGCGTCACGCCGCCGGCCGACGGTTTCATCTCCAGCAACGCCACGGTCGAGCGCTTGTGGCTGTTGTCGCCCGTGTCCGAGAGCCACAGGGTGCCGTCGGCACCGCGGGCGAGGTCTTCGACGTCGTACGGATCGGTGCTCGCCGACAGCACCTTCTGCACGGCGCACGAGTGGTTCAGCACGAAGACCTGCACCTTCGTGCCACCGTCGTTGATCGCGTACCAGTGCTCGCCGTCGGAGGCGAGACCGGACAGCTCCCCCAGCCGCGAGTCCGTGACCTTGCACAAGGTCTCCGGCGCGGGTGGTGGCGCCGCCGCGGCGGGCGCCGCGCCCATCACCAGGAAAACCGCCGCCACAGCGAGACCGACCCGCACCAGCGCACCTCCGTAGTGCCGCGGCCGGGACCGGCCGCGCACTACGGAAGACGTTCAGAGCCGCGAGGAGTTGGTTTCGTACCGGCGCAGAGCCGCCGCGAGGTCCGGGTGGACCCGCACGAGCAGGCGCGTGCCGTCGGCGATGTGCTCCTCCTCCAGCACCTCGCCGTCCGCGTGGGCGCGGGCCACGAGCTCGCCCCGCGCGTAGGGGACCAGCGCCTCGACCACGACCTGCGGACGCGGCAGCCGCTCGGCGAGCACGTCGGCCAGCTCCGGGATGCCCGCCCCGGTCCGGGCGGACACCTGCACGGACCCGGAGAGCTGGTGGCGAAGCCGGGCCAGCGTGACCTGGTCCGCGGCGTCGGCCTTGTTGATCACCAGCAGCTCGGGCGGCAGCGGTTCCTTGCGGGTGCGGGTGATTTCCGCGAGCACCTCGCGCACCGCGTTCACCTGCTCCTCGGGCGCCGGGTCGGAGCCGTCGACGACGTGCAGCAGCAAGTCGGCGTCGGCCGCCTCCTCGAGCGTCGAGCGGAACGCGTCCACCAGCTGGTGCGGCAGGTGCCGCACGAACCCGACGGTGTCGGTGAGGGTGAACGTGCGCCCGTCGGCCGTCTGCGCCCGCCGCGTGGTCGGGTCCAGGGTGGCGAACAGCGCGTCCTCCACCAGCACCCCCGCGCCGGTCAGCGCGTTGAGCAGGCTCGACTTGCCGGCGTTGGTGTAGCCGACGATCGCCACGCTGGGCACCTCGTTGGCCACGCGCCGGCCGCGCTTGGTCTCGCGGATCGTGTCCATCGACGCGATCTCGCGGCGCAGCTTGGCCACGCGCTTGTTGATCCGCCGTCGGTCCGTTTCCAGCTTGGTCTCACCGGGACCGCGCAGGCCCACACCGCCGTTGGCGCCACCGGCGCGGCCACCGGCCTGCCGGGACAGCGACGCACCCCAGCCCCGCAACCGCGGGATCAGGTACTGCAGCTGGGCCAGCTCGACCTGGGCCTTGCCCTCCTTGGAGCGGGCGTGCTGGGCGAAGATGTCGAGGATCAGGGCGGTCCGGTCGATCACCTTGACCTTGACCTTCTCCTCCAGCTGCCGCAGCTGGCCGGGCGAGAGCTCGCCGTCGCAGATCACTGTGTCGGCGCCGGTCGCCACGACCACGTCGCGCAGCTCCCGCACCTTGCCGGAGCCGATGTACGTGGCGGGATCCGGCTTGACGCGTCGCTGGACCAGCCCTTCGAGCACCTCGGAACCGGCCGTCTCGGCCAGCCTCGCCAGCTCGGCGAGAGAGGCGTCGGACTGGTCGGCCGTGCCCTCGGTCCACACGCCGACCAGCACGACGCGCTCCAGCCGCAGCCTGCGGTACTCGACCTCGGTGATGTCCGTGAGTTCGGTGGACAGCCCCGCGACCCGCCGGAGCGAGGCGCGGTCCTCGAGCTCCATCTCACCGGTCGACGGGTCGTCGTCGTAAAGGTCTTCGTGTGTCAGTTCTGTCATCGTGCCTCCATGCTCCCACGATTCGGCGCGGGAGCCGAGTGATTAGCGGCTGGGGTAGATCGATACATAGATGGCCGTGCGCTCCGCGCCGGGTGAGCGCGGCCGCGAACCGAACTCGTCGAGCAGCTCCGCGACGCGGCTCTTGAACTCGGCGACCTCGGCGGGTGAGACCTGGAAGACGAGCCGGCTGCTGTCGACTTCGGCCGGGTCGGCCTCGCCCATCTCCGCGAGGTACGCCTCGAGCATCGCCTGGCGGACGGGCACGGCCTGCACGTCGGCGTTCTCCAGCGTCCAGGACAGGCCGGTGGACCGGTACGGGATCTCCTTGGCGCCGCGAGCACCCCGGCGGGGTTCCTCCGGGACGAGGAAACCGGTCTCGACCAGGCGCCGCACGTGGTGGAGCGTGGTCGCCGGGTCGCGGCCGAGCCGCTCGGCCAGCTCCTTGTTCGTCATGGCCTCGAAGGACGTCAACCGGATGATCCGCAGGCGTATTCCGGACGCGAGCGCGGCGGCCTCGGCCTCCGTCGAAGGGCGTCGTGGGGTCGGCACGCGCACAGCCTAGGCAGCGCTAAGTGATTGACACTTTCCAATCACTTCGCGGACACTCTTTCGGGTGAACCGGGACTCCCTCTTCTTCCACGCCGACTTCCGCCGGCTCTGGTCGGGCGACACCGCCAGCCAGTTCGGCACGTTCGTGGGCAACACGGCGATCCCGCTGCTCGCGGCGGTCACGCTCGCGGCGACGCCGTTCGAGATGGGCCTGCTGACCACGGCCGAGACGCTCGGCTTCCTGCTCATCGGCCTGCCGGCGGGCGTGTGGGTGGACCGGCTGCGCAAGCGGCCCGTGATGCTCGCCGCCGACCTCACGCGGGGCGTGCTGATCCTGAGCATCCCCGTCACGTGGTGGACGGGGCTCCTGACGATGCCGCAGCTGATCGCGGTCGTGCTCCTCACCGGCATCGGCACGGTGTTCTTCGACGTCTCCTACCAGGCCTACCTGCCGGCGCTCGTCGGCCGCGAACGGCTGCTCGAGGGCAACGCCAAGCTGCAGGGCGTGCAGTCCTCGGCCCAGATCGCCGGGCCGAGCGCCGCCGGTGTCCTGGTCCAGTTCGCCGGCGCCGCGAGCACGGTCCTGGTCACCGGATGCGGCTACCTGATCTCAGCGCTGTGCCTGTGGCGGATCCGCACCGTCGAACGGCTGCCCGAGCGCACCGGGCACGAGCGGCTGCTGCCGCAGATGCTCGAAGGCCTGCGGTTCGTGTTCACCGACAAGCCGCTGCGCGCGATCGTCGCCTGCACCGCCACGGCGAACCTCTTCGGCGCCGCCGCACAGGCCGTGCAGGTGCTGTTCCTGACGCGCACGGCCGGCCTGCCCCCGGCGGCGGTCGGCGGGCTGCTGGCCGTCGGCGGCATCGGCGGCATCCTCGGCGCGCTGTTCGCCGGCGCGATCATCCGCCGCGTCGGGCAGGCGCGCTCGATCTGGCTCGTGCCGCTGCTGGTGTGGCCCGGCAACCTGCTCGTGCCGCTCGCGGGCCCCGGCTGGCGGCTGCCGCTCGCCGGCTTCGGTCTCGCGCTGGCCGGGTTCGGCGTGATCCTCTACAACATCGCGCAGGTGTCCTACCGGCAGGCGATCACGCCTGACGGCCTGCTCGGCCGGATGAACGCGAGCGTGCGGTTCGTCGTGTGGGGCACGATGCCGCTCGGCGGCCTGCTGGGTGGCGGGCTCGGCGAGTGGCTCGGGCTCACCGGCGCCCTGTGGGCGGCGGTGCTCGGCCAGCTCGCCGCGGCGCTGTGGGTCGTCTGCTCCCCGCTGCGGCGCATGCGTGACCTCCCGGTGCCCGGGAAACCGGTGGCGGCTCCCGCCTAGAGTTGGCCCATGAACGCCACACCGCAGCCCAGCCCCCGTGTCCCCGAGAAGGTCGGTGTCGACGGACTTGAGGCCAAGTGGGTAGCGGTATGGGAGCGCGCCGGCACCTACCGCTTCGACCGCGAGAAGCCGCGCGCCGACGTCTATTCGATCGACACCCCGCCGCTCACGGCGAGCGGTTCGCTGCACATCGGCCACGTGTTCTCCTACACGCACACCGACGTCCTCGCCCGCTACCAGCGCATGCGCGGGCGGGAGGTGTTCTACCCCATCGGCTGGGACGACAACGGCCTGCCGACCGAGCGCCGCGTGCAGAACCACTACGGCGTGCGCTGCGAACCGTCCCTGCCCTACGACCCGTCGTTCACGCCACCGGCGAAGCCGGGGAAGGACGTGATCCCCGTGTCGCGGCGCAACTTCGTGGAGCTGTGCCGCACGCTGTCGGAGGAGGACGAGAAGGTCTTCGAGGACGTCTGGCGGCGCGTCGGGCTGTCGGTGGACTGGACGCTCGCTTACCAGACCATCGACCCGTCGACCACGGAGATCTCGCAGCGCGCGTTCCTGCGCAACCTCGCGCGCGGTGAGGCGTACCAGGCCGAAGCGCCGACCTTGTGGGACACCACGTTCCGCACCGCCGTCGCGCAGGCCGAGCTCGAAGACCGCGAGCGGCCCGGCGCGTACCACGACCTCGTGTTCCGCGCGGACGGCGACGAGGAAGTGCTGATCTCGACCACGCGGCCCGAGTTGCTGCCCGCGTGCGTCGCGCTCGTGACGCACCCCGACGACGAGCGCTACCGCCACCTGGTCGGGAAAACCGTGCGCACGCCCGTGTTCGGCGTCGAGGTGCCGGTGCACGCGCACCACCTCGCCGACCCCGAGAAGGGCACGGGCATCGCGATGGTCTGCACCTTCGGCGACACCACGGACGTCACGTGGTGGCGCGCGCTGCGCCTGGAAACGCGGCCGGTGCTCGGCCGCGACGGGCGGTTCCTGCCCGAACCGCCGCGCGAGGTGCCCGCCGAGGCGTACGCGCCGCTGGCCGGCAAGACCGTCCACACGGGACGCCAGCTCGTCGTCGAGGCGCTGCGGGCCGAAGGCTCCCTGCGCGGCGAGCCGCGGACCATCACGCACGCGGTGAAGTTCTACGAGAAGGGCGACCGGCCGCTCGAGATCGTCACGAGCCGCCAGTGGTACCTCACCAACGGCGGCCGCGACGAGACCCTGCGCGCGAAGCTCCTGGCCCGCGGCGAAGAGCTGAACTGGGTCCCGCCGCACATGGAGGTCCGCTACCGCGCCTGGACCGAGGGCCTCACGAGCGACTGGCTCGTGAGCCGCCAGCGGTTCTTCGGCGTGCCGATCCCCGTCTGGTACCCGCTCGACGAGCACGGGGAGCCGGACCACGAAGCCGTGCTCGTGCCTGCGGACACGAACCTGCCCGTTGATCCGACCACCGACGTGCCACCCGGCTACACCGAGGACCAGCGCGGGAAGCCGGGCGGGTTCGCGGGCGAGGTGGACGTGATGGACACGTGGGCGACGTCGTCGCTCACGCCGCAGATCGGCGGGCGCTGGAGCCTCGACGACGACCTGTTCCGGCTCGTGTACCCGTACTCGCTGCGGCCGCAGGCCCACGAGATCATCCGCACCTGGCTGTTCTCGACGGCCGTGCGCTCGGAGCTCGAGGAGCACGTGCTGCCGTGGCGCGACGCCGTGATCTCCGGCTGGGTGCTCGATCCGGACCGCAAGAAGATGTCGAAGTCCAAGGACAACGTCGTCACGCCGGCCGCCCTGCTGGACCAGTTCGGCCCGGACGCCGTCCGGTACTGGGCCGCGAGCGCGCGCCCGGGGGTCGACACGGCCGAGGACCAGGGCCAGATGAAGGTCGGGCGGCGGCTCGCGACGAAGCTGCTGAACGTGAGCCGCTTCGTGCTCGGGCTCGGCCTGCCCGGGCCCGGCGCCGAGGTCACCGAAGCGCTGGACCGGTCGGTGCTCGCCGCGCTCGGCGCCGTGGTCCGCGAGGCAACCGCGGCGTTCGAGAGCCTCGACCAGGCGCGGGCGCTGCACGTGACGGAGACGTTCTTCTGGACGTTCTGCGACGACTACGTCGAGCTGGTCAAGGCGCGCGCGTACGGCGACCGCGGCGAGGCGGCCGCGGAGTCGGCGCGGGCGGCGCTGACCACCGCGCTGTCGACGCTGGTGCGGCTGTTCGCACCCGTGCTGCCCTACACCGCCGAGGAGGTGTGGTCGTGGTGGCAGGAGGGTTCGGTGCACCGCGCGCCGTGGCCCGAGGCGCCGGCGGTCGACGGCGACTCCGGACTGCTGCCGCTGGCCGGCTCGGTGATCGCCGCGGTGCGGCGGGCCAAGACGGACGCGAAGGTGTCGATGCGCTCGGCCGTGGAGGCCGTGACGGTCAGCGCGCCGGACGACGTGCTCACCGGCTTCGCCGCGGTGTCCGACGACGTGCGCGCGGCGGGCGTGATCTCCGCGGTGACCACCCGGCCGGGTGATGGCGAGCTTGCCGTCGAGGTGACGGTGGGCTGAGGCGCTGAAGCGCTGAAGTGCAGGGCCGCCGCTCACGCTCCGGCGGCGGCCCACCAGCCTTCGTCCAGCTCACCGCGCGCGACGATCTCCGCCGGGCCCGTGAGCGTGGAGGCACCGCGTTCGACGGTCACGGTCACGCGCCCGCCCGGGATGTCCACCGTGGAGGTACCCGTGTCGGTGCCCGCGAGGTGGAAGGCCGCGGCGACGGCGGCGACCGTGCCGGTGCCGCACGAGCGGGTCTCCCCCACGCCCCGCTCGTGGACGCGCATGCGCAGCACGCCCTCGCCGAGCAGGTTCACGAACTCGAGGTTCACGCCGTTCGGGAAGAAGTCGTGGTCGAAGTCGGGCTGCTCACGCAGGTCGAGCTCCGCCACCTCGTCGTCGAGCACGGAGACGAGGTGCGGGTTGCCGACGTCCACGGCCACGCCCGAGAACGGCTGCCCCGCCACCACGGTGACCGAGGTGCCGGTGATCGTGGCCGGTCCCATGTGGACGGAGACGGAACGGTCGGCGTGCACGACCACCGGGCGGTCGCCCGCGCGCGTGCCGACCGTGAAGTGCCCGTCGTCCGCCAGGCCCGCGTCGACGAGGTAACGCGCGAACACGCGCACGCCGTTGCCGCACATCTCGGCGACGGAGCCGTCGGCGTTGCGGTAGTCCATGAACCACTCGCCCTCAGTCGCCTCACCCAGCGCGCTCGCGCGGACCACGCGCAGCACGCCGTCGGCGCCCAGCCCACGCCGGCGGTCGCACAGCGCCGCCACGCGCTCCGGCGTGAGGTCGAGGCGGCCGGCCGCGTCGGGCAACAGCACGAAGTCGTTCTGCGTGCCGTGCCCCTTCAGGAATTCGATGCCGCCCATGGGTTCAAGATTACTGGGCCAGCGCCTCGAGCACGCGCGCGGCCAGGTCGGGGGAAGCGCCGTCGAACCACTGGATCCGCTTGTCGCGGCGGAACCACGAGCGCTGCCGGCGGACGAAGCGGCGGGTGGCCTGCGCGGTCGCCGCGGCGGCGGCCGCGAAGTCGCCTTCCCCGTCGAGTTCGGCGAGCACCTGCTGGTAACCCAGGGCGCGGGAGGCCGTCTTGCCTTCGCGCAGGCCCCGGGTGACGAGGGTGCGCACCTCGTCGACCAGGCCGGCCTCGAACATGTGCTCCACCCGCAGGTCGACGCGCTCGTCGAGCTCGGCGGCCTCGCGGTCGACGCCGATCAGCACCGTGCCGTAGCGGGCCGGGCCCGGTTTGGGGAGGTTCGCGGAGAACGGCTCTCCGGTGAGCTCGATGACCTCCAGCGCGCGCACGATGCGCCGGGTGTTCGTGGGCAGGATCGCGGCGGCCGCGGCCGGGTCGCGCTCGCCCAGCCGCGCGTAGAGCACCGCGGTGCCGAGCTCGGCGGCTTCCGCGTCGAGGCGGGCCCGCACGGCGGCGTCCGTGCCGGGGAACCGGAGGTCGTCGAGCACAGCCTGCACGTACAGGCCGGAGCCGCCGGCGAGCACCGGGACGCGCCCGGCCGCGAGGACGTCCTCGATCTCGCGGCGGGCGTCGCGCTGGTAGGCGGCGACGGAAGCGGTCTCGGTGACGTCGAGGACGTCGAGCAGGTGGTGGGGCACCCCGCGCCGCTCGGCTTCGGTGGCCTTGGCCGTGCCGATGTCCATGCCGCGGTAGAGCTGCAGGGCGTCGGCGTTCACGACGTCGCCGCCGAGGGCGAGGGCGAGCTCGACGGCCAGCGCCGTCTTCCCGGTGGCCGTGGGACCGACGACGGCGACCGGACGAGGCGGCTGAGCAGGGCTGATCACGCTGGTCGAGGGTACCTGGACGGGTAGGACCTGCCGACACGGAGCGTCAAGGAGAAGTAGGATCACTGGCTTCAGGTGGCGCATCGGTACCACAGCAGGCGCTGAGCTGCTTGAATGCCGCTGGGGCACCGTGGCCCCGGAGCAGAACCGCGTAACCCGGCCCCGCGCACGCGGGGCGCCCGCACCAGCGGGCGTACAGGCGATAAGGAGCCTGCGATGGCCCAGGAGAACACGTCCAGCGGCACCCCGGCACCCCACCCCGTGCCGCACGCGCCCGGCAGCGCCCAGACCGCGCCTCCGGTGCCGCCCGCCGAGCCCACCCCGTCCACCTGGGGGCGGGTCGACGCGGAGGGCACTGTCTTCGTTTTCACCGCCGAAGGTGAACGCTCGGTCGGGGTCTGGCAGGCCGGCACCCCCGAGGAAGGGCTGGTGCACTACGCCCGCCGCTTCGACGACGTCCGCACGGAGGTCGAGCTGCTCGAGACCCGGCTGCACTCCGGCGCCGGCGACCCGAAGCACGCGCTGTCGAGCGCCACGCAGATCCGCGACGGGCTGGCCGAGTCGGCCGTGGTCGGTGACCTCGCCGCGCTGGCGGCGCGCGTCGAGTACGTGATCGGTGTCGCCGAGAAGGCGCTGGCCAACGCGAAGCACGAGCGCGAGGAGGCCCGGGCCGCCGCCGTTTCGCGCAAGCAGGCGCTGGCCGAGGAGGCGGAGAAGATCGCCGCCGACTCCACCCAGTGGAAGGCCGCGGGCGACCGGCTGCGCGCGATCCTCGACGAGTGGAAGACGGTCAAGGGCGTCGACCGCAAGACCGACGACGAGCTCTGGAAGCGGTTCTCGAAGGCCCGGGAGGGTTTCAACCGCCGCCGCGGCTCGCACTTCGCGGAGCTCGACAAGCAGCGCGCGAGCGCCAAGCACCGCAAGGAAGAGCTCATCGCCGAGGCCGAGTCGCTCGCCGATTCGGAGGACTGGGGCGCGACCGCGGGCCGGTACAAGGAGCTCATGGCCGAGTGGCGCGCCGCGGGCCGCGCGCCCAAGGACAGCGACGAAGCGCTGTGGCAGCGCTTCCGCGCGGCCCAGGACCAGTTCTTCGCCCGCCGGTCCGCCGTCTTCTCCGAGCGTGACGCCGAGTTCGCCGGCAACGCCGCCCGCAAGGAGGAGCTGCTGGTCGAGGCCGAGAAGATCGACGTCGCCGCGAACCTCGACGCGGCCAAGTCGGCCCTGCGGCGCATCCAGGAACAGTGGGACGAGATCGGCAAGGTCCCGCGCGAGCGCATCCGCGAACTCGACGGCCGGCTCAAGGCGGTCCAGGACGCGGTCAAGTCGGCCGAAGACAGCCGCTGGCGCCGCACCGACCCGGAGGCCCAGGCGCGCGCCGCGCAGTTCCGCGAGCGCGTCGAGCAGTTCGAAGCCCAGGCCGCCAAGGCCCGCGCCGCCGGCGATGAACGACGCGCCAAGAAGGCCGACGAACAGGCCGCGCAGTGGCGCGAGTGGATGGAAGCGGCCGAGGCCGCTGTGGCCGACCGCTGAAGTTGCCACGGCTGCCGCGGCCGTGCGTTGAGGTCGCCACAGCTGGCGCGGCCGAGCACTGAGGTTGCCGCGGCGGTCGTTCCCGTGCGCTGAGCGTTTCGTTGAGGAAGGGCCGCTCCCGGGTGTACCGGGGAGCGGCCCTTTCTCGATCGTCCAGGTGGTCAGCGAGGCCCGAGGGCGCTCAAGCAGCGGCAGCCGGGATGATCAAGCCCGCGAGTGGTCGCTGGTGGTCGGCGAAAGAATGAAGGGGCCCTTCACCACCGGCCAGGGGGACCCCTGGCTTTTATTCTCCCAGCCCGCCACGCCGGCAGTCACACGCAATCGCGCGCGAACGGGACCGCCGCACCCGCTGATCGCAAACAACACCGGTGTGAGTGGATAACCGCTCCGGCGACCCGCGGTACCAAGGGGACCATCGCACCTCCGGCCCCGGGCACAAACCAGCGGAATTCGGCGAGTCGGAAGCCCGCACACACTCATCGCCGCCGAAGGCCCGGCCGGGGCTGCACCTCGGCGAGACAGAAGTCGGCGACCACTCACCCCGACCGAACCCACCACCGAAATCCCCGGCCACGGCAGGACCTCCGCAAGACACAAGCCCGCGACCACTCACCCCGACCGAACCCACCACCGAAATCCCCGGCCACGGCAGGACCTCCGCAAGACACAAGCCCGCGACCACTCACCCCGACCGAACCCACCACCGAAATCCCCGGCCACGGCAGGACCTCCGCAAGACACAAGCCCGCGACCACGCAACCTCGACAAGCCGCCGAACGCGTCCAGCCACAGCCGACCTCGGCAACAGAAGCCCCCGGCCACTCAACCCCGACGGACTCCACTATCGAAGGCTCGGCCTCGCCTTGACCTCGGCGAGCGGGAAGCCCGGGAGCACTCAACGTCGCCACTGAAGGTCCGGCCGAGGCTGAACCTCGGCGAGCCGGAAGCCGGCAAACATTCACGTCGCCACCGAAGGCCCGGCCACGGCCGCACCCCGGCGAGCCAGAAGGCCACAAGCACTCAACGTCGCCACCGAAGGCCCGGGCGAGGCTGAACCTCGACGGGCAGAAGTACGGCGTAGTCAACCTCGCCACCGAAGATCCGGCCGGACCTCGGCGCGACACAAGCCCCCGCCACCCAACCCCGGCAAACCGCCGAACACGTTCAGCCGAGGCTAAACCTCAAGACCGCGAAAAGGCCGTCCTCATCCACATCGTCGCGAGGACGATCGTGGCCACCCACGCGATGATCAGGCCGATTCCCGGGCCGCCGCCGGCGGCGCCCGAAGCGTGGGCGGACTGCTGGGACCACACGGCGAGCAAGCCGTCCACCGAGGCGAACCAGCCGCCCGCGGCGCAACACCACGCGACCCACCAGCGGCGCGTCACGAGGGCCACCGCGCCGGCCAGAACGCCGATGCCGGTGGACGTCGCGGCGAACAGCTGGGGGATGCCGCCGCCCTGGCCCTGCAGGACCTGGTAGCCCGCGTGGTCGCCGACCCACGGCAGGGCCTGTGCGACCAGCAGCACCACGATGAACACGGCGAGGTAAAAACCACGCCTGCCGAGCTCCACCGTCCGGGCCGCACGGTGACCCGCGTCGTCGATTTCGGAAGTCAGCTTTTTGTCGACCTCGGCCGGCGTTCCTGGCTCGCTCACAGCGCACACCCACTCACCGGGGCCGGCTGCGCCGCCGGGACTCCGAAGCCCGGCAGCCCCAGCGTGACCCCGCTCGTCTTGGGCCGAAGACCCGCTTCGGCGTTGTCGCCCGCCCGCGTGCGGCGGTGCGTCAGGAGGTCGCCGTCGGCGACCAGGTGGTGTGGAGCGCCGTAGGTGATCACGGTCTCCACCACATCGCCCGCGCGCACCGAACCGTCCACCGCGGGCCCGGTCGGCGTGAAGTGCACGAGACGCCCGTCGCGCGCGCGGCCGCTCATGCGATGCGTCTCGGCGTCCTTGCGGCCCTCGCCCGTCGCCACGAGCAGCTCGACCTTCGCGCCGAGGAGCTTCTTGTTCTCCGCCCAGGAGATCTCGTTCTGCAGCTCGACGAGCCGGTCGTAGCGCTCCTGCACGACCTCCTTCGGCAGCTGGTCCGCCATCGTCGCGGCCGGCGTGCCGGGGCGCTTCGAGTACTGGAACGTGAACGCGCTGGAGAACCGCGCCTCGCGGACCACGTCGAGCGTCGCCTGGAAGTCTTCCTCGGTCTCGCCGGGGAAGCCGACGATGATGTCCGTGGTGATCGCCGCGTCGGGCATCGCCGTCCGCACCTCGTCGAGGATCTTCAGGAACCGGGCTGAGCGGTAGGACCGGCGCATCTCGCGCAGCACGCGGTCCGAACCCGACTGCAGCGGCATGTGCAGCTGGTGGCAGACGTTCGGCGTGTCGGCCATCGCCTCGATCACGTCCGACGTGAACGCCGCGGGGTGCGGCGAGGTGAACCGCACGCGCTCCAGGCCGGTGATTCCGCCGGTCGCGCGCAGCAGCTTGCCGAACGCCAGCCGGTCGCCGAACTCGACGCCGTAGGAGTTCACGTTCTGCCCCAGCAGCGTCACCTCGAGCACGCCCTCGGCCACGAGCGCTTCGACCTCGGCGAGGATCTCGTCCGGGCGGCGGTCGCGTTCCTTGCCACGCAACGACGGGACGATGCAGAACGTGCAGGTGTTGTTGCACCCGACCGAAACCGACACCCAGCTCGCGTACGACGATTCGCGGCGAGCGGGCAGCGTCGACGGGAACGTCTCGAGCGACTCGAGGATCTCGACCTCGGCCTCGGCGTTGTGCCGCGCGCGCTCCAGCAGTGCCGGCAGTGAGCCGATGTTGTGCGTGCCGAACACGACGTCGACCCACGGGGCGCGCTTGACGATCTCCCCGCGGTCCTTCTGCGCCAGGCACCCGCCCACCGCGATCTGCATGTCCGGGTTGGCGATCTTGTCCGGCCGCAGGTGCCCCAGCGTGCCGTACAGCTTGTTGTCCGCGTTCTCCCGCACCGCGCAGGTGTTGAACACGACCAGGTCCGGCTTCGCCTCCGCGCTCGCGGGGACGTACCCGGCCTCCTCGAGCTGACCGGCGAGCCGTTCCGAGTCGTGCACGTTCATCTGGCAGCCGAAGGTGCGGATCTGGAAGGTCTTGAGATTCTCGGTCATCGTCAGTCAGGGTAACCCCCGCCGACCTCGCCGAAGCCGCCGCCCACCTGGTTGTTCCCCGGTCGCGACCCCCTTTCGACCCGATCACCGCGCGATGTCTGACTACGCGGTTTCCACCGCTGCCGGGCGCCTTGACCGCTTGCGGAGATCGCGCCGCCCGCGGCCGCGGTCCGTCTGGCACGATCGCCCCATGCGGTGGAGGCGGACGGTCGCGGCGGTGGTGGCGGTGCTGGCGACGGCGCTGACCGCCGCGTGCGGGCCGAGTTTCGAGGGCCTGCACCTGCGCATCGCGGCGGGCGCCGTCGGCGGCGTGTACAACGACCTCGCCCAGGCGCTGTCCGGCGCGTGGGCCGGGGACCTCGAGGTCGACCGGCCGCAGGTGCTGGCCACGCAGGGGTCGCGCGACAACCTCAACCGCGTGCTGTCCGGGGGTGCCGACGTCGCGTTCGTGGCCGCCGACCTGGCCGCCGACGCCGCGGCGAAGCATCCGGACAAGCTGGCGGCGCTGGCCCGCATCCACGACGACTACCTGCACATCGTCGTGCGCGCCGACTCGCCTTACACGTCGGTGGCGATGCTGGCCGGGCGCCGCATCGCGGTCGGGTCGCCGGAGTCGGGCGTGGAGTACATCGCCGAGCGCGTGCTGCACGTCGCCGGGCTCGACAACACCGAACCGCAGCAGCTGGGCCTCGAAGACTCCCTCAAGGCGCTCGAGGACCACCGCATCGACGCCCTGTTCTGGTCCGGCGGCCTGCCGACGCCGCTCATCACGCAGTACACGCAGAAGGTCGGCCTGCGGCTGCTCGACATGGCGAGCCTGATGCAGGGCATGCAGGCCTACAGCCCCGTCTACGGCACGGCCACCATTCCCGGCAGCACCTACAACCAGGCCGGCCCGGTGACCACGCTCGTGGTGCCCAACTTCCTCGTCGTCCCCACGACGATGGCCGACGTCGTCGCCGAGGCCCTCACCCGCGGCCTCTACGACGCTCGCCCCGCCCTCGCGCAGGCCAACCGGGCGGCGCTGTCCATCGACGTCCACCCCGGCATCGAGACCGAGCCCCTGCCGCTGCACCCGGGCGCGCTCACGTTCTACCGCGAGCAAAAGGTCTAAGGCGCCACCTGCAGGTCCATCTCGACCCGGAGCCCGCCGCCTTCGGGCAGCGAAAGCCGCAGGTCACCGCCGGAGTGGCGGACGATCTCGCGCACGATCGCGAGGCCCAGCCCGGAACCGGGCACGTTCTGGTGCGCCGTGCTGCGCCAGAACCGGTCGACGGCCCGCTCCAGCTCGTCTTCGCGCAGGCCGAGGCCGTGGTCGCGGACGGCGAGCTTCACCCGCTCACCGTCGCGGACGGCCGACACGTGCACGGACGTCCCCTGGCCGGTGAACTTGAGCGCGTTGTCGATCAGCGCGTCGAGGATCACCTCGAGTCCGCGCGGTGGCAGCAGCACGCGTGCGCCGTCGACGTGGGCGTCGGTCTCCAGCGCGACGTCGCGGGCCGCGCCGACCACCGACCAGTCGGCGACGCGGTCGGCCACCACCTCACCGAGGTTCTCGGCCACGAGCTCACCACCCGCCGCCTCCGCGCGGGCCATCGACAGCAGCTCGTCGAGGATCTGGTTGAGCCGGCCCGCGTCGACGCGAGCGGCGTCGAGGTCGGCGGCCGCGGTGTCGTCGTCCACGTGGCCCTCGAGGTTGCCCAGCCGCAGCTTCAGCGCGGTCAGCGGGTTGCGCAGCTGGTGCGACGCGTCGGCGACGAACGCGCGCTGCGCCGCCAGGGCCTCCGACACGCTCGCGGCCATCCGGTCGAACGAGCGGCCCAGCTGCCGCAGCTCCGGTGGCCCGCCGCTCTCGCCCACGGGCACCACCTCGCGCCCGCTGACCACGGCCGCGACCAGCGAGCCCGTCGCCTCGTCGAGGCGGCGCACGGGCCGCAGCGTCCAGCGCACCACCGGGATCGCGGCGAGCAGTGCGAGCCCGAACGCGATCACCGCGCCGGCGGCGAGCACCAGCCACTGCCACAGCAGCACCGTGCGCACGTGGTCGGTCGCGGACTCGGTGACGACGGCGCCGCGCACCTCGCCGTCGATGAGGATCGGTTCGGCGAGCACGAGCGGCGCGGTCGTCCACGGCGTCAGCAGCGGCCCGGGCGCCGGGGGCCGGCCGGCGAGCGCCTCGTTCACGGGCACGTCGATGGCCGACCGGTCGATCCGCGCGGCGTCGGTGCCGCCCAGTGAGCTGAGCACCGTCACGCCGTCCTGGTTCACCACGACGACCTTCACGCCGTACACGTCGGTGTAGCGGCGCAGCTCGGGCTCCAGCAGCGCGGGCCGGTTGTCCACCAGCGGCCGCTGCGCGAGTGACGCGAACCGCGCGGTGTCGGTCAGCCGGTCGAGGAACAGGTTCTGCTCGAGGCTGTTCGCCATCGTCAGCGCCAGCGGGATGCCGAGGCCGAACACGAGCAGCGCGACGAGCGTGACCACGATCCCCTGGAGGCGGACGCGCACCGCTCAGCCCCGTCCGCCGAGGCGGTAGCCGACACCGCGGACGGTCTCGATCAGGGCGGGCCGCCCAAGCTTCGTGCGCAGCGTCGCCACGTGCACGTCGAGCGAGCGGCTCTCGGCCGCACCGCGGTGGCCCCACACCTCCCTGAGCACGTGTTCGCGCGAGCACACCGAGCCGCGCGCGCCGGCGACGAGCGCGAGCACCTGGAACTCCTTGCGGGACAAGGCGATCGACTGCCCGTCCACGAGCACCTCATGGCGCGCCAGGTCGATCTTCACGTCGCCGACCTCGATCACGGGCGCGGGCGCGTCGGCGCGTTCGCCCCGGCGGCGCCGCACGGCCTCGACGCGGGCCAGCAACTCTTCCACGTCGTAGGGCTTCACGAGGTAGTCGTCGGCGCCCGCGCGCAGCCCTTGCACCCGGTCGTCCACCTCGCCGCGCGCCGACACCACGATCACGGCGACGTCGCTGACGGCGCGGATGCGGCGGCACAGCACCACGCCGTCGACGTCGGGCAGCCCGAGGTCGAGCAGCACGACGTCCACGTCGTGCACGCGGTCCAGCACGCCGGCGCCCGATGCCAGCCGCTGCATCTCCAGCCCGCGCCTCGTCAGCGCGGGCACGAGGGCGCCCGCGACCCGGTCGTCGTCCTCAACCAGCAGCACCCGCACCGCTCGCCTCCCCGGTGATCCAGCCCACGGTAGCGGGGAACTCTAGGGGGCACCCGACCGCGACCACGAACGGGCACAGCGGATCACCCACCGTCACCCTCGCGGGGTGCTCAGCGCGATTCCGAGGTGCATTCCTGGCTAGGCTGAGCTGCACAGATGGTCGCCGACCAGCCAGGACGGCGCCGCGATCCGATATGTACTTGAAACCCTAAGTATTGCTCAAGCCGCCTTTACAAAGGGTTCGATGCGAGTAGGTTTCCGCCATCGACGCGGGACCCGGTCCCGCAGGTGCCGGTGGTGAAGGAGCTCTGGAGGCCAGATGACCGCGGAGGTGGCGGCGCCGATGATCAAGGCGACCGCCGTGGACAAGTACTTCGGCGATTTGCACGTGCTGAAGGACATCAACCTCGAGGTGCCACGCGGCGAGGTCGTGGTGGTGCTCGGGCCGTCCGGCTCGGGCAAGTCGACGCTGTGCCGAGCGATCAACCGGCTGGAGCCGATCAACGCCGGGGAGATCGCCGTCGACGGCGTGCCCCTGCCGGCCGAGGGCAAGGCGCTCGCTGCGCTGCGCGCCGACGTCGGCATGGTCTTCCAGTCGTTCAACCTGTTCGCGCACAAGACGATCGTCGAGAACGTGATGCTCGCGCCGGTCAAGGTCCGCAAGCTCTCCTCGGCCGATGCGCGCAAGACGGCGATGGAGCTGCTCGACCGAGTCGGCATCGCGAACCAGGCGGACAAGTACCCGGCCCAGCTCTCGGGCGGCCAGCAGCAGCGCGTGGCCATCGCCAGGGCGCTCGCGATGCACCCGAAGGTCATGCTGTTCGACGAGCCGACCTCGGCGCTGGACCCGGAGATGGTCCAGGAGGTGCTCGACGTGATGACCGGCCTGGCCAAGGACGGCATGACCATGCTCGTCGTCACCCACGAAATGGGCTTCGCCCGCCGGGCCGCCGATCGGGTGATCTTCATGTCCGACGGCGAAATCGTCGAGGACGCCACGCCCGAACAGTTCTTCACCCAGCCGAAGAGCGACCGGGCGAAGGATTTCCTGGGCAAGATCCTCACCCACTGACACCGAGTTTTTCCCGGCACCTGCCGTACCCGGCGGCTTCGGACCAGCCGTACCGACGACAGATACAGGAGACAAACCAATGAGGATCCGCACCCTCGCGGCAGGCCTGCTCGCCGGCGGGCTGCTGCTCACGGCCTGCGGCAAGGAAGGCACGCCCGCGGCGCCGGGCGGCGAAGCCAGTGGCACGAACACCGCCGCGCTGCCGACGTACACCGTCGCGCAGAACGTCGACCTGCCCGGCTCGGCGACCTTCGCCAAGATCAAGTCGGCGGGCACGGTGACCATCGGCGTCAAGGACGACCAGCCGGGCCTCGGCCAGAAGGACCCGACGACCGGCAAGTTCGAGGGCTTCGACATCGAGATCGCCCGGATGATCGCCGCCGGACTGGGCGTGGCGCCGGACAAGATCAAGTTCGTCACGGTCGACTCGGCCGCGCGTGAGCAGGCCATCTCCAACGGCCAGGTCGACTACTACGTCGGCACGTACACGATCACCGACAAGCGCAAGCAGCAGGTTTCGTTCGCCGGGCCGTACTTCCAGGCCGGCCAGGACCTGCTGGTGCGTGCGGACGACACCTCGATCACCGGCCCGCAGACCCTGAAGGGCAAGAAGGTCTGCTCGGTGACCGGGTCGACCCCGATCCAGCGCGTACGCGAGCAGGGCCTGACCGAGCCCGCCAACATCGTCGAGTTCCAGAAGTACTCGCAGTGCGTGGACAAGCTGAGCACCAAGGAGGTCGACGCCGTCACGACCGACGACGCGATCCTCAAGGGCTTCGCCGCGCAGGACCCGTCGTCGTTCAAGGTCGTCGGCAAGCCGTTCTCGCAGGAGCCCTACGGCATCGGCCTGAACAAGGACGACAAGGTGCTGCGCACCAAGATGAACGAGCTGCTGCAGACCAGCCTCGACGACGGCACCTGGCAGAAGATCTACGACGCCACCCTCGGCAAGTCCAACGCCTCCGCGACGAAGCCGACCATCCAGCCCTACTGACGCACCTCCGCGGCCGGTGGACGGGGTGCCCGTCCACCGGCCGTGCCACGTAAACCTACGGACGCGGGGAAGGCTCCATGGACGTCCTGTTCGACAATCTGGACCTGTTCGGTCCGTTCTTCCTGCGCACGATCGAGCTGTTCCTCATCGCCGGCGCCGGCAGCCTGGTGTTCGGCACGATCCTGGCGATGCTGCGGGTGAGCCCGGTGCCGGTGCTCCGCGCGATCGGCACGACCTACGTCACCGTCGTGCGCAACACGCCGCTGACCCTGGTGTTCGCGTTCTTCGTGTTCGCATACCCCTTGCTCGACATCGTCTCGCTCGACTACTTCACGTACGCGGTCGTGGCGCTGACGGTGTACACGTCGGCGTTCATCTGCGAGGTGGTGCGCTCGGGCATCAACACCGTGCCGGTCGGCCAGGCCGAAGCGGCCCGCGCGCTCGGCCTGACCTTCGGCCAGATCCTCGGCCAGGTGGTGCTGCCGCAGGCGCTGCGATCGGTGGTCCCGCCGCTGATCAGCACGCTCATCGCGCTGCTGAAGAACACCACCATCGCCAGCGGGTTCTCCGTCGCGGAGGCCGGCGCGATCCGGCAGTACATCTCCGAGCGCGGCGACAGCCAGCTGGTCGCCCTCCTGTGGGTGGCGCTCGGGTTCATCATCCTGGTCGCCGTGCTGTCGCTCGTGCAGCGCAGCCTGGAGAAGCGCTGGAGCGTGGCCCGATGAGCACCGTCCTGTTCGACACGCCGGGGCCGAAGTCGCGGGCCCGGCACCGGCTCTACGCCGTGCTCGGCATCCTCGTCGTCGTCGCGCTGATCGCCTTCGTCGTCTACAGCTTCGCCGCCAGTGGTCAGTTCGCCCCGCGCAAGTGGGAGTGGCTGCAGTACGCGCAGGTGCAGTCCGACCTCGCCAGTGCCGTGCTCGCCACGCTCGAGGCCTTCGCGCTCGGCGCCGTGTGCGCGCTGATCTTCGGCGCGGTGTTCGCCGCCGGGCGGCTCTCCGAGCACACCTGGGTGCGCGGGATCTCGACGTTCGTCGTCGAGTTCTTCCGCGCGATCCCGCTGCTGATCCTGATGTTCCTGTTCTACTACGGCCTCCCGACGGTGGGCGTCGACACCTCGCCGCTGTTCGCCGTGGTGCTCGGTTTGACG
Source organism: Amycolatopsis sp. FDAARGOS 1241 (assembly GCF_016889705.1). NCBI lineage: Bacteria > Bacillati > Actinomycetota > Actinomycetes > Pseudonocardiales > Pseudonocardiaceae > Amycolatopsis > Amycolatopsis sp. FDAARGOS 1241. The sequence goes on from NZ_CP069526.1 coordinate 6,775,500, forward strand.
CTGTACAACGGTTCCGTGCTCGCGGAGGTCTTCCGCGCGGGCATCAACGCACTGCCGAAGGGCCAGTCGGAAGCCGCGTACGCGCTCGGCATGCGCAAGACGCAGGTGATGTTCACGGTGCTGCTGCCGCAGGCCATCCGCGCGATGCTGCCATCGATCATCAGCCAGCTGGTGGTGCTGCTCAAGGACACCGCGCTCGGGTTCCTGGTCACCTACCCCGAACTGCTCTACTACGCGCGCTACATCGGCTCGCAGGGCGCGTTCGGCCGGCCGATCGTCCCGTCGACCATCGTGGCGGCCGCGATCTACATCGTGCTGTGCCTGCTGCTGACCGCGCTCGCGACGTGGGTCGAGCGCCGCAACCGGCGCAGCAAGAAGCGCATCGAAACCACCGACACCAAGGCGGAGCAGATCGCACTGGGCGCCGCGACGGGCCAGGCCGGGCCGCTCTGACCGTCACTCCCGAAGAAGCCCTCGCGCCTCCGGTGCGGGGGCTTTTTCGTGCTGCGGCACCGGTTCGGCCAGGCCGCGGGCGACCGCCCGCGCCCGCTCGGGGCGCCCGAGTACGTCGGTGCTGTCCACCCACTGGTCGACGGCCCCGACCGCGCCCGGGCAGAGTGCGTCGGCGAAGCGGGCGGCGTCGAGGACGCGGTAAGGGCGGCTGTGGAAACCGCGAGTGCGAGGCTCGAGGGGTGGTGTGAGGCCGAGCTGGTTGTGGTGTGCCGCAACGGTTTCGTACGCATCGGCCAGGTGGGTTTCGCGCGTGGGCCACGTGGTCGCGGCCAGGGCGCCGGTGAGGTGGGGAGTCAGCGTCGGCGCGATCGGCAGCCGAGCGAACGCGCTGCCGAGCCACTTCGAATACGGCGGGTACCGCCGGGCCATCAGCAGGCACAGGCGCATGAGGTCCCGCACGAGCCGCGCGGCGACGACGGCGGACCCGAGCTCGTCGCCGGCTTCACCGCACCGCCCGACAAACGGTTCTTCCTGCGCGACGCGCTGCCACTGGCCGGCGAGGACCTCGCGCCAGACGTCGTCCGGATACCACGCCAGCGCGGCGCGCACCGGCTCGAGCCGGCCGAGCCCGTCGTGGAAGACGCCGCCCGAGGTGAGTTCGGCGAGGGTCTGGGTCGGGGTCGCGAGCCAGTCTGCGCGGGAAATCGGCACCGTCGGCACGAAACCGAGGTACGCGCCGAAGAAGCGGTCGACGTCGGCGACCTCGACCGCGTGGCGCACCGGCCCGTCCGCGGGCGCCCGGCGGCGGATGGCGTCAACGGGGTTGCCGGCGAAGTGGGTGGAGTAGCCGAGGAACTCACGCGGTAGTTCGCGGGAGAGCAGCTCGTCGAGACCGGCCGGCTCGGTGACGAACACCTGCAGCCGCGGGCCCCAGTCGTGGTCGGTGGAGCGTTCCGTGTCGAACCCGAGAACCTCGGAGCCGCGCCCAAGCAGCGCAGCCGAATACGGCACCCCACGCCGCTCGAGGATCGGCCGCACCGCCTCGTCGTGGAAGCGGCGCGCGAGCTCCAGCCCGGGGAGGAAGACCACGCCGGCGAGTGTGGCGGGTCCTTCGGTTTTGGGGCCAGCGATTTTCACCCGGACGAAGCGACCAGTTGTCCACAGAGGCGCCTCGATGGCTGTGCACAGCCCGAATTTCGTCGGTGTGGAGCGATAGACTGGACGTGGGGACGCCCCCTAGGGAGGGCGGGGGCTGTGTCCGCCGGGCCGTGTCCGCCGGCGTTCGCCCATCGAGGCCTGCCCGCCGCGGGATTGCTCGACGCCGTTCGTCGGCCGGGGTTCGCCCTCCCAGGAAGTACTCGCCGCGACGAACTCCGCCAGGATTGCGCAGTGGGATTCGCACGCTGCGGAGGTGCCCCACGGAACTGCCCGCCGGACGCCACGGACCTACCCCACGGAACTGCCCGCCGGACTTCCCACGCCACGGACCTGCTCCCCACGGGACTGCCGCCGAGACGCGGGCGCGGACACGCAGCCCGGAGCCGCAGCTGGTCAGCCGTGCACGAGGTGGCCCGCTTGCCAGACCGCGCGGATGCGGCCGGACAAGTCGGTCACGTCCACTGCCGCGCCGTGGAGCAGGACGAGATCCGCGCGCAGCCCGGGCGCGATGCGGCCGCGGTCAGGCAGGCGGAGGAGACGGGCGGCGTCGCTCGTGGCGGCGCGGAGGGCGCGCGCCGGGCCGAGGCCGGCGGTGGCGAGGAGGCGCAGTTCGGTCAGCAAGTCGACATGGGGACGCGGCGCGAGGTCCGAGCCGGCGGCCACGGGGACGCCCGCTTCGAGCGCGAGGGCCACGGAGCGCCGGTGCGCGGTGGCGTGGTCGGGCGGGATCGGGGCAAGCGTGGAGACGTACCAGCAGCCGTGGTCGCGCATCGCGGTGATGGCAGCCTCGTCCAGGAACACGCCGTGTTCGATGCTGCGGGCGCCGGCGGACGCGGCCGCCGAAGCCGCCGCCGCGGTGTGGGCGTGGGCGAGCACGTCGCGACCCGCGCGGCGAGCCTCGTCGGTGACGGCGTGCAGTTCCTCGTCGGTCGGACAGATGTCGTGGCCGGAAGCCAAGGCTGCCATGGCACCGCCGGCGCTGAGCTTGATCCAGTCGGCGCCGGCGCGAACCATGCGGCGCACCGCGGCTCGGGCTTGGTCCGGGCCGTCGAACACGGCGTCGGGCAGGGCGGGGTCGGCGATGCGGTCGAGGCGGCCCGTGTCGGCGTCCCACCAGTCGCCGAGGCCGCCGGTCGGTGACAGCTGCCGCAAGCTGACGAGCAGGTCTGGCCCGGCGATCCACCCTTCGCGCAATGCGTGCTTGAACCCCGCGTCGGCACCCCATGCGTCGCGAACCGTGGTGACGCCGCGCGAAAGCAGCCGCCCCAACACGAAGACCGCTTCGAGGATCCGCGTGCTGCGCGGAAGTCCTTCGCCGCGGGGAAAAGCGACGTGCGCGTGACAGTCGATCAGCCCGGGCAGCAGCAGTCCGCCACCGCCGTCCCACGGCTCCGGTCCGTCCACATCGGATCCCGCAGCGGCGATCTCAGCGCCGGGCACGAGCACGTTCGCCGCTTCGGCCACACCGGAATCGGGATCGAAGACCCGCACGTTCTTCAACAGCACAGCCGCGACCCTGACGAATCACCGAGGAAATCCGTCGGTCATTCAGGCCCTCCACCGCGCATCCACGATGTCCACCGTGGAGGGTTCGGGCCCGCCTCAAACCGGCGCGGACCTCACGAACTTCCGGTGGCGGCCGGCTCAGCCGCCGAGCTCCACCGCCGCCGGCGCGACCGTCTCCTCGGCCGGCGCGGCGAGGTCCGGTTCGCGGTCGACCGCGGCGCGCGCGAGGCGCGTGACGTCGTCGACCCAGCGGCCCGTCGCTGCGTCCGGCTCGCCGATCCGCGCGAAACCCCGCTCCAGCAAGCCGTTCGCGTCGTCGACGCGGCCGCGGGCGACGGCCTTGACCGCGCCGAGTGCGTTGGCCAGTGCGCTCGCCGGACGCGACCACTCGCCTTCGCGGGCGTGCCCGGCCGGGTCACCGCTCCCGGGCTCGGCGGCCGCGGACGCCTCCCGAAGTTCGAGGTCCGGCCGCCAGAACAGCGGCACGCCCGAGAAGCGCACGAACAGCAGCCGGCGTTCGCGGGAGCGGAAAAAGTCCGGCGACGTGCGCACGGCGGCGACCGGCCGCACGTGCTCCAGCACCGTCCGGACGTCACGGGTGCACGCGGGCACGCGCCCGTCCGGCACCACCCACTCGACGTCGATGTCGCTGAACGCGTCCGCTGTGCCCGCGGCGAGCGAACCCCGCAGCCGCGCGCGAACCCGGGCACGCGGCCGCGAGCGCGCGCACGACGGCATCGGCGAGCTGCGCCCGCGACGGCGTCACCGGCGGAACAGCTTGTTGCCCAGCCAGACGATCGGGTCGTACTTGCGGTCGGCCACGCGTTCCTTCATCGGGATGAGCGCGTTGTCCGTGATGTGGATGCCTTCGGGGCAGACCTCGGAGCAGCACTTGGTGATGTTGCAGAATCCGAGCCCGTGCTCGTCCTGCGCGGCGTCACGACGGTCGGCGACGTCGAGCGGGTGCATCTCCAGCTCGGCGATGCGCATGAGGTAGCGCGGGCCGGCGAAGCTCTCCTTGTTCTCCTCGTGGTCGCGCACCACGTGGCAGGTGTTCTGGCACAGGAAGCACTCGATGCACTTGCGGAACTCCTGCGACCGCTCGACGTCCACCTGCTTCATCCGGTACTCGCCCGGCGCCAGGTCCTTCGGCGGCGTGAACGACGGGATCTCGCGCGCCTTCGTGTAGTTGAACGACACATCGGTGACGAGGTCGCGGATCACCGGGAACGTGCGCATCGGTGTCACCGTGACGACCTCGTCCTCGGTGAACGTCGACATGCGCGTCATGCACAGCAGCCGCGGTTTGCCGTTGATCTCGGCCGAGCACGACCCGCACTTGCCCGCCTTGCAGTTCCAGCGCACGGCCAGGTCCGAGGCCTGCGTGGCCTGCAGCCGGTGGATGATGTCGAGGACGACCTCGCCCTCGTTCACCTCGACCGTGAAGTCCTGCAGCTCGCCGCCGGTCTCGTCGCCGCGCCACACCCGGAAACTGGCCTTGTAGCTCACGCGTTCCTCCCGGAGTGGTTCTCCAGCTCGGCGTCGGTGAAGTACTTGCCGAGCTCGTCGAGCTCGAACAGCTCCAGCAGGTCCGGCCGCAGCGGGATCTGCTCCTCCTCCACCACCTCGACGCCGGGTACCACGGGATTGTCCCCCGCAGTCGCCGAGCACACCAGGAGCTTGTGCCGCCAATCGGCGTCCATGCTCGGGTAGTCGTCGCGGGTGTGCCCGCCCCGGCTCTCCGTGCGCAGGAGCGCCGCGCGGGCCACGCACTCGCTGACCAGCAGCATGTTGCGCAGGTCGACCGCCAGGTGCCAGCCCGGGTTGAACTGCCGGTGCCCCTCGACGGTCACGCGGTGCATGCGTTCGCGGATCTCCCCGAGCTTCTCGAGCGCCTGTCGGATCTCCGGCGCACGGCGGATGATGCCCACGAGGTCGTTCATCGACTGCTGCAGCTCGGTGTGCAGCGAGTACGGGTTCTCCGCGACACCGTTGGCGGGCGGGTCGAACGGTGCGAGCGCCATCTTCGCCGCCGCGTCGACGTCGGCGTCGGACACCTTCGGCCGGTTGTCGCCGAGACCGTCCACGTAGGACGCGGCGCCGAGGCCCGCGCGCCGGCCGAACACCAGCAGGTCAGACAGGGAGTTGCCGCCGAGCCGGTTGGAGCCGTGCATCCCGCCGGAGCACTCCCCCGCCGCGAACAGGCCGGGCACGCTCGCCGCGCCTGTGTCCGGGTCGACCTCGATGCCGCCCATCACGTAGTGACAGGTCGGCCCGACCTCCATGGCCTCCTTGGTGATGTCGACGTCGGCCAGCTCCTTGAACTGGTGGTACATCGACGGCAGCCGGCGCCGGATCTCCTCGGCGGGCAGCCGGCTGGCGATGTCGAGGTATACGCCGCCGTGCGGGGACCCGCGGCCTTCCTTGACCTCGCTGTTGATCGCGCGCGCCACCTCGTCACGGGGCAGCAGATCGGGCGTGCGGCGGTTGTTGTCCGCGTCGGTGTACCAGCGGTCGGCTTCGTCCTCGCTGTCCGCGTACTGGCCCTTGAACACGTCGGGCACGTACTCGAACATGAACCGCTTGTCGTCGGAGTTCTTGAGCACACCGCCGTCACCGCGGACGCCCTCGGTGACGAGGATGCCCTTCACGCTCGGCGGCCACACCATGCCCGTGGGGTGGAACTGCACGAACTCCATGTTGATCAGCTTCGCGCCGGCGCGCAGGGCGAGCGCGTGACCGTCGCCGGTGTACTCCCACGAGTTCGACGTGACCTTGAACGACTTGCCGATGCCGCCCGTCGCCAGCACGACCGCGGGCGCCTCGAACAGCACGAACCGGCCGCTTTCGCGCCAGTAGCCGAACGCGCCCGAGATCGCGCCGTCGTCGAGCAGCAGCTCGGTGATCGTGCACTCGGCGAAGACCTTGATGCGGGCCTCGTAGTCGCCGTACTGCGCGAAGTCCTCCTGCTGCAGCGAAACGATCTTCTGCTGCATCGTGCGGATCAGCTCGAGCCCGGTGCGGTCACCGACGTGCGCGAGCCGCGGGTACGTGTGCCCGCCGAAGTTGCGCTGGCTGATCCGCCCGTCGGCCGTGCGATCGAACAGGGCGCCGTAGGTCTCGAGCTCCCAGACGCGGTCCGGTGCCTCCTTGGCGTGCAGCTCGGCCATGCGCCAGTTGTTGAGGAACTTGCCGCCGCGCATGGTGTCGCGGAAGTGCACCTGCCAGTTGTCGTTCGGGTTCGCGTTGCCCATCGACGCCGCGCAGCCGCCTTCGGCCATCACGGTGTGGGCTTTGCCGAACAGGGACTTGCACACCACCGCGACGCTGAAACCGCGTTCGCGGGCTTCGATCACCGCGCGCAGACCGGCGCCCCCGGCACCGATCACCACCACGTCGTAGCTGTGCCGTTCGACCTCGGTCATGTCAGGAGCCACCTCGGAGCTGGGACGCCGTTGTCTTTCACTGCTGGAAAAGAGGGTGCCGACGCTAGCCGACGAAACGCAGATCCGCGATCGCTCCGCTCGCCACCAGCATCACGTAGAGGTCGGTCAGCACGAGTGTGCCGAGCGTCGTCCACGCGAGCGCCATGTGCCGGGTGTTGAGCCTCGAAACCTGCGTCCACACCCAGTACCGGACCGGGTGCTTCGAGAAGTGCTTGAGCCGCCCTCCGGTGACGTGCCGGCACGAGTGGCACGACAGCGTGTACGCCCAGAGCAGCACCACGTTGGCGACGAGGATGATGTTGCCCAGGCCGAAGCCGAACCCGGTGGGGCTCTGGAAGGCGACGATGGCGTCGTAGGTGTTGACCAGCGAAACGACCACCGCGACGTAGAAGAAGTACCGGTGCACGTTCTGGACGATCAGCGGCAACCGGGTCTCGCCCGTGTAGCGCTCGTGCGGCTCCGCCACCGCGCACGCGGGCGGCGAGAACCAGACGGACCGGTAGTACGCCTTGCGGTAGTAGTAGCAGGTGAGGCGGAACCCGAGCAGGAACGGCAGCACCAGGACACCCAGCGGCAGCCAGCTCGGGAAGTCCCCGAACCAGTGCCCGAAGTGGCTCGCGCCCGGAACGCACGAAGTGGACACACACGGCGAGTAGAACGGCGTCAGGTAGTGGTAGTCGGGCACCCAGTACGCGGTGCGCACGAACGCCCGGACCGTCGCGTAGACGATGAAGGCGGCGAGCCCCAGCACGGTGAGCAGGGGTTGCAGCCACCACCGGTCGGTACGCAGCGTCCGGTCGGCCAGCAGCGCGCGCCCCGGAGAGCGGACGCCGGTGCCGGCCCGGCTGACGTCGTTGTCAGCGGGGGCGCTCACCGCTGGTCGCGCTTGTAGCCACCGACACCTTCGTCATCGGCGCCTTGCCACAGCGCCGGGTCGTAAGGCGTATCCGGTACGGGGACGCGGTCGACCGGTTTCGCCTGCGCGGGCACCGCGTGCGGGTGCCCGTCGAGGTCGGCGGTGTCGATGTCGAGCCGTTCGACGTCGTTGGCCAGCCGGCGCACGGCCGACGCGTCGCCGTACCGAGAGCGCAGGGCGCCCACGCACTGCCGCAACTGGCCGATGGTGCGCCGCAGTTCGGCGAGCTCTGTGGTGGACATCGGGAGCCTCCCTGTTCGGTGGGGCTGACAGGAGCCGGGTGACGATCACATCGCCACTTACGACTCTGCCTCTCGTTGTGCACTGTGACAAGTAGCACACTCGTCCGACCTGGAGTGATCAGGGTCACCTGTGGGAGTTCTCTGAATCGATTTTGATCTGCGGACGAAGACCGGTTACCGTGCTACTCGTCACGTTCCTGAGACGCCAGCGCTGCCGTCCCGCGGACCCCACCACCCAGTGAGCCGGGAGCCGGACATGAGCAGCAAACCCGACGGAACGGTGCATCCCGTCGTCGCGGAAGTGACCGAGCGCGTCGTGGCGCGGAGTGCCCAGACGCGGGCAGCGCACCTCGCCCGGAGCGCCGCCGCGTACGAGGAGGGGCCCGTGCGGCGGGGCCTCGCGTGCAGCAACCTCGCGCACGGCTTCGCCGCCATGGACGGCGTCGACAAAGCGGCGCTGCGGGAACTGCGGGCGCCGGGCGTGGCGCTCGTGTCGTCGTACAACGATCTGCTGTCGGCGCACCAGCCGCTGCGGGAGTACCCGGAGTGGCTGAAGAAATCGGTGCGCGCCGCGGGCGGCGTGGCTCAGTTCGCGGGCGGGGTGCCGGCGATGTGCGACGGCGTCACGCAGGGCCGCGCGGGCATGGAACTGTCGCTGTTCAGCCGTGAGGTGATCGCGATGGCGACGGCGATCGCGCTGTCGCACGACTTGTTCGACGCCGCACTGCTGCTGGGCGTGTGCGACAAGATCGTGCCAGGCCTGCTGATCGGCGCGCTGTCGTTCGGGCACCTGCCGGCGATCCTCGTGCCGGCCGGACCGATGAATTCGGGCTTGCCCAACAAGGAAAAGGCCCGGGTGCGGCAGCTGTACGCCGAGGGCCGCGCGACGCGCGAGGACCTGCTCGACGCCGAGGCCGCGTCGTACCACTCGGCCGGCACGTGCACCTTCTACGGCACGGCGAACTCGAACCAGATGGTCGTCGAGGTGATGGGCCTGCACCTGCCGGGCGCGAGCTTCGTGCCGCCGAACACCCCGCTGCGCCGGGCGCTCACCGAGGAGGCCGGCCGACGCGTGGTCGAACTGTCGCGCGGTGCGTCGTACACGCCGATTTCCCTGGTGCTGGACGAAAAAGCGTTCGTGAACGGCATCGTCGCGCTGCTCGCGACCGGGGGTTCGACCAACCACACCATGCACCTCGTCGCGGTCGCCGCGGCGGCGGGCATCCAGTTGTCGTGGGACGACTTCTCGGAGCTGTCGGCGGTCGTGCCTTTGCTGGCGCGCGTGTACCCGAACGGGAGCGCGGACATCAACCACTTCCACGCCGCGGGCGGCATCCAGTTCCTGGTGGGCACGCTGCTCGACGCGGGACTGCTGCACGAGGACGTGCACACGGTCGCCGGGTTCGGGCTGCGCCGCTACACGCAGGAGCCGATCCTGTCCGACGGCGAGCTCGTGTGGCGGGACGTGCCGGCCCGCAGCCTCGACGAGGACGTGCTACGCCCGGCGTGGCGGCCGTTCGCGCCGGACGGCGGGCTGCGCGTGGTCGAGGGCAACCTCGGCCGGGCCGTGACGAAGGTGTCGGCGGTGGCGCCGGAGCACCGCGTTGTGGCGGCGCCGGCGCGGGTGTTCACGTCGCAGGAGGCGTTCAAGGTCGCGTTCGAGGCGGGTGAGCTGGACCGCGACGTCGTGGTCGTGCTGCGGCAACAGGGGCCGCAGGCCAACGGGATGCCGGAGCTGCACGGCCTGACACCCGCGCTCGGGGTGCTGATGGACCGCGGATTCCGGGTCGCGCTGCTGACCGACGGCCGCATGTCGGGCGCGTCGGGCAAGATCCCGGCCGCGATCCAGCTGACGCCGGAAGCCGCGGTGGGCGGGCCGATCGCGCGTCTCGCGGACGGCGACGTCGTGCGCTTCGACGGGCGCACCGGCACGGTCGACGTGCTCGTCGACCCCGAGGAGTTCGCGCGCCGCGACCTGGTGGCCGCGCCGCCGTCGGCCGTCGAGGGCACCGGCCGGGAGCTGTTCGACGTGCTGCGCCGGGCGGTCGGTCCCGCCGACCAGGGCGCGAGCGTTTTCGGTGCACTGACCGCGGAGCTGGACCTGCTCCGGAGCGTGCCCGCGGGGCGGGGCACACTCGGACTGCCGTTGCACACCTTGGAAACCCAGGAGGTCGGTCAGTGACCACGGGCCCGGATCTGCTCGCTCTGTCTCCCGTCATGCCCGTCGTCGTGATCGACGACGTCGACGACGCGGTACCCACCGCGCGCGCGTTGCTCGCCGGCGGGATCGGCGTGATCGAGCTGACGCTGCGCACGCCGGTCGCGCCGGCCGCGATCGAGCGGGTGGCCGTGGAGGTGCCGGAGATCGTTGTCGGGGCGGGCACGGTGACGTCGCCGGCGCAGGCCGCGCAGGCCGCGGACGCCGGCGCGAAGTTCCTCGTGACGCCTGGCAGCACCGACGCCGTGCTCGACGCCGCTTTCGCGACGGCCCTGCCGTTCCTGCCGGGTGCCGCGACGGTGTCGGAAGCCATGCGGCTCGCCGAGCGGGGGCTGACGGCGCTGAAGTTCTTCCCCGCGGAGGCCAGTGGTGGTGTGGCGTTCCTGAAGTCACTGTCGGGTCCGCTGCCGGACTTGCGCTTCTGCCCGACCGGCGGGATCACCGCGGACTCAGCGCCGACGTACCTGGCCCTGCCGAACGTCGGCTGCATCGGGGGCTCGTGGCTGACGCCCGCGAAGCTGCTGGCGGCCAAAGACTTCGGCGCGGTGGAGAAGCTGGCCGCAGACGCCGCCACGTTGCGCGGCTGAGCGGGAGGCCCTGTCGTTCCCCGCGTGGGGGTGGGGAACGGCGGGGCGTTCTCCTCGGCTGGTGTCAGTCGAGGGTGGCGTCAGTCGATGGTGGCGTCGTCGAGGAGGGTCGAGGTGGCGCCGTACTCGCGGAGCTCGTCGCGGATGACGGTGTAGGCCAGGCCCTGCGGGTAGCCCTTGCGGGCGAGGAACCCGAGAAGCCGGCGGATGGCCGTCTGTTCGTCGACGTTGCCCAGCGAGCCGAGACGCTTGCGGACGAGCTCGCGGGCTCGCTCTTCTTCGCTCTCGCGGTCGACTTCTCCGGCGGCCTGCACCGCGATCTCCTCGTCGACGCCCTTGCGGCGCAATTCGGCGACGAGCGCCGTGCGGGAGAGTCCTTTGGCGGAGTGCCGGGCTTTCACCCACATCTCGGCGAACTCGGCGTCGTTCACGAGGCCCGCGCGGTCGAGCTTGCCGAGCAGGGTTTCGATGGTGTCGCTGTCGAAACCCTTGCGGCGCAGCGTCTGCCGCAGCTCTTCAACGGTGCGGGCCCGGATGGCCAGGAGATCGAAGCAGATCTCCTTGGCCTTCTTGGCCCGCTCCTCCGGCGGCAACTCCGCCGGCTCGACCTTCGGCGCCCTCGCCACTACGCCCGCCCTCCTTGACACACTTACTTCACCCGCCCGCACCCGGCCATTCCGCCGGTGCGCAGGCCGCCCTGTTCACCCCGGTCGGCCGCACTTCACCAACGCCACCGGTGACTCCCCCAGCCATCCCACCCCGGCGAGCCCACCTCACGAACGCAACCCAGCCGGGGTCCAGGGGCTCGCCCCTTTTTCGGGGGTGGGGTTTCCGAGCCGGCAAGACACCAAGGGAGGGCTCTGGCGACACCCAACCCGCCCGGCATCATCCGCGACCACACCGGGCCGGCACGCCTCACAACGCCGTCGGCAACTCCGTCACCCCGGCCCAGCGTTCTCACCCCGGCGAGTCCACCAACCAACGCAACCCCGCCGGGGGTCCAGGGGCTTGCCCCCGGGCGGGGGTGGGGGGGTCGACCCCCACAAGACACCGGAGGAGAGATCCGGCGAGCGCGACCCGCAAACACGCCGCACCCACTCTCTCCACCGCTCAGAAGTCGACGGGGGCCGGCACCGCTTCGACGGCCTCGGCGTCGACCTGGGCGCCGATGCCGAGCTTTTCCTTGATGCGCTTCTCGATCTCGTTGGCGATGTCCGGGTTGTCGCGCAGGAACTTGCGGGCGTTCTCCTTGCCCTGGCCGAGCTGGTCGCCTTCGTAGGTGTACCAAGCGCCGGACTTGCGCAGGATGCCCTGGTCGACGCCCATGTCGATGAGCGAGCCCTCGCGGGAGACGCCCTGGCCGTAGAGGATGTCGAACTCGGCCTGTTTGAAGGGCGGCGCGACCTTGTTCTTCACGACCTTGACACGGGTGCGGTTGCCGACCGGCTCGCCGCCGTCCTTGAGGGTCTCGATGCGGCGCACGTCGAGGCGCACGGAGGCGTAGAACTTCAGCGCCTTACCACCGGTCGTGGTCTCCGGGGAGCCGAACATCACGCCGATCTTCTCGCGCAGCTGGTTGATGAAGATCGCGGTGGTGCCGGAGTTGTTCATCGCACCGGTCATCTTCCGCAGCGCCTGGCTCATCAGGCGGGCCTGGAGACCGACGTGGTTGTCACCCATCTCGCCCTCGATCTCGGCGCGCGGCACGAGCGCGGCGACGGAGTCGATGACCAGGATGTCGAGCGCGCCGGAGCGGATCAGCATGTCCGCGATCTCCAGCGCCTGCTCACCGGTGTCCGGTTGGGAGACCAGCAGGGCGTCGGTGTCCACGCCGAGCTTCTTGGCGTACTCCGGGTCGAGCGCGTGCTCCGCGTCGATGAAGGCCGCGATGCCGCCCGCCTTCTGCGCGTTGGCCACCGCGTGGAGCGCGACGGTGGTCTTACCGGAGGACTCCGGGCCGTAGACCTCGATGACCCGGCCCCGCGGCAGGCCGCCGATGCCGAGCGCGACGTCGAGCGCGATCGCCCCGGTCGGGATCACGGCGATGGGCGCGCGGCCTTCTTCACCGAGACGCATCACCGAGCCCTTGCCGTACTGCTTGTCGATCTGCGCAAGGGCGAGCTCGAGCGCCTTGTCCTTGTCGGGTGCTGCTGGTGCCATGGAGTCCACCTCGCTGGTTGGAGCCTGTGGGGCTTGTTCGGTTTTCAGATCAAGCTCTGTCCGGTCCGACGCTACGGGGAGGGACCGACAATTCCCGGCGCGGCGACCGATCTGTGGATCGCCTGCCCCCGATGTGCACAACACTGTAGACGAACAGGTGTTCGAGGGTGGTAGCGACACGCCAGTCCGCTATAATTTTCGCCCTTCCGAGCGGCTGCACGTCGTCACGGACCGCGATCAGCGCAGGTCAGCGCAGGTCAGCGCCGCTCCGGCGGGACCTCGAAGGCTTCACACACCTCGCGCCAGATCTGCTTGGCCGGGATCCCCGCGGCGAGCGCCTGTTCGACGGTCCGCCCGCCGAGCCCGCTGAGCACGTGGTCGTGGGCCAGGACCTCGGCCCGCCCGGCGCCGAACTCCTCCGCCATGAGCCGCCGGAAAACCGTGATACGCATCGATCGAATGCTAGCCCGCACGCGCGCCGGCGGTACGAACGGCCCGTTCGCACCGCGGCAGCGGATGAGTTCTACTCCCCCGGCTGAACGCTCTGCTCGAAGTAGTCCGCGAGCGTCCCCGGCGTCGGCGCCGCGCCCTGGTCGCCGGAGTAGACCTGGTAGATGAACCCGGCCATCGGCCGGTCGCTCACGGTGAACACGAGCACCGCCGCGTTGCGCCCGGCCGCCGACGCGTAGTGGCCGGCCAGTGCGTTGCCCGTCCAGTCGGCCTCGACGCGGTCGCCGCCGACGGCGGCGAGCAGCCCGTCGGTGTACTGCTCGAGGAGGGCGGCCGACGTGCCCTGCACGTACGTGACCTGCGATCCCGCGCGGCCCGGCGCCGAGCAGGTCGACGTGGTGCCCAGGCTCTGCGCCGGCGTCGCCGGGCCGTTGCCCATGCCCGGCCGGCAGCCGCCCGTGTCCGCGATCTTCCCCGCGAGCTGGCGCAGGCACCCGGTGAGACCCTGCGCGTCGGCCGGTCCGGGCGTGCGGCACTGGTCCGCGGAGTAGGTCTGCGCCGACGAGGACGACGTCAGGAACACCGTGAACCCCGCCGCGAGGAGCACGACGACGGCCGCCGCGACGCCGATCCACAGCTTCGCGCGGCTCTTCTTCGCCGGGGCCGGAGCGGCGGCGGCAGACAGCGAGTACGTCGGGAAGTTCGACGGCGCCGGGCCCGCCGGGAACGAGGGCGGCGGCGCGAAACCACCGCGCTGCTGCGGGTGCGGCGGCGGATAGCCACCCGGCGGCGCGTACGCCGGCGCCCCCGCCGCGACCTGGCCTTCGACGTTCTGCGTCCGCATCGACAGCCCGTCGCGCGCCACGTGCTGCGCCCCCAGCGCCACGGCCGTCTCCGGCTGGTCGAGGCTCGCGGGCACCACGCCGAGCTTCTCCGCGATCATCGAGCCGACCAGCGGCAGCCGGCTCGACCCGCCGACGAGGTAGATGCCGGCGAGCCGGTCGGGCGTGAGCCCCGCCGCGCGCAGCGTGCGCGCGAGCAGTTCGACGCTGCGCAGCATCGCCGGGCGCACCAGGCCTTCGAGCTCGCCGCGCGTGACGAGCACGTCCTTGAACGGCTCGGGCATCGGCACCTCGGTCTGCGGGTGCCGCGACAGGGCTTCCTTGGCTGCCTTGAGGTCTTCCTGCAGCGCGCGCCGCGTGCGTCGGTCCGCAGTGGACTCCGGACGCAGGAGCCGTTGCCAGCGCTGGGGATCCGAGTGCGACACCTCGCGGCCGACGTGCACCATCAGCGCTTGGTCGACGTCGAGGCCGCCGAGGTCCGGCAGGCCGTCTTCGGCGAGCACGACGTAGCCGTTCTGCGTCGCGCCGACCACGGCGACGTCGAACGTGCCGGCGCCGAGGTCGTACACCGCGAGCGCGTGCCCCGGCGCCAGTGCCTTGCCCGGGTACGACGCGAAGTGCGCGGCGGCCGCGACGGGTTCGGGCACCAGCACCACGTTCGCGCCGATGCCCGCGAGCCGGGCCGCGGACAGCAGGACGTTGCGGCGCACCGGGCCCCACTGCGCGGGGTGGCTGAGGCGGACCTCGTCGGGCTGCTCCCCGCCGAGCTGGCGCGTGGTCTCGTCGAGCACGCGGCGCAGGATCGCGGCCAGCGTCTCGTTCACGGGCACGACGTCGGTGCCCAGCAGTAGCGTCTGCTCATCGATGCGGCGCTTGGGGTTGGGTTCGAAGCGCGTGGGGTCCAAGCGCGCGCGGCGTTCGGCGTCGCGGCCCACCATGATCGTGCCGTCCTCGCCGGCGTAGACCGCCGAGGGCATGGTGGCCGACCCGTCCACCTCGACGACCCGCGGTGGCCGGCCGTGTGCCGAGAGCACGGCGACCGTGTTGGAGGTCCCCAGGTCCACCGACAGGATCCGCACTTCCACTCCCCTGTGTTGTCTGCCCCGGCTTCGCCGGGGCGTGCGAGATCGCCTTCAAGCGGCTTGCGGATTGTACGGTCGGAACGGCCTGGGGGCCGATCGCACCGCACGATCCGCAAGCCGGCGCGATCTCGCTGGTGGGCTTGACGCCACGTGGTGACGCAAAGCACCATGGCTGCCACTTTGCGCGACCCGAGGGGGTGAAACCGTGCGCGATCTGCCCCGCAAGCGCTGGGTCTACGTGATCCCGGTGGCCGCGGTCATGTACATGCTGGCCTACCTCGACCGTACGAACGTCGCGGTGATCCTGCCGTTCATCGGCCACGACCTGCCGCTTTCGGCGAGCGCCCAGGGCCTGGCGAGCGGGATCTTCTTCGTGGGCTACCTCGTGCTGCAGATCCCCGCCGCCGTGCTGGCGGTGAGGTGGAGCGCGCGCAAGACGGTGCTGGTCCTGATGATCGCGTGGTCGCTCGCCGCGGTGCTGTGCGGCCTGGTGCGCAGCGAGGCCCAGCTGTACGTGGCGCGGTTGCTGCTCGGGTTGTTCGAGGGCGGCGTGTGGCCCGCGGTGCTGATCCTGCTCGCGTCGTGGTTCCCGCAGGCCGAGCGGGCACGGGCGAACGCGCTGTGGATGAGCTGCCTACCGGTCTCGGCGATCATCATGTCGCCCCTGTCGGGGCTGATGCTCGACCACATGTCGTGGCGCTGGGTGTTCGTGCTGCAGGGCGTGCCACCGCTCGTGTGGGCCGTCGTGTGGTGGTTCACGGTGGCCGACCGACCGGCGAAGGCGCGCTGGATCACGACCGCCGAACGCACGTACCTCGAGGAAACGCTCGCCGCGGAAGAAGCCGCGAAGCCCGCGTACGCGCGGCAGGGTTACTGGCAGGCGCTGAAGAACCCGTCGGTCCTCTTGCTGATCGGCGTGTACTTCTTCTGGATCACCGGCTTCTACGGCTTCTCGCTGTGGCTGCCGACCGTGGTGAAGGAGATGACGAAAGGCTCGGCGACATCGGTCGGGCTGCTGTCGGCGATCCCGTACGTGTTCGCGCTGGTCGCGATGATCGCGTGCGCGCAGTGGTCGGACCGCACGGGACGACGGCGGACGGCGGTGACCGCACCGCTGCTCGTGGCCATCTCGGGGCTGCTGCTGGGCAACCTCGTCCACTGGCCGGTGGCGGTGCGGTTCGTGCTGCTGTGCCTGGTCGCGGCGGCGGTGTACATGCCGTACGGGCCGTTCTGGGCGATCCCGGGCAAGCTGCTGGGGATCGAGGTGGTCGCGGTCGCGATGGGCGTGATCAACGCGCTGGGCAACCTCGGCGGGTTCGCCGGCCCGTACCTGGTGGGCTGGCTGACGGACGCGACCGGCACCGCGACGACGGGGTTCGTGGTGCTGGCGGTGTTCCTGGCCCTGGCCGCGGCGCTGGCGCACTTCGGGCTCGGGAAGTCGGCCGACGCCGTACCTGACCTGGCGCGGGCCGCCGACCGTTCGCTGTGAGCGGACCGGCGGCGGCCGCGCCGGAAACTGTCGGGGGTGCCGCGCATCATGGAGGACGTGGCAGCTGAAGTCCTGGACCTGTTCTCCCCCGCGACCCGCACGTGGTTCGAGGGGGCCTTCGCCGCGCCCACAGCGGCTCAGGAGGGGGCCTGGCGGGCCGCACACGGCGGGGAACACGCCCTGGTCGTCGCGCCCACCGGCTCCGGCAAGACGCTTTCGGCGTTCCTGTGGGCGCTCGACCGGCTCTCGGTGGAGCCGCCGCCGGCGGAGCCGCGCAAGCGCTGCCGGATCCTGTACGTCTCGCCGCTGAAGGCGCTGGCGGTCGACGTGCAGCGCAACCTGCGCGCTCCGCTCGCGGGGATCTCGCAGGCGGCGCGGCGGCTGGGCCTGCCGGTGCCCGCGATCGAGGTCGGCATGCGCACGGGCGACACCACGGCGGCCGAGCGCCGCTCGTTCGGCAAGACGCCGCCCGACGTGCTGGTGACCACGCCGGAGTCGCTCTTCCTCATCCTCACGTCGTCGGCGCGGGAGTCGCTGGCGGGTGTCGAGACCGTGATCGTCGACGAGGTCCACGCCGTGGCTGGCGGCAAGCGCGGCGCGCACCTGGCGGTGTCGCTGGAGCGGCTCGACGCGCTGCTGCCGAAGCCCGCGCAGCGGATCGGGCTCTCGGCCACGGTGCGCCCGATCGACGAAGTGGGTTCGTTCCTCGCCGGCGGCCGGCCGGTCACGGTGGTGCAGCCGAAGCTCGCGAAGACGATCCAGGTCCGCGTCGAGGTCCCCGTGGAGGACATGGCGAACCTCGACGGGCCGGCGCCGTCGCCGATGGAGCGGCTGGAGAACCTGACGTCGCTGTCGCAGTTGCCTTCCGAAGGCGGCATCGGCACGCAGGAGGAGATCGCTGGCGCCGAGGTGAAGCGCGCATCGATCTGGCCCGCGGTCGAGGAGCGGGTGCTGGAGCTGATCCAGGCGCACCGCTCGACCATCGTCTTCGCCAACTCGCGGCGGCTGACCGAACGGCTCACCGTGCGGCTCAACGAACTGGTGGCGGAGCAGACGCAGCTCGTGGCCGGGGACACGTTCCCGGCCGAGGCGATCGGTCAGTCGGGCCTCACCACGGGCGCGGCGCCGGTGATCGCGCGGGCGCACCACGGTTCGATGTCGCGCGAGCAGCGCACCCACGTGGAAGAAGAGCTGAAGTCGGGACGGCTGCCGTGCGTGGTGGCGACGTCGTCGCTGGAGCTGGGCATCGACATGGGCGCCGTCGACCTCGTGGTGCAGATCGAGGCGCCGCCGACGGTCGCGTCGGGCCTGCAGCGCGTGGGGCGCGCCGGGCACCAGGTCGGGGCGATCTCGTCGGGCGTGATGTTCCCGAAGTTCCGCGGCGACCTCGTGTCGTGCGCGGTGGTCGCTGAGCGCATGGCGGCTGGCGCGATCGAAGCCGTGCGGTACCCGCGCAACCCGCTCGACGTGCTCGCGCAGCACGTCGTCGCGATGGTGGCTCTGGAACCGTGGACGGTCCCGGAGATCGCGGCGCTGGTGAGGCGAGCGGCGCCGTTCACCGCGCTGCCCGACGACGCGCTCCACGCGGTGCTCGACATGCTGGCCGGGCGGTATCCGAGTGAGGAGTTCGGCGAGCTGCGCGCGCGGATCACGTGGGACCGCGTCACGGGCGAGCTGCGCGGCCGGCCGGGGTCGCAGCGGCTGGCGGTCACGTCGGGCGGCACGATCCCCGACCGCGGGCTGTTCACGGTGATGACGCCGGGTGCCGACGACAAACCCGGGTCGCGCGTCGGCGAGTTCGACGAGGAGATGGTGTACGAATCGCGCGTCGGCGACACCATCCTGCTGGGCACGTCGTCGTGGCGGATCACGGACATCACCCACGACCGCGTAATCGTGGTGCCCGCGCCGGGCGAGCCGGCGCGGATGCCGTTCTGGAAGGGCGACGCGGCGGGCCGTCCGCTGGAATTGGGGCGGGCGCTGGGCGCGTTCGTCCGCGAACTGTCCACTTCGGACACCACGGCGGCGCGGGACCGGGCCGCAGCGGCCGGGCTGGACCAGCGCGCGTGCGACAACCTGCTCGCGTACCTGGAGGAGCAGAAGTCGGCGACGCGCCACGTGCCGAACGACCGCACGATCCTGCTCGAGCGCTACCGCGACGAGCTGGGCGACTGGCGGATCGTGGTGCACTCGCCGTTCGGGGCCCAGGTCAACGCGCCGTGGGCGCTGGCGATCGCCGCGCGGCTGCGCGAGAACCGGGGGGTCGACGCGCAGGTGGCGCACTCCGACGACGGCATCGTGCTGCGATTGCCCGACGCGCTCGACGCCGAGGGCGGTGAGGTCACCATCGGCGCCGATGACGTGCTGCTGGACCCGGAGGAGGTCGAGCAGCTGATCGTCGCGGAGGTCGGCGGGTCGGCGGTGTTCGCCGCGCGGTTCCGCGAGTGCGCGGCGCGGTCGCTGCTGCTGCCGCGGCGGGATCCGCGGCGCCGCACTCCGTTGTGGCAGCAGCGGCAGCGGGCGTCGCAGCTGTTGTCGGTGGCGGCGAAGTACGAGCGGTTCCCCGTGGTGCTGGAGGCGATGCGGGAGGTCCTGCAGGACGTCTACGACGTGGGCGGGCTGCGGGAGCTGATGACCGACGTTCGGGCGCGCAAGGTGCGGCTCGTGGAGGTGGAGACGCCGGCGGCGTCGCCGTTCGCGCGGAGCCTGTTGTTCGGGTACGTCGGGATGTTCTTGTACGAGACCGACGCGCCGCTGGCCGAGCGGCGGGCGGCGGCGTTGTCGCTGGACTCGGCGCTGCTGGCCGAACTGCTGGGCACGGAGGCGATCCGGGAGCTGCTGGATCCCGAGGCCGTGCGCGAGGTCGAGCGGTCGTTGCAGCGGCTGGACCCCGACCGGCACGCACGGTCGGCGGAGGACGCGGCCGACCTGTTGCGATTCCTCGGCGATCTGTCCACTGTGGAGGCCGCCGAACGGGGGATCGAGCCGGAGTGGCTGGCGGAGCTGGAAGCCGCGCGGCGGGCGATCCGGGTGCGGATCGCCGGCGAGGAGCGGTTCCTGGCGATCGAGGACGCCGGGCGCGTGCGGGACGCGCTGGGCGTGGCGCTGCCGGTGGGGGTGCCGGAGGCGTTCACCGAGCCGGTGGAGGACCCGCTGGGTGACCTGCTGGGGCGGTACGCGCGGGTCCGGGGGCCGTTCCCGGCTTCCGAGGTCGCGACGCGCTTCGGGCTGGGTCCGGCCGTGGTCACGGGAGTGCTCGACCGGCTGACCGGACAGGGCCGGCTGGTGCGCGGCGAGCTGAGTCCCGTCGGACACCCGGACACGCACGGCGTCGGTGTGGAGTACTGCGACGCGGCGATGCTGCGGCGGCTACGGCGGGCGTCGCTCGCGAAGCTGCGCGCGGAAGTAGAGCCGGTGGAGCCCGCTGCGCTCGGCCGGTTCCTGCCGGCGTGGCACGGGATCGGCGCGCGCGTGCGCTCGGCGCCGACGGCCGATGACGTGCTGTCGGTGGTGGAGCAGCTGGCGGGCGCGCCGTTGCCGGCGAGTGCCGTCGAGTCGCTGATCCTGCCGAGCCGGCTGCCGGGCTATTCGCCGGCGCTGCTCGACGAACTGACCACGGCCGGCGAGGTCACGTGGGCGGGCTGCGGCGCCCTGTCCGGCGGCGACGGGTGGCTGGCGCTGGCGCCTGCCGATGTCGCGGACCTGCTGCTGCCGGAGGTCGAGGAAAACCCGCCGTCGGGTCCGGTGCACGAGGCGATCGTGTCCGCTTTGGAGGGTGGGGCGCTGTTCTTCCGCCAGCTGGTGGACCGGGTCACGCCACAGCTGGAGAAAGCGCCGAACGACGGTGACGTCGTGGGAGCGCTGTGGGATCTGGTGTGGGCCGGGCTCGTCACGGGCGACACGCTGGCGCCACTGCGGGCCCAGGTCGCGGGCCACGGCGCGCACAAACCGCGGCGGCAGGCCCCGCGCGGCCGGTACGCGCGGCTGCGGGCCGGGCGGCCGGCGATGCCGTCGCGCACAGGCCCGCCGACGGTCGCGGGCCGTTGGGGCCTGACCCCGGCGCGCGAGACCGACCCGACGCGGCGGGCGCACGCGCGGACGGAAGCGTTCCTGGAGCGCCACGGCGTGCTCACCCGCGGGGCGCTCGACACCGAACGCGTGACGGGCGGGTTCTCCGGGATCTACAAGGTGTTGCGCGGCATGGAGGACTCGGGCCAGGTCGTGCGAGGCTACGTCGTGGAAGGCCTCGGCGCGGCCCAGTTCGCGGCGAAGGGCGCGGTCGACCGCCTGCGCGCGTTGTCGGGGCCGGCACCGGGCAGCGAAGGCTGGGACAGCCCGGTCCCCGGCGCGGCCGGTGGCTCGAGCTCTTACGGGCCGGGCGGCGGTTCAGGACGGGGCGGCTCGGCCCGGTCGAACGCGCGGCGGGCCGTGGTCCTCGCGGCCGCGGATCCGGCCCAGCCGTACGGCGCGGCGTTGCCCTGGCCGGCGGCCACGGGCGACACGAAGCACCGGCCCGCCCGGAAGGCGGGCGCTTTGGCGGTGCTCGTCGACGGGCTCCCGACCCTGTACGTCGAACGCGGCGGCCGTTCGCTGCTGAGCTTCACCGAGGACCGCGCCCCGCTGCAGGCCGCCGCTGACGCCCTCTCGACCGCCGTCCGCGAAGGCTGGCTCGGCCAGCTCGCCGTCCAGAAAGCCGACGGCGAACAAGCCCTCACCTCCGAACTCGCCGACGTCCTCCGCGAAGCCGGCTTCCGCGCGACTCCCAAGGGTTTGCGCCTCCGCGCCTGACCCCACGACCTGCGGGCGGCGCTCGCGCCGCAGACGTGCCCACGTGCGGCGGCAGCGCTCGCCTCGATGCCGAGCGGCCGCACGCGTGTCCCCGCTCGGCACGCTCGACGCGAAGTCGGCCTCCGCGGCGCCCCCGGCGTGACCGCGACTGCCCGGCCCCGCCGCACGCCGCAGGCGATGCGGGCGGCCCTCGGCCGCAGACAGGTCCGCTCACCGCGGCCGCCGCGCCGGCGCCGGCGCCGGAACGACCTTCGGCTCCTCGAGTGAGTCGTGCCGCAGCACTCCCGCAAACCTGGCCCCGCACATCCCAAAGCCCACGAACCCCGCAGGGAAGCGACTGTCAGCTCAACCGCCGCAGACCGCACGCGGCGCCGGACAGGGTGTACGCGCGAGCAGGGCGCGGGGGGCGCTTGCGGGTGGTCACTAGACTCCGTCGGGACACTCGGCGGGAAAAGGACGTTCGATCATGGCGATGCGCGCGCTGCGCTACTTCGGGGACCCGGTGCTCAAGACGGTCTGCGATCCCGTGACGACCTTCGACAAGAAGGTCGAAGCGCTGGTCAAGGACCTGCTCGACTCGGTGAAACCCGACGGGCGCGCGGGGTTGGCGGCGCCCCAGATCGGGGTGAGCCTGCGGGTGTTCAGTTACGACGTCGGGGGTCTCACAGGTTATGTGATCAACCCGGAGATCGTCTCGTTGTCCGAGGAGACGCACGAGATCGACGAAGGCTGCCTGTCCGTGCCGGAGCTGTGGTTCCCGACCGTGCGGGCGAAGCACGCCGTGGTGCGGGGAGTGGACCTGCGCAACGAGCCGATCGAGGTGGAGGGCGTCGACGTGCTGGCGCAGGCGCTGCAGCACGAGACGGACCACCTCGACGGCACGCTGTACCTCGACCGCCTCACGCCCGAGCGCAAGAAGCAGGCCCTCAAGCAGGCACGCGGCAAGGACTGGTTCTGGAACCGGTGAGCTGAGCGGGAGCGGCGGCCGCCGGCTTCAGTGCTCGACCGCCGTCTGCGAGAGGGCGGCGAGCGTCGCATCGTCGGCGAAGGAGCCGTCCCAGACGGCGGTGGCGCGGGTGATCAGGCCGCGAGCGTCGAGTTCGAGCGCGGTGACACCGTCGGGCACCGGGCCGCCCGAGGCCCACTCGTAGCCGCCGCCGAGGGCGCCGCCCAGGGTGTGGCAGCCGGCGGAGCCGGGGCGCGCGTACGGAAGCAGGTCGCGCGCCGACGAGAGGAACCGCGTGATCGCCGCCGGGCCGACGAGGTACAGCTGCGCCGGCACGTCCTCGAACACGGCGTCCTCGGCGAAGAACTGGGCACCGATGCACCGTTCGCCAAAGCGCCGGCAAGCCCGTCGACCGCGCGCCGCATCACGGGCGCTGCCGACTCGCCGACGGTCTCCTCGCGGGAGTCCGCGGGGTACGTCTCCCGCTTGCCGGGCACGCAGTCGATGCCGATGTGCCGGCCGTCCCGGTAGTCGACCCAGCGCGAGATCTTGCCATCGTGCAGGTTGACCACTCCGGTGGCGCGGATCTCGCCCGGTGCGAACAAACCCTGCGTGTGGGAGAAGAAGACGATGGCGCTGCGGTCGTCGCCGACGATCCGCGTGGCGTCGGACTTCCCGTCGCCGGGCCACTTCGGCATGTTCTTCGCGAAGAGGTCGTGCAGCGCCTGCCACGACGGCCAGATCTCCCCCGTCACGGCATCGAGGTAGTTCATCCGCGCCCGGTTGATCGGCGCCATCGTCGCCTCGGGCTGTTTGCCCGTCTTCGCCAGGAAGTACGCGATCAGCACCCGGGAAACCCCCGGCGTCGCGTGCGACGTGTCGATCACTGTGCCGAGTCCCGGCACTTGCGGCACCCGGTGCCGTACCCGCGCGACGCGGCCGAAGCCGGGCCCGCCGGCAGCACCGGCACCGCCGCGGCCGCCGCACCCGTCATCGCGGCACTGTTCAGCAACGCCCGGCGGCCCACTTCAGCTCGTCGAGGAAGTCACGGGAAGCCCGAGTGGACGCCGGGGCAGACTTCCGGCCCGCCGAGGCGGCTCACCCGGCCACGGACAGGCCCGGACCCGCCGTATAGGCCGGAATGTGCAACCTGGGAACCCGAAGACGACCGTCAGGGCATCCAGTCGGTCGAGATCGCGATGACGGTCGTGCGCGCCCTCGAGCGCGGATCGGGTCCGATGAGCCTCAAGCAGGTCGCCGAAGCGAGCGGCATGGCGCCGAGCAAGGTGCACCGCTACCTCGTCGCCGAATTTCGGTCGCTACGACCTCGGCCCCGCGCTGCGCCGGCTCGGCATGGAAGCGCTGCGGCGCATGGACGAGGTCGAGGTCGTCTCCGAGCACTGGCCGGGACTGCGCGACCGGACCGGTCACTCCGTGAACCTCTCGGCGCGGGGAGACCACGGGCCGGTCATCGTCGGCTGGCACTACGGGGCCCACGTGCTGCCGCTCACAGTCCGGGTCGGTGCGATCCCGGCCGCTGCTGACGACGTCCGTGGGCCGCGTTTTCCTCGCCCCACCTCCCGGAAACCATCACCGCACCCGTCCTGCGCGGCGACTTCGGACCCGGCACGCTCTCCGAAGAACCTTCGCCGGCCCAGCTCACCCGCATCGTTCGCGACGTCCGCCGCGCCGGCGCCGCGGTGCCCACCGACGCGATGATCCCCGGTGTCACCACGATCGCCGCTCCCGTGTTCTCCGCGGCGACACCGCTGCCGTTGGCCGTCGCTCGCGCTGACCGCGCGCCACGCCGGTCCGGACGAGATCGCGAACGCCACCGGGAACTGCTGCGCACCACCAACCTCGGCGTCCGAGGAACTCGGCGGCCGCAGCCCCGTCGCCGGCTGAGCCGCGGCCTTCCAGGCGGCCACTTCCGTACCGTATCCACGCAACGTGAACTTCATCCATCTAAGTGGGCAACTTGCAGGCCCTCGCACCCATGACGCCGCCGGTTGTTCGACCGGAATCCGGGCGTCAGAATCACGCTCACCCAACTCGGTCGAGAGAATTCCTTACTCCGTTTGGCAGATCGATCACTGAAGCAAATGGGGCAACGTCGAACGCCCTATTCAGCAAACGGAACAACCGCCAATACTTCTCCGTCAAGACGCCCGGAAATTTCACTCCACCGCCTAGCAGGCCGCGACCGGCTCGCGATCAGCCGCGACAACACCCGCGCCTTGGCTCGGTTCTGAAAGCCGCCAAGGTAAGCAGATGGTTAACCTATGGCAAGATCACGGTTTAAACCGGACAATCCACCGGGCGGACGATTTCCAGCCCATCCGCGTTCCCCGCGCGTTCACCCACATCGTGTTGGCGATTAATTTGCCGTCCCTAAGTTCCTGACGCACGTTTCACGACGAAAGCAAAGGGACCCATGGACACACCTCTGGCAGTCCGGGCTCGGGGAATCACGAAATGTTTCGGCGACGTCGTCGCGCTCGACGAAATCGATCTCGACGTCGCCCAGGGGCAGATCCACGGAGTGGTCGGGCCGAACGGCGCGGGCAAGACCACGCTGCTGGGCCTCTTGCTGGGCCTCGCCGTCGCGGACGAAGGCCGCCTGGAGATCCTGGACTCGCCCGTCGGGCGTGCTCTGGAGGCTCCCGGAGGAGTCGCCGGATTCGTCGACGGCCCCGGCCTGTACCCCTCGCTCACGGCCCGCAAGAACCTCGCCGCGCTCGCCGCCCTCCGCGGCGGTGACGCCGGCGCCGCTGACATCGATGACGCACTCGGCCAGGTCGGGCTCACCGACGTGGCCGACGATCGCGTCCGCGGCTTCTCCCTCGGCATGCGCCAGCGCCTGGGGCTCGCCGCCGCCCTGCTCACCCGGCCGCGGCTGCTCGTGCTCGACGAGCCGGCGAACGGCCTCGACCCGGCAGGAAAGAAGCACGTGCACGGGGTCCTCACGCGGCTGGCCGCCGACGGCGCCACGGTCGTGCTCTCCAGCCACCGCATGGACGACCTCGAAGCGCTGTGCTCCGAAGTCACGATCCTCGCGACTGGCCGCATCGTGTTCACCGGTCCGCTCGGCAAGCTCTCGGCCGAGAACCAGGAGCTCGACTACCGGCTGATCACCTCCGACGAAGAGGCCGCCCGCCGGCTCGCGGGGGACACCTCCGGCGTCCAGCTCATCGACGAAGCCGGTGTGTTCACGCGGAAGGACGCGGGTGTGCTCGTCGCGCGCGCGCTGGTGCCCGCCCTCGATGAGCTCGTGATGCGTCTCGTGCGCGAGGGCGTCGCCGTGCGCGAGCTCGCGCCCGTCGTCTCGCCGCTGGAAGCCGCGTTCCTCGCCCTCACCGAGCAGCCCGAGCAGGAGTCCGACCGATGACCGCGACCCTCGACACCCCCACCGGTCCCGCCGCGCCGGCGCCCGTGCGCCCGGCTTCGGTGGGGCGCGGTTATCGCTTCGAGCTGGTGAAGCTCGTGTCCCAGTGGCGCATCCGGCTGCTGGTGCTCGCGTGCTGGCTCGCGCCGGCGCTGTTCGTCGCGGCAGTGAGCCAGCAGAGCGACCTGCCCGTGGACACCGTGTTCGGCCGCTGGATGAACGCCACGGGCTGGGCCGGCCCACTGGTGATGCTCGGCTTCGCGGGCAGCTACGCGCTGCCGCTGCTGACTTCGGTGGTCGCCGGTGACGTGTTCGCGTCGGAGGACCGGCTGGGCACGTGGCGCCACCTGCTGGTCGCCGTCCGGTCGTACCGGCGGATCTTCGCCGCGAAGGCGCTGGCCAGCCTCACCGTGATCTTCGTGCTGGTGGCCGGGATGGCCGTGTCCAGCGCGGTCGGCGGTGTCGTCGGCGCCGGCAGCCGGCAGCTGGTCGGGCTCGACGGGCACCTCCTTTCGCCCGGCGCCGCGGCCGGCACGGTGCTGCTCGCCTGGGTGTGTGCGCTCGCCCCGACGCTGGCGCTGGCCGCGGTCGGCCTGCTCGGTTCCGTCGCGCTGGGCCGGTCGCCGATGGGTCTGCTGCTGCCGGCCGTCGTTGCGCTGGCCATGGCGGTCGCCCAGCTGCTGCCGCTGCCCGTCGCACTGCGGATGGCGCTGCCGACCTACGCGTTCATCTCGTGGGAAGGCCTGTTCACGAGCCCGGCCCAAACCGGTCCGGTGCTGATCAGCATCGTCGTGTGTCTGGTGTGGACGGTCGTTGCGACCGCACTGGCGTACTACCTGTTCGTGCGTCGCGACTTCACCAACCTCAGCTACGACGGCTCGGCCCGCCGCACGATCACCGTCGGCGCGCTCCCGCTCGTCGGGCTCATCGTGGTCGCGTTCGCGGTCCTCGCCGTCGCGACCCCCTCACTCGGATCCGGGATCACGCAGGACAAGGTGCAGCAGTCGCTCTCCGTCGCGTACGGCCACCTCTACCGCCTGCAGACCGACGAACTCCACCGCCCCGCCGTCACCGAAGAGCAGCTCGGTGTCACGTCCGCGTGCACGAAGGGCGGCGGCATGGTCGCCCAGGAAGGCCCGGGCAACGACTGGCGGTGCGTCGTCTCCTGGCACCTCCCCGGCGTCGCAGCGACTGGTCAGGCCATCTACCAGCTCGACGTCACCTCGGACGGGCGGTTCGTCGCCGACGGCGACGGACCGAAGGAAGTGAACGGCTACTTCCAGGTGCGGACCCCCGCGGGGGACCAACCCAACCCGATGTGGCAGTTCGACGGCAACGTCGAACTGCTGTGACCACCCACCCCGAAGGGAAAACTCAATGCAGGTAACACGCCGCCGCAGGCGTGTCGAGAGAGCCGCTACCGGGGCCTCCGGCGCGGGCAGATCCCGCAAGGTCCGCCTCGCCACCGCCGGTACCGCCACTCTCGCGCTCGTGGTGACCGGCACCGGCATCGGTACCGCTTCGACGCAGCAATTCGGCACTCAGCACGTCACGCAGCAGACGAAGGACGGGATGGTCGTCTCGAGCGACCAGTACCTGAACCCGATCGGTGACCGCCTGGTCGTCAACAACGGCAAGATCATGGCCTCGTCGATCAGCCCGGACGGCACGCACCTCGCCGCCCTGACCACTGACGGTGGCATCGCCCTGACGATTGTGGACCTCAAGAGCTACAAGGTCCAGCAGCTGATCGGCAACTCGGCGAGCGCGAACCTCAAGATCGCCGGCAACGACGTCGGCCAGGAAGGCCCGTCGTACTCCCCCGACGGCAAGTTCCTGTGGCTCGCCCAGACCGACGGTTACACCAAGTTCACGGTGAACGCCGACGGCACGCTCGCGAACCCCGTCTCCGTCAAGATCCCTGCCGACGGACCCAAGCACGCCCTGGTCGCCCAGGCCGTGTTCTCGCCCGACGGCACCGTCGTGTACGCCGCTGTGAACGGCCAGAACCGCGTCGTCGCCATCAACGCGTCGACCGGTGCCGTGCTGCAGAGCTGGAACACCGGCATCGCGCCGCGCGACCTGGTTCTGGTGGGCAACAAGCTGTACGCCAGCAACGAGGGCGGCCGGATGGCCAAGCCCGGCGAGACGACGATCAACTCCTACAACACCCCGGTGCCGGCCAACCCCGCCACCGGTGCCTCCACCACCGGCACGGTGAGCGTCATCGACACCGCGAACCCGGCCGCCGCGGTGAAGAGCATCGACGTGGGGCTGCACCCGACCGCGCTGTACACGAGCAAGGGCACGGTGTTCGTCGCGAACACCTCCAGCAACTCGGTGTCCGTGATCGACTCGGCCAATGACCAGGTCGTCCAGACCATCGCGACCCAGCCGTGGCCCGCGGCGTCGGTGGGGTACGAGCCCGACGGCATCACGCTCACCCAGGACGGGCACCTGCTGGTGACGCTGGGCCGCGCCAACGCGATCGCCGTCTACCGCTACGCCAGCCCGAAGGACCCGGCCAGCTACATCGGCCTGCTGCCGACGGACTACTTCCCGACCGCGATCGCCACGGTGGGTAAGGACATCGTCGTGTCCAACACCCGCGGCATCGACGCCCAGCGCCCGACCACGGCCGCCGGGCACGGCACGCACGACACGACCGCCAGCGTGCAGCGTTTCCAGCTGCCCGACGACCGGACGATCAAGTCGTACACGCCGAAGGTGTTCAGGCAGAACGGCTGGACCGAGAACTCCGTGCAGGTCGCGAACGACAACCGCAACAAGAAGCCGGTGCCGGTGCCGCAGCGCCTCGGTGACCCTTCGACGATCAAGCACGTCTTCCTGATCGTCAAGGAGAACCGGACCTACGACCAGGTCTACGGTGACATGCCGCAGGGCAACGGCGACGCGGCGCTGGCGCAGTTCGGCGAGAACGTGACGCCGAACCAGCACGCGCTGGCCCAGCAGTTCGGGCTGTACGACAACACGTACGACATCGGCACGAACTCCGCTGAAGGCCACAACTGGCTGATGCAGGCCGACGACCCGGAGTACACCGAATCCTCGGCCGGTGAGTACCTGCGCAGCTACGACACCGAGAACGACGTGCTCGGTCACCAGAAGTCCGGCTTCATCTGGACCGGCGCGCAGGCGGCCGGCCAGAGCGTCAAGGACTTCGGCGAGTTCCAGTCGATGGAGACCAAGCCCGCCGGCGGGACCTGGCAGAACTACTACTGCGACGCCAAGAACATGGCCGCGACCGGTGAGCCCAGCGCTTACCCGATCAAGACCGGTTCGGCGATCCCGTCGCTGAACGACGTGTCGGTGCCCGGCTTCCCGCTGTTCGACACCAGCGTGCCGGACGTCTACAAGGAACAGGTCTGGAAGCAGGACTTCGAGAAGAACGGTCCCGCGAACCTGAACATGTTCTGGCTGTCCAACGACCACACCGGTGGCCCGGCGAGCCCGGCCGCTCAGGTCGCGGACAACGACCTCGCCACGGGGCAGATCGTCGACGAGATCTCGCACAGCAAGTACTGGAAGGACTCGGCCATCTTCGTGGTCGAGGACGACTCGCAGGCCGGTCTGGACCACGTCGACGGCCACCGGGCGCCGATCCAGGTCATCAGCCCGTATGCGCAGCACGGTGTGGTCGACAACCGGTACTACTCGCAGATCATGATGATCCGCACGATCGAGCAGATCCTCGGGATCCAGCCGATGAACCAGAAGGACAGCGCGGCCACCCCGATGGCGACTGCCTTCACGAACAAGCCGGACTTCACGCCGTTCACCGCGGTGCCGAACCGGACGTCGCTGACGGCCGGTCTCGCAACGCAGCCGACGTGTGGTTCGGACGTCGTGGCTCCGCAGTTCGCGGCTGTTCAGCCGAGCACCGCGGTGCCGGCCAGCGAGCAGCAGGTCGCGTCCCAGTGGGCGGCGTGGCAGAAGAACCAGCACTTCACCGGTCCGGGCGCGATCCCGGACTCCGCCAACCCCGAGCAGATGGACCACTTCACGTGGTACCAGGTGCACGGGTGGAAGACCCCGTACCCCGGTGAGAACAAGATCTACTCGCCGGACCAGGTGCCGGGTGCCTACATCCCCTCGGCTGAGTCGGACGGCTGACGAGCAGTCGAGTGAACACGGGCCCCTGGCCGGCTTCGCGCCGGTCAGGGGCTTTTTCCGCGCGGACTCCGAAACCGTGGTGTTTCAGGTGCGCCCCGCAGCGGCGGGCGGTGGTAACGGTGGATCCCGTCGTCAGCACGCCGTACGGGCGGGTGCGTTGCAGCCTCGCGTGACGGCGTCACACGGTTTCTCGGCATCCCGTACGCCGCCGAGCCCTTCGGCTCCGCGACCCGACCTGCCGGTGCCGGTGTGGACTGCACGGAGGCTCGAACGTCACGGTCTCGTCGGCGATGCCGATCTACGACGGCGCAGCCTTCGCGCGGCGCGTGGTCATGTTCGCACTGGCCGCGGTCTCACTAGCGGGCAAGAGCACGTCCGCCGAAGTGACAACATTGCTGGGGCGTCAGGGTTTCCCTCACGCGGGCCGGTAACGGGGCCCCGGGGGAGCTGCATGCCGCGGTGCTCACCGACGCGATGTTCCGGCGGCCGGTGCGCCGGTTGGTCGATTCACGGCGCGGGCCGACGTTGGCGTACGAGTTCGGGTGGCCTTCGCGGCTGCCCGGCGTCGGGGGCGGCACACGGGATCAAGCCCGGGGTTCGTGCTCGGCAGCCTTGGGCTGTCGGCGCTTGAAGGTTCGAAGCCACCGCCGTAGCCGGCTCGCCGGGTGCAGTCGGCGTGGGTTTCCTTTGCGTCCACGGGTGATCCGAGGTGGCCGCGCGACGAGGTGCACGTCTTTCGGGCCTCGCGTACCCAGCGCGCTCGAGCGGCGCACGCCGCGCCGGCAACTCGTCGACAGCCTCCGCGCCGAAATCGCGTCGGAAGAGCTGGGCGCGGGCACCGCACTGGTGGAAAGCGAGCTCAACCAACGGTTCCAGGTCAGCCGCGGGACCGCCCGAGAGGCGCTGCGCGAATAGGGTCTCGTGCTGCAGCAGCCGCGGGATGCCGTTCGCCTCTACCACTGTCGGCGGCCGGGCCGGTCAGTCAACGGTCGATTGTCCGACATCGGACAGCGGCAGGTCGCAGGGGGGGCCGACGGTCAGGCGAACTCGTTGCCCTCGGGATCCACGGCGGGGCCGGGGTGTTCGCCGAGGTGGACGCGCAGCCGGTTGCGCCCGCTCTTCACGTCGGCCGACCTCAGGAACTCGACCGCCGGCCCGTGCCCCGACGGACCGCGCAGCGTGACGACCACCGGATGGCTCGCAGCGACCGGCCACCCGAGGCGGGCTGACCAGAACTCCGCGAGCTCTGCCGGCTCGTTGGCGTCGACCACAAGCGCCGCGAGCGCCCCCGCGCGCGAGTACTCGGGCCGTGGTTCGAGGACGCAGAACTCGTTCCCCTCGGGATCCGCGAGCACCACCCACGGCACGTCACCCTGGCCGACGTCGAGCGGCCGCGCGCCCAGAGTGAGGGCCTGCTCGACGACCTGCCGCTGATGGCGGTCCGTGCGGCTCGCGAGATCGAGGTGCAGCCGGTTCTTGCCTCGCTTCGGCTCCTCCTCGGGAACGAACACGAGGTCGAACTCGCAGCCGTCCCCCGCCGACGGCCGCACGACCACCGCATCCTCGACAGCACCAGCCGGCCGCTGGTCTCCGAGGGCAGAGCTCGACGACTCGAATCCCACGGCGGTGTCCGGTGCGCCGTTCGCGCCTACTTCGCCGGGCCTGGTCGCGCCTTGACCCGCTCCGGTGCCGCCCTGCTTGGCTTCACGCCCGACGAGAGGGTCTCGTCCTCCAGAAGCGGGCATCGACGACTCGGATCCCGTAGCCGGGCCTTGCGCGCCACCGTCGCCATCGGCTGCCGGCTCCTGCGGAGCCGGGCCATTCCCCGTAGTCGCCCGCCCCCGCCTTGCAACGGCGGTGCTCTGCGTTTCCCTTGCCGTGACAAGCTGCCAGCCGAGCAGCGCGGCCCAGAAGCGAGACAGCTCCTGGGGCCGCGCTGCGTCGATGGTCAGGTTCGCCGGGCCGGTGGTCATGGCGGGACCGTAGCGCGCTCCACCGACAGAAACCGCCGGGTGAACCGGGAAAGCTTCCCCACTCTCCGGTTCAGCGGGTGGCCAGCCGTAGCAGGGCCCAGAGCTGGGCTGCCAGGTCGTGGCCGCCGGTGGAGATCACGGCGGTCGGGGCGGCGCGGCCCCACAGCCAGAGGTAGACGTTGGCCGGTTCGCCGCTGACGAGTTCGTCGGCGGCTTCGGCTTCCTCCGGCGAGCAGCGCCACGCCTCCATGCGGTCGGGGCCGGCGCGGGCGATCCAGCTGTGGCCGCCCGTCTGCACGCCGACGGTGCCGAGACGGGTGCCGGCGAGGCCCATGACGGCGAGGCGGTGGCCGAAGTACAGGGTGAGGACCTCGTCGACACCGTCGGTGGCGAGGTCGGCGGGCACGGCCGGGTGGGCGGTGCCCGCGGCGCGCTCGGCGTCGACGCGGTGGACGAGCGTCTCGTGGAGCGTGCGGCGGCGCCAGAAGCCGTAGGTCGGGTCGGCGGGCCACCAGGTGGCGGCGTGGTCGGCGGGGTCGTGGGCGGCGAGTTCGGCGATCACGGCGTCGCGCGCGACGGCGTAGTGGTCGGCCACCGTTTCGTCCTGGCGAGGGCCGCGCTGCCACTGTGCGGGCTTGCGCCCTTCGCGCAGCCAGCCGAGGGTGACTCCGTAGACGCTGCCGACGTGGCGGACCAGCTCGCGCACCGTCCAGCCCGGCGCGGTGGGCACCGGCGCTTCCGCCGACGCCGTGTGCGCCACCTCCCCCAGCACGCGCGCTTCGATCTCCAGCGCTTCGAGCAACCGGCCGTGGTCGACCGGACCGAGCTCACGCGACATTGGCTTCGCCGGAGATGGGCAGTCCGTGGACCACCCGGCGGACGACTTCCAGGAACAACCCCGTGGCGCGCAGGAGTTCGGCGGCCGACTCGGCCGTGACCTTGCCCGTGATGCCGGCTTCGGCGGCCGCGCGCGTGGCCGAGTTGGCCGCGAAGAAGGCAGACCACTCCCGCAGCTCCGGAGCGACGGCGTCGAGCAGCACCCAGCCGCTGGCCGGACGCCCGCGGCCCCGGCGCGGCCGCCCGCGCACGGCGAGCACCGCACCCGCGCCGCGCAGCGCCGCGAGGTACGCCCCGATGAACCGCTCGGCGGGATCGCGTTCGTTTCCGGCATCGGCCAGCCCGCGCTTGGCCTGGGTGAGCAGGGCGGCCGCCGCCGGGTGCACCGGCGGGCGCAGCGACAGGGGCAGCTGCGGCTGCCCGGAATCCGTGGGGGACACGACCGAGACGGACATGACGACCCTCCTCCTGCTCGGGTGAGCCCGGCCGGTGCCCGGCGCCGAGGCGCTTCCCCCGCCCCTCGCCGGGCACCGGCCGGTGAACACTCACCGGATGTCGAACGTCTGTTCGAACGATTTCCAGAGTAACCCCCGGTGCCGCGTTCTCTCAACCCCGCCGGTGGAATCCGGGGACGTGGTGCGGGACACGGTGCGGTCGGCGTGGTCTGATAACGGCATGAGCTCGCTCGACCATCCCGCCGTCGCCAAGGTCACAGCCGCGCTCGCCGAGGCAGGCCGGCGGACCGCAGCCGAAGGCGTCCGCGTCCTGCCCGCCGAGGTCCGCACCGCGGCGCACGCCGCCGAGGCGCTCGGGGTGCCGGTCGGCGCGATCGCCAACAGCCTCGTCTTCCGCGCGCGCACGGCCGCCGGTGAGGAGGTGGCGCTGCTCGCCCTCACCTCCGGCGCGCACCGCGCCGACCCCGTCCGCCTGGCGGAACTCGCCGGCTTCGCCGAGGCGGGCAAGGCCGACGCGGACTTCGTGCGCGAGCACACCGGCCAGCCCATCGGCGGCGTCGCCCCCGTCGGCCACCCGCGGCGGCTGGTCACGCTCGTCGACACCGCGTTGCGCGCGTACGACGAGGTGTGGGCCGCGGCCGGGCACCCGAAGTCGGTGTTCCCCACGACGTTCGACGAGCTCGTCGCCTTGACCGGGGGCACTCCGGGCGCCCTGGCGGCCGGAGGGGAGGATGGGCAGCCGTGACCGCCATGTCCTCCGGAGTTTCCCGGTACGCGCAGCTGTCCGCGGACGAGTTCCGCACGCGCCTGCCCGAAGCGCTGGCCATCTACGTCAAGGCCATGCGCTACCCCGAGGGCACGGCCGAGCAGCGCGCGCCGATGTGGCTCACCCACGCGCTGCGCGAAGGCTGGCGCTGCATCGCCGCCCTCGATGCCGATGACGCGCTGCTCGGCCTCGCCTACGGGTACACGGGCCGCGCGGGGCAGTGGTGGCACGAGCAGGTCCGCCACGGCCTCGCCCGCCGGTCCGGACCTGCCGAGGCGGACCGCTGGCTCAACGATTACTTCGAGCTCACCGAGATCCACGTGCGGCCCGAGAACCAGGGCAAGCAGATCGGCGAGGACCTGCTGCGCCGGCTGCTCGACGGCGTCCCCAACGCCAACGTCCTGCTCTCCACACCCGAAGGCACCAGCCGGGCGTGGAAGCTGTACCGGCGCACCGGGTTCGTCGACGTCTTGCGCGACTACCAGTTCACGGGCGACCCGCGGCCGTTCGCGATCCTCGGCCGACCGCTGCCGCTCGACCTGCGCTAGGTTCGGGCCGCCAGTAGCCGACCGCCAGCGCCACGACCAGCAGGGCCGCGCCGCACCACGCCGGCGTGCTCAGCCGCTCGTGCCGGAACGCGACGGACAGAACGGTCGCCGTGAGCGGCTCCAGCAACGCCGAAAGCGCGCCCAGCACGGGGCGGGCTCCGGCGAGGCCGCGGAAGTACGCGGCGTATGCGAGCGCCGTCGACACGACGCCGAGGTACGGGCTGAGTTGTCCACAACTCGGGTCCCGTGTGGACAACTTGGGCAGAGCGCGGCGGGCAATGCGCCGAGTCGGTTACGGTTCGAGGGTGGGAGCAAAACCAACGTCGGGCAAGGAAAAGCCCTC
This sequence comes from Amycolatopsis sp. FDAARGOS 1241, assembly GCF_016889705.1. NCBI lineage: Bacteria > Bacillati > Actinomycetota > Actinomycetes > Pseudonocardiales > Pseudonocardiaceae > Amycolatopsis > Amycolatopsis sp. FDAARGOS 1241. The sequence goes on from NZ_CP069526.1 coordinate 6,810,224, forward strand.
GGTAGCGGCGAAACTCCCGGGGGCTTCACCAGGCAGAGCCGGCTTCGCTGGGCCTTGCCCGGGCCGGGCGAGCCGGCAAAGGTCAGCCAGGCCAGCTAGGCCGGACAGCCGGGCCACGCCAGCCGCGGCGGGCCGGTCGGGCCAGAAGGTCGAGCCAAGCCAGGCCCACCCACGACCAACTCAGACCCAGCCAAGCTAGAACCGCCGAGCAAGACCCAGCCGAACTCGGCCGGCTGAGCCTGACTCGCACACCACAGCCGACCGGTCAGGCCAGACGGGCCGGATCAACAAGACCGAGTCGAGCGGGCAATCCAGGGACCCAGCCGAACCAGCCACCGCAGCCGCACCGCGCCGACCAGACCAGAAGCCCTAGCCAAGCCAGACCCACCGTCCAAATCAGGCCCAGCCAAGCCAGAACCGCCGAGCAAGACCCAGCCCAACTCGGCCCGCTGAGCCTGACTCGCACACCACAGCCGACCGGTCAGGCCAGACGGGCCGGATCAACAAGACCGAGCCGAGCGGGCAATCCAGGGACCCAGCCGAACCAGCCACCGCAGCCGCACCGAGCCGACCGAACCAAAAGCCCTGAGCAGGCCAGACCCGCTCAAGCCGAACCGACCCAACCCAGGCCCAGGCAAACCAGACGCCAACCGAACCGGGCCGGCCAGTCCGAGCCGAATCGGGCCGGCCAGACCCAACCGAACCCAGCCAGCCAGACGCCAACCGACCCGGACCGGCCAGTCCAGTCGAACCGGGCCGGCCAGACCCAGCCGATCAGGCCGGGCAAAGCCTCACTCGAACTGAGCCAGCTGTTCCCGCAACGTGTCCAGTCCCATCCCACCCATTTCGAGGGCCCGCGTGTGAAACTCCTTGATGTCGAACGAATCCCCCAGCCGCTGCCGGGCGTCGTCGCGGGCGGAGAGCCAGAGGCGTTCGCCGAGTTTGTAGGCGGGGGCCTGGCCGGGCCAGCCGAGGTAGCGGTCGATCTCGTCGCGGACGTGGGCCTGGTCCGTGATGGTGCGCGTCAGCATGAACTCCAGGCCCAGGTCGGGCGTCCACCGCGAGCCTTCGTGGAAACCGGTGCCGGCGGGGATCTGCAGTTCCAGGTGCATGCCGAGGTCGACGACGACGCGGGCGGCGCGGAAGAGCTGCTCCGAAAGCATGCCCAGGAGGTTGCCGTCGTCCGAGAGGTAACCCAGTTCCTGCATGAGGCGCTCGGCGTACAGCGCCCAGCCCTCGCCGTGGGCGGAGATGAACGTCATCAGCCGCTGGTACTTGTTGAGGCGTCCGGCCTGGTTGACGGCCGTCGCGATCTGGAGGTGGTGGCCCGGGACGCCCTCGTGGTACACAGTGGACACTTCGCGCCACGTGGTGAACTCGTCCTTGTCCGCGGGCAGCGACCACCACATCCGGCCCGGGCGGCTGAAGTCCTCGCTCGGCCCGGTGTAGTACGCGCCGACACCGCCGCCCGGCGGGGCGATGCGGCACTCGAGCGCCATGAGCCGGTCGGGGATGTCGAAGTGCTTGCCGCGCAGGGACTGCAGGGCGTCGTCGGAGAGGGCCTGCATCCAGGCCTGGAACTGCGGCCGGCCGTGCACGCGGTAGCGCGGGTCGGCGTCGAGCACGTCGGCGGCTTCGGCGACGGTCGCCCCCGGCCGGATCCGGTTCGCCACCGAACGCATCTCCGCTTCGATGCGCGAGAACTCCTGCCAGCCCCACTCGTAGGCCTCGCGCAGGTCGAGCGACGCACCGATGAAGTAGCGCGACCACAGCTTGTACACGTCCTCGCCGACGGCGTCCTTGGCCGGAGCCTTCGGCGCGAGCTCGGCGCGCAGGAACCCCGCGAACTCCGCGAACGCCTCCTCCGCGGCGCGGGCGCCGGCCCGCAGGTCGTTCGACAGCGCGCCGCCGACGTCGCCGGCGGCGCCGACGAGCCCGCCGAAGAACCCCGGCGCGTCACCGAGGCCCGCCCACGTGTCGCACTGCTCCGCGACCTTGCCGATCTGCCGCAGCGCCGACACGCGGCCCGCGTCGGACGCGGTCAGGAGCGACGCGCGGATCCCCGCGAGCGCCTCGGGCACCTTGCGCAGCCGGGCGGCGACGTTCGCCCACTGCTCGGGGGTCTCCGTCGGCATCAGGTCGAACACCATGCGCAGGTCCTGCACCGGGCTCGCGATCACGTTCAGCGAAGCAACGTCGAGACCTGCGTCGTGGATCTCGGCGTCGAGGCCGACGCGTTCGGTGAACACGGCTTTCGCGACCCGCTCGCCCGCGTCGGCGGGCTCGGTTCCGGCGAGTTCGGCCAGCGCGCGCGTCGCGAGCGCCGCGCGCGCGGCGTGGCCGGTGGGCGAGTAGTCGGTGAGCTGGTCGTCGTACCCCGCGACGCCGAGCATGGTGGCCGCGACCGGGTCGACGGCCGCGTAGTCGTCGACGTACCGGTCGGAGATACCGTGCACGCTCTGTTCGGTTGTTGCCATGGGCCGCACCGTACCGGCCGGAACCCCACCGGCGGTACGGACTTACGCGACTTACGCCCGGGCGGGGACCAGTCCCAGCCGCGTCACGACCTCACGCGTCGCCTTCGACCGGTTGAACGTGTAGAAGTGCAGGTCGGGCACGCCTTCGGCGATGAGCTTCTCGCACAGTTCGGTGACGGCGTCGAGACCGGCCGCGCGGAACGCTTTCGGGTCGTCCGACAGCGGCTCGAGCCGGTCGAGGAGCCGCTGCGACGCGGGCGCCCCAGAGAGCTTGATCGTGGTGTGCAGCGTGCGCAGCGTCGTCAGCGGCATGATCCCGGGCAGCACCAGCGCGTCGCAGCCCGCGGCGGCGACGCGGTCGCGCAACCGCAGGAAGTCCTCGGCCTCGAAGAACAGCTGCGCGATCGCGAAGTCTGCCCCGGCGCGAAACTTTCGCACGAGGTACTTCGTGTCCGACTCCAGGTCCGGCGAACGCGGGTGCCCGTACGGGAACGCCGAGACGCCGACGCAGAAGTCGCCCAGGGAGCGGACGAGCTCGACGAGCTCCTCGGCATAGGTGAGGCCCTGCGGGTGCGGCACCCAGTCGCCGTAGACGTCGCCGGGCGGGTCGCCGCGCAGCGCGAGGATGTTGCGCACGCCGACCGCCGCGTACCAGCCGATCACGTTGCGCAGCTCCGAAACGGAGTGGTCGACCGCCGTCAAGTGCGCCATCGGGCACAGCGTCGTCTCGGTGGCGACGCGGGCGATGCTGCGGATCGTGCCGTCGCGGCTCGAACCGCCCGCGCCGTAGGTGATGGACATGTACGCCGGGTCCAGCGGCTCGAGTTCCCGGACGGCGCGCCAGAGCACAGCCTCGTCGGCTTCGTCCCGGGGTGGGAAGAACTCGATGGAGAACTTGGGCGAGTCCCCCTGCAACCGCTCGATCACGGACTTCATGAAGGGAAATGGTAGTGGGCGAAACCGGACACGGGCAGCCTCGGCGCGTGGCGTTGGCCACGGGTACCGTCGGACGCGGAACCCTCCGCCGAGGAGCCCGCCATGAGCAGCGAAGACGACACTGCCTGGGACGAAGACGTGCGAGTGGCCGTGTACCAGGCCTTCGCCACCCACGGCCGCGCGCCCACGGGCCCTGAGCTGGCCGCTGCGGCCCACGGTTCACTCGCCGTGGCGAAGCAGGCACTGCACCGCCTCGCGGACGACCGCCACCTGGTCCTCGACGAATGCGAGCACGTGGCGCTGGCTCACCCGTTCGCAGCGATCCCGCTGGGGTTTTCAGTGATGGGCGCCCGCACGCTCTGGTGGGGCGGCTGCGCGTGGGATTCGTTCGCGATCCCGCACCTCGTGCCCGCCGAACCGGAGGTGCTGGTGGCCACGCGCTGCCCGGGCTGCACCGCGCCCACGGCGCTCGTCGTGAACCGCTCGGCGCCACCGGCCGGCGCGTATGTTGCCCACTTCCCCGTGCCGACGGCCCGCATGTGGGACGACGTGCGCCACACGTGCTCGGTCCAGCGCCTGTTCTGCGACGAGTCCTGTGTGGACGAATGGGTCGCGCGAAGCGGGATGGCCAAGGGCGCGGTGCTGGACCTGCCCGCACTGTGGCGGCTGGCAGAAGGCTGGTACGCCGGGCGCCTCGAGCACGGCTACCGCCGCCGCGACCCGGCCGAAGCGGCGGAGTACTTCGCGGCGGCCGGGTTGCCGGGCGAGTTCTGGACGGCCTAGCTCCGGCAGCACGCACCCGCCGGGCGTCCGGCCAGCACCGCAGCCGGCCGAGCCGGAGGGCGCGGACCTGCGGTTGCCGTCCTGGCGGCGGGGCGTGGTGGGATCACCCGTACCTGACGTCTCGTTCGCCACATCCGGGGCACCCGGCGGCACCGGGCGGGCGCGGGCCCCGGATGATGGCGGCATGGATGTGCCCGGTTTCGACGACGACCTGCCCGCCCACGTCGAGCGGGCGCTGGCCGCGTTCCTCGGCCGGGCCAGTGACGGGATCGTGCGGACGGAGCCGAGCGTGCGGGCCGGCATCGACGTGCTTTCGGGGTTCGTGCTGAACGGCGGGAAGCGCATCCGGCCGACGTTCGCGTGGTGGGGCTGGCGCGGCGCCGGCGGTGCGGCGTCCGGGGAGCACGCCGAAGGGGCGCTGCAGGTCGTCGCGAGCCTCGAGCTGATCCAGGCGTGCGCGCTGATCCACGACGACCTCATCGACTCCTCCGACTCGCGCCGCGGGTCCCCGACGGTGCACGTGGCGTCGGCGAAGGTGCACGCGGACCACGGGTGGCTGGGCTCTCCCGCCACGTTCGGGCTGGCCACGGCCGTGCTGGTCGGCGACCTCGCGCTGGCGTGGGCCGACGACATGTTCGCCGAGGCCCCGCTGCCGGCCGAGACGCTGGCGCGGGCGCGGCCGGCGTGGCGCGCGATGCGCACGGAGGTCCTCGCCGGGCAGTACCTGGACGTGCGGACGCAGGCCGTCGGCGACGCTTCGCCCGAGGCGGCGCTGCGAATCGACCGGCTGAAGACCGCCGCGTACACCGTGCAGCGCCCGCTGCACCTCGGCGCTGCGCTGGCCGGCGCGGGCGACGAGCTGGTCACCACGCTGCTGGAATTCGGCGGCGACGTCGGCGTGGCCTTCCAGCTGCGCGACGACCTGCTCGGGGTGTTCGGCGACCCGTCCGTGACCGGCAAGCCCGCCGGCGACGACCTGCGCGAGGGCAAGCGCACGCTGCTCGTGGCGCTGGGCCTGCAGCTGGCCGACGAACGCGGCGACCGGACCGCGGCGAAAGTGATCGACGGCGCGATCGGCAAAGCCGACTTGTCCGACACCGCCGTCGACACCGTGCGCGACGCCCTCACGAGCGTCGGCGCGGTCGAGGCCGTCGAGCGGCGCATCGACGAGCTCACCCACTCGGCGATGGCTGCGCTCGACCGCGCGCACCTGGCCGAGCCGGCGCCAGCCGCGCTGGCCGAGCTGGTCGGCAAGGCGACGCGGCGGACCTCGTGACCAAAACCGTCACCGGGCCCACCGACCACGTGGTGGTGGTCGGAGCGGGCCTGGCCGGGCTTTCGGCGACGCTGCACCTGCTCGGCTCGGGCCGGCGCGTCACGCTGCTGGAGCAGGACAAGGTGCCCGGCGGCCGCGCGGGACAGCAGGACTTCGGCGCGAACGCCGTCGACACCGGTGCGAGCGTGCTGACCATGCCCGAACTCGTCGACGAGGCCCTGCACGCCGTCGGCGAGTCGCTCGCGGACACGCTGCAGCTCACAAAGCTCGACCCCGCGTACCACGCCCGGTTCGCCGACGGCAGCACCCTCGCGCTGCGCACCGACGGCGACGCGATGGAGCAGGAGATCCGCGTGTTCGCCGGCCCCGCGGAGGCCGCCGGCTACCGCGCGCTGCGCCGCTGGCTCACCGACCTGTACGCGGTGCAGAAGGACCACTTCATCGGCGCCAACTTCGACACGCCACTCGAGCTGGCGCGCCCCGAGCTCGCGAAGCTCGCCGCGCTGGGCGGGTTCGGCCGGCTCGGCCCGAAGATCGCGCACTTCCTGCGCGACGAACGCGTGCGCCGGCTCTTCTCGTTCCAGGCGCTGTACGCCGGGCTCGACCCGGCGCGGGCGCTCGGCGCGTACGGCGTGATCGCGTACATGGACACCGTCGGCGGTGTCTACTACCCGCATGGCGGCATGGGCGCGATCGCCCGAACCATGGCCGGCGCCGCCGCGAGAGCCGGCGCCGACCTGCGGTTCGGCACCGAGGCGGCGTGGCTGGAGCGGGTGTCGTCGCGCGTGCGCGCGGTCCGCACGCGCACCGGCGAGCGGATCGAGTGCGACGCCGTCGTGCTCGCCACCGAGCTGAGCACGGCCTACCGGCTGCTCGGCGCGCGCCCGAACCGGGTCCTGCCGCTGCGGTACTCGCCCTCGGCCGTGGTGCTGCACGGGCACACCACGAGGTCGTGGGACCAGCTCGGGCACCACACGATCTTCTTCGGCCGCGCCTGGGAGCAGACGTTCACCGAGATCGTGCGCGAGGGCCGCCTGATGAGCGACCCGTCGCTGCTCGTCACCCGCCCGACCGCGACGGAACCGGGCCTCGCGGGCGACGGCGGCGAGATCGTGTCCGTCCTCGCGCCCGCCCCGAACCTGCGCCGCGGGCGCATCGACTGGCCGCGCATCGGCCCCGCCTACCGCGAAGAACTCGTCCGCACGCTGGAAGCGCGCGGGCTCACCGGGTTCGGCGCCGAGTTCACCGTGGACGAACTCGTGACGCCGGCCGGCTGGGCCGCGCGCGGGCTCGCCGCGGGCACGCCGTTCTCGCTCGCCCACACGTTCACGCAGACCGGCCCGTTCCGGCCGGCCAACCTGGTGCGGGCCGCGGGCAACGTGGTGCTCGCCGGCTGCGGCACCACCCCCGGCGTCGGCATCCCGCCGGTGCTGATCTCCGGACGCCTCGCCGCGGAAAGGATCACCGGCCGGTGACAGAACTGGACGCCGCCGGCATCACGGAGCCCGGCCTGCGGGCCGCGTACACCGAGTGCCGTCGCATCAACGCCCACCACGGCCGCACGTTCTTCCTCGCCACCCGCCTGCTGCCGGCGCGCGCCCGGCCGGCGGCGCACGCGCTGTACGGCTTCGCGCGCATGGCCGACGAACTCGTGGACAACCCCGAACCCGGTTCCGATCCGAAGAGCGCGCTCGGCACCGTGGCCGGGATGGTCGACGAGGTCTACGAAGGCGGCACGCCTTCGGACCCCGTTTTGGCGGCGCTCGCGGACACCGTGCGCCGTTATGAGATCCGGCGCGAGCTCGTGGACGCGTTCCTGCACTCGATGCGGATGGACCTCACCGTGACCGAGTACGCGACGTACGCGGATCTCGCCGAGTACGTCCACGGCTCCGCGTGCGTGATCGGGCTGCAGATGCTGCCGGTGTTCGGCACCGTCGTGCCACTGGCGGAAGCGGAACCGAGCGCTGCGGCGCTCGGGGAGGCCTTCCAGCTCACCAATTTCCTGCGCGACGTCGGCGAAGACCTCGACCGCGGGCGCCTGTATCTGCCCACGGAGGAACTCGCGGCGTTCGGTGTCGACCGTGAGCTGCTCGTGGAATCCCGGCGCCGCAACGCCTCCGACCCGCGCGTGCGGCGCGCGCTCGCCGTCGCCGTGGCGCGCGCCCGCGCGGTGTACCGGCGCGCCGAGGCCGGACTTCCCTTGCTGCGCCCCGAATCCCGGCCATGCGTGCGGACCGCGATCACGCTCTACGAAGGAATCCTCGACGAGATCGAGAGACTCGACTACGACGTGCTGAACCGGCGCGCGGTCGTCGGGACGGGCCGCCGGCTGACCGTCGCGCTGCCGCAACTGGCCGCCGTGTGGGCCCGGTCCCGCGTGCGTAGGCTCTGAAGCATGACTGGTTCGACCAAGCGGCTGCGGATCGGGCTTCAGCTCCAGCCGCAGCACGCCGACTACGACAGCATCCGCCGCACCGCCTCCGCCGCCGAAGACCTCGGCGCGGACATCGTGTTCAACTGGGACCACTTCTTCCCGCTCTACGGCGATCCCGACGGTCTGCACTTCGAGTGCTGGACCATGCTCGGTGCCTGGGCGGAGTCGACTTCGCGCGTCGAGATCGGCGCGCTGGTGACGTGCAACAGCTACCGCAACCCCGAACTGCTCGCCGACATGGCCCGCACCGTCGACCACATCTCGGGCGGCCGGCTCATCCTCGGCATCGGGTCGGGCTGGTTCGAGAAGGACTACGACGAGTACGGCTACGAGTTCGGCACCGCGGGCGGGCGCCTCGACGACCTGGCCGAGTCGCTGCCGCGCATCGAATCGCGGCTGGGCAAGCTGAACCCGGCGCCGACGCGCAAGATCCCCGTGCTGATCGGCGGTGGCGGCGAGAAGAAGACCCTCAAGCTCGTGGCGAAGCACGCCGACATCTGGCACGGCTTCGGCGACCCGGAAGTCGTTGAGCGCAAGGTGAAAGTCCTCGACCAGCACTGCGCCGACCTCGGCCGCGACCCGGGCGAAATCGAGCGTTCGGTGGGCGTGCAGGGCGACCCGGATGAGCTCGGCCCGAAGCTCGCCGAGCTGGGTGTGACCACGTTCACCGTCGGCGTCGGCGGCCCGGACCACGACCTCACCGCCTTGAAGAAGTGGCTCGCCTGGCGCGACAAGCAGCAGGGCTGAGCTGCACCGATTCACCGAAGGCCTCCTCGCGCACGCGGGGAGGCCTTCGGTCGTACGGATGTTCGGCGCGATGGACGGAGCACAGCCGCGATCGGCTACCCGGCGTGGTCACGCCGGGCGTGGGGTGGACCGGGCGAAGTGCCTAGAACGCCATCGCCTGGGCGCGCCGCTTGACCTCCGTGCCGTGGCTCGTCCGCAGTGCGTTGACCGGCGTCACGCCCGGCAGGGTCTCGTCCTCGGCGAAGAGCCAGCGCAGCATCTCCGTGCGGCTGAACCCCGAGTCCGCGAGCACCGTGATCGTGCCGGCCAAGCCCTTGACCACCCCGTCCTTGACGAAGAAGTCGTTCGGCACGCACAGCTCGCCGTCCCGTTTCAGCGCGATCAGGTGGCCGTCGCGAAGCATCTGGCGCACCTTGTTGGACGAGATCCCGAGCACGGCCGCCACCTCCGCCAGCGGAAGAACGGCGACCGCGGAGTCGAGGACGTCATCGGCGACAGGTATCCCACTCACACGTGACACTGTGCCACATTCGACCGGTTTCCCCACTGGTACGCACGGGTGACCCACCAGGTCACCTCACCGCCGCAGGCATCAGTCCGTACGATAGCCAGCCGTGACACGCACGCACCCCAGTCTCGTCGGCACGCTGCTCGAACGCCGCTACCGGGTGGACCGGCTGCTGGCCCGGGGCGGGATGTCGGCGGTCTACCGGGGTGTGGACACTCGGCTGGACCGGCAGGTCGCGATCAAGATCATGGATCCCCGCTTCGCCGACGACCGGTCGTTCGTGGACCGGTTCGTGCGCGAAGCGCGGTCGGCAGCGCAGCTGCATCACCCGAACGTGGTAGCCGTGCACGATCAGGGTTTCGACGTCCCCGCGGGCGAGGAAAGCGGGCTCGCGTTCCTCGTGATGGAGCTCGTGGACGGCGGGACGTTGCGCGATCTGCTGGCCGAGCAGGGCCGTCTCGACGTGGCGCTCGCGCTGAGCATCGCCGAGCCCGTTCTGTCGGCCCTGGCGGCCGCGCACGCCGCCGGCCTGGTGCACCGCGACGTGAAGCCGGAGAACGTGCTCATCGGCCGCAGCAGCGGTGCCCTTTCGGGCGGTGTGGTGAAGGTCGGCGACTTCGGCCTGGTCCGCGCCGTCGCCAGCGCGGGCACCACGAGCTCGAGCGTCATCCTCGGCACCGTCGCCTACCTCTCCCCGGAGCAGGTGACGACGGGCGCCGCAGCAGCGCGCGGCGACGTGTACTCAACCGGGATCCTGCTGTACGAGATGCTCACCGGCGCCACGCCCTACACCGGGGACACCCCGCTGTCCGTCGCCTATCGGCACGTGAACGACGACGTGCCGCGCCCGAGCGAGCTGCGCCCGGACCTGCCACCCGCGCTCGACGAGCTGATCCTGCGCGCCACCCGCCGCGACCCCGAGCAACGCCCGGCCGACGCCGGGGCGTTCCTCGCGCAACTGCAGGCCGTGCGCGCGGAGCTGGGCCTGCAGCCCGTGCCGATTCCCGTACCCCCGCCGCCGGACGGCGACCGCATGTCCGACGCCGAGCGCACGATGCCGCGCATCCCGGTGGCCGAGCGGACCATACCCGTCTCGGGGCCGCAGGGCACCCGGGCGCTGACCCGGGCCGTGCCCGTCGGGCCGCCGCCGTCGCCGCCCACCGGCCAGCAGGCCGTGGCCCCGCCGCCACCACCACCGCGGCCGCGTTCGCATGCCCGCACCGAGAACGCGCCGAAGCCCCGCGACCGGCGCAAGATGATCGCACTGGTGGCGCTGGGCGTGCTGGTGCTGGGCGGGCTCATCGGCGCGTTCGCCTTCATCCTCAGCGAATCGGCCCCCACCACGGCGGCCGTGCCCAAGCTCGTGGGCCTGACGCAGGCCGAAGCCGGGGACAAGCTGCGCGCGGCGAGCCTCACGCCGAAGTACACCCAGGAATTCAGCAACACCGTCCCGGCCAACATCGTGGTCGAGGTGGACCCGGCCGAAGGCACGCAGCTGGAGAAGGACGCGACCGTGTCGGTGGTCGTGTCCAAGGGCCGGCCGGTGGTGCCGAACATCCAGGTCGGCACCCCGCTGGCCGACGCGACGAAGGCGGTCCAGGCCCAACAGCTCACCCTTGTCCAGGGCACGCCGGCGTTCAGTGACACGGCGCCGCAGGGCACCGTCGTGAGCGTCAGCCCGGCGGCGGGCACACCGGTGAACATCGGCGGCCAGGTCACCGTGGTCCTGTCGAAGGGCCCGGAACCGCTTCCGCCGGTCCCGGACGTGACGGGCCGGCCGAAGGCCGAGGCGTTCCAGCTGCTGCAGCAGGCCGGATTCCAGCCGGTGGACGGCGGCGAGGAGTTCTCCCAGACGATCCCCGCGGGCGGGGTCACGCGCACCGACCCGCCGGCGAACTCGCCGGGCAGCAAGCAGGTCAGGGTCTTCGTCTCCAACTCCGTGCAGGTGCCCGACGTGCGGTTCAAGCAGTTCGACGAGGCCGAGCAGATCCTCAAGCAGGCCGGGCTCGACGTCGACAAGCAGGGTGGCGGCGGCGGACGCGGCCACGGCGGCGGGGGCGGCTTCAACTTCGTGTTCCAACAGGACCCGCAGCCCGGTTCGCTGGTGCCCAAGGGCACGAAGGTGAAGATCCGGGGCTTCGGCGGATGATCGGCAGCCGCGGTCGCATCACGGGCGCCGTCGGTCCCGGCCTGATCGGTGAGGTGCTGCTCAGCGTGCGCGGCGGAACCGAGGCGTTCTACGCGTACGCGGCCGACCCCGAAGCCCGATTCCCCACCGGGACACAGGTCCTCGTGGTGGATTTCGAACCCCCGCGGACGGTTTACGTCGAACGGTGGCAACCCCTGCGGCCGTAGCTGCGTCGAAGAGGCGCCAACAACCGAAAATCGGGCTGCGAGGGGTTATGGAAATCTGGCTCATCGTCGTGATCGCGGTGGTAGCCGTGATCGTGCTGTTCGGCCTCCTGCGGGTGCTGTACAAGGTCGCGGAGCCGAACGAGGCGCTCATCATCTCGGGGTGGGGGATCCGGGTCGAGCGCACCGAGACCGCCGACAGCCTCGGCTTCAAGATCGTGACCGGCCGAGGGGTCAACGTGATCCCCGGCTTCCAGACCGCGCGGCGGCTCTCGCTCGACACGCGCGGGGTGAACCTGCAGGTCTCGTGCGTGACCAAGCAGGGCCTGCCCGTGACCGTGCGCGCGGTGGTGATCTACAAGGTGGGCGACGACTACGCCTCGATCGCCAACGCCGCCCGCCGGTTCCTGGACCAGCAAAAGGGCATGAACGACACCATCCACGAGCTGTTCTCGGGCCACCTGCGCTCGATCGTGGGCGGGCTGACCATCGAGGAGATGATCCACAACCGCGATGCGCTGACCGGCGAGGTGCGGCAGTCGTCGGCGACCGAGATGATCAAGCTGGGCCTGATCGTCGACTCGCTGCAGATCCAGGAGATCGACGACGAGTCCGGGTACATCCTCAACCTCGGCAAGCCGCACGCCGCGGCCATCGCGTCGGCCGCGCGCATCGCGGAGGCGCAGCGTGACCAGGAGGCCACGCAGGCCGAGCAGGTCGCCGCCGCGCAGAAGGCGGGGGCGATGCGGGAGAGCCAGATCAAGCAGGCGGGCTACCAGGCCGAGGTCGACCAGGCCAAGGCGAAGGCGAGCCAGTCGGGGCCGCTGGCCGAAGCGACCGCGCGCCAGGAGGTCGTGGTCCAGGAGACGCGGGCGGCCGAGCTCGAAGCCGCGCTCGCCGAGCAGCGGCTGCAGTCGCAGGTCCGCAAGCCGGCCGACGCGAAGGCCTACGAGACGCGCACGACGGCCGACGCCGACCGCGACGCGCAGATCGCGCGGGCCCAGGCCGAGGCGAAGGAGACCGAGCTGCGGGCCGCGGCCGACGCGACCCGCGTGAAGACCGCCGCCGAGGCGGAGGCGCAGGCCACGAAGGCCCGCGCGGAGGCGTCGGCGGGGGCCACGCGCGCCACCGGTGAGGCCGAGGCCGCCGCCGCCCAGGCGCGGGGTCTGGCCGAGGCGGAGGCCGCGAAGGCGAAGGGTCTCGCGGACGCCGCGTCGGCTCGGGCGAAGGGTCTCGCCGAGGCCGAGGCGATCAAGGCGCGGGCGGCGGCACTGGCGGAGAACCAGGAAGCTGTGGTAGCACAGCAGCTGGCCGAACGTTGGCCGGAAATCGTCGAGGCCGGCGCCCAGGCGTTCGGTAACGTCGACCACATGGTGGTCCTGAACGGCGCGGACGGGATGTCGGACATGTTCACCAAGGCGTTGTCGCTGGGCGGTACGGGCCTCGGCCTGGCCCGCCAGCTCATGGACGCCATGGGTGGCGGCGCCAAGCCCCCGTCGACCGGTCCGGCCGCTTCGGAGCAGGCGCTGACGAACGGCGACCTGACCCCGCGCGAGTAGCGCATGAGCTTCTTCACGGACGGCCCTCGTGAGAGACCCCTGTTCCCCGCGCGGGAACGGGAGCTCTTCGCGTACGAGGGCCGCCCGTGGATGGGCCCGCCGAGCGACCACATCGTCCCGGCGCTGCTGCCGTGGGCACGCCTGCTCGGCCGTTCCGAACGCACGATCGTGGCGCTGCGGGGCGTCGAGGTCTGGCCGGAGGCCTTGACGCTCCGGCTGGCGGTGTACTCGCGCGACACCCTGGAGGAGGGCTGCGGCGGCTCCCTCATCGACCATCGGCGGATCCCGGACCACAACGCGTTGCTGGTGGGTGTGCTGTACCCGGACGGCAGCCGCGCGAGCTCCGAGTCGATCTCCGTCCCGGCCGCCTCGGAACCCGACCACCCGGTGCTGCGCGCCCACGGCTGTGGTGGCTCCCAGTTCCACCTGGACCACCGTGTCTTCGTGTGGCCGCTGCCCGAGGACGGGCCGTTCACAGTGGTGGTCCAGTGGCTGGAGCGGGAAGTCGCGGAAACCCACACCGAGCTGGACGGCGCGGCCATCCGCGCGGCGGCTCTGGACGCCGGGGAGCTGTGGCCGGGCCTGCCGAAGCGACCGGGCAACGGCGGGGCGTTCCGGAACGTCTCGGCCCCGACGGGTGCCCCGTTCGGCCACCCACCGGCGGCTGAGGACGCGGGTTCGTCGCCGCAGCGAGCTCCCGACGGAGCCTCCCCGCTCCCCCGTCGCGCACCCGCGGAAAGCCCACGGCGGGCCTTCGCGGACCCGCCGGCCGAAGGTGAAGTGCCCCGCAAGCCGCCCAGTGCAGCGTCGCCGCTGCCACACCGCGCGCCGGACGGGCCGGCGCACGAGCCGATGCCACCGACCGGGTGGGTCGCCGAGCGCCCGGCGCAGCGGCTGCCGGGCGAGGACGCCTCTCTGCTCCCCCACAGCGCCCTCGCGGAGGGAATCAGGCCGGACCCGGCAGGCGCTGAGCCACCGGCTGTGATGACGCCCGACCGGGCGCCTGGTGCGAAGTCGCCGTTGCCGCGCAGGACACCGGCGGGTTCGGGGCGGCCGACGTTCGCGCCCGCGAAGGAACCGGCTGAGGATCCGTTCCTGCACGTGTCCCGGTTTGCCGAGGCCCGGTTGGCCCAGCCAGTGCGGTTCGCCGGGGACCAGGCGGCGCGGCCGGTGGCCGAGGCTGACGAGCCGCTGCCGGCAGTGGCCGGAGAACCGCAGGCCCGGACGGAGGGTGCAGGACCGTGGCGAGCCGGCGAGCAGCACTTGCCGCAATCACAGCGGGCTCCCGACGGGCCGTTGCCACAGCCGTCGAGCGCCGGCTCCGAGCCGTTGCCGCAGCCGTCGCGCAGTGGCGAAGGGACGGGGCCACGGCCGGCGTGGCCGGTGGAGTTGCCGCAGCCGTCGCGGGCCGGGAAGGGCGGGCGGAGGCCGAGGCGCAAGGACCGGGCGTGACCCGGGTGAGTGAAACCGCGGGTCGTTAGCACTCGCGAAACACGGCGACCACCCTCCCGTCATGTGCGGGTGGTGTCGTGGGGACCTTCCCGCACGAAAACCCACCGCACGAAAACCCCCGAGGACGGTCGTCGGATGGTTCGCACCCCGCTCAGCTCGCTCGACGTCGCTTTTCTGTGCCTGGAAAGCGAAACCGCGCCGATGCACATGGGTGCGGTACTTTCATTCACTTCTTCCTCTCCGGTGGACGGCGCGGAGATCAAAAAGACCCTGGCCGAGCGCGCGGCGAAAATCCCCCAGCTGCGCCGGAAAACGCGCACCGAATTGTTCCCACCCGGGTCGGCCTCGTGGTCGGACGACCCGGATTTCGTTGCGGCGCAGCACATCCACCACCACGAGCTCACCACGCTCTACGACCCGGACCCGCTGCCGGACTTCGCGTCCCGGTGGATCGCCGAGCCGCTCGACACCGGGCGCCCGCTGTGGGACCTGACGGTGGTGACCGGGCTGGCGCAGGGCGGGTTCGCCGTGCTGCTCAAACTGCACCACGCGCTCACCGACGGCGCGGGCGCGTACGCGGTGACCGTCGGACTGCTCGACGGCCTGACCGTTGCCGGCCGGACCGTGGACCGCGCCACCGGGCCGGCGCCGATCCCGCGCCCTCGGTCGGCTCTGGACACCGTGAAGGACGCGCTGGGCAGCGGGCTCGCGCAGGCGGGGATCGCCACGTCGGTGGTCCGCGCGGCGCGGCCGCCGCTCTCGCCCGTGTCCGCGCCGGCGTCCGCCGAGCGGCGGCTGGGGTTCGTGCGCCTCAGCGGCGGCGACGTGCGCCGCATCCGGCGCGCCCACGGCGGCACGAGCAACGACGTGGTGCTCGCCGTGCTGGCCGGTGCGCTGCGCGACTGGCTGGTCAACCGCGGCAAACGCGCCGACGGGCGCACGTTGCGGGCCCTCGTCCCGGTCAGCGTGCGCGGCCGCTCGGGCGGGCAGGTCGGCGGCAACAAGTTGTCGGGATACCTGTGCGACCTGCCGATCGGCGTCGACGACCCGGTGGAGCGGCTCGGCCTGGTGCGCCGCGCGATGACCCGCAACAAGGCCGCCGGCCCCGCGCGGGGCGCCGGCGCGTTCCCGCTGCTCGCCGACCGCGTGCCGACTTTCCTGCACCGCCTCGGCACCAAGACCGCCGGGCGGGCCGCGCCGCTGCTGTTCGACCTGGTCGTGACCACCGTGCCGCTGCCGCCCGCCCGGCTGACGCTGGCGGGCGCGCCGCTGGCGCAGGTCTACCCGTTCGTACCGCTGGCGCCCAACCACGCGGTGGGCATCGCCGTCGCGACCTACCGCGACGGCGTCCACATCGGACTCCAGGCGAACGCCGAGGCCGTCCCCGACCTCGGCGGCCTGCGCGACGCCGTCGTGAAGTCCGCCGCGGCGCTCCTGAACACCGTGTGAGGGGTCAGCCCCGCAGCATTTCGGCCACGAGGAACGCCAGCTCGAGCGATTGCTGCGTGTTCAGCCGCGGGTCGCAGGCGGTTTCGTAGCGGCCGGAGAGGTCGACGTCGGAGATCTCCTGGGCGCCGCCGAGGCATTCGGTGACGTCTTCACCCGTGAGCTCCACGTGGATACCGCCCGGGTAGGTGCCGAGCTTGTGGTGCACCTCGAAGAAGCCCTGCACCTCGTCGACGATGCGGTCGAAGTGGCGGGTCTTGTAGCCGGTGGACGACTCGTGGGTGTTGCCGTGCATCGGGTCGCACTGCCAGATGACCTTGTGCCCGGACGCCTCGACCTTCTCGACGATCGCCGGCAGCACCTCGCGGACCTTGCTGTTGCCCATGCGCGAGATGAGCGTGAGCCGGCCCTCCTCGTGCCGCGGGTCGAGCCGCTCGACGTACTCCAGCGCCTGCTCGGGCGTGGTCGTCGGGCCGATCTTGAGCCCGATCGGGTTGGCCAGCAGCTCCGCGAACGCGATGTGCGCGCCGTCGAGCTGACGTGTGCGCTCGCCGATCCACAGGAAGTGCGAGGACAGGTTGTACAGCTTCGGGTTGGCCGCGTCGGCGTTGTCCAGCCGCAGCAGGGCGCGCTCGTAGTCGAGCAGCAGCGCTTCGTGGCTGGCGAAGATCTCGGTGGACTGCAGCGACGAGTCGGTGACCCCGCAGGCGTTCATGAACCGCAGGCCGCGGTCGATCTCGGCGGCCAGCGCCTCGTAGCGCTCGCCGGCGGGCGAGGACGACACGAAGTCCTTGTTCCAATCGTGCACCTGGTGCAGGTCGGCCATGCCGGCGCCGGTGAGGGCGCGGACCAGGTTCATCGCGGCACCCGCGTTCGCGTACGCGCGGATCATGCGGCCCGGGTCCGGCACCCGCAGCTCGGGCTTCGGCACCAGCGAGTTGATGATGTCGCCGCGGTAGACCGGCAGGCCCAGCGCGTCGGTGGACGCCGAACGCGGCTTCGCGTACTGGCCGGCGATGCGGCCCATCTTGACCACCGGCAGGCTCGCGCCGTAGGTGAGGACCACGGCCATCTGCAGCAGCGTGCGCAGGTTGGCGCGGATGTGGGGCTCGGTGTTGGACTCGAACGTCTCCGCGCAGTCACCGCCCTGCAGCAGGAAGGCCTCGCCGCGCGCGACCATCGCGAGCTCGTTGTGCAGCCGGTCGATCTCGGCGGGCACGGTGATGGGCGGAACGCTCTCGAGGACACCGCGCACCCGCTTGGCCAGCTCGACGTCGGGCCACTCGGGCTGCTGCGCGGCGGGCAACGCCAGCGCCGCGTCGAGGCGTTCGCGCAGCTCGGGCGGGAGCGGCGGCAGTTCGGGAAGTGTGTCGACGGGAACGTCCACTGTCCAGTTCACGCGACCCAGGATAAGGTTCGCCGCCCCGCACGGCTCCGCGAGGGCGACGCGGGTCACGCGTCGGGGCCGTCCTGGCGGTGAAGCTCCCCCCGTTGTCGTGGCCGCGGCGGCGCGGGGGAACAGCGCGCTCCGGCGCTTCGGCCCACGCGGAGCCCGCATGGTGTCCGCCGAGTTCAGCCGCACGCGGTGAGCTTCTCGAGCGCGCCGGACGGCGACGTGCGGTACCCCGGTGTCACCGTCGATCGCGAGGCCCGGCCAGGCCCGCGGCGCGTGAAAAACAGGCCCCGGCGCGCCGTTGCGCCGGGGCCTGCAGCCGGGGATGCGGATCAGACCACCGCGAGCGGCAACGCTGTCGGGTGCACCGGCGCGGGCAGGTCCGAATCACCGGTGAGGAAGGTGTCCACCGCGTTGGCCACGGAGCGGCCCTCGGCGATGGCCCACACCACGAGTGAGGCACCGCGGTGCGCGTCGCCGCAGACGAACACGCCCGGGGAGCCGGTCTGCCAGTCGGAGCCGCACGACAGCGTGCCGCGGCGGGTCAGTGAGAGGCCGAGCCCGTCGAGCAGCGGCATCTCCTCCACACCCGCGAAGCCGATGGCGAGCAGCACCAGGTCGGCGGGCAGCACCTCGACCTCTTCACTGGTCGGCACGACCTCGCGGCGGCCCGTCGCCGGGTCCTTCTCAACGCGGACGTGCTGCAGCTCCAAGGCCTTCACACGGCCCTCGCCGTCGTCGACGAACCGCTTCACGGCCACGGCGAACTTCCGCTCACCGGCTTCCTCGTGCGCCGGGTACGTGCGCAGGATGTACGGCCACGTCGGCCACGGCGAACGCTCGTCGTCGCGCGTGGTGGGCGGCGCCGGGTACTGGTCCAGCTGCGTCACGGACAGCGCGCCCTGGCGGGTCGCCGTGCCGTAGGAGTCGGCGCCCGTGTCACCACCGCCGATGATCACGACGTGCTTGCCCGCCGCGTCGATCGGCGACGGGCCGTCACCCTCGACGAAGCGGTTGGCGGGCACCAGGTGCTCCATCGCGAGGTGCACACCGGCGAGCTCACGGCCCGGGATGGTCCGGTCGTCGCGGCCGCGCAGCGCGCCCACGGCGAGCACGACGGCGTCGTACTGCTCGCGCAGGTCCTCCACCGTGAGGTCCACGCCGACCTCGCAGCCGGTGACGAACCGCGTGCCCTCCTTGCGCAGCTGCGTGAGGCGGCGGTCGAGGACCTTCTTCTCCATCTTGAACTCGGGGATGCCGTAGCGCAGCAGGCCGCCGAGGCGGTCGTCGCGCTCGAACACCGTGACCTCGTGGCCCGCGCGCGTCAGCTGCTGCGCGGCCGCGAGCCCGGCGGGCCCGGACCCGACCACGGCGACGCGCCGGCCCGAGGAGACCTCGGCGACCTGCGGCTGCACGTAGCCCGCTTCCCACGACTGGTCGGCGATCGTGGCCTCGACGCGCTTGATCGCCACGGGCCCGCCCGACAGCGGCGAGATCGCCAGCACGCAGCCCGCTTCGCACGGCGCCGGGCACAGTTTCCCGGTGAACTCGGGGAAGTTGTTGGTGGCGTGCAGCCGATCGCTCGCCGCACTCCAGTCACCGCGGCGGACGAGGTCGTTCCACTCGGGAATCAGGTTGCCGAGCGGGCAGCCCGAACCGCCGGAGTGGCAGAACGGGATCCCGCAGTCCATGCACCGCGAAGCCTGCTCGCGCACCGCTTCGTTGCGCTCGCCGGGATCCACGTCGGCGTACACCTCGCCCCAGGAGGCGAGCCGGTCCTCTTTGGACCTCTTCTTCGGCTCTTCGCGCCGGAACTTCAGAAAACCGGTCGGGTCAGCCACGAGCGGCCTCCATGATCGCTTCGTCGACGTCGCGGCCGGCGGCGCGCGCCGCCTTCGCCGCGTCGAGGACCCGCTGGTAGTCGCGCGGCATCACCTTGGTGAACGCAGCCGAGCGCCGCGTCCAGTCGCCGAGGAGCGACGCGGCCACCGCCGAGCGGGTGAGGTCGTGATGCTGCTGGACGATCTGCTTGAGCCACACCAGATCTTCGGCATCCGGCGGGGTCAGGTCCACCATGTCTTCGTTGACCTTGGCGCGGTCGAGGTCGAGCACGTACGCGACACCGCCGGACATGCCGGCCGCGAGGTTGCGGCCCGTCGGGCCGAGCACCACGGCGCGGCCACCGGTCATGTACTCGAAGGCGTGGTCGCCGACGCCCTCGGCGACGACCGTGGCACCGGAGTTGCGGACGCAGAAGCGTTCGCCGACCTGGCCGCGCAGGAACATCTCCCCGCTCGTGGCGCCGTAGGCGATCGTGTTGCCCGCGATCGTCTGCGCCTCGGCGGCGAACTTCGCCTCCGGGTGTGGCCGGACGATGATCCGCCCGCCTGAGAGGCCCTTGCCGACGTAGTCGTTGGCGTCGCCGACCATGTCGAGGGTGAGACCGCGCGGCAGGAACGCGCCCAGCGACTGCCCGGCCGAACCGGTGAGCAGCACGTGGATCGTGTCCTCGGGCAGGCCCTCGCCGCCGTAGCGGCGCGTGATCTCGGAGCCCAGCAGTGTGCCGACGGTGCGGTTCACGTTGCGCACGGGCAGTTCCAGCCGCACCGGGTGCGCGTCCTCCAGCGCCGCCTCCGCGAGCTGGATGAGCGTGCGGTCCAGCGCGTGCTCGAGACCGTGGTCCTGCGCGCGCACGCGCCGCTTGGCGCCGCCATACGGCGTTTCGGATGGCATCTCGAAGATCGGCGCGAGGTCGAGCCCGGCCGACTTCCAGTGCGCCTGTGCCGCGGCTGTGTCGAGCACCTCGGCGTGCCCGATGGCCTCGTCGAGCGTGCGGAAACCCAGCTGCGCCAGCGTTTCCCGCACCTCCTCGGCCACGAACTCGAAGAACTTCACGACGTGGTCGACCTGGCCCGTGTACCGCTTGCGCAGCTCGGGGCTCTGCGTCGCGACGCCGACCGGGCAGGTGTCGAGGTGGCACACGCGCATCATCACGCAGCCCGCGACGACGAGGGGGGCCGTCGCGAACCCGTACTCCTCGGCACCGAGCAGCGCCGCGATCACCACGTCGCGCCCGGTCTTCATCGCGCCGTCGACCTGCACGGTGATGCGGTCGCGCAGGCCGTTGAGCAGCAACGTCTGCTGGGTCTCGGCGAGGCCGATCTCCCACGGCGTGCCGGCGTGCTTGAGCGAGTTCATCGGCGACGCGCCGGTGCCGCCGTCGTGCCCGGAGATGAGCACCACGTCGGCGTGGGCCTTGGAAACACCCGCGGCCACCGTGCCGACGCCCAGCGAAGAGACCAGCTTCACGTGGACGCGGGCCTGCTCGTTGGCGTTCTTCAGGTCGTGAATGAGCTGCGCCAGGTCCTCGATCGAGTAGATGTCGTGGTGCGGCGGAGGCGAGATGAGCCCGACGCCCGGCGTCGAGTGCCGCGTGCGCGCGATCCACGGGTACACCTTGTTCGGCGGCAGCTGGCCGCCTTCGCCCGGCTTCGCGCCCTGCGCCATCTTGATCTGGAGGTCGCTGGCGTTGACCAGGTACTCGCTCGTGACGCCGAACCGGCCGCTCGCCACCTGCTTGATGGCGCTGCGCCGCTGGGGGTCGTAGAGGCGCTCCGCGTCTTCGCCGCCCTCACCCGTGTTGGAGCGGCCGCCGATGCGGTTCATCGCGATGGCGAGCGTCTCGTGGGCTTCGGCCGAGATCGAACCGTAGGACATCGCGCCGGTGTTGAAGCGCTTGAGGATCGCCTCCACCGGCTCGACCTCGTCGAGCGGCACGGGCTCGCGCGCGCCGTCGCGGAACTTGAACAGCCCACGCAGCGCGCCACCCTCGCGGTAGAGGCGGTGCACCTCGTCGGTGTACTTGCGGTAGACCTCTTCGCGGCCCGTCTTCGAAGCGTGCTGCAGCAGGAAAACCGTCTCCGGGGTGAACAGGTGCAGTTCGCCCTCGCGGCGGTAGGCGTACTCGCCGCCGGTGTCGAGACCGCGGTGCACGCGGTCGGTCGGGTTGTCCGGGTACGCGCGGCGGTGGCGCACGGCGACCTCTTCGGCGAGCACCTCCAGGCCCACGCCGCCGAGCTTCGACGACGTGCCGGTGAAGTACTCGTCGAGCAGGTCCTGGCTCAGGCCCAGCGACTCGAACACCTGCGCCGCCGTGTAGGCGCCGACGGTGGAGATGCCCATCTTGGACATGATCTTCAGGACGCCCTTCACGAGCGCCTGCACGTAGTTGCGGACCGCCTTGCCGGCCTCGAGGCCGGAGATGGCGCCCTGCCCGATCATGTCCTCGATCGTCTCGAAGGCGAGGTACGGGTTCACGGCGGCGGCGCCGTAACCCAGCAGCAGCGCGATGTGGTGCACCTCGCGCGCGTCGCCGGTCTCCACGACGAGGGCGACGCGCAGGCGTTCCTTGGTGCGCACCAAGTGGTGGTGCACGGCGGACACGAGCAGCAGCGACGGGATCGGCGCCAGGCGGTGGTCGGAGTCGCGATCGGACAGCACGAGCGTGCGCGCCCCGGCGGCGATCGCCTCCGACGCCTCGCGGCGCACGCGCTCCACGGCGGCGGCGAGCGCCTCGGCACCACCGTCCACTTCGTACAGTCCGGAAAGGACGCTGCACGCGAAGCCCGGCAGGTCGCCGTCGTCGTTGATGTGGATGAGCTTCGCCAGCTCGTCGTTGTCGATCACCGGGTACGGCAGGTTCAGGTGCCGGCACGACGCGGGGCCGGGCGCGAGCAGGTTGCGCTCGGGGCCCATGATGCGCGCCATCGACGTGACGAGCTCTTCGCGGATCGCGTCGAGCGGCGGGTTGGTGACCTGCGCGAAGTTCTGCTTGAAGTAGTCATATAGCAGCCGCGACCGCTGCGACAGCACGGCGACCGGGGTGTCGGTGCCCATGGAGCCGATGGGCTCGGCGCCCTTGGCGGCCATCGGCGCGAGCAGGATCTTGAGCTCTTCTTCGGTGTAGCCGAAGGCGAGCTGACGCCGCAGCACCGAATCGTGGCTCTGCACCACGTGGTCGCGGTCGGGCAGCTCGGCGAGCTTCAGCAGGCCGGCGTGCAGCCAGCCCTCGTACGGGTGCTCCTTCGCGAGCTCGGACTTGACCTCGTCGTCGGAGACGATGCGACCGGCCTCGGTGTCCACGAGGAACATCCGGCCCGGCTTGAGGCGGCCCTTCGCGACGACGTCCGCGGGCGCGACGTCGAGCACGCCGGCCTCGGACGCGAGGACCACGCGGTCGTCGGCGGTGCGCCACCAGCGCGCCGGGCGCAGGCCGTTGCGGTCGAGCACCGCGCCGACGAGCGTGCCGTCGGTGAACGTGACGCACGCCGGGCCGTCCCACGGCTCCATCAGGCTCGCGTGGAACTGGTAGAACGCGCGGCGCTCGTGGTCCATCGTGGCGTGGTTCTCCCACGCCTCCGGGATCATCATCAGCACCGCGTGCGGCAGCGAGCGCCCGCCCAGGTGCAGCAGCTCGAGCACCTCGTCGAACGACGCCGAGTCACTCGCTTCGGGCGAGCAGATCGGGTACAGGCGCGTGAGGTCGCCCGGGATCAGGTCGGACTCGAGCAGTGCTTCGCGGGCGCGCATGCGGTTGCGGTTGCCGCGCACGGTGTTGATCTCGCCGTTGTGGGCCACGAACCGGAACGGGTGCGCGAGCGGCCACGACGGGAACGTGTTGGTGGAGAAGCGCGAGTGCACCAGCGCGATCGCGCTTTCGAGGCGGGTGTCCCGGAGGTCGGAGAAGAACCGGGGCAGCTGCTCGGTGGTGAGCATGCCCTTGTAGACGATCGTGCGCGCCGACAGCGACGCGAAGTACGTGCCGCAGCCCGCGGACTCGCTGTCGTGTTCCACGCGCTTGCGCAGGCCGAACACGAGCCGGTCGAGGTCCAGCCCGGACTCGCCGCCCGGCGAGGTGACGAACAACATCGCGAAGTGCGGCATCACCGAAAGCGCCGTGGGACCGATTCCGGCCCCCTCGGCGTCCACGGGTACGTCGCGCCAGCCGAGCAGGTCGAGGCCTTCTTCCGCGGCGACGCGTTTCGTCAGCTCGACGGCCTTGCGACGCTGCTCGGCCTCGGCGGGCAGGAACGCGATGCCTGCGGCGTACGTGCCGGGCGCGGGAAGGGAGACGCCGGCCTCGGCACGCAGCAGCTCGTCGGGCAGCTGCAGCAGGATCCCGGCACCGTCACCGCTGGTGGGCTCGGCGCCCGCGGCGCCGCGGTGCTCGAGGTTCGCCAGCGCGGTCAGTCCGTCGGTGACGATGCCGTGGGAGCGGCGGCCCCTGACGTCGGCCACCATGGCGACGCCGCAGGAGTCCTGCTCGCTGGTCGGGTCGTAGAGACCCTGCTTGCCGGGATTGGCGGAGAAGATCATGGAAAAGGGACCTCCTTCGTCGTTTCGTGCGATGGCCGGCGGACCGGCCGTGGGGAGCGCACGGGACGACGATGGCCCGCTTGTTAGCGCGACTTTAACACCTGGGAAACAGGGGAGCAGCACCTCAGAGCGGCCCGGACGGCGATGAACGGTAACGATCTGGCTGCGCGGAACGACGTAGTTCCTGATCACCTGTATGTCGTTCGCTTAGCTAACTATCTGATCTGTGCGATTCCGTCAAGTGTAACCGGCACTTAACGGATCCTGCGTCACAGACGGATTTCCGGTACTCAGCGTGGTCGATGCACTGCCGCGCGTCCACCTGTGTGACCGCTGCCGCACCGTGGTGAAACGTGTTAGCGTCCGCCGCATGATCCTCGATCGGTTCCGCGTCACGGACCGGGTCGCGGTGGTCACGGGCGCCGGCCGCGGCATCGGCGCGGCCACCGCCGTGGCGCTCGCCGAAGCCGGCGCCGACGTGGTCATCGCCTCCCGCACCGAAGCCCAGCTCCGGGAGGTCGCCGAGCGCGTGGCCGCGGCCGGGCGCCGCGCGCACGTGGTGCCGGCCGACCTGGCCGACCCCATGGCCGCCGCCGCGCTGGCTGCCGCGGCCACCGGGGAGTTCGGCCGGCTTGACATCGTCGTCAACAACGTCGGCGGCACGTACCCGCGCCCGTTCACGGAGACGACGGCGGAGTTCCTCGAGGAGGCGTTCCGGTTCAACGTCGCCACCGCCCACGCGCTGACGGCCGCCGCCACCCCCGCACTGCTCGAAAGCGGCGGCGCGGTGGTCAACATCTCGTCGATCATGGGCCGCGTGCAGGGCCGGGGGTTCCTCGCCTATGGCACGGCGAAGGCCGCGCTGTCGCACTACACACGCCTGGCCGCCGTCGACTTGGCGCCGAAGGTGCGCGTGAACGCGATCTGTGTCGGTTCGGTGCTCACGTCCGCATTGGAAGTCGTGGCGGGCAACCAGGAGATCCGGACCAAGATGGAGGGTGCCACCCCGTTGCAGCGCATCGGCTCCGCCGAGGACGTCGCCTCGGCGGTGCTGTACCTGGCTTCGCCCGCCGGTGCCTACGTGACGGGCAAAGTGCTCGAAGTGGACGGTGGACTGCAGGCACCGAACCTGGAACTCGGCCTGCCGGACCTATGACCGTCCATTGTGGATATCGTGCCTGATTTGCGCCCTTTGCCTGACTGCTGTCGTCAAACCGGTTGATTTCCCGAAACCCTCCACGCTGGGTGATCACTTCCTGCCATAGTGTTCGTCGATCGACGATCAAGGGGAGGGATTCGGTGCCGGACTTCGAAGTGCACACGGGCACGATGCGGGAGTACGCCGACGTGGTCGACGGGCTCCACGCGCAGGTCGACAAGATCAAGGACTACATGAGCACGACCGCGTGCGACACGGCGGGCTTCACGGGGCTCTTCTCCGTGCTGCGCCCCGTGGTGGAGCTCGTGTCGGGTCTCTACGGCGACACTCTCGGCTTCGGCCAGAACCGGCTCTCGTCGCTGAGCCACGGCATCAAGGGCGCGGCCGACGCCTACGACCACCACCAGGGTCAGGTCTCGGCTCTGCTGAAGGAGCTCGGCGGCTCACTCGGCTCGATCGAGCCCCCGGCCGCGGGCTGACCGCTACCCACCTGACCCACTGCCTCTGATCCACTGCCTCGAGGGAACCGACATGGCCAAGCACGGCGGCGGCACCAAGACCAAGACGCACAAGGACGAAGACGAGGAAGAGCCGAAGAAGAAGAAAAAGGAAAAGGACGAGGACGAGGAGTCCGGCGGCGACGACAAAAAGGAGGCGCCGGAGCTCCCGGGCCCCGGCGGCAAGACGGCCGCCGGGTTCGACGACGGCAGCACCATCACCGAACCGCTCCAGCCGCCCGAGGACACGTCCGGCGAGGACATCCAGGACCTGGTGAAGGAAGCCGGCGTCGAGGTGATGGCGGTGGAGTGGATCTTCCAAAAGCTCACCGGCGAAACGCTCACGCAGAAGTTCATCGAGCCGATCACGGGCGACTTCTCGAAGATGTCGGCCGACGCCGAGGCGTGGCGCAACATCTCGACGTCGATGAAGGCGTTCTCGGCCGTGATGGTCGGCAACGAAAAGGTGCTCGGCGAAAGCTGGACCGGTCCCGCGGCGCTCGCGCACAAGGCGTACGTCGACGCGGGGTGGCGCGCCGGGCTGATGGCGGAGGCCGGGATCGCGAGCCTGATCGCGAAGGGCTTCGACTTCCTGTCGGACACGTCGAAGAAGCTCACGGCCAAGGCACTCGACCTGCTGAAGAGCCTGATCGACCGGCTGCTCACGATGGCGGCCGAGGCGTGCGTGCCGATCGCCGGGTGGGTCGCCGACGCGATCACCGGCCTCACGGAGATCCTGCCGCTGATCAACGCCATCATCTCGATCATCGAGACGATCAAGGACGTGATCGAGAAGGTCGGCCAGCTGTGGAACTCGGTGAAGGACATCGGGTCGCAGCTGGCGAAGATCAAGGACATCGACAGTCTCAGCGACGCGGTCGACATCGGCAAGAACATCGCGGGCGACGTCGGCGACATCAAGGACGACACCAAAGCCATCGCCGGAGACGGTGTCAAGATCGCGAAGTCCGCGGCCGACGGCGCCAAGGACTCCGACGAGCAGGCAGAGAAGAACGAGAAGTACTGGGACAGCCGCGCGGCGAGTTCGACCCCGGTGCACTCCGGAAGCGGCCGGATCAGCGGCCACATCGACTGAGAGGACCGTCCGTCATGTCAGGGCAGGTTCCCGCGCAGGACGCGTGGAAGACCCCGGAGATCCGCCAGGCGGAAGCGGCGCTCGAGGGCGCCGTGGCCAAGTCGCGCGAGCTGCTGAAGAGCCTCGAAAAGCTGCGGCTGAAGCCACTCCCGAAAACCGATACCCCCGAACGTGTCGAGGCGGTCAAGCGGGCCGCGTCGAAGCCGGACGCTTCGGCCGAGCTGCGGCTCGTCAAGAAGAAGGTCGACGCCGGCAAGCTCACGTGGGAGGACGTCGCCTCCGGCCGTGCCTTCGCCGACCCGGACGTACGGGCCCTCGCGTCCGGCAAGCTCGGCGAGGCGAAGGACATGTACGAGGAGCTGCAGGAAGGACTCTCGCCCGAAGAGGTGCTCGAAGCACGCGAAGGAGCCCGCAGCGACGTTGCCGACACCGGGCGCCCGACGTACCCGGCCGCTGAGGAGGAGCCGAAGGGCTTCTCGAACGAGGACCCGCTCGCGAGCAGTGCGCAGCCGGCGCACGAAGTGCCGGAGCAGGGCCGGCACGGCACGCCGCCGCAGGACGAGCCGCGGTCGCGCCACAGCGCGCCGTCGGACGACGACTTCGCCGACCCGCTCGCGGACCGCGGACCGGCCACCGCGGACAATCCGGGCACCCCGCCCCCACCGCCCGCACCACCGGCGCCGGACCACGGCCGGCACGCCGCACCCCGGTACGACGAACCCGCCGCGGACGACGAGTTCACCGACCCGCTCGCCGACCGCGACAGCGCGCCGAACCGCCAGGACCCGCCCCCGCGCCGCCGGCCGGCCGACCCCTCCCCCGGCGACGACGACTACTTCGGCGGCTCCCCGCTCGGCTGAGCCCGCAACGCGCGAGGGCCCCGGCCCATCAAGGACCGGGGTCCGCGTGCGTGGTGAAGCGTGGTGAAAACTCTCAGGACTTCTCGGGCTGCTCGGAGTCCGGACCGGACGATCCCGCATCCACCTTGATCTCGTCGCGGCTTTCGGGCTCCGCTGAATACGAGTCGGCCGCCGGTGCCTCAGGAGTCTCGGCCGCCTCTTCCGCAGCACGTTCGTCGCCCTTGCTGCGCAACGTTTCCGGAGCCTCGCGCGGCCCGCGCCTCTTCGCGACGATCATGAAGATCACCGCGCCGAGGAACACGAGGATCGCGGTCCACACGTTGACCCGCAGGCCCAGGATGTGGTTGGCGGTGTCGGTGCGCATCAGCTCGATCCAGCAGCGGCCCAGTGTGTAACCGGCCACGTACAGGGCGAACGCGCGGCCGTGGCCGAGCTTGAAGCGGCGGTCGGCCCACACGACGACCAGGGCGACCAGCAGGTTCCAGATCAGCTCGTAGAGGAACGTCGGGTGCACCGGGCTGTCGGGCAGCGGGATGTGTCCGGTGGCGACACCGGAGAGGGTGTCGGGCGCGCCCGTGACCGGGTCGAAGCGCTGGTAGATCTCCAGGCCCCACGGCAGGTCGGTGTGCGCGCCGTAGAGCTCCTGGTTGAAGTAGTTGCCGATCCGGCCGATGGCCTGCGCCGTGACGATGCCCGGCGCGATCGCGTCGGCGAAGGCGGGCAGCGGGATGCCCTTGCGGCGGCAGGCGATCCACGCACCGACGCCGCCGAGTGCGATGGCGCCCCAGATGCCGAGGCCGCCGTCCCAGATGGCGAAGGCGTTCCACGGGTTCTTGCCCGGCACGAAGTACAGCTCCGGGTCGGTGATCACGTGGTAGAGCCGGCCGCCGACCAGGCCGAACGGCACGGCGAACACCGCGACGTCGATGACCGTCCCCTTGGTGCCGCCGCGGGCCACCCAGCGCCGCTCACCCCACCAGATCGCGACGACGATGCCGACGATGATGCACAGCGCGTAGGCGCGGAGCGGGATGGGCCCGAGATGCCAGACACCGCGGTCGGGGCTCGGGATCGTGGCCAGGAAGGCTGCTGCCGAGGCGGAATACACGCGGTCACCGTAGCGCGTCAATGCTCCGGTGTGGTGAGGGAGCCGCCGAAGGGTTCGTGAAGGACCGGTCACGGTCCGGTGTCGATGATGACTATTCGTAGCCACCCGGCTGCAGAGCGGCCAGGTACCCCGCGAGCAACGCGCCCGCGACCTGGCCGACGGCCGCGTCCTCGGGCAGGAACACCTCGTCGTGCAGGCTGCGCGCGCCGGCGGTGTCGCCGAGGCCCACGAACAGCATCAGCCCGCGTGTCCCGGAGCCGCAGTAGTGGGCGAAGTCGTCGGCGCCGAACGAGCGGAAGTCCACGTCGACGTCGGCGCCGCCGTCGAGCAGCCACGGCTGGGCCGCGGCGGCGAGCGCCGGGTCGTTGACCAGCACGGGCTCACCCGGGCTGAGGTGCAGGTCGGCGGTGCAGCCGTACGCGCGGGCGGTCGAGTGCACGATCTCGGCCAGCACCTCCAGCGCCTCGTCGCGATCGCTCGCGCGCATGAGCCGCAGCGAGCCCTGGGCGGTCGCGGTGGGGGGCACGACGTTGGCGGCCGTGCCCGCCTTGATGCGCCCGACCGTGCAGACGGCGCCGTGCACCGGGTCGATCCGGCGGCTGGCCAGCTGCTGCAGGCTGACCACGAGCTGGCTCAGTGCCAGGACCGGGTCGCGCACCAGGTGCGGGTAGCCGGCGTGCCCGCCCTGGCCGTGGAGGACGACCTCGAACTCGTCGGTCGACGCGTTGACCGGCCCGGGCGCGGCCGACACGACGTTGTGCGCGAGCCGCGGCTGCACATGGGCGCCGATGACGGTGTCGACGCCCAGTTCCTCCAGCGCGCCGGACTCGACGATGTCCAGCGCACCCGGCGGCGACGTCTCCTCCCGCGGCTGCAGCACCGCGACGAGCCGCCGCGGCAGGCCCACGCGCCGCGCCGCGCGGCACACGGCGACGAGCGCGGCCAGGTGCACGTCGTGGCCGCACGCGTGCATGAGCCCGGAGTTCGACGCCCACGGCACGCCCGTGCGCTCGGCCACCGGCAGTGCGTCGAGCTCGGCCCGCAGCGCCACAGCCGGGCCGGGGTGCTCGCCAGGCAGCTCGAGCAGCCGCCCGGTCTTGGCCACGCGCATGCCTTCGCCCAGGCCGAGCGCGGCGGTGACCGCGCGGGCCGTGTCCTCCTCGTCGCCGGAGGCGCGCGGGTCGGCGTGCAGCCGGTGGCGCAGCTCGATCGCCGCGGGCAGCTCGTCGGTGAGGGCGGCGCGCCACCGCGCGGCCAGGTCGGTCATCGGGTCTCCAGCCGGTAGACGCGCCGGGCGTTCTCGTGGCCGACCAGCCGGGTGAGACGCTGTGCGTCCACTTCGGACATCGCATCGGCGGCCAGCGCGGATTCGAGGAAATCGGAAAGACCCTGGCGGAACAGGGTTGTGCCGAGGTGGTACAGCTCCGCGAGACCGAACGCGTCGGTCGAGAACAGCAGCTTGCCGAACGGCACGAGCTCCAGCGTCTCGGCCAGGATCGCCGGCGCGCGGAAGCCGGCGTTGTGCGTGATGAGCCCGGTGTCGACGAAAACGTGCTCGAAGACCTGCGCGAGGTAGGCGGCGCCCCGGTGGAACGGGTAGTTGTGCAGCAGGAGGATCGGCACGCCGGTTTCCCTCGTCGCCCGAAGGAAACCGGTGAGCAGCAACGGATCGCAGCGGTGCAGGTCGACGTCGGAGTCGCCGTAGCCCACGTGGAACTGCACGGGCAGGCCGAGGTCGATGCCCGACCAGACGAGGTGCCGGTGCAGCACCTCGTCGGCCAGGCGCACGGGCAGCCCGGCGCCGACGCGCGCCAGCCAGCGCCCGGCCGCGTCGGACACCTCGACCGGATCGGGACGATCCCCCTCCAGCGCCAGCCCCACGCGGTACGCGGCGATCGACTTGACCCCGACGGCGTGCTCCGCGCGCTTCGCCAGCTCGGCCCCGAAGTCGGCCGCGAACCGGCTCGCTGTGGTGCCGGCGCGCACCACGTCCTCCGCGACCTGCTCCAGCCGTACCACGTCGTGCGCGCGGCTGCCGGCGAGCTGCGCGAACTCGCCGGTGCCGGTGAGCGAGTCCGGCCGGAAGCCGCCGTCCAGCAGGAAATCGGTGGTGCCGGTGGCGCGCAGGAGCCGCCGGTTGGCCTCGTCGGCACCCAGCTCCGCGCGCCGCGCCAGGTAGTCCTCGGCGGGCGCGTGCTTCGGCAGATCCAGCACCGGCGCGCACCGTTCCCGCACGGCAAGCCCGATCAGCGATTCGAACAGCGACGTCCCCAGCGGCGACACGGCGTCGGCCTCCGTGAGCATCGCCTCGAACTCGTCGCGGGCCAGTTCGCCGGTCACCACGCCGTGGCAGTGGTGGTCGACCAGCGGTACCTCGGCGACGAAGTCCAGCACCCCGCTCATCCGCCTCCTCCCGCGACCGCCAGCCTTTCCCCCACCCTACGGGCGAAGCCCGGTGCCACGAGCACCAAGACGATCGCCAGCACGAGGACCGCGCCGGCTGCCACGGGGAACCAGCGGGCCGGGCCTTCGGTGGGGTACGGGACGACGTTGACGTACACCGTGTAGCCGAGCAGGGCCAAAGCGCCCAATGGGAAGATCAGGTGCCACCACGGCACCCGCATCGCCCGGCGGACGAACAGAAGCAGAATGGCGCCCAGGGTGGTCAGGAGGTAGATCACCAACAGGATGAGCGTGCCGATGGACCCGCTCCACGCGAACGTGTCCTCCGCGGTGGCACCGAAGAACACCGCGCACACGACGATGATCAGAGCGGCGGCCAGCGCGACGGCCGTCACGGAAATGACCGGTGTGCCCTTGGCCGACGCCCGGCCGATGGCGCGGCCGTCGAAGGCGTCCCGGCCCACGGCGAACAGCAGGCGTGAACCGCCGACCACGCAGGCGAGGCAGCAGCCGAACGCGCTGATCGCGGCGCCGATGCTGATCACGTCGCCGACCCAGGCGCCGACGAACGAGGTGCCGAGGTCGCCGAGCAGCGAGGCCGAATCGTGGAACGCCTGCGCGTCGGCGCCGAACGCCATCATCTCGACGGCGGTGACGACCACGAAGAAGGCGCCGCCGAACAGCGCCGTGCCCAGGATCGCGCGCGGGATGTTGCGGCGCGGGTTGTGGGTCTCCTCCCCCAGCGTCGCGGCCGCTTCGAAGCCCGCGAACGACAGGAACCCGAAGACCGCGCCGAGGAACACACCGGACAGGCCGACGTCCGGGGTGAAGGTGAAGACCGACAGCGTGAAGTGTGCGCCGCCCGGGGCGCCGCCGGCGATCAGGCGAACCAGGATCACGGCGGTGACCAGCAGGATCACCGCGATCGTCGCGCCCTCGACGGCCAGCAGCGTCGACGTGCCGCGCCGCGCGGGAGCGACCGCGAGCAGCCACGCGCCGACGAGCGCGACGCCCGTCAGCACGAACGGACCCCACCACGGCGGGTTCGGCCAGATCCCCACCTGCGTGAGGAACGCCGTGCCCAGGGTGCCCGCGGCGGAGCTGGTGACCACGGCGTAGAAGATGTACGTGCCGAGCAGGCCGATGCCCGACACCACACCCGCGCGCGGGCCGAGCGTCGCCCCGACGAAGGCGTAGACCGATCCGGCGTGGTTGTAGTACCGGCACAGGCGGACGAAGCCGTAGGCCACCAGGAGCACGCCGACGGCCGAGAGCAGGAAGGCGAGCGGCACGGCGCGCCCGGCGGCGGCCGCGGTCTGCTGCGGGTTGATGTTGGCGGCCATGCTGGGCGCCATCAGCGCCACGGACAGGCCGACGGCTTGCCACACCGACAGCGTGCGGCGCAGTGCTGGACGGGTTTCGACGATGTCTGACACGATGCGCTCCTCGGTGGTCCGGACGCAGCGAGCTCCTCGTTGGTGGGCGACGTGAAATACACAGTGAACATCGCGGGGGCACGGATGAGCCAGCTCGATCGGGCGGAACTCGCCAGGCGGGGTGCGGACGCCGCAGCGCGGCTGGGCCGTTCGGGGGTCGAGCTGGTCGCGCTGACCTTCGTCGACAACTCCGGCATCTCGCGGGTGAAGGCGGTGCCGGTGGCCCGGCTGGCCGACGCCGCGGCGTGGGGGGTGGGCGCGTCGAACTCGTTCGACTTCTTCCTGTGCACGGACACGATCGCTCCCGGCCCGTACTCACTCGGCCCGGTCGGCGACCTCCGGCTGCACCCGGACCTCGACGCGCTCACCGAGCTCGCGGCCCAGCCCGGCTGGGCGTGGGCGCCGGCGCTGCGCTACGACCAGGAGGGTGACCCGCACCCGCAGGACTCGCGAGCGCTGGCGGCCGCGGCCGTGTCGCGGCTCGCTGCGCGGGGCTGGTCGGCGCGGATGGCATTCGAGATCGAGTGGGTCGTCGCGGACTCCGACGGGGTGCCGGTGCCCGGGCCGGCGTACGGTTTTTCCCGCCTCACCGGCAATTCCGCGTACCTGCGGGAGCTGGTGTCCGCTTTGGACAGCCAGCACGTCGACGTGGAACAGGTGCACCCCGAGTACGCGGCGGGCCAGTTCGAGCTCACGGTCGCGGCGGCCGATCCGGTGCGCGCGGCGGACGTGGCGGTGCTGACCCGCGAGACGATCCGGGCGGTCGGCGCCCACCACGGGCTGCGGGCGTCGTTCACGCCGAAGTTCGCGCCCGGCGGCGTCGGCAACGGCGGCCACGTGCACCTGAGCCTGTGGGAGGGCGCGCGCAACCTGTGCTCGGGCGGCGACGGGGAGTTCGGGCTGACCGGCACCGCCGAGACCTTCGCGGCCGGGATTTTCACGCGCTTGCCTGCTCTGCTGGCGATCGGTGCGCCGTCGGTGGTGAGTTACTTGCGGTTGGAGCCGCACCACTGGGCCGGGGCTTTCACGGCATGGGGGCTGGAAAACCGAGAAGCGCCGCTGCGGCTGGTGCGCGGCCCGGCGGGGCGGCGCGCCACGGCGGCGAATCTCGAGGTGAAGTGCTTCGACCTCACCGCGAACCCGTACCTGGTGGTGGCCGGGCTGCTGTTCGCGGGGCTCGCCGGCCTCGACGCCGGGGCGCGGTTGCCGCCGCCGATCGACGTGGATCCGGGTTCGTTGTCAGCTGGAGCCGCGGCTGCT
This sequence comes from Amycolatopsis sp. FDAARGOS 1241, assembly GCF_016889705.1. Classification (NCBI taxonomy): domain Bacteria; kingdom Bacillati; phylum Actinomycetota; class Actinomycetes; order Pseudonocardiales; family Pseudonocardiaceae; genus Amycolatopsis; species Amycolatopsis sp. FDAARGOS 1241. The sequence continues at coordinate 6,843,784 of NZ_CP069526.1, forward strand.
GCGGGGGTGCGGCGGTTGCCGCGGTCGCTCGAAGAATCGGTGGCGGCGTTCGAGGCTGACGATGCCCTGAAGACGGCTTTTGGGGCGGAGCTGGCGACGACGTTGATGGATGTGCGCAGGGGTGAGCTGGCGGAGTTGGGGGGTTTGTCGGGTGAGGAGTTGTGTGCGGTGATGCGCTGGTTGCATTGAGGGGATGGCGGCTCGTCGGGCGGGGCGCGCCGCTGCGCCCGGGGTGGTTCAGGGGGACATCCCGATCTTTGATTGTGACGACGGTCTGGATCACCTTGTCCAGACGGGAAAGTGTGCCTGGACAAGGTGATCCAGACCGCGTGAAGAGCGGGGATGGAGGTGCGGGGCCGGGTCTGGGTGCCGGGCGGGTTGCGTTGTCGGGCGTGGCTGGGGTGGTGCGTTGGGTAGCCGAGGGCGGCGCGGGGTGCGCAGACGAGGCCTGGCGCACGTCACGTCGCGGGGCGGCGCGAGGTGTGCAGCAGGCGGCAGCGCAGGTTGCGTTGCCCGGCTGGACCCGAGTCCGGCCAGAGGGCATGAGACGGTTCGGATCAGGCCGGGGCCGGAGCCGTTCGGACGCCTTCCGCCAGTTCGCCGGCGAGCTTCCGGACGCCGTCGGGGCCGCCGTTGGCTGCGGCGGTGACCAGGGCGGAACCGACGATGACCGCGTCGGCGAAGGCGGCGACCTGGGCGGCCTGGGCGCCGGAGCGGACACCGAGGCCGACGCCGATCGGGAGGGTCGTGTGGGCGCGCGTGCGAGAGACCAGGTCTTCGGCGTGCACGCCGACCTGGTCGCGGGCGCCGGTGACGCCCATGACGGCCGTGGCGTAGACGAAGCCGGAGGAGGCCGCCGTGGTGAGCGCGAGGCGTTCCTCCGACGACGACGGCGCGACGAGGAAGATCCGGTCCAGGCGGTGGGTGTTCGACGCCTCGATCCACTCGCCGGCCTCGTCGGGGATGAGGTCCGGGGTGATCATGCCGAGCCCACCGGCCGACGCGAGGTCACGCGCGAAGCGGTCCACACCGTAGCGGTGCACGGGGTTCCAGTACGTCATCACCACGGCCTTGCCGCCGCGGGCGGACACCGACTCGACGACCTCGAAGAGCCGCTTGAGCTTGAATCCGCTCGCCAGCGCCGATTCGGCGGCCGCCTGGATCGTGGGACCGTCCATCACCGGGTCCGAGTACGGCACGCCGACCTCGAGCAGGTCCGCACCACCGTCGACCGTGGCGGCCAAAAGATCCTTGGAGCCGTCGATGGACGGGAAACCGGCGGGCAGATAGCCGACCAGCGCGGCCCGACCCTCCGCCCGCGTCGTCGCGAACAGGTCGTCGAGGCCGCTCACTTGTCCTCCCCGTCCACGAGCCCGAACCACTTGGCCGCGGTGTCCATGTCCTTGTCGCCGCGCCCCGAGAGGTTCACGATGATCAGGCCGTCCGGCCCGAGCTCGCGGCCGAGCACGAGGGCGCCGGCCAGGGCGTGAGCCGACTCGATCGCCGGGATGATGCCCTCGGTCCGCGACAGCAGCCGGAACGCGTCCATCGCCTCGGCATCGGTGACCGGCCGGTACTCGGCCCTGCCGGAGTCCTTGAGCCACGCGTGCTCCGGGCCGACGCCCGGGTAGTCGAGGCCGGCGGAGATGGAGTGCGACTCCACCGTCTGGCCGTCCTCGTCCTGCAGCAGGTACGACATCGCGCCGTGCAGGTTGCCCGGGCTGCCCTTGGTGAGCGTGGCGCCGTGGCGGTTGCCGTCGATGCCCTCGCCGCCCGGCTCGAGCCCGACCAGCCGCACCGACGGGTCGTCGTAGAAGCCCGAGAAGATGCCGATGGCGTTGGACCCGCCGCCGACGCACGCGGCGACGGCGTCGGGCAGCCGGCCGGCCTGCTCGAGGATCTGGGCGCGCGCTTCCTCGCCGATGACCTTGTGGAAGTTGCGCACCATCATCGGGAACGGGTACGGCCCCGCGGCGGTGCCGAACAGGTAGTGCGTGGTGTCGGCGTTGGTGACCCAGTCGCGCAGCGCCTCGTTGATCGCGTCCTTGAGCGTGCGCGACCCGGTCTTGACCGGCACGACCTCGGCGCCGAGCAGCTTCATGCGCGCGACGTTGAGCGCCTGGCGCTCGGTGTCGACCTCGCCCATGTAGACCAGGCACTCGAGGTCGAGCAACGCGCACGCGGTGGCCGTGGCCACGCCGTGCTGGCCCGCGCCGGTTTCGGCGATCACGCGCTTCTTGCCCATGCGCTTGGTCAGCAGCGCCTGGCCGAGCACGTTGTTGATCTTGTGCGAACCCGTGTGGTTGAGGTCCTCGCGCTTGAGGAACACGCGGGCGCCACCGGCGTGCTCACCGAAGCGCTTGGCCTCGGTGAGCAGCGACGGACGGCCGGCGTACTCGTTGAGCAGCCGGCGCAGCTCGCCGGTGAACTCGGGATCGCGGCGCGCCTTGTCGTACTCGGCCGCGACCTCGTCGACGACGCCGATCAGAGCTTCCGGCATGAACCGGCCGCCGTACGGGCCGTAGTAGCCGTGCTCGTCCGGGTCGTGCTTGCTGTGCTCCTGCCCGGTCACCGCGACGGCCTCGGGCAGGCGGGGTGCGAACCGGCCGTGACGAGCTTCACCAGCGCTCCCTTGGGGTCGCCGGAGGCCACCAGGCCCTCGCCGACCAGCACTGCGTCGGCGCCCTGACCGGCGTACGACATGAGGTCGCCCGGGCCGCGGACACCGGACTCGGCGACCTTGAACACCTCGAACGGCAGGCCGGGGGCGAGCCGGGAGAACACGTCGCGGTCCACTTCGAGCGTGTGCAGGTTGCGGGCGTTCACGCCGATCACCTTGGCGCCGGCCTCCAGAGCGCGATCGGCCTCTTCGGCGTTGTGGATCTCCACGAGCGCGGTCATGCCGAGCGACTCGACGCGGTCGAGCAGCGCGGCCAGCGCGTTCTGCTCCAGCGCGGCGACGATCAGCAGCACCATGTCCGCGCCGTGCAGGCGAGCCTCGTGCACCTGGTACGGGCTGACGATGAAGTCCTTGCGCAGCACCGGAACGTCGACGGCGGCGCGCACCGAGTCGAGGTCGGCGAGCGAGCCGCCGAAGCGGCGCTGCTCGGTGAGCACGCTGATCACGCGCGCCCCGGCGTCCTCGTAGTCCTTCGCCAGCGCGGCGGGGTCCGCGATCGCGGCCAGGTCGCCCTTGGACGGGCTGCGGCGCTTCACCTCGGCGATCACGCCGATGCCCGATTCCTTCAGGGCGGCCATCACGTCACGGGGCGGCGCGGACTTCGCCGCGCGGGCCTTCAGCTCGTCGAAGGGCAGCGCGGACTCGCGCGCCGCGAGGTCCTCCCGCACACCGGCGACGATGTCTTCGAGCACGCTCACCGGGCAACCCCACCCGACGGTGAAGTCATCGATCCATTCGCAAGGTCGCTCACAAAAACCTTCCCCTTCCCGCCGAAACGATGCTAACCCCCGCTCTGAGACCCGCCCGTCCCGGGTGCACGCCTTGCTCCGAATGCCCTGCGGCACCCGGCGTTCACCTGCCCGCGGTGGGGTCCTCGCCCTCGGAAAGCGCCTCCCACAACTCGGTGTCCGGATCACGCCGGACTCGCTTGGCACCCGGCGCGGCGTAGCGGGCACCGAGCCGCCGCGCGGTCCCGGCACCCTTGACGGCCGCCAACCCCGCGACGACGAGAAGAATTCCGCCCAGCACCGCCAGACCCCGGCCGAGCAGCAGCTCCGCGACGGGCAGCCCGGGCGCCCAGCCACTGAACTTCACGCCGTTCACGCCGGTCCAGACGCCCGCGAGCCCGGCCAGCGCCAACACCACGCCGAGGACGCGACGCGCCCAGCCGCCGGTGGCGATCACCCCCGCCACGCCGGCCAGCGCTAGCAGGGCCAGCGGCACCAGAGCGGTCGCGCGCTGCTCACCGTCCTCGGTGTAGAGCTTCACGCCGAGCACGCCCTCGTCGCGGAACTCGGCGTACCAGGCGAGCTTTGAGGCGCCCCACAGCGCGAGGGCACTGAGGAGCAAGCCGATGATGATCGTCCACAGTGGACGTCGAGCGGGCTTCGCCGCGGTTTCCCCCGCGCCGGCGGGCGTTTCCGCGCCGGACCGCGCCGAACCGGCTGGTTGCGGCGTTTCCGGCTCCGGCGGGGTGACGCCGGGTGGTTCGGGTTCGTCAGACACCGGCGGAGTCCTCGGCCGGGTCGAGTTCGCCCGCGGGGACCATGGTCTGGGCCGCCGCGACGGCCGAGAGCACGGTGCGCGCCTTGTTGAGCGACTCGGTGTCCTCGTAGTCCGGCACGGAGTCGGCCACGACGCCGCCGCCGGCCTGCACGTACGCGACGCCGTCACGCATCAGGGCGGTTCGGATGGCGATGGCGGTGTCCGCGTCGCCGGCGAAGTCGAGGTAGCCGACGACACCGCCGTACAGCGCGCGGCGCACGGGTTCGAGCTCCTCGATCAGCTGCATCGCCCGCACCTTCGGCGCACCCGAGAGCGTGCCGGCCGGGAAGCAGGCGGCGACCGCGTCGAACGCCGTCCTGCCCTCGGCCAGCTCGCCGGTGACCGTGGACACGATGTGCATCACGTGGCTGTAGCGCTCGATCTGGAAGAAGTCGACCACGTGGACGCTGCCGGGGCGGCAGACCTTGCCGAGGTCGTTGCGGCCGAGGTCCACGAGCATCAGGTGCTCGGCGCGTTCCTTCTCGTCGGCCAGCAGGTCCTTGGCCAGCTGCGCGTCCTCCTCCGGGTCGGCGCCGCGCCAGCGCGTGCCCGCGATGGGGTGCGTGGTGGCGCGGCCGTCGCGCACGGTGACCAGCGACTCGGGGCTGGACCCGACGATGTCGAAGCCCTCGAGGCGCAGCAGGTACATGTACGGGCTGGGGTTCGAGGTGCGCAGCACGCGGTAGACGTCGAGGGCGTCGGCACCCGTCTCGATCTCGAACCGTTGCGAGGGCACGATCTGGAAGGCCTCGCCGGCCTTGATCGCTTCCACGGCCTTGTCGACGGCGGCGTGGAAGTCCTCCTCCGTCCGGCGGCGCGTGAACTTCGGCGCGGGCCGGTCGAACGTCGCGACCGTCGGCGGCGCCGGCACGCGCAGCTGCTCGGTCATGGCCGAGAGCCGCCGCAGCGCGTCGTCGTACGCCGCGTCGACGCGTTCCGGCGAGTTGTCCCAGTTGACCGCGTTGGCGATCAACGTGACCGTGCCCTCGTGGTGGTCGAACGCCGCGAGGTCGGTGGCCAGGAGCATGGTCAGCTCGGGGATGTCGAGGTCGCGCTCGGCGAGCTCGGGCAGCTTCTCCAGCCAGCGCACGGCGTCGTAGCCGATGTAGCCGACCATGCCGCCCGTCAGCGGGGGCAGGCCGGGCAGCGGCTCGGTGTGCAGCGCTTCGACGGTGGCGCGCAGCACCTGCAACGGGTCGCCGTCGGTCGGCAGGCCGACCGGCGGCGTGCCGGTCCACCCGGCCCGCCCGTCGCGCACGGTCAGCGCGGCCGGGCTGCGCACGCCCACGAACGACCAGCGCGACCACGACTTCCCGTTCTCGGCCGATTCGAAGAGGAACGTGCCGGGACGATCGGCGCCGAGCTTGCGGTAGATCCCGAGCGGGGTCTCGCCGTCGGCGAGCACCTTGCGCACCACGGGGATCACGCGGCGGTCTTCGGCGAGAGCGCGGAACTCCGCGCGGGACGGGCTGACCGGGCCGGGCCCCGCGGGCTTGCCGGCTGCTGAGCTGACCATAGGGGCCATTGTGCCGCGCGGGCCTGGACCGGCCATGGGCGGGCTCTGAATTCAGCACCCGTTGAATTCGAGGTGGCCAGGGTTCATAGTGGACACCGTGACCACCGAAGACACTACCTCCCGCAGGCGCGGCCGGCGCCCGGCCGGGCAGGACACCAAGACGGCGCTGGTGGAGGCCGCGCGGGCGGTGTTCGCGGAGAACGGCTACGAACGTGCGACGGTCCGCGCGATCGCGGCCCGCGCCGGCGTCGACGCCGCCATGGTCAACCACTGGTTCGGCGGCAAGGAGGGCCTGTTCGCCCAGGCCGTGTTGAAACTGCCCTTCTCGCCGATCGACCTCGTGGCGCCCCTGCGCGACGGGCCCGACGAGCAGTTCGGCGAACGCGTGGTGCGCACGTTCATCACCCGCTGGGACGGCGCGGGCGGCGACACGTTCCAGGCGCTCGTCCGCAGCGTCGCCGGCCACGAGCTCGCGTCCACCGTGCTGCGCGAGTTCTTCTCGAAGTTCTTCACCGAGCTCATCGGCGGCCTGGGCTCCGACCACGGCGCCCTGCGCACCACGCTGTGCGCCTCGCAGCTCGTCGGGCTCGGCGTCATCCGCTACATCGCCCGCTTCGAACCCATGGCGACGGCCGAGGTGGAAACCCTCGTCACGGCGATCTCGCCGACGATCCAGCGCTACCTCACGGGCGACCTCGGCCTCGGCTAGCGTGTCCACGGCCCGCACGTCGACCAGGTCGAACCCGGGGACGAGCGGCACCATGCGGGTGCCCGCGCGGCGACGAAGCCCCGCCGCGCCCGGAGCCGACCCGCGCGTACGCACGGGAGAGGCCGAGGACCGGCCACAACCACAGGCGGCTGCCGTCGGCGAACGTGGCGCGGGCGACGCCGGGCTCCCGGAAGTCGAACCGGGCCGGGCGCCACCCGGTTCGCCGCACGGTGTGCCGGCGCCGCCACCACCGCACGGCGAACCCGACCGCGGTGCTCAGCCCGAGCACCCCGGTCAGGGTCAGCCCGCTCGCGATCGCCTCCCCGTCCGGGTCGAGGACGTCGTCGTCGGGGTACCACACGACCGCCTGAGCCGCCTGGTCGTAGGTCACGAGCACCCGGTCGCCGGGGACGTGGTACTCCCCCGGCCGCTGGCCCGGGATGGTGCGGTACCGACCGCCCGGGCTGGAGTAGTCCAGCTCGAAATACCCGCCCTCGAGCCGGACGACGTCGCCGTAAACCGTGAAGTCGTTGCGGTGCACCAGGACCGCCTGCGCCCGCGCCACCTCGAACCGGTTCACGCCGGCGGCCCACACCCCGACGCACCCGACCGCGATCTCGAGCCACAGCGCCACCCGGCCCGCCATCCGCTGGAGGCCCGCGCCGCGCCGTCGGGCCGCGCGTCGTGACCGGGTGGCAACCACGGTTCGTCGTCCGGCGGGACGCGGTCCCGCGCCGGGCGCCCTCGTTTGCCCGTCGCGCGGCGGCTCACCGCCCGGTCCACTTCGCACCGCGCGGGACGCGCAGCGGGACCGCGTACGGGGCCGGGCCGCGGGGACCGTGCGCCGGCACCAGCACCAAACGCCGGCCTTCGCCCGCGACCCAGGCCTCGAACGGGCCCTTGCGCAGGAACGAGTACCGGCCGCGCACCGCCGCGACCGTCCTGGCGACCAGGTGGGCGCCGCCGGGGAAGTCGAGGCGCAGGAGGTGGTAGCCGCCTGAGGAGTCGAACACCTGCGCTGTCACGGGTTCCCACCCCTCGCGGCGCGCCACGCGCCGCCGGTTGGCCCACCCCACCGCGTACGCGGCCAGCCATGGGAACACCATCAAGGCGACGAGCGTCGGGACGACGACGAAGCCGATCCAGACGTCGCTGAGGTTCTCCTCGTCCTCGGTCCGCACGTGTCCGGGGTCCGCCGGGTCGTAGTAGACCCGCACGGCCTGGCCGACCGTGTAGTCGGCGCCGGAGTCGCGGTTGATCTCCTGCTGCTCGTACACGTCGCCGGCGAGGAAGGCCACGGTGATGCTCGGCGTCCCGTGCCCGCTCACCGGCGTGTGCACGGCCACGACCTCGCCCCGCGCCGTGGAACCGTTCTCCAGCAACCAGTCCGACGAGGTCAGCAGCGGCGTGATCCCGACCGTCGCCGACGGGATCGCCAGGAACCACAGCGTCGCCGCCACGACCGCGCGCCAGAACCGGCGGCGCAGCGTCCGGTCCCACTCCGCGGGAGCCGCCGGGCCGCGGCGCGCCCGCTCGCGCTGGGCCAGTTCGTGCCGGTGCACGCGCTTGCGCGCACGCCCGGCCGGCTTCGGGGCGGGTAGGAGCGGTTCGCCGTCTTCGGCAGCCCGCTCGGGTCTGCCGCCTTCTTCGTTGCTCGTCCCCAGATCCATCTGCTGAGCGTACGGCTGCGAAATGCCGCTCCACCAGCGAAAAGTCTGCGATGGAGAACACCGGGCCGGAAGGCAACCGAACGGCCGTCGCCGGCGTGTTGTCTAGTCCTGTGCCGGCGGGTCGACGACCCGGGCGGGCGGGTGTACACCGACCGGCCCGCGTGGCTGGGCGGCACCGGTGCTGCCTCGGTGATCCTTGTCCGCCACGGTCGCGGCGAAGCCGGAGGAAGCGGGCGCCGTGGGTGGACGGCGCGGCGCACAGGCGGACGGTTTCGCCGGACGCCAGGCGCACGTCCACGTACGGCGGGTTGAGGCTGGGCCCGCGGCGCACCGTGGGAGGGGCGAGCGTGACAGTGGCCATCGCCTCGCGCCAGCCCGTGCGCCGCACCGCGCGGTGCCGGAGTGACCAGCCGGCCACGGCCGCCGCGGCGACGAGCGCGCAGCCCTCCCTCCGGCCGAGCCCGAGCCACGCGAAACCGAGGCCGGTGTCGTTCAGGCCGTCCTCTTCGATGGTGCGCACCCGCTTGGGGTCGGCCGGGTCGAACACCACCGTCACTCGTTGCCCCGGTGTGTCGGCCGCCGGGGAACTCCGATCGATCCGTTCGGTGACCTCACGGTCGCCGGCGGAAAACGCGACGACGATCGACCGCGGGCCCTTGGCCGGGCTGTCCACGCCCACGACGGTGCCGGGCACGCGAGTACCGGTCACGAGAAGATCGTCCGCCGCGTGGAGCACGCCGAGCAGGCCCGCGGCGAACGCCGGGCCCCAGAGTCCCGTGAGCACCCACGCCCGCCTGGCAAAGGCCCGCAGCCGGGCCGTTTCGCGGGTGAGGTCGACGCCGTTCAGCGGGCCAGCAGCAGGAACACCAGCGCCAGCACGCCCGGCAGGACCTGCACCAGCAGGATCCGCTTGGACGCCGTTGCGGCGCCGTAGAGGCCGGCGACGATCACGCAGGCCAGACCGTAGAGCTTCAGCTGGAAGCCGGTGGGGTCGGTGGCGATCAGGCCCCAGATCAGGGCGGCCGCGAGGAAGCCGTTGTACAGGCCCTGGTTGGCGGCCAGCGCCTTGCTCTCCCGCGCGAAGGGCTCGGTGGTGCCGAACGCCGCGCGGGCGCGCGGTGTCGTCCAGAGGAACATTTCAAGCACCACGATGTAGACGTGGATGAGGGCGACGAGCCCCACCAGCACGTTCGCGACCACCGTCACCGGCTGTTCTCACTGTCGTCGGCCAGGAGCAGGCGCTCCGCGGAGTCGAAGCAGGTGTGGGTGCCCGTGTGGCAGGCCGGGCCGGTCTGGTCCACGCGCAGGAGCACTGTGTCACCGTCGCAGTCGATCCGCACCTCGCGGACGTGCTGGACGTGGCCCGAGGTCTCGCCCTTCACCCACAGCTCCTGGCGGCTGCGCGACCAGTACGTGCCACGCCGCGTGGTGAGGGTGGCCTCCAGGGCCTCGTCGTTCATCCAGGCCATCATCAGCACGTCGGAGGTCGAGTGCTCGACGACGACCGCCGCGATCAGGCCGTCGGAGTTGCGCTTGAGCCGCTGGGACAGGGTCGCGTCGAGGGTCATCGGACGACGACCCCGCCGCCGCGCAGAGCGTGCTTCACGTCGCCGATCTTCAGCTGTCCGAAGTGGAACACGCTGGCCGCGAGCACCGCGTCGGCGCCGGCTTCGACGGCGGGCAGGAAGTGCCCGACGGCGCCCGCGCCGCCGCTGGCGATCACCGGCACGCGTACGGCGCGCCGGACCAGCTCGATGAGCCCGAGGTCGAAGCCGGACTTGGTGCCGTCGGCGTCCATCGAGTTGAGCAGGATCTCGCCGACCCCCAGCTCCTCGCCGCGCGCGGCCCACTCGACCGCGTCGATGCCGGTGCCGCGGCGGCCGCCGTGGGTGGTGACCTCGAAGCCCGACGCCGTCGGCTCGCCGCCCTCGGGCACCCGCCGCGCGTCGACCGACAGCACGATGCACTGGGCGCCGAACCGGCGCGACGCCTCGCGCAGCAGCTCCGGGCGCGCGATCGCGGCCGTGTTGATGCTCACCTTGTCCGCGCCCGTGCGCAGCAGGCGGTTCACGTCCTCGTTCGACCGCACGCCACCACCGACGGTCAGCGGGATGAAGACCTGTTCGGCGGTGCGGCGGACCACGTCGAAGGTGGTCTCGCGGTTGCCCGAGGACGCCGTGACGTCGAGGAAGGTCAGCTCGTCGGCGCCCTCCGCGTCGTAGAGGCGGGCGAGCTCCACCGGGTCGCCCGCGTCGCGCAGGTCGGCGAAGTTCACGCCCTTCACCACCCGGCCCGCGTCGACGTCCAGACACGGGATCACCCTCACCGCCACAGCCATGCCACCAGCGTAGCCGTCCACCTGCGACGGTCCGCCCGCCCGGTCACAGCGCAGGCGGTCAGAAGATGGGCGGTGCCCAGTCCCACAGCGGGGAGGCCTGGCGGCGGATGACGGACGCGGGCATCACCGGCACCGTCACGGCCAGCAGGAAGTGCAGCCACCACGCCGACGACGTGTCGGCCGCGGCCTTCCCGCGCGCCTGCTTCGTGACGTACGCCGCGCGCGGCCGGCGCGCCGAATCGTAGGCGGCCAAGGCGTCGCCGACGGAGGCGGCGCGCAGGGAGGCGGCGAGCACCACGGCGTCCTCGATCGCCTGGCACGCGCCCTGTCCGAGGTCCGGCGGCACGGCGTGAGCCGCGTCACCGAGCAGCGCGACGCGGCCGCTGGTGAACGCGGGCAGCGGGTCGAGGTCGAGGATGTCGTTGTGCAACACGGCCTCCGGCCGCGTCGCCGCGACGAGGTCGCGCGCCTCGGCCGGCCAGTCCGCGACGCGGCGCGACACCTCGGCGTGCTCGTCGGGGTACGTCACGCCGGGCGTGGACTCGGCGGCGCCGAGCGCCCAGCACGAGCGGTCGCCGGGCAGCGGGTGGATCATGAAGTACGCGCCGCGCCCCATCGTGAAGCTGCCGCGCACCGGGGGTCCCGCACCGGGTTCGGTGACGCCGCGCCAGCACGTGTAGCGGAAGCCCGGCGCGGGCGCGGCCGGGAAGAGCCGCCGCCGCAGTCCGCTGTACACCCCATCGGCCGCGACCACCACGTCGGCGTCCACTTCGGACGGATCGGTGACCTCGGTTCCGGTGTGGAGCACGCTTTCCGGCAGCTCGGCCAGCAGCGCGCCGTGCAGTTCGGCGCGGTGGAACGCGGCCAGTGGCTCGTCGCGGCCGGCCCGGAAGCGCCGCAGGTACCGGCCCGAGGACGTGCGCAGGGTGCCCGTGACCTCCGACGGAGCCGAATGCTTCCGCACGCGTTCGCCGACGCCGACCGCGTCGAGCGCTCGCATCGCGTTGGGCGCCAGCGACAACCCCGCGCCTATCTCGCGCAGCTCGGGCGCGCGCTCCAGCACGGCGACCTCGTGTCCCGTGCGCCGCAACGCGATCGCGGCCGTGAGGCCACCGATCCCGCCGCCCACCACCACTGCTTTCATTCCGGCTCCCCAGCTTCTCGAAAGGTTTCGGCCAGCCACGCGAAGGCGGCGTCGGCGCTGCGGACCCGAGCGGCGCGGCCGCCGTCGCGTTCGAGCAGCTCGATGCCCGCGCGCGTGATGTCGCGGAACGACCCCAGCGTGGCGATGCGGCGGCGGATCACGCGCTGCCAGGCGTCGTCGTCCACGCGGTAGTACGCGGTGCGCTCACCGCGGCCCGCGCGTTTGCCGACCAGCCCGGCGTCGACGAGCAGCCGCAGGTTCGTGGTGAGCGACGCGCGGCTCGCGCCCACCGCCTCCGCGAGCTGCGCGGCCGACTGCTCCGGCGGGTCGCACGCCATCAGCCGGCCGAGCACACGCCCGGCGATGGGTGGCAGGCCGTACTCGCGCGTGAGGAAGGCCGCGACCCGCTCGACCCATTCGCGCACTTCGCCGCCCATGAGTGTCAGCATAGGCTAGTCACGACTGAAATCGGCTCGCGATGCATCAGAATGGTGTAGTCGCGCGTCTGAAGGACGTGACCACCAGCTTCGACGAGTTCGTGGCGGAGCGCCTCGACGGGCTCCTGCGCTACGCGACCGTCCTGACCGATGATCCGCACCTGGCGCAGGACATCGTGCAGGACGTGCTGCTGCGAGCCCAGGAGCGCTGGGCGAAGATCGAGTCGGCGCCCACGTACGTGCGGCGGATGGTCACCAACGAGTACCTGTCCTGGCGGCGGCGCGCGATCCGGCGCGTGGTCCCGTCGAGCCACGAGGTGCTCGACGCGATCAGCCCGCCGGAGGCCGACCTGTCGACCGCCTACGACGAGCGGGACGAGATGCTGGCCCGCCTCGCGACGCTGCCGCGCAAGCAGCGCGCGGCGCTCGTGCTGCGCTACTACGAGAACTATTCCGACGAGGAGATCGCCGAGGTGCTGCGCTGCGGGACCTCGACCGTGCGCAGCCAGATCTCGCGCGCGCTGGGCACGCTGCGCGCCGCCGTGCACCCCTTGCCCACCGCCCTGACCACCGGAGCCGGAGAATGAGCCAGCCCGAGCACGACACCGAGACGTTGCTGCGCGACAGCTTCGAGCGGCTCGCCGAACGCGCTCCCGGCGGCCGTGAGGTCCGCACCGCGCTGGTCCGGGCGCGGCAGTCGCGCCGGCGCCGGTCGCGGCTGGCGCTGGCCGCGGTGGCCGCCGCCGTGGTCGTGGTGACGGTCGGGGTGTCGGTCGTGGTGGGCTCGGTGCCCGACGAGAAGGTCCCCGCCGCGGCGGGCCGCCCGGTGCTCGGCTACTCGCCCGGCTGGCTGCCCGACGGGTTCACCGAGCAGTACCGCTCGGCCGGGCCGGGCACGACGCCGCAGGTGCGCCGCTGGTTCGCCGGGCCGAGCCGCATCGAGCTCTCGGCGTTCTCGACGGCGGATCCCGACTGGTCCGCGACGGCCCTGCGCATCGCCGCGCTGCCCGCCCAGATCGTGGTGCACGGCCGGGTCGCGATGGTCACCGGCTCGTCGACGTCCGCGGTCCTGACGTGGTCCCCCGACGACACCCACGTGCTGCGCGCCGAGGTCGACGCCGTGCCCGCCGCGCGCGAGGTCGCCCAGCGCATCGCCGAGGACGTCACGACGGACGAACCCCACCGCATCCACGGTGAAGCCCGTTTCGGCCCCCTGCCCGACGGCCTGCGGGAAGCCGCGACCACCGTCAGCGGCGCCACGCCCGCCGACGGCACCACGACGCTCGAAGCGCGCAACTCCACGTCGTCGGTGCAGGCCACGGTCGGGCCCGCCTCCCCGGGCCTGGGCGGCTCGGTCCCCGTGACGATCCGCGGCGGGTCCGGCGCCGCGCGGGCGGACCTGGTCACCGCGCGGCTGCCGTCAGGCCGCTGGCTCACCGTCTCGGGCAAGCTGCCGCGCGCCGACCTGGTCGCCGTCGCCGACGGCGTGGTCCTCGACCCGGACCCGGACTACGACTGGCTCGGCCAGGCCTGACGCGGACTACTGTGGACACATGCCGACGGAACTGGACCGCCTCGCGGCCGAGAAGTACGTCGTCCTCACCACCTTCCGCCGCGACGGCCGCGCCGTGCCCACCCCCGTCTGGTTCGCCCGTGACGGCGAGGAACTGGTGGTGTCGTCCGAACGCAAGGCAGGGAAGGTCAAGCGCATCCGCAACAGCGCCCGCGTGCAGCTCCAGCCGAGCAACTTCCGCGGCCGCACCCACGGCCCCACGGCAACCGGCACCGCCCGCCTCCTCGACGACGCGGCCAGCGAACGCATCCGCACGGCGATCGCCCGCCAGTACGGTTTGGTGGGGCGGGTGACCATGTTCTTCAGCCGCTTGCGGGGCGGCCCCCAGCGCACGATCGGCATCGCGATCAGGCTGGAAGAAAAGGCCGCGGGCTAGGCGGAGAGCCGCGGCGCTGTCGGGCGTTGGGTTGGGGGCCCGCGGCGGCAGGCGCTGACGGGGGTTGTCCGAAGTAGATTGGTCCACCGGGTTGCCGAGTGGTGGACAAATCGCCTCCGGCCTCGCTCCGAGGCGATTTTGTCGGTGGTGGCCGAGAGAATGGAGATGGGACGCCCCTTTTTTGGGAGGCGGTTTCCAGCGGTCGTTGTGACACTGTTGGTCGTGGCCGGTGTCGGGTGACTGTGTCCTGTGTTCGTCGGGGCTGTCCCAGTCGGGGGTCGTGCGAGGGCGGTCGTTGAGCGCGGCCGCGACCGCGTCCAGGTGCTCAGCGGTGTGGGCGGCGAGTTCGGTGCTCTGGGAGGTACTGGCGGAGCGGCTCGTGGGTGTTCTCGTTGGCTGCGGTGCCACGGCGGGTGCGGGTCGCAGAAGTGGGCCGGCGTGCTGGTGGCCGGTGTGTACTGGCGGTGCAGGTGCCTCTCGCTGCCGTGGTCCCGGGTCAACGACCGCCGCAACGGGTCAGGCAGTGTCGCGATCTTCGCAAGCCGAGCATCACCGACCAGCGTCGGGGTGTGGCCGTGGGGCGGGTGCAGCAGCATCAACCACCGGTGCCGCAACCACGGCAACAGCAGCCCGCCGGCATTTCGCGGTCCGGTAGTGGATCCCGACCCACCGCGCTCTTCCCCGGTACCCACACCCGCTTCCACCAGCGCGAAACAGGCCGCCCATTCCCCGGGCACCCCTGACCAGACCCTCGAGATCCGCCCCCGACCCCGGTCGCGTTCCGATCTGGACATCCACGCAACTCCCGAACAAACCCAGGTATCGCAGCCACACATAGAAGCCGCCGGAGGGCGGGGGTTTGTCCGGTGAGTTCTGGGGTCTGGCGCAAGCACACCGAAGCGAGCCCGACCCCCGCCTTGCGCTTCCCAACCCAGCCGGCGGCGCCTACGCAATCTCGAGCCCACACCAACCCACGCGGCCACGACGGCCGATCTACGCCAGGCCCAAGCACCCGAACTCGGCCCTGCACGTCGATCCCCGCTGTTCACAATCAAAGATCGGGGTGCCCCCGGCGCAACAGCGCGACGAGCCGCCCGCGCATCACAGAATCAGCGAACCGCGGCCAACGCCTCCGGCAACGTGAACGCCCCGGCGTACAACGCCTTCCCCACGATCGCGCCCTCGACACCATCGCAGGCCAGCCCGGCGAGGGCCCGGAGATCATCCACACTGGACACCCCGCCGGAGGCGATCACCGGCGCGTCCGTCCGAGCCGTCACCTCCCGTAGCAGGTCCAGGTTCGGCCCGCGCAACGTCCCGTCCTTGCTCACGTCCGTGACGACGTACCGCGCAGCCCCGTCGCGGTCCAGCCGCTCCAGCACCTCCCACAGATCCCCGCCGTCGGACGTCCACCCGCGCGCCGACACCCGGTGCCCGGCGTCGCTGATCCGCACGTCCAGCCCGATCGCCACGCGGTCCCCGTAGGACGAGACCACCTTGGCCGTCCACTCCGGGTCCTCGAGCGCCGCCGTCCCCAGGTTCACCCGGCGGGCACCCGTGCCGAGGGCGGCCTCCAGCGACGCGTCGTCGCGGATGCCCCCGGACAGCTCGACCTGAACGTCCAGCCGGCCGATCACCTCCGCGAGGAGGGCCCGGTTCGAGCCCTTGCCGAAGGCCGCGTCGAGGTCCACGAGATGGATCCACTCGGCGCCGTCGCGCTGCCAGGCCAGCGCCGCGTCGAGCGGGCTGCCGTAGGACGTCTCGGTGCCGGCCTCGCCCTGCACGAGGCGCACGGCCTGGCCATCGGCCACATCAACTGCGGGAAACAGCGTGAAAGTCACGGCGACAGCCTAGAGCGGCCAGAACGCGAAGGAAGCTACAGGGTGTCGAGCCAGTTGCGCAGCAGCTTCGCGCCCGCGTCGCCGGACTTCTCGGGGTGGAACTGGGTGGCCCACAGCGGGCCGTTCTCCACGGCGGCCACGAAGTCCTCACCGTGGTTGGCCCAGGTGACCTTCGGCTGCCGCCCGGGCAGGCCCGACTCCAGCTCCCACTTGCGCGCGGCGTAGGAGTGCACGAAGTAGAACCGCTCGGCCGGGTCGATCCCGGCGAACAGCTGCGAGTCCACCGGCGCGCGGACGGTGTTCCAGCCCATGTGCGGCAGCACGTCGGCCTGCAGGCGCTCCACCGAGCCGGGCCACTCGCCCGTGCCCTCGGTCTCCTCACCGTGCTCGACGCCGCGGGCGAAGAGGATCTGCATGCCCACGCAGATGCCCAGCACCGGACGCCCGCCGGCGAGGCGCTTGCCGATGATGCGGTGCCCCTTCACGTCGAGCAGCCCCGCCATGCACGCGGAGAACGCTCCCACCCCGGGCACGACCAGCCCGTCGGCCTCGACCGCGGCATGCGGGTCGGCGGTGACCTCCACCTCGGCGCCGGCGCGCGCGACGGCGCGTTCGGCGGAGCGGAGGTTGCCGGAACCGTAGTCGAGGATCACCACACGAGACACCCCACCAGCCTAGTCCCGGGGCGGGAGCGCACGTCAGCGGCGGCGCAACGAGTAGACGTCCGTCACGGTGTTGCACGGCGCCGGCGGCACGACCTCCACACGCAGAGTCCCCGTGGGCGGGTCGTAGTCCACCCCCTCCGGCGTGAACGCGCCGGAGCAGGTGCTCGACAGGGGCAGCTGCCCGAGCTCCTTCACGTGGGCCGTGAGGTCGTGCCCGGTCACCGCGTGCGGCAAGTCGACCTGCAGGAGCTGGTAGCTCGTCGGGTACAGGTCGTCGGTGGAGTCCGACGTCGCGCACAACAGCCGGGCCGGGGACACGAAGTCGCAGCCCTGGGCCGACCGGACGGTGTGATCGAGGTGGATGCGCGCCGCGAGCGGCAGGTCGCCGGCCACGCGCGGAGCGCGGCGGTTGAGGAACGGCGTCGGTGAGACGTACAGCTGCGTCGCGTCACCCAGCGCGCCCGAGACGAGCCATTGGCCGTCCGGGGTCACGGCGACCTGCGCGTTGGCGTTGGCCGCGGGCTCGCCGGGCTGCAGCGGGTGCACGAACTCCGTCGTCTCCCCCGACGGCGAGGTGACCAGGTACATCTTCGACGCCGGCGGGTTCGTGACGGTGTCCTGGTAGACGTCGAATGTGTAGCCGCGCAGCGAGTCGGGGTCGCCGACGTGGCCCCAGCCCTCGTCCTTCAGCGCTTGCGGGATGGTGGTGCCGTTGCGGTAGACGAGCTGTGGGGCCTGCCCCGGCAGCCGCAGCGTGGTGATGCCCTCACCGCTGATCGAGTTGGCGACCGAGGTCTTCCCGACCACTCGCCAGCCGGCCGGTGAGCCCGCCGGGCTCGCCGACGCGAGGCTCGCGCAGCCCAGCACAGCGGCCGCGGATAAGGCGAGTGCTTTCGCCGCCGTCGTCAACAGACGCATGGTTCGCTCCTTCGCGAACGTGACCTTGGCGGCGGCTCGCGAATTTTTGCACGCGACCCCGTTTCACCCGAGCCCCGTTGGGGTATTCACCCGTTCGGCTGAGGCACCGCCGGTGCCCCCGGACCCCCGGAAGAGGACGAGATGTCCGAGTCGGACCTCCTCTGCCAGATCTTCGATGCGTGGCGTGACGACATCAACAGCGTCCCGTTTCCGCAGTTCACGGACCTGGTGATTCCCCTGCAACCTTCGCGGGCCGAGGTTGACTCATGTCGCTCTCGTGACGCTCGCAAAGAGAACGTGATGAATCCCACGAGGTGGTACGGCCGCCATCTGTGATTTCCTGCTGGCACCGCATCGCCGCGAGCCAGTAGGAGCAGCCGATGAGCACGACCCCGGACCCACACGATTTCCTCGACCTCGACGCGGCCCTGTCCGAGGAGGAACGGGCCATCCGGGACGCAGTGCGGGACTACGCACGCGACCAGCTTCTCGACCACGTCGCCGACTGGTACGAGTCGGGGTCGCTGCCCGCGCGTGACCTCGCGAAGGGCTTTGGCCGGCTCGGCCTGCTGGGCATGCACCTCGAGGGCTACGGCTGCGCCGGCACGAGCGCGGTGGCCTACGGCGTCGCGTGCCGGGAGTTGGAGGCGGTCGATTCGGGGCTGCGCAGCTTCGTCTCGGTGCAGGGCTCGCTCGCGATGTTCGCCATCCACCGCTGGGGCAGCGAAGCGCACCGCCAGGAGTGGCTGCCGAAGATGGCCGCCGGCGAGGCGCTCGGCTGCTTCGGACTCACCGAACCCGACGCCGGCAGCGACCCGGGCAGCATGCGCACCCGCGCCGTGCGCGACGGCTCCGACTGGGTGCTCACCGGCACGAAGATGTGGATCACCAACGGCACGGTCGCCGACGTCGCGGTGGTGTGGGCGCAGACCGACGAGGGCATCCGCGGGTTCGTGGTCCCGACGTCGACGCCGGGCTTCACCGCCAACGAGGTGAAGCACAAGCTGTCGCTGCGCGCGTCGCTCACGGCCGAGCTGGTGCTCGACGGCGTACGGCTGCCCGAGTCTGCGGCCTTCCCCGAGGTGCGTGGCCTGCGCGGTCCGCTGTCCTGCCTCAACGAAGCCCGCTACGGCATCCTCTTCGGGGTCGTGGGCGCCGCCCGCGCCTGCTACGAAGCCGCGCTGGACTACACGCTCTCGCGCGAGCAGTTCGGCAAGCCGCTCGCCGGTTTCCAGCTGACCCAGCGCAAACTGGCCGACCTCCTCGTCGAGGTGAACCGCTCCGGCCTGGTGGCGCTGCAGATCGGCCGGCTCAAGGACGCCGGCTCGCTGCACCACAACCACGTGAGCTTCGGCAAACTCGCAAACGTCCGCTCGGCGCTCGACGTCGCCCGCACCGCGCGGTCGATGCTCGGCGCCAACGGGATTTCGCTGGAGTACCCGGTGATGCGGCACATGGCGAACCTCGAGACAGTGCTCACGTACGAGGGCACCGAGGAAATGCACGCGCTGTCGCTCGGCCAGGCGGTGACGGGCATCGCCGCGTTCCGCTGATCCACTGAGGACAGCAGGCCCGCCGGCACCCCCAGCGCCGGCGGGCCTTTCGTCACGCGCGGAAGAAGTCCTTGAGGGACAACGCGATCGAGCCCGCGTCGAGACCGTGCGCCAGGTCGTGGTCGGCGCGCGTGCCGTAGGTGCGCACCTCGGTGTCGCGCAGTGTGCCCAGGGACAGCAGGCGGTGCGGGACGTCGATGAGCGCTTGGCTCACGTGGTGCGCCGAGGTGCCCTTGAGGTACGGCTCGACGAGCACGACGTCGGCGACGTCCCCCACCGCGGCGCGCAGGCCCGCGGCGTCGAACGGGCGGATGGTCGACGCGTACAGGACCGTGACGTCGAGGCCTTCGGCCGCCGCGAGCGCGCGGTCGAGCACCGGCCCGACGGCGAGCACGACTCCGCGCGTGCCGGTGCGGATGCGCTGGAACCCGACACCGAGGTGGGGTTCGGCGTTCCGGTCCGCCGAGAGCCGCAGGTACACGCGGCTGTCGCCGGGCACCGAGTCGAGGAGCAGGCGCCGGGCTTCGGCCGGGTGGCCGGGCACGTGGACGTACCAGCAGGGCAGGGAGTCGATGAGCGCGACGTCGCCCGGTGACTGGTGCGTGCGGCCGTCGGCGGGCATGTCGTAGGACGCGCCGTAGGACACGAGCACCGCGCCGGCGTCCTGGTGGCCCAGGTCGAGCTTGATCTGCTCGAACGCGCGCTCGACGAGGAACGCCGAGAAGGTGTGGACGATCGGGCGCAGCCCGGCCAGTGCGAGGCCCGCGCCGGTGCTCACGAGCAACTGCTCGCGGATGCCGACGTTGACGACCCGGTCCGGGTGGCGGCGTGCCGCGCCGGCGAGCTGGGCGGCGGAGATGTCGGCCAGGACGACGGCGACGTCCGGGTCGGCGTCCACGATCTCCTCGGCGGTGGCGAGGAACGTTTCGCGCATCGACAGCATCTTTCGTCAGCCCTTCGGTTCGACGACGGCGACCACGGCGAGCGGACGCCCCGGGTGTGCGGTGGTGAACGCTTCGTGGAGCGCCTCGTGGTCGCGGCCGGACACGGTGCGCGTGGCCCAGCCCTCGACCTCGAAGCGGCGGGCGATGCCGCCGGGCCAGCCGTGCGTCGACGACTGGTTGTCGACGACCACGGTGGTCAGGTTCTCGAGCCCGAGCCGCGCTCCGACGACGATGGCTTCGGAGCTGGAGCCCTCGTCCAGCTCGGCGTCACCGACGAGCGTCACGACGCGGCCGCCGTACCCGCGGGCGCGCACGCCGAGCGCAGTGCCGATGGCGATGGGCAAGCCGTGGCCGAGGGAACCGCTGGAGATCTCGACGCCGGGCGCGCGTTTGCGGTCGGGGTGGTGGCCCAGGCGCGAACGCGCCGACGACCAGTCGGCGAGTTCGCCTTCGCCGAGGAATCCCTTGGCCGCCAGGACGGCGTAGTAGGCCATGGGACCGTGCCCCTTGGACAGCAGGAAGCGGTCACGGGCCGGGTCGCAGAAGGTCTCGGGCGAGATGGCGAGCACGCGGTCGTAGAGCACCCAGATGACGTCCACTGTGGACTCGGCGGCGGCCTGGTGCTTGTCGTCGCCCGTCATCAGCGAAATCAGCCGGGGCAGATCCGCGTAACCCGTTGCTGTGGTGGTCATGCGTCCACCGTGCAACCTCGACCAATGTCTAGGTCAAGCGCTAACCTGGACCAATGACGAGGTTGGCGGAACACTTGAGCATCGGACAGGTCGCCGAACGCAGCGGCGTGCCGCACACGGCGCTGCGCTTCTACGAGGACAAGGGGCTCATCTCCTCGGAGCGTTCGGCGGGCAACCAGCGCCGTTACCCGCGCTCGGCGCTGCGGCGGATCGCGTTCATCCGCGCGGCGCAGCGCGTGGGCCTCTCGCTGGAGGACATCAGCAACGCACTGGCCACCCTGCCCGCCGACCACGCCCCGACGAAGGCCGACTGGGCCCGTCTTTCCCGCGAGTGGCAGCACGAGCTCGACGCCCGCATCGACGCCCTGCAGCGCCTGCGCGACCGCCTCACGGGCTGCGTCGGGTGCGGGTGCCTGTCGCTGCGCAGCTGCAGCCTCTACAACGCGGACGACGAACTGGCCCGCTTCGGCCCCGGCGCGAGCAAGCTGCGGCCGGTCTCGGAGGGCGGAATCTGAGTTGCCCCGCCGCCCCGGGTTGTGGTCTCTGGTCCGTGACATGAACGAGAAACACCTGACCCGCGTCTCCAAGCGCCTGTCCCGCCACCTCCGCCACGATCCGGGTTCTCTGGGGCTCGTCCTCGACCCCGCCGGCTGGGTGTCCGTCGACGTGCTGCTGGCGGCCCTGCGGGAGCACGGGTTCGGCGTGACGCGCGCCCAGCTCGACGAAGTGGTGGCGCGCAACAACAAGCAGCGCTTCAGTTTCGACGAAACCGGCACGCGGATCCGGGCCAACCAGGGCCACAGCGTCGAGGTCGAGCTGGGGCTGGCAGTGGTCGCGCCACCCGCGATGCTTTACCACGGCACGGCGTCGACGACCGTGCCCGTGATCTTCACCGAAGGCCTGCGGCCCATGCGCCGCCACGCGGTGCACCTGTCGGCCGACGTCGAAACGGCCCTCAAGGTCGGCGCGCGACACGGCCGTCCGGTGGTGCTGCGAGTCGCCGCGGGCGAAATGGCCCTGGCCGGGCACGAATTCCAGCGCAGCGACAACGGCGTCTGGCTGACGGCCGAGGTCCCGCCGCCGTACCTGACGCTCGACGGCTGAGGAGCCCTTCACCGCCGGCCGCTCAGTCCCAGTGGCGCCGCGGACGGCCGAGGAGCCGGCGCCCGACGTCCACGAGCTCCCGGCGCAGGCTCTCGTCGTCGAGGTGCGCGATGTCGGGCGACCCGCCCGTCATGGCGAGGCCTGTGAGGGTCACCAGTGCCGACACGCGGGACGAGATGTCCGGATCGGGGCCGGCGAGGATGTCGATGAGGGCGTTCTTGAAGCCCTCCATGCCACGCGTCGAGTTCTCGATGGCGCGGTTGATGCCGGGGTCACTGGAGAACAGCGCGACGAGAACGCGGTGGCGCACCACGAGGTCGACGAACCCGTCGAGCAGGTGGTCGACCTGGGCGCCGCGGCGGCGCTGGGTGGCGGCTTCCGACACGAGGGCGTCGAGCTCCCGGATGGCCGGCGCGGCGACAGCCTCCGTGATCTCCGCTTTCGTCTTGAAGTGGTAGTACACGGCCGCCTTGGTGACCCCGAGCGCGTCGGCGATCATCTGCAGCGACGTGCCCTCCACGCCGTGTTCGGCGAACAACTTCAGCGCGGTGCCGAGCAGCCGCGTCCGAGTGTCCTCGGCCGGGACGGCGGTAGTCATCGTTCCTCCTCGTCAAGCGGGGGAAGCGTACGCGACAACCTGCCGATCGGCAAACGGAGTTACTTGCCGATCGACAAGTGAATCTCTAGCCGTGCGGCTAGTCACATACTTGCCGATCGGCTTGGCATCCTCCTTGCCGATCGGCTAGCTTCGGGCTCACTGGTTCGTGTGACGGAGGCCCGATCCGGGCGAAACGGAGAAAGACTCGTGGCGACATTCCTGTACCGGCTGGGCCGGTTGTCGTTCCGGCGCCGCGCCCTCGTCTCGGCCGTGTGGGCAGCCGTGCTGGTGGTGCTCGGCCTCGGGGCGCTCACGCTGTCCGGCCGGCTTTCGGACTCGGTGACGATCCCCGGCACGGAGTCGCAGCAGGCGATCGACCGGCTCCAGGAGAAGTTCCCGCAGGCCGCGGCCGGTGGAGCGCCCGCGCGCGTCGTGATCGCGGCGCCGCCGGGCCACACCGTGACCGACGCCGGAGGCAAGGCCGCGGTCGAGTCGACGGTCGCGAAGCTCAAGAACGCGCCCAAGGTCGCGGGGGTTGCCGACCCGTACCAGGCGAAGTCGGTCTCACCCGACGGCCGCGTCGCACTGGCCCAGGTGAGCTACCAGGTCAAGGGTTTCGAGCTCACGGACAGCGACCGCCAGGCGCTGCTGGACAGCGGCAACGTGGCCGAACAGAGCGGTTTCGAGGTCGAGTTCGGCGGCGACGCGGTGCAGGCGCTCCCCGAGACCGGCGCGACCGAGGGTCTCGGCGTGGCCGTGGCGGCCGTCGTGCTGATCATCACGTTCGGCTCGCTGCTGGCCGCCGGTATCCCGCTGCTGACCGCGCTCGTCGGCGTCGGCACCGGCATGGCGGGCATCTACTTCGCCTCCGCCGGGCTCGAGCTGAACTCCAACACTCCGGTGCTCGCGCTGATGATCGGGCTCGCCGTCGGCATCGACTACGCGTTGTTCATCGTCTCCCGGTACCGGCACGAGCTCAGCCTGGGGCGGGATCCGGAGGAAGCAGCCGGACGCGCGGCGGGCACGGCCGGGTCCGCCGTGGTGTTCGCCGGCCTCACCGTGATCATCGCGCTGGCCGGGCTGACCGTCGTCGGCATCCCGTTCCTCGGCCAGATGGGCATCGCCGCGGCCGCGACCGTCGCGATCGCCGTGCTCATCGCCCTCACGCTGCTGCCGGCCGTGCTCGGCTTCGCCGGGACGCGGGTGCTCAGCAACCGCATCCGCTTGCGCCGCAAGCCCGTCGAGCGGTCACACGGGGAACGCTGGGCGCGGTTCGTGGCCCGCCACCGCCTGCCCGTGCTGCTGACCGCGCTGGCCGGGCTGATCGTCGTCGCGATCCCGGCGCTGAGCATGCAGCTCGGCCTGCCCAACGACAGCACGGCCGCGCCGGAGTCGACGCAGCGCAAGGCCTACGACCTCGTGAGCCGTGGCTTCGGCGCCGGCGCCAACGGCCCGCTGCTCGTCGTGGTCGACACCGGTCCGAACCACGACCCCGAGGGGCTCGAGCAGGCTGTCGCGGGCATCAGCACGCTGCCGGACGTCGCGGCCGTCACGCCACCGCGCGTCAACGCCGCGGGCGACACCGCGCTGCTGACCGTGATCCCGAAGAGCGGCCCGAGCAGCGAGCAGACCGAGAACCTCGTGTCGGCGATCCGCGCGCAGTCCGGGCCGCTGCACGAGACGACCGGTGCGAGCCTCGCCGTCACCGGCCAGACGGCCGCGAACATCGACGTGTCCGAGAAGCTCTCCGACGCGATGCTCCCCTACCTCGCGTTGATCGTCGGGCTCGCGTTCCTCCTGCTGATGCTGGTGTTCCGCTCCATCGTGGTGCCGCTCAAGGCGACGCTCGGGTTCCTCGGCTCGGTCGTCGCGACGTTCGGCGCCGTGGTCGCGGTGTTCCAGTGGGGCTGGCTCACGGACCTGCTCGGCGTCGAGTCGACCGGCCCGATCATGAGCATGCTGCCGATCCTGCTCATCGGTGTCCTCTTCGGACTCGCGATGGACTACCAGGTGTTCCTGGTGACGCGGATGCGCGAGGAGCACGTGCACGGTGCCGATCCGCAGGAGGCCATGGTCACCGGCTTCCGGCATGGTTCGCGGGTGGTGACGGCGGCGGCGCTGATCATGATCAGCGTGTTCGCGGGCTTCGTGCTGGCGGAGTCGACGCTGATCCAGTCGATCGGGTTCGCGTTGGCGTTCGGGGTGCTGGTCGACGCGTTCATGATCCGGATGACGATCGTGCCGGCGGTGATGTCACTGCTCGGGCGCGGCGCGTGGTGGCTGCCGCGGAAGCTGCACAAGGTGCTGCCGAACGTGGACGTCGAGGGCAAAGGCCTCACGAAGGCGCTGGCAGAACGCGAGCCGGTCCGGGTGTGAGGCAGGGCGCTGCCGTCCGGTTCAGCTGACGAGCCAGACGACGGCGCCGCCGATCGCCAGCAGCGCCGCGAGGCCCAGGACGACGGCGATGAACTTGGCCGTCTTCCACGTCGAGTAGACGCCGCCGGCCAGGAAGCCGCCGAGGGCCAGCAGCAGGATGGCGATCACCTCTTTGCTCACGGGGGTTAGCGTGCCACATGGCCTTCACCCTGACGGTACTGGGCAACGCCACCCCGTACCCCCGCCCGGGCAACCCGTGCTCCGGCTACCTGGTCAGACACGGCAGCACCAACATCTGGGTCGACGCCGGTCCCGGCACGCTCGCCGCGCTGCAGGAGCACACGAGCCCCGACGAGCTCGACGCCGTGTGGGTCTCGCACCTGCACGCCGACCACGTGGCTGACCTGCTGCCCGCCGTGTACGCCCTGCTCTTCGCCGACCTGCGGCCGCGCCGGCCGATCCCGCTGTACGGCCCACCTGGTACGGCCGCCCGGATCTCGGCGTTCCTGTCGAACACCGGCCGCGCACCCATCGAGCAGGCCTTCGCGGTCCACGAACTGCACGACGGCCACCGCGCTCGCATCGGCGACCTGCGCCTCACGTCCGTCTCGGTGGACCACGGCTTCCCCGCGTTCGGCCTGCGCATCACCGACGGCCGCCGCACCCTGGCCTACTCGGGCGACACCGGCCCCTGCCCTGCGCTGACCCGCCTGGCCGACGGCGCGGACCTGTTCCTGTGCGAAGCCGACGGCTCGGAACCGTCCACAGTGCACCTCACGCCCGCCGAGGCCGGCCGCGCCGCGGCGGGCGCCGCCCGGCTCGTCCTCACGCACATGAGCCACACCGTCACCCCCCGCGACGCCGTCACGCAAGCCGCGACCCACTTCCCGGGCCCGGTCGCGTACGCGACGCCGCGCGCGGTGTTCGGCGTCTAGCTGTGATGTCTGGGTAGGTTGGTCAGCCTGCTGGTGGGTGGCCTGCGGTGGCGCTGTGGGGTCGGTGGCGATTGTCGGCGTGGAGCCAGGCGGGAAGAGCGGCTCGGCGTGGGGATGCTGGGTTGAAAGTCGGCGTAGGCCCAGCCGTCGGCCAGGGTGCGATGGCAGCGCTCGATCTTGCCGTTGGTCTGGCGCCGGTGGGCCGGGTGCGCTTGTGGGTGATTCCCAGGGTGGCGCGAGTGTCGCGCCAGGCGAACGAACGGTGGCAGGCGCCGATGTCGGACAGAACGCGTTCGACGGTGTCGCCGGGGTGGGCGAACCAGGTGACCGCGCGGTGCGACACACCGACGAGCCCGGGTACTCGTGCTCATCGCGGCGGAGACGTTCGCCCGTGACCCGGTCGATGTGGCTGAGCCGGTTGATCCGGCAACGGATCAGCACCGCGTGCACGGTCGACGCGGGCACGCCGAGCCGGCCGGGCATCTGCACCGGTTCGAGACGTGTGCGCCACCGCAACCGAACTATCTCCCCCGGTGATCTGCTCGGACGTCGTGGCCGGGCTGCGATGCGGCCGTGAGGAGTGGCCGGCCGTCCTGGCAGCCCCTTCGGTCCGGTATCGGTTCGCCCACTTCGCAGCCGTGCGAGGTGAAACCGTGAACACCTTCGCGGCCATGGAACTAAGCCCCCGCCTTGATCGACGACAACCCGCGAAGGCTCGCAC
Source organism: Amycolatopsis sp. FDAARGOS 1241 (assembly GCF_016889705.1). NCBI lineage: Bacteria > Bacillati > Actinomycetota > Actinomycetes > Pseudonocardiales > Pseudonocardiaceae > Amycolatopsis > Amycolatopsis sp. FDAARGOS 1241. Next base: position 6,870,119 of record NZ_CP069526.1, read on the forward strand.
GCGCACGCGGGGTCAACGCCGCGTTGGCGTGGGACACGAAGGCCTCCGGATCTTGGTGAAGCGGTTCCTCAACAGCTCCACTTCACAACCGGAGGCCTTCGCCTGTCTCAACGACAGGCCCCAAGTCACCTCAATCTCGAACAACGTCCCTGGACCTCACAGCTAGAGCACGCCCTCCGTCGACGGGATGCCGCCCGCGCGCGGGTCGGGTTCGGTCGTGGCGCGCAGGACGGGGCCCCCACCAGCGACCACAGGTGCGGCGCCTTCCGCGACGCCGGGCGAACGCACGCGGTCGACGATGCCAGGGCGACACGGCGCGGCGCCACGAAGCACGCGATGCGCCCGGACGAACGCGACCGCCGACGCGGGTACAACACAACGCGGCACACGGCAGCGTGAGGCCGGCCGCTACCGGCCAACCAGCCGCGAAGCCACAGACGCGACACCGTGCCGGAAGAGCAACACCTCCGCCGGCACGAGCCCCGGCGTCTAGAGCACGCCCTTCGTCGACGGGATGCCGCCCGCGCGCGGGTCGGGTTCGGTCGCGGCGCGCAGAGCGCGGGCGACGGCCTTGTACTCCGCCTCCGCGATGTGGTGCGGGTCGCGGCCGTGGATCACGCGGACGTGCAGCGCGATCTGCGCGTGGAACGACAGGGAGTCGAACACGTGGCGCGTCAGGACGAACGGGTAGTTGTTGCCGATCGTGAACGTGTTGAACTGCTCGGGCTCGCCGACGTGGACGCAGTACGGGCGGCCCGAAACGTCGATGGCGGCGTGGGCGAGCGTCTCGTCCATGGGGATCCAGGCGTCGCCGAAGCGGCGGATGCCGCTCTTGTCGCCGAGGGCCTGGCGCAGCGCCTGGCCCAGGACGATGGCGGTGTCCTCGACGGTGTGGTGGGCGTCGATGTGGATGTCGCCCGTGGCTTCGACCTTGAGGTCCAGCGAGCCGTGCACGCCGAAGGCCGTGAGCATGTGGTCGTAGAACGGCACACCCGTGGAGATCTCGACCTGGCCCGTGCCGTCGAGGTCCAGCTGGACCAGGATCGACGACTCCTTGGTCGTGCGCTCCACCTTGCCGATGCGAGTCATGCGCCCACCTCGCCGACGCTCGGTGCGCCGTTACCCGAAGGCGCGGTGTCGAATGATTCGCTCGCAGGCTCGCTCATCGCGGTACTTCCTTACTGGCCTCGAGGAAGGCGTCGTTCTCTTCCGGGGTACCGATGGTCACGCGCAGGTGGCCTTCGATGCCGACGTCGCGGATCAGGACGCCGTTGTCCAGGTAGGACTGCCACGTGGCCTTCGCGTCGGCGAACTGTCCGAAGAGGATGAAGTTCGCGTCGCTCGGCACGGGCGTGAAACCCAGGCCCAGCAAGGCTTCCACGACGCGATCGCGTTCGGCGGCGAGCTTCTGCACGGTGCCGAGCGTCGCGTCGGCGTGGCGCAGCGCGGCGCGCGCGGCGGCCTGCGTGAGCTTGGACAGGTGGTAGGGCAGCCGAACGAGCTGCAGCGCGTCGACGATCGCCGGAGCGGCCGCCAGGTAGCCGAGCCGCCCACCCGCAAAGGCGAACGCCTTGCTCATCGTGCGCGACACGATCAGCTTCGCCGGGTACTCCTCGATCAGCCCGACCGCGCTGGGCTGCGACGAGAATTCGGCGTACGCCTCGTCCACCACGACGATGCCCGGCGCCGCGTCGAGGATCCCGCGCAGCTGGTCGAACGGGATCGACCCGCCGGTCGGGTTGTTCGGGCTGGTCACGAACACGACGTCCGGGCGCCGCTCGGCCACCAGCTCCGCGGCGCGGGCCGTGTCGAGCGTGAAGTCGGGCCGGCGCGGCACCGGCACCCAGTCCGTGCGCGTGCCGGAGGAGATGATCGGGTGCATCGAGTACGACGGCTCGAAGCCGAGCGCGCTGCGGCCCGGCCCGCCGAACGCCTGCAGGGTCTGCTGCAGGATCTCGTTGGACCCGTTGGCCGCCCACACGTTCGCCTCGGACAGCACGACCCGCGTCGACACCGTGAGGTAGTCGGCGAGGTCCGTGCGCAGCGCGACGGCGTCGCGGTCCGGGTAGCGGTGCAGCGAAGCGGCTTCGGTTCGCACGGCTTCCGCCACGTCGGCCACCAGCTCGGGCGGCGGCGGGTAGGGGTTCTCGTTGGTGTTGAGCCGCACGGGCACGTCGAGCTGCGGCGCGCCGTAGGGGCTCTTGCCGCGCAGGTCCTCGCGCAGCGGCAGGGCGTCGAGCGTCACCTCGGCGCCCGGCACGGCCTGGTCGGTCATCGGGTCTCCCCCGCGAATCGGGCGGTCACGGCCTCGCCGTGGGCGGGCAGGTCCTCGGCGTCGGCCAGCGCGACGACGCGGCCGGCGACCTCGCGCAGCGCGTCCTGGCTGTAGTCGACGACGTGGATGCCCTTGAGGAAGCTCTGCACCGACAGGCCCGACGAGTGCCGGGCGAAGCCGCCCGTGGGCAGCACGTGGTTGGAGCCGGCGCAGTAGTCGCCGAGCGAGACCGGCGCGTACGCCCCGACGAACACCGCCCCGGCGTTGCGCACCCGCGCGGCGACCTCCCGGGCGTTCGCCGTCTGGATCTCGAGGTGCTCGGCGGCGTAGGCGTCCACGACCCGGAGCCCGTCGTCCACAGTGGACACCAGGATGACTCCCGACTGCGTCCCGCTCAGCGCCTGCGTCACGCGCTCCGAGTGCTTCGTCGCGGCGACGCGCCCGGTGAGGTCTTTCTCGACGGCGTCGGCAAGCTCCTCGGACGTGGTCACGAGCACGCTGGCCGCGAGCGGGTCGTGCTCGGCCTGGCTGATGAGGTCGGCCGCCACGTGGACCGGGTCGGCCGTCTCGTCGGCGAGGATCGCGATCTCCGTGGGGCCGGCCTCGGAGTCGATGCCGATCACGCCCCGGACCAGGCGCTTCGCGGCGGTGAGGTAGATGTTGCCCGGACCGGTGACGATGTCCACGGGCGCGAGCTCGGCGCCATCGGTGTCCGTGCCGCCGTACGCGAGCAGCGCCACGGCCTGCGCACCGCCGACAGCCCACACCTCGTCGACGCCCAGCAGAGCGGCGGCCGCGAGGATCGTCGGGTGCGGCAGGCCGCCGAACGCCACCTGCGGTGGCGAGCAGACCACCAGCGAGCGGACGCCCGCGAGCTGCGCCGGCACCACGTTCATGACCACCGTCGACGGGTACACCGCCAGCCCGCCCGGCGCGTACAACCCGACGCGGTCCACCGGCACCCAGCGCTCCGTGACCGTGCCACCGGGGACCACCTGCGTGGTCACGTCCTGGCGGCGCTGATCGGCGTGCACCTTCCGGGCGCGCGCGATCGACTCCTCGAGCGCGGCGCGGACCTGCGGGTCGAGCGCGTCGAGGGCTTTCGTCAGCTCCGCCGCGGGGACGCGCACGGACTGCGGGCGGACCTTGTCGAACTGCTCGGTGTACTCGAGCACCGCCGCCACCCCGCGGTCGCGAACCGCCTCGACCACCGGCCGAACGTGATGCAGGGCCGCGTCCACGTCGTATTCGGCGCGCGGCAGCGCGGCTCGCAGTTCGGCGACGGTCGGGACCTGCCCACGCAGGTCGGTGCGGTTCAGCATGGTCACCAGGGTACGAGGTGGCTCCGCACGCCCTGGCAGGGATACTCGGTGGTGACCTGCTGTCCCACGATGAGGGAGGACGCTGTGCCGCGGATCGCGTTGGTCCAGCTCAACTCGGGCGACGATGCGGAGGAGAACCTGAAACTCGTTCGCGCCGGTGTCGAAGCCGCTGCCGCGGACGGGGCGCGCATCGTGGTCTTCCCAGAGGCGACGATGGCGCGGTTCGGGCGGCCGCTCGGGCCGGTGGCGCAGCCCCTGGACGGGCCGTGGGCGTCGGCGGTGGCGGCGATCGCGGACGAGCACGGGGTGCTGGTGGTGGCGGGGATGTTCACGCCGGCCCCGGACGGCCGGGTGCGGAACACCTTGGTGATCACCGGCCTCGGGGTGTCGCTCGGGTACGACAAGATCCACCTGTACGACGCGTTCGGCTTCGCCGAGTCGGACACGGTGGCGCCTGGGGACGCGCCCGTGACGTTCGAGGTCGAGGGGACCGTGTTCGGGGTCGCGACGTGTTACGACGTGCGGTTCCCGGAGTTGTTCCGGCGGTTGGCGGACGACGGCGCGGATGTGGTGCTGATGCCCACTTCGTGGGGGGCTGGGGAAGGGAAGCTCGACCAGTGGCGGGTGCTGGTGCGGGCGCGCGCGTTGGATTCCGGGTGCTGGGTCGTGGGGTGTGGGCAGGCTGATCCGGCGGCTTCGGGGATCGAGGTGAATCCGAAGGCGCCGACGGGGATCGGGCATTCGCTGGTTGCTGATGGGTTCGGGCGGGTGCTGGTGGAGTTGGGCGCTGAGCCGGAGACGGTTGTGGTGGAGGTGGATCCCGCGGTGGCGGGGAAGGCGAGGGGGGCGACGGGGGCGTTGGGTAATCGGCGGTTGTGACGGGGTTGTGAGGGGGTCGTGCGCGGGGATTGTTGAGGTTTTGCGCACGGTGTGTCGGGGATGTCGCGGGGAGTGGTGCGGTCCTCGCAGGGGGTGTGGGGTTTTCGCGAGGTGTGAGGCGGTCCTCGTAGGGGCGTGTTGCGGTTGTCGCAGGAAATGGTGCCGTCCTCGCAGGGCTGTTGCGTGGGAGTGCACCCCGAAGCCGGATCGTAAAGAAGGCTTCGGAACGGGGTGCAGGGCGGGGGCTGGGTGCAGGTGAGCTCTGTGCGCGTCTGTTGCGTTGTGCAGGTGAGGGGAGCGGTCGGCTCGCCTTCGCGGGTGGCCGCCGCGTGGGCTGGTGTGAGTGCGCGTTAGCGGAGTAGGCCTTCGCGGATGGCGGCACTTACGACGCCGACGCGGCGGCGTTCGCCCGGTTTTGTCGCGGACGCGGTCGGGGTAGGAGCGGACGGTGCGGACGCTGATGTTGAGGATTTCGGCGACGTCCACGTCGCGTTCGCCGACGGCGACGAGGGGCAGGACCTGCTTTTCGCGTTCGGAGAGGACGATCTTGGGGCCGGCGTGGCCATCGTCGCTGTCCTGGATGATCAGGTCGGCCAGGGTGGGTGAGACGTAGGCGTTGTCCTGGGCGATGGTGCGGATGGCGCGCGACAGCTCGTCTCCGTCGACGTCCTTGGCCAGGAAGCCCTTGGCGCCCGTTTGCATGGCGCCGAGGACTTCCGGTTGTTCGGCGTGGGCGGAGACCACGAGCACCTTGTGGCCCAGGTATCCGACTTCCAGGACGGCGGCCGCGTCCTGGACGCCGCGGAGCTTGAGGTCGAGCACGACGACGCTGCCCGGGGGCTGGTCTTGCACGGCGAAGCGGGCGACGGAGTCGGCGACGGCGCCGAGTTCGACGTAGGGGGCTTCGGTGAGCACGCGGGCGACGGCGTCGCGGTAGAGGGGGTGGTCTTCGATCACCCCGACGTGGATCGGGTCAACAGCCGCGCTCATTTCAGGACCCGCCCACGAGGCCCCGGCGGATGGCCTCCTTGACCAGCCCCGGGCGGCGGCGTTCACCCGTCTTGTCGCGGATGCGGTCGAGGTAGCCGCGCACGGTGCGGACGCCGATGTCGAGGATGCGGGCGATGTCGATGTCCCGCTCGCCCGCCGCGACCAGCCGTAGCACCTGCTCCTCGCGCGGGGAGAGCGCCATCTCGGGCCGTGCGACCGGCCGCTCGGTGTTGTCCGTGATGATCATCCCGGCGACCACCGCCGACACGTAGGAACCGCCCTCGGCGACGGCGCGGATCGCGATCAGCAGCTCGTCGACGTCGACGTCCTTGGACAGGAAACCCTTGGCGCCGGCCGAGATCGCGGCCAGCACCTGTTCCGATTCGGCCTGCGCGGAGACCACGAGCACGTGGTGCCCGAGCTCGCAGACTTCCAGCACGGCGGCCGCGCCCGCGACGCCCGGCAACCCCAGGTCGAGCAGCACCACCGACCCCGGCGGCTGCCGCTCGACGTGGAAGCGGGCCACGGAGTCCGCCACCGCGCCCAGTTCGACGTCCGGGGCCTCGGCGAGCACGCGCTCCACCGACCGCCGGTACAGCGGGTGGTCCTCGATCACCGCCACCCGGATCCGCGCGGACTCCGTCTCCCCCGTGCTGGGCCGTTCCTCTGTCATGTACACCGACTCGCTCATCCCGTTCCACCCGACGGCACCGGCTGCCCGGCCGTGGCCGGGTCCAGCGCCGGACCCGTCGGCACCAGTGCCAGAAGACCGCTCGCAAGCGCCTGCCTGGCCACGGAACCGTAACCGAGCGAAGCGAGCGCCGGAGCGGTCGCGATCGGATAATTTCGCCCCAGGTCCGTGACCAGGTAGGTCGTGCCGGAACCGGTGTCGCAAACCAGGGCGCCGCCCGAGGGCGGCACGTACACCTCGTCGGCCACGCGGGCGTCGCGGTGGCTCGTGACCGGCAACGCGCACCCGCCCGGCGGCACCGGCACTGCGGCGCAGACGAACACTTCGCCGCCCTGCGCGCACAGGGTCACCGACGAGCCGGTGGCCGGCGCCTTGCCCGGGACCCGGTCCGGGTACGCGGCGAGATCGGCGCCGCCGGCACGCGAGGGCGCCACCTTGCGCACAGAAGCGACGTCGGCCGCACGTACGCGCTCCGGCGCGGCGTTGCCGTCGTACGCGGCGTCGTTGGCGGATGTGGTGACGAGCAGGCTCGCCTCGGTCTGGCCGACGGGCTCGAGGCCGTCGCCGCGCACGAGGTAGTACAACGTGGCGTCGCCCGCGCTTGCCATCACGTCGACCACCGCGAGGACCTCGCCGACGCGTGTGTCCGCCGGGTCGACGCGCGGCCCTGGCCCGCCCGCGCCGGGCACGGGGAGCTCGCCGAGGTCGCGTCCGGCGGGCACGGTGTCGAGCCAGCGGGACGACACCGCGATCGTCGGGTAGCTGCCGAACTGCAGCGCGGCCGTGGCCTCGTCGCCGAGCCGGTAGCGGCGGCCGTCGGCGAGCAGGTAACGCTCGCCGCCCCGCACCCGGACGATCACGCCCGAGCCGCGCGGCAGCCGCGTCCCCGCGGCGGGCGTGCCGAGCAGCACGGCCACGAGCGGTTCGGCCGACGCGGGCGCGTCCTGCGTCGTGCGGCTGCAGCTCGTCCACGGCGCGGCCACGAGCGCGCCGGCGGCGGGCAGCGAGTCGGGGGCGGCGGAGATGCCGATCTCCGTGCCACGCGGAGCTTTGCCCAGGTCTTCGGAGGAGACGGAGACGGTCGCGTCGCCGTTGCCATCCGCGAGCAGCCGCGCCGACGCGTAGTTGAGCACCGGGTGCACCGCGCCGTCGGCGCCGAGCACGAAGCGCGCGCCCGTGCCCTCCTCGACGATCACGTGCCCGCCGGCGAGCCAGTCCTTGCCACCCGAGGGGCTGAGCAGGCCGATCACGCCGAACAGATTCCGCTTCGAGGGCTTTTCAGGGCCCCACAACGATGGACTGGAAGGGGGACGCCCTCCATGGAGTTCGGTAGGGACTGTCTGTCGCCTGGCGGGGCTGTCGGGGGTACGGCGGGCCGTCTGGAGTACTGACGAGGCGATTTGGAGCGCGACGGGGCTGTCCGTCGCCCGCGTGCGGCAGGGCCACGCCTCGCCCGGCGAGGCGATCTGGGGCGCGACGGGACCATCCATCGCCTGGGTGCGGCAGGGCCGCGCGTCGCCCGGCGAGGCCATCTGGGGAGCGACGGACGCCGCCCATCGCCCGGCGGGGCCGCCCGGGCTGCGGCGGGGCCGTCTACGTCGGCACTCCGGCGCCGGCGCGTCCGCGGATCCCCCGGTCGCGCCGAGCTGCGGCGTGCGGTGCTCGGCCGCGCCGTCGGCGGCCACGCGCCCGACGGCCACCCCCGAATGCCGAAGGCCGCCGCGTCCGATTGGCCCTCCGGGTGTGGCGTGAATCGGCCCTTCTGGGGGCGTTCCGGTCGCCTTAGGGTCGAGCGCATGAGCCTCGACCTCGCCGTCGCCAATGCCGCCGCGTTCTGGACCGCCCTCGCCGAGAGCCGGGGTCACGCGCTGACCACGCGGCCGGGATTCGTGTGCGTGCACGGCAGCGAACGCAGCGGGATGCGGATCGTGCTGCGCTCGGCCACGCCGAGCGCGGACGACGTCGCCGAACTCACCGAGCTGGCGAAGAACGGGACGACCGTGGTCGTGGAGGACGCCTACGGTTGCGTCGACCTGGAGCCGCTCGGGTTGAGCGCGCGGCAGCTGCCCGTGATGACGCGCACGGGGCCCGGCTTCGGCGCCGGCGACGTCGTGCTCGCCGACACGCCGGACCTGCTCGCGGCGGTGGAGGACGTGGTCGTGCACGGGTTCCCGCTCGGGCGCCACCAGCCCTACGTCCGCGGCGAGGTGTTCCCGCCCGGCCTGCTGGAGCGCGACGACCTCTCCGCGCGGCTGCTCCTTCGCGACGGCGAACCGGCGGGCGCGTGCCTCGTCGTGCGCGGTGGTGGGGCCGTCGGGCTGTACTGGGTCACGACGGCGCCGGCGTTCCGCTCCCGCGGGATCGGCCGGGCGTTGATGCACGCCGTGCTGTCCGAAGTGGACGGCGAGGTGGTCACGCTCACCGCCTCGAAACTGGGCAAACCGCTGTACGACGCGCTGGAGTTCACCACCGTCGCGATGGCCTCGTGGTGGGCGTAGCGGCATGACGGCGGGCAGCGCGTTCTGGATCGCCGCCGTGCGGGCTCGCGAATCCGAGCGCGCCGACCGGCTCTTCGACGACCCCTTCGCCCGGGAGCTGGCGGGCGAGCGCGGGTTACGGCAGGTCGTGCTGCACGGCGCCGGGCTGGACACGCGCACGTACCGGCTCGACCTCCCGACCGACGCCGACTGGTACGAAATGGGCCGTGCGAAAGTCTTCGCCGCCAAGGAACCCGTTCTCGCCGTGGCCGCAGCCCGGTGCCGGCGCCACCCGGTCGTGGCCGACCTCGCGGCCGACCGGGCCACGCCCTTGCGCGACACCGGGTTCACACCCGGTGCGCCAACGCTCTGGCTCGCCGAGAACTGCTGCACGCCGCGGGGAACTACGCGTCGGTGCGGGACCTCCGAGCGGCGCGTGCGGAACGCGGCCCTCGACTCGAGCCCGTGCGCGGCGAAGATCGGAAGGCGGGTTCAGGTATGGCGAACACGACGCGCTTCGAGAACGCGAAGGTTTTAGGAATTTCCGCCGGCATGATCGATCAGGACGCGAACGCCTGCCTCGTGCAGGACACTGCTCATCGTCCGGGTGATGATCACGTTCACGTTCGCGACGTGCTTGAATGGCCCGCTCGCGTCCTGGTTGATGACCTTTCACAGGACCCGCCCCCGCTGAACGCATCAACTCACTCGTTGCCGAAAATCCGGGTCTGTTTGCTGCGGCAGCTGGGCTACTCTGACGTTCTTCGCCTCGTTACCAGTCCCGACCACGCGGCGGTGCTTGAAAGCGATGTCACCGAGCTCCTGACCCCAGCGGCCGCGAGCCGCGATTGGATCAAGCAGACTGCGGGCGTCCGACAATCCGTTGCCACGCGTTATTTCCGTGCGACGTCCGGGCCGGTTCGGCACACTGCACCCCATGCTCACCGCCAAGACCGCCCTGGACGTCCTGGCCCGCCTGCGCTCGGCCGGCTGCCGCGTTTGGCTGGCCGGCGGCTGGGGCGTCGACGCGCTCCTGGGCCGCCAGACGCGTGACCACTCCGACCTCGACCTCCTCCACCGCGTCGACGAGGAACCCACTGTCCTCGCCGCCCTGGCCGGCTTCGCCGAAGCCGAGGACCTCCGCCCGGTCCGCTTCGTCCTCACCCGCCCCGACGGCGCGTCCCTCGACCTGCACCCCCTGCACTTCGCCCCGGACGGCTCCGCCACCCAGGCCGCCGACAACACCGGCGGGACTTTCGACTACCCCGCGGACTGCTTCGTCACGGGCACCATCGAAGGCGTGACGGTGCCGTGCTTGTCGGTCACGCAGCAGCTGCTGTTCCACCAGGGTTACGAACCGCGCGCCCACGACATCGCGGACGTCGAGGCTCTTCACACAGCGCTCGGCCGGTCGCGCTAGCCGATCAACCCCAGCAGCGCTGCCTTGTCCGGTTTTCCCGACGGTGCAACAGGAACCTCGTCGATCACCGTCACCGAAGCCGCGGCCTCGCCCACGAAGGAAGCCACCACCGCGCCCAACGCCACCACATCCGCGCTCCGCCCCGGCGCCGCGACGACGAACGCGCGCGCGGCCTCGCCGGTGTCCGCGTGGGGAGCGGCCACGACATAGGCCTGATCCACGTCCGGGTGTTCCGCCAACGCCCGCTCGATCGGCCCGGTGTAGTGGATCACCGCGTTCACGATCACCACGTCCCGCGTCCGGCCGGTCAAGAACAGGAAACCGGCGTCGTCCACCCACCCGAGGTCCTGCGTGCGGACCCACCCGTCCTGCAGCACGGAAGCAGTCTGCGAGGGATTGCGCCAGTACTCGGTGAAGACACCGGGCGCGCGCACGAAGATCTCGCCCGGCGAACCCGCCGGCAGCAAAGCACCCGACGCAGAACGCACTGAGATCTCCACGCCGGCGCACGGGCGGCCCACCGAGCCCAGGGCATCGGGGAACGCAGCCACGTCAGCCGGCGTCAGGACGGTCAGCTTCCCCGCCTCCGTCTGGCCGTACGCCTGCTGCATCCCGGGCCCCACGCGGGAAAACGCCTCCGCCATCAGGCCCGGCGCGACGGGCGAACCGGCCACTACCAGCATGCGCACACCGCTCAGATCAACGGCGGAAGTGCGCAGCACGTCCAGGATCCGGTACAGCCGCGGGACGGTCGTCAACGCGGCCGTGATGTCCAGGCGCGGCAGGATCCACGGGAAGTCCGGCAGGTCCTCCGGGATCACCACCGTGCCGCCCGCGAGCAGGCACGAACGCAGGTGCGTGATCATCACCGCGCTCGTCAGGGTGCCGAACAGGAGGAACCGCCGGTAGCGCGCGGCCAGGTCCGCAGCGCTCTCCTCCGGGCGGTGCTCCACCCCCTGCGCCGTCAGCGCGGCGAAGGAGTACGCGACGCCCTTCGGCACGCCCGTGCTGCCGCTGGTGAAGACCACCCAGCCGGGGTCGTCCGGCCGTCCGCAGGGCACCGGCTCCTCGAACACCTCGAGCAACGACGGTTCGATCCGCAGGAGCTTCGCGCCCGCCGCGGTCGCGCGCAGTTGCGGGGTTTCGGAAGCCGCGTCGACCACCACGGCCGCCAGATCGCCCACGACTTCGCGCAGATGCGCGACCGGCAGGCCGGCCCGGATCCCCACCGCGCGGCACCCCAGCACCTGCGCGGCGATCAGCGCGGCCCACCCCTCGGGCGTCACGGCGGTGGCCAGGCCGACGCCGTCCCCGCGCGCAACCCCCGCGCCCCGCAGCGCGGCGGTGAACCGGCCGATCAGGTCGAACACTTCGGCGCGCGTGACCTGCCGTGGGCCGTGCTCGAACGCGACCGCGTCCGGATCCTGGGTGAGCGCGTCGAGCACTGCCTGCGGGTAGACCATCACCCCGTCTTACCGCAGAGTTCTCAGAAATCGGTCAGAACGCAGCGACACCTTCACCCCCGAAGCCACCACCACGAGGAGGCCCGCCGCCGCGGCGAGCGCCCAGAACTCCGGGCGAACGATCGGCTGCCCGCGCGGCGCCTGCCACGTCACCAGCGCCGGCAGGCCCGTATAGCCGAGGGTCGCGGTCCAGACCAGGCGCCGGCGCACGATGTCCGAAGAAAGCGCCGGGTAGTGCCGCGCCAGTACCGCCAGCGCGAGCGCGACGAGCGGGATCACCTGGATCACGTGGATACCGACGAAGTGCGAGATCCGCAGGTCGCCGCCGGCGGTGCTCCCCCCCGAGCAGCGGCAGCCCCGGCCCGCCGTCGGCGAGGCCGACGGTGCGGCCGCCGATCACCGGCGGCTTCCCGCCTGCCGCGAGCATCGCCTGCTGCGCCGGCGTCGGCGAGAACACCAGCAGTGCCAGTCCCATGCCGACGGCCGCCACCGCTGTCCCCCAGCACAGCGCCGACGCAAGCGACCGATCCGGCAGCTTCTGGCACAGCAGGAGCACCACCACCACCACCACCGCCGCCGTCGCGCCCCGCGCCGGCGGCGGGGTGGCGATCATCGGGTCGACGCGGTGTGTCGAGAACCGCTGACCGCGCACCGGTTTTCTTCTCCTCTATCCGGCGGAAACCGGTGACCGTGACCCCCGTCGCGGCGGCGAGGACCACACCGCCCACGGCGAGGGCCACGAGGCGAAGCTCGCTGCCGGAGAGGCGCGGCGACCGGAGCCGTCGACAGGCGAGGTCGCCGAATCGCCGGGCCTCGCGGTGGTCGCCATCGGCGTGGCTTCGTCGAACGGAACGTTCAGCACCGCAGGCGGAAGCCGGCTCGCCAGACTCCCCGTCATCGATGCCCAAGCAGGTTCGCCGAAAGAACGCCGGGCACTACCAACGATGCCGTGCACGCAATTCCGCGCGCCTACGGCGTGAACCGCGACGCCTTCCGGCGCCGCCGGCCGCGGCGGAAGGCGACGGCCGAGACCCCGTCGCGGCGGCGAGGACCACGCCGCCCACGGCGAGGAAGCCAGCGGCGAGGTGCACCGGAGACGCGGGTGGCGCGGGGGCCGCAACCACGGCAGGCAGAGCCAGCGGCGCGGCCGAACCACCCGGCACCGCAACGGAAGCGGGCAAAGTCGAGGACACGGCGGCATAAGCGTCGACCACGCCGCAGCCCCGCCGGGTGTAGCGGGTGCCCGAGGGCGGAGGGGACGCCGTGAGGGTCAGCCGGGTCACCACCTGGTCGCCGGTCAGCGACGGGTGGGCGGCGCGCACGAGAGCCGCGACGCCGGCGACGTAGGCGGCAGCCGGCGACGGATCCGTCACGGGCCAGCAGTGGGCAACGGCGCCGCCCCCGCCTGCGAAGGTGCTGACCAGGTTGGCGCCCGGAGCGGAAATGCCAAGGTAGTCACCGGCCTCCGTCTGGACGGGAGCGCCGGCCTCGCTGGTCGAGCCGACGGCCAGCACGCCGGGCGACGCGGTGGGGTAGGTGTGCGCGTCCTGCTGCGTCGCGGCGGCAGCGGAGACGACGACCGCACCGCGGGAGCGCGCGCGGGAAACGGCGGAAGCCAGGGCCGGGCTGTCCGCCACCGCGGGCACGGCCACGAGGATCACGCCGGCACCGCGGTCGACCGCCGTGTCCACGGCGCCAGCCAGCGCGCCCGGGTCACCGCAGTCGGAGCCGTCCACGTACCGCAACGCGAGCAGCTTCGCGTCCGGCGCCACGCCCGTGAACGTCGTTTCTTCCGACGGCTGCGCGCCGACGATCCCCGCGGCGATCGCGCCGCGGCCGTCGCAGTCGGAGGTGCCGCCACCGAGGACCTGGCCGAGCGCGAACTGACCGTTCTGCGCGTCGACACCCGTGCCGATCACGGCGACGAGCTGATCGTCGCCACGCGTCAGGGGCCACAGGCGTTGCGGGTCCACCAGCCGCTGCCCCACGGCACCGCACCGGTGTAGGTGCCGGACGGGTTCGCGCACGCCCCCACCGCGCTCGCGGACCCGCCGGCGACGGGCACACCCACCGCCGCGAGCGCGGCCGCGGCGATGACGGCTCGCCACCTCACCGCGGCACCCTCCCGGGGAATCTCGCTGTCCGACAACGGGATTCTAGTCGAGCGGGCGCCGCGGCAACAGGTTCAGCGCAGGTCCATCCCGAGGTCCAAAGCGGGCGAAGAGTGCGTCAACGCGCCCACCGACAGGAAGTCCACACCGGACTCGGCGTAGGCCCTACCACGGTCGAGGGTCAGTCCACCAGAGGATTCCAGCCGCGTTTTCGGCGAAACCGTGTCCCGCCGCGTCACGGCCTCGGCGCACTGCGCGGGCGTGAAGTTGTCCAGCAGCACCTCGTCCGCGCCCGCGGCGAGCGCCTCCTCCAGCTGTGCCAGATCGTCGACCTCGACCTCGCACGGCAGCTCCGGCGCGTGCTCGCGCGCCGCCGCCAGCGCGGCCGTCACCGAGCCGGCCGCGACGACGTGGTTGTCCTTGATCAGCACGGCGTCACCGAGGCCCATGCGGTGGTTCACGCCGCCGCCGCAGCGCACCGCGTACTTCTCCAGCAGCCGCAAGCCCGGCGTCGTCTTGCGGGAGTCGCGGATCGCAGCGCCCGTACCCTCCACCTCGGACACCCACTCGGCCGTCGCCGTCGCGATGCCCGAGAGCCGGCACACGAGGTTCAGCGCCGTCCGCTCGGCCGTCAGCAGCCCCCGCACGGGGCCGCGCACCACGAGAGCGGGCTCCCCCGCCGCGAGCCGCGAACCGTCCGGCTTCGACGAAACGACCTCGTAATCGGAGCCCAGCACCGCGTCGAACACCGCGAGCATCACGGGCAGGCCGGCGACGACCCCGGGCGAGCGCGGCGTCAGCTCCGCGACGGCCCGCGCCGACGCCGGCACCGTCGACGCGGTGGTGGCGTCGGGCCCGTACCGCAGGTCCTCTTCGAGCGCCGTGGTCACCACGCGCCGGACATCGGCCACCTCGAGCCCGGCCGCGACCAGCGCGTGCTCGACGGCCTCGGAAAACGGGTAGAGCTCGGTCATGCCACATCCTCCAGGGTGATCGGGTCGGCCAGCACCGGCTGACCGGAGAGACTGAGGCGGATCAGCTGGCTGCGCCGCCAGTGTCCGGAACGCTCGGGGAAGTCGGTCCGCACGTGGCACCCGCGCGATTCGGTGCGCCGCTGGGCGGCCGCCAGCAACGCCTGCGCCACCACGGTGAGCGCCGCGTCCTCCACGGCGGCGTGCGTCCACAACGGACTGTCCTTGGTAGACAGATCGAGCACGGAACCCGCCGCCGCCAGCCCGTCGGCGTCGCGGCCGATCGCCGCGTAGCGGCTCATCACGCGCTGCAGTGCGTCGCGCTCGGCTGCCGGCGCCGACGTTTGCGACGGCAACCGGCCGCGCGACGGGTCGGGCAGCAGCCCGGCCGCGAGGTCCGCCGCCACGGCGCCGGCCACGCGGTGCCCGACCACGAGCCCTTCGAGCAAGCTGTTGGAGGCCAGCCGGTTCGCGCCGTGCAGCCCGGTGCGCGCCACCTCGCCGGCGGCGTACAGCCCGGTCACGCTCGAGCGTCCGTCCACAGTGGTCACCACGCCGCCGCACGCGAAGTGCGCCGCGGGGGTCACCGGGATCGCATCGACGGCCGGGTCGATCCGCAGCGCCGCGCACGCCGCGTGGACGGTCGGGAACCGCTTCGCGAAGCCGGCGATCCCGGTGGCATCGAGGAACACGTGGTCGCCGACCCCGCCCGGTGCCAGCGCCACGCGCCTCGTGATCGCGGCCGACACGACGTCGCGCGGCGCCAGGTCGCCCAGCGGGTGCACACCCGCCATCACCGGCGCACCCGCGCCGTCGACGAGCGTGGCCCCCTCGCCGCGCACGGCCTCGGTGACCAGCGGGCACCGCCCGCGCGCGCCGGGGGTGTAGAGCACGGTGGGGTGGAACTGCACGAACTCGACGTCGGCCACTGTCGCCCCGGCCCGCAGCGCCAGCGCCAGGCCGTCGCCCGTCGCGATCTCCGGGTTCGACGTCGCCTGGTACAGCTGCCCGAACCCGCCGCTGGCCAGCAGCACGGCCGATGCGCGCACCACACCGGGCACGCCGTCGCGGTCGAGTACCGTCACGCCCGCCACCTCACCGGCGGGCGTGCGCAGCGCGTCGACCGCGATGTGGTGCTGCAGCACGGGTACGCGCCGGTCGCCCGCCTGCGCCACGAGGGTGCGCTCGACCTCGGCGCCGGTCGCGTCGCCGCCCGCGTGGATCACGCGGAACGCGCTGTGCCCGCCCTCGCGCGTGCGCGCCAGTCCCTCGGCACCCGGGTCGAACCGCGCCCCACCGGCGCGCAGCCGCTCGACGGCGGCCGGGCCGCCGGCGATGATCGACCGCGCGGCGTCCTCGTCGCACAGGCCGGCGCCTGCGGTGAAGGTGTCCTCGGCGTGCTTCGCGACGGAGTCGTCGAGGTCGTGGTCGCTCTCCAGGACGACCGCGACCCCGCCCTGGGCCCAGCGCGTGTTGCCGTCGGACACGGCCGCCTTGGTCACCACGAGCACGTGGAGGCCGAGCTCCTGCGCCCGCAGCGCGGCCGTCAGCCCGGCCACCCCGCTGCCCACCACGACGAGGTCCGCCCGGGCTTCCCACACCGGTGTTTTCGCCTCAGCGGCGTTAACCGGCGCGGTCATTCGCCGCCGCCGGGCTGCCCGATTTCGATCATCCGCTGCACCGAAGCGCGCGCCCGGGCGGCCGTGTCGGCGTCCACGTGGACCTCGTCGGCGCCCTCGCGCAGGCTCCGCAGCAGCGCGGCCGGCGTGATCATCTTCATGTACCGGCACGACGCGCGGTCGTTCACGGCGCGGAAGTCGATCTCCGGCGCGGCCTTGCGCAGCTGGTGGATCATGCCGATCTCCGTGGCCACGAGCACCGAGCGGGCTTTCGTGTCGCGCGCCGCGTGCACCATGTCACCGGTGGAGAGGATCTTCACGCGCTCCGGCGCAACCGCACCCTCGCCCGCGAGGTAGAGCGCCGATGTCGCGCACCCGCACTCGGGGTGGATGAACAGGTCGGCGTCGGGGTTCGCCGCCGCGCGCTCGGCCAGCTCGGCGCCGTTGATCCCGGCGTGGACGTGGCACTCGCCGGCCCACACGCGCAGGTTCTCCCGACCCAGCGTGCGCTTCACGTGCGCGCCGAGGAACTGGTCCGGGAGGAAGAGAACCTCCTGGTCGGCGGGGATCGAAGCCACCACGTCGACGGCGTTGGACGACGTGCAGCAGATGTCCGTCTCGGCCTTCACCTCGGCCGTGGTGTTCACGTACGACACCACCACCGCGCCCGGGTGCTCGGCCTTCCAGGCCCGCAGCTCGGCGCCGGTGATGGAGTCGGCGAGCGAGCAGCCGGCCCGCGCGTCGGGGATCAGCACCGTCTTCTCCGGCGCCAGGATCTTCGCCGTCTCGGCCATGAAGTGCACGCCGCAGAAGACGATCGTGGAGGCGTCGCTGCTCGCCGCGATGCGGCTCAGCGCCAGGGAGTCGCCCGTGAAATCGGCGATGTCCTGGATCTCGGGGACCTGGTAGTTGTGCGCCAGCAGCACCGCGTCGCGCTTGCGCGCGAGCTCGCGAACCTCCTCCGCCCAGTCCGCGTTCGCCGCCACCCCGCCGTAGGGGGTCAGGTCCTGCTCAACCGTGGAAGTCATGTCTGGCCCTCCTGGACCGTGGACGGGTTTTCGCCTTATAATCGAAAACCGTGCGCAGTCATCTTAACACCCAGGCCCCCTTGGCCCACGAGGTTCTGTGTGCCGTCCTGCAAGTGCGCTCGGACACACTGCGGGTGCTCCTGTGGCGCCGCGCGCTCGACCCGCACCTCGGCCGGTGGTCACTCCCCGGCGGCCGGCTGCGCCCCGACGAGGACGTCGAAACGTCCATCCGCCGCCAGCTCGCCGAGAAGGTTGACGTGCGCCAGCTCAAGCACGTGGAGCAGCTCGCGGTGTTCAGCGCACCCGACCGCGTGCCGGGCCCGCGGGTGGTGGCCACGGCGTTCCTGGGCCTGGTGCCCTCGGACGTCGACCCCGAAGTCCCGGAGGACACGCAGTGGCACGACGTGACCGCGCTGCCGCGCACCGCGTTCGACCACGAGGCGATCGTGCTGCGCGCCCGCGATCGGCTGCGCTCGAAACTCAGCTACACCAACCTCGGTTTCGCGCTGGCGCCCGAACAGTTCACGATCTCGGCGCTGCGCGGGCTGTACTCCGCCGCGCTCGGTTACCGGGTGTCGGCCACCAACCTGCAGCGCGTGCTGGCCCGCCGCGGACTGCTCGTGCCCACCGGGCACACGGCCTCCCCCGGCCGTGCCGGCGGCCGCCCCGCGGCGCTGTTCTCCTTCGCGGGCAAAGGGATGCAGGTCACTGACCCCTTCGCGGTGCTCAAGCCGCCGCCCGCAGGTTGACGGACTGCGAGCGCGCGCCGCTACCCGTACGGTGGACGCGTGACCGAGCCGGACCAGGAGCAGAACCCCAGTGGGACAGCGACACTGCCGTTGTTCCCGCTGCAGACTGTGCTGCTGCCCGGCACGCACCTCCCGCTGCACATCTTCGAACCGCGCTACCGCCAGCTGACCGCCGACCTCGTGGGCGGCGCGGTGCCGGGGCGCGAATTCGGTGTGGTCGCGTTGCGGGCACCGCTCGTCCGGGAGGTTCGCGGTCTAGACCATGTGCACGACGTGGGCTGCAGCACCGTGCTGCGCGAGGCGAAGCGGCTGCCCGACGGCCGCTACGACGTGGTCACCAAGGCCGCCCGCCGCTTCCGCCTGCGTGAGCTGGACTGCACCTCGGCGCCGTACCTCATCGGCGTCGTCGACTGGCTGCCGGACGACCCCGTGCCGGCCGCCGCGGCCGAGACCGGCCAGCGGCTCGGCGACGTCGCCCGCGCCGCTCACCGCCGCTACTGCGAGGCCGCCTGGCACGCCGACGACTGGCAGACGCCCGGCGAGGAGGCCGACCTCACCGAACTCGCCTACCAGCTCGCCGCCGACTGCCTGCTGCCCTTGGAAGACCGTCAGCACCTGCTCGAGGAGACGCACCCCTTGCGGCGGCTGCGGATCATCTGCCGCCTGCTCACCCGGGAGGCGTGGTTCCTCGAGACGCTCAGCGCCGTACCGCTGCCCCCGACGGAGCTCGCGGACTACTCGAAACCGGCGAACCTGAACTAACCGAGCCGGCGCCCGAGGTCCTCACGGCCGTTCCACGCCGTTAGCAGCGCGTACACCAGCGCCGTCATCAGCGGCGCGGCAAGCCAGATCCAGCCGGACTCCAGCCGGGGTGCCTCCGCGATGACGGCGCCCAGTGCGGGCGGCGTGTCGATCGCGTACTTCGCGTTCACGAAGGCCACGCCGACCTGCGTGCCGAGCCAGCCCGCGAGCGCGGCACCACCCGCGGCGGCCAGGAACACGACCGGGCCACGGCGTTCGCGCAGCAGCCACACCACGATGCCGATCACCAGGCCCGTCGCGAGCGCCAGGAGGCCGTAGATGGCGAGGTCGTCGAAGCGGTGCCAACTTTCCAGCTCCAGCGGCACGCGCTGGCCGTCGGCCGTCACCACGCGCTCGCGCTGCGGCGGCGCCATCAGGGACCACAGCCAGCCGAGCGGGATGCCGAGCAATCCGGCGGTCGAGAGCACGCTGATGGCGGGCAGCAGGTCGGCCTTCACCACCACTGTGGGCCGCACCCGGTGGGGCGGGAAGAGGTTCGGCACCGACCACGCGTCGGCCACGGCGGACGACCGGTGTGCTGCCTTGCCCGCGGAATCGACCACCCCGGACTCCCTCCCTGCGCGTGTGCGGACCGAGCGTAACCGGTCAGCACCCGCGGTCAACCACTGGCGGTCTCCCCGTGCCGGCTGCACCGCGCGGTCCAGCCGACGGGCGTCACCTGCACGACCATGCGCCGGGCGCAGAACACGCAGTACCGGGGCGGTTCCAGCGCCGTGCGCGGGTTGTGGCACGCCGGGTGGTCGGCGCCGCCGGGCGAGGGCTGTCCACAGTGGACGCAGTAACCGGGTTCGTCAGAGGGTGTCACTGAGCGCCTTGACCGGCATCTTGAGCTCGTCGAGCATCTTCAGGTCCGCGCTCGCGGGCCGGCCGAGGTTGGTCAGGTAGTTGCCGACGATGATCGCGTTGATACCGCCCAGCATGCCCTGCTCGGCACCGAGGTCGCCCAGGGTGAGCTCGCGGCCGCCCGCGAAGCGCAGCATCGTGCGCGGCATCGCGAGCCGGAACGCGGCGACGGTGCGCAGCGCGTCCTTGCCCTCGACGATCTCGAAGTGCTCGTACGGCGTGCCCGGCTGCGGGATGAGGAAGTTCATCGGCACCTCGTGCGGGCTCAGCTCGGCGAGCTGCACGGCGAACTCCGCACGCTGCTCGACCGTCTCCCCCATACCGATGATGCCGCCGCAGCAGACCTCCATGCCGGCGTCGGCGACCATGCGCAGCGTGTCCCAGCGCTCTTCCCAGGAGTGCGTGGTGACGACCTCCGGGAAGTGCGAGCGCGCCGTCTCGAGGTTGTGGTTGTAGCGGTGCACGCCCATCTCGACCAGCTCGTCGACCTGCTCCTGGGTGAGCATGCCGAGCGAACACGCGATCTGGATGTCGTTGCCGTCGGCCCGGATCGCCTCGACGCCTTCGCGGACCTGCGAGAGCAGCCGCTTGTCCGGCCCGCGCACGGCGGCGACGATGCAGAACTCGGTGGCGCCCGTTTCGGCGGTCTGGCGCGCGGCCTTGACGAGGCCCGGGATGTCGAGCCATGCGGAGCGCACCGGCGACGGGAAGCGGCCCGACTGCGAGCAGAAGTGGCAGTCCTCCGGGCAGCCGCCGGTCTTGAGGCTGACGATGCCCTCGACCTCGACCTCCGGGCCGCACCAGCGCATGCGCACCTCGTGCGCGAGCTGCAGGGCCTCGGCGAGCCGTTCGTCGGGCAGCCGCAGCACGGCCAGCACCTGTTCCTCCGACAGCCCGACGCCGCGCTCGAGCACCTGTTCGCGGGCGACGGCGAGCACGTCGCCGGCGTCCTGGTCGAGCTTCCCCGGGGCTGCGGTCACGACGTCTCCTTCTCCTCGGCTGCCTGACACCGGTACGGGCCCGGCCATCGTCCCCCAGCGCGGGCCGCGCCGGGTGCGACTCCCGTCACTTCCCGACGGTCGCGCTCCCCGCGAACGACTCGGGGTCGAACTCCCCGCCGAACCACGGCGAGAGGCCGGACCGCGCGCGTTCGACGAACGTATCGCGCTCCACCGCGCCCAGCCCCTCGGGCAGCACCCCGAGCATGGGTGCGCCTGCCGCGTTCGGCAGGTCCTGAAGGTTCTCCACGGACGCGAGGTCCGGCTCGGCCGGCCACGCGCCGACCACCACACCCACGACGTTGAGCCCGCGGCGCGTGGCGACCTCGGCGGTGAGCGCCGTCGCGTTGAGCGTGCCGAGCCCGGGCTGGGCGACGACCACGACCGGGGCGCCCAGCGACCACGCCACTTCGGCGAGCCCGCTGCCCTGGGTGTCGAATCGGACGAGCAGGCCACCGGCGCCCTCGATGAGCGTGAGGTCGTGCGCGGCGTCGAGCTCGGCCGCCGCGGCCGCGATCTCGCCCGGGCCCAGCGTCGGCAGGCCGCTGCGCCGCGCCGCCGCCTCCGGCGACAGCGGGTCCGGGTAGCGGCGCAGCTCACGCGTGGTCACGTCCTTGCCGGCCAGCCGCACGATGTCGTCGAGATCACCGGCCTCGCCGGGTGCGACGCCGGTCTGCGCCGGTTTGAGCACCGCGACGCGCTGCCCCTGCTCGAGCGCCAGCGCCGCGATCGCCGCTGTGGTGATCGTCTTGCCGACGCCGGTTCCGGTCCCCGTCATCACCAGCATGGTCACGGGCCATCAACTTAGTCACCCCGACCGGGGGCGCACCACGTCCGGGTGGGATCACCCACGATGCGGGGCCACCGGGTTGCCCGCCGCGACGAACGCGTCCACCGCCGGATCGGACAGGTGGACCTGCGCCGCGCCGACGTCGAAGTACAGGCCGGTCAGCAGCAGCTCCCCCGGGCTTCGGCCGCCGCGACCAGCGGGTATGCCCGCAGGTGGTCGAGTTGCTGCAGCACGTTGTGCAGGGCCAGCCGATTGGCTTCACGCGCTGGGAGCTCACCGCCGAGCGGCACCGGACCCTGGCGCCGCAGGCTCGGCTCGGCGTGCCGCAGCCAGCCCGCCAGCGCCGTCCCGGCCGGCGGGCCGTCGGCGAGCGCGCCCATCGCCCCGCACGACGAGTGACCGCACACCACGATCTCGCGCACGCGCAGCACACCCACCGCGTACTCGACCGCCGCGTTCGTCGACGGATCGGCCTGGTCCAGCGGTACGAGGTTGCCGATGTCGCGCACGGTGAACAGGTCGCCGGGGCCGGAGTGATGAGGTTGGGCACGATCCGCGAATCGCCGCAGGTGATGAACAGAGTGTGGGGGCGCTGGCCGTCGGCGAGCCCGCTCAGTGTCTCCTTCAGCAGCGGTGCGGCCCGGCGCTGGAACTCCGTGGCGCCGCGGTGGGTGCGCCGGCCGGGCAGGCGGGCATCGGCGGCCTGCCAGACCGACCACGGCGCGAGCCAGCGCGGCACGGCGCGGACGGCCGCCGCGCGCCGTAGCGTCGGCGTGCCCCGCTTGCCCTGACCGAACCACGGGTGGCCGACCTCGTCGACGACCACCGTGCCACCGGCCCGCTCGTGCGCCTGCTGCCAGCTCGAGAGGCTCTCCAAGGCCGCGTGGTCGAGGTAGTCGGCCACGAACTCGAGCGTCACCGCCGAGCCGGCCGGGACGTCGCCGAGCACCTACGTCAGGCGCGGCACGGACAGGAACGTGAGCACGCCCTCGGCCCGACGCTCGACTGCTCGCCGTCGCGCTCGGCGTGCACCCCGGTCCAGACGGCGCGGCGCAGCATGAGCATCACTGCGAGGCCGATCCCGGCGAGGACCCCCGTCAGCAGGTCGAACACGACGACACCGGCGAGCGTGACGAGGTAGAGCGGCAGGTCGCGGTGGCGCAGCACCTGCCTGAGGTGGCCGGGGTTCACGAGCTTCACGCCGACGTGCACCAGCAGTCCGGCGAGGGCGCCGAGCGGGATGTTCTCGATGAGGCCCGTGAATGCCACCACGAACACCAGCACCCACACCCCGTGCAGCGCCGCGGAGACGCGGGTTTCGGCTCCGGCGGCGACGTTGGTGGAGCTGCGCACGATCACCCCCGTCACGGGCAAGCCACCGAGCACGCCGGACACGACGTTGGCCGCGCCCTGGCCCACGAGCTCGCGGTCGAGGTTCGCGCGCGGGCCGGTGTGCAGCTTGTCCACGGCGACGGCCGACAGCAGGCTCTCCACGCTGGCGATGAGCGCGATCGTCACCGCCGCGAGCACGACGTCGGCCCAGCCGTCGCCGGGCAGCTGCGGCGCGAAGCGGATCTGCAGCAGGTCGCCGGGCAGCTCCACCCGCGGCAGCGTCATCCCGGCGACGACGGAGACCACCGTGGCCACCGCGATCGCGTCGAACGGCCCCGGCACCTTGCGGACGGCGGCGGGCAGGCGTGGCCAGACCACGAGCAGCACGATGGTGAGCACCCCGATCACCGTCGCGGCGTCGTGGTGCGCGATGACCTGCGCCGGCAGCTCGGCGATGTTCGCCAGTGCGGCACTCTGCGCTATCCCGCCGAGCACCACGTGCAGCTGGCCCAGCACGATCGTCACACCGATGCCCGCGAGCATCCCGTGCACGATCGCCGGCGAGATCGCCAGCGCCGCCCGCGCGACGCGGCTGAGGCCCAGCAGTACCTGCACTGCGCCGGCGAGCACCGTGATCAGGCACGTGACGGCCCAGCCGAACGTGCTGATCGTCTCGGCCATGATCACGGTCAGCCCGGCCGCGGGCCCGCTGACCTGCAACGCCGAGCCGCCCAGCGCCCCGGCGACCACACCACCCACCACGGCGGCGATCAACCCGGCGGCGATCGGCGCGCCGGATGCCAGCGCGACCCAGCGACAGCGGGAGAGCGACGAGGAAGACCACGAGCGAGGCGGGCACGTCGTGGCGAAGCCCCGCAGTCCGGCTCATGATCACCAGATAACCCGAATGTGGGTCAAATATCCGCTATGTCCAACCTGATGGCATGAATTTTCACGACAGGTTCACCTTCCGGTTGTGCGGTGACCGATCACCGCCAAGCGCCGGTGCAAAGCCGCAACCCCGCACCCTCCTCGCGGTCAGTACACCACCACGCCCGCCGGGACGAAGCCGCGGTGGGCGGCGTCCAGCAGCGACACCTGGGCAGCGCCGACGTCGAAGTACATGCCCGTGAGCCTGAGCTCGCCGCGGGCCAGCGCGGCGGCGACCACCGGGAACGCGCGCAGGTGCTCGAGTTGCTGGACCACGTTGTGCAGGGCCAGCTGGTCGCACTCGGCGGCCGGGAGGTGCCCGTCGAGCAGCAGAGCCGGTTCGCTCGCGCGGCGGCGCAGGGTCGTTTCGCCGTGCCGGAGCCAGTCGCCGAGGCGGTCGAGTCCCTCGGGGGCCCGGCCGAGCAGGGCCTTCATCGCGCCGCAGGACGAGTGGCCGCACACCACGATCTCCGGCACCTTCAGCACGCCCACGGCGTACTCGATCGCCGCGCCCACGGACGAATCACCGGTCGTCGGCACGAGGTTGCCGATGTTGCGCACGGCGAAGAGGTCACCCGGTCCCGAAGTAGTGATCAGGTTCGGCACGATCCGCGAATCGCCGCAGGTGATGAACAGCGTGTGCGGACGCTGGCCGTCCGCGAGGCCACGCAACGTCTCGTGCAGCAGCGGCGCCGTGCGCCGCTGGAACTCCGAGGCACCACGGACGAGCGGCGACGTACCGTCGCCGCCGGGGCGCTGCTCGGGCACCAGCACGTGCTCGGCCTGCCACTGCGACCACGGCGCGAGCCACCGCGGCAGCACGCGCGTCGCCAGGCTGCGCCGCACCGTCGGCTCTCCGGAGCTGCCGCGGCCGTACCAGGGGTGGCCGATCTCGTCGACGGTCACGGTCCCGCCCGCCTTGACGTGGCTCTGCTGCCACCCGCGCAGGCAGTCGAACGCGGCGTGGTCGAGGTAGTCGGCGAGCAGTTCGAGCGTCACGTCGGCGCGCTCGGGCACGCCGGCGAGCACCCTCGTCAGGTGGGGCACCGAGAGGAACGTCAGCGCACCCTCGATGACCACCCGGGTATGCCGCTCACCGACCTCGAGGTGCACGCCGGAGTGCACCATCCGCCGCAGCATGAACGCGAGCGCGAGCAGCACGCCGGCGGCGACGCCGGTCAGCAGGTTCACGAAAACCGCGCCGACGAGAGTCACGGCGTACACCGCGAGGTCGCCGTGGCGCAGCACTTCCTTGAGCACCGCGACGTTCACGAGCTTCGCGCCCACGTAGACGAGCAACCCGGCCAGCGCCGCGAGCGGGATGAATCGCAGCACGCCCGTGAGCAGCAGGCAGAACGCCAGGATCCAGACGGAGTGCAGGATCGCGGACGCGCGGGTCTTCGCGCCCGCCTGGTAGTTGGTCATGCTGCGCACGATCACACCGGTCACGGGCAACCCGCCGAACGCACCGGAGGCGATGTTCCCGGCGCCCTGCCCGATCAGCTCGCGGTCGAGGTCCGTGCGGCGACCGCCGCGCAGCTTGTCCACGGACACCGCGGACAGCAGGCTTTCGAGGCTGGCGATCAGCGCGATCGTGACGGCCGCGAACGCTGCCCCGCCCCAGCCACCCGAGGGCAGCTGCGCCGCGATCCCGAACGACGGCAACGCGGCCGGCAGGTCCACACGCGGCAGCGACATCCCGGCGACGACCGACAGGCCCGTCGCGAGCGTGACGGCGGCCAGCGGTGCGGGCACCTTCCGCACCGGCGCGGGCAGGCGCGGCCACACCAGCAGGATCGCGACGGTCAGCACGCCGATCAGCACGGCCTGGTCGTGGTGACCGACGAGCCGGCCGGGCAGCGCCGCGAGGTTCGCGAGTGCGGAGCCCTGGGCACGGCCGCCGAGCACCACGTGCAGCTGGCCGAGCACGATCGTCACGCCGATGCCGGCCAGCAGGCCGTGGACGATCGCGGGCGAGATGGCCAGCGCGGCGCGGGCGAAGCGGCACAGCCCGAGCAGGATCTGAACCAAACCGGCGCCGACGGTGATCGCGCACGTGACCGGCCAGCCGTAGGTGGTGATGGCGTCGGCGAGGACCACGGTCAGCGCGGCGGACGGTCCGCTGACCTGGAGGGCCGATCCGCCGAGGAGGCTCGCGACCAGGCCGCCGACGACGGCGGAGACGAGGCCCGCGAGCAGCGGCGCGCCGACAGCGAGCGCGACGCCGAGGGAAAGCGGTACGGCCACGAGGAAGACGACCAGCGAGGCCGGCAGGTCGTGGCGCAGAAGGGTCTGGAGGGACTGGGTGGCGCGAACTCGGCGGGACGGGGGTCCCGTGTCGTGCTCTCCGCGAACGATCTCGATCATGGGGCCAGGAAAGCGGAAAATGATCGAAATGTCCGCTACGCGAATAACGCTCACATCATCTGGTGAACCGGAGAATTAGAACAATCGATCATTTTCACGCAAACCGGTCTAATCTCGACGGTCCGTCCCAGCCCTGACCGGTGACTTCGGACCACTTCCCGTCACCGGCAGTGAACGCTCCCTGTTTCATGAGCCCCGTCACACCCGATAGGGTGAATTCACGCTTTTTCGGCCGCCGCGAGCATCGCAGTGGTGATCACGGCCAGGTCGGCGTCGTCCGTGACGTACGGCGGCATCGCGTACACGAGGTCGCGGAACGGCCGCAACCACGCGCCCTCGGCCGTCACGACGTCGGTGGCCACGCCCAGGTCCACCTCGTGGTCGAGCTGCAGCACGCCGATCGCGCCCAGGACCCGGACGTCGCGCACGCGCGGCAGGTCCCACGCCGGCGCCAGACCACGCCGCAGCCCCGCCTCGAGGCGGGCGACGTCGGCGCGCCAGCGACCTTCGGCGAGCAGGCCGAGCGACGCGTTCGCGACGGCGGAGGCGAGCGGGTTGCCCATGAACGTCGGTCCGTGTGCCAGGACGGGCAGGTCGCCGTGCGAGATGCCGTCGGCGATCTCGGGTGTGCACAGCGCCGCGGCCATCGTGAGGTAACCGCCGGTGAGCGCCTTGCCGAGGCACAGCACGTCGGGCGTCACCCCGGCGTGCTCGGCCGCGAAAATCCGCCCGGTGCGGCCGAAGCCGGTCGCGATCTCGTCGAACACCAGCAGCACGTCGTGCTCACGCGTCAGCTCGCGCAGCGCCCGCAGGTAACCGGGGTGGTGGAAGCGCATGCCGCCGGCGCCCTGCACCACGGGTTCCACGACCACCGCGGCCAGCTCGGGCGCGTGCCGCTCCAGCGCCCCCGCCAGTGTGCCCACATAGGACTGGTCGACCGGCTCGCCGAACCCGCTCGGCGGCTGTGGCACGAACACCTGCTCCGGCAGGACCCCGCGCCACAGCGAATGCATGCCACCGTCGGGGTCGCAGATGCTCATCGGCGTGAACGTGTCGCCGTGGTAGCCGCCGCGCCACGTCAGCAGCCGCCGCTTGCGCGGCAACCCGCGCGAACGCTGGTACTGCAAGCACATCTTCACCGCGACCTCGACCGACACCGAACCGGAGTCACACAGGAACACGTGCTCGAGCCCCTCGGGGGTCAAGTCCACCAACGACTTCGCCAGCGTCACGGCCGGTTCGTGCGTGAGACCGCCGAACATCACGTGGCTCATCCGCCCGGCCTGCTCGGTGAGGGCGGCGTCGAGCACCGGGTGCCGGTACCCGTGCACCGCCGCCCACCACGACGACATGCCGTCGACGAGCTCGCGGCCGTCGGCGAGCTTCAGCCGCACCCCGCTCGCCTCGGCCACGACCAGCGGCGCCACCCGGCCCGGCATGGGCGCGTACGGGTGCCACACGTGCGCGGCATCGAGGGCGAGCAGGTCGTCGGCGCTGGTCTCCACGAGCCGACCTTACGTCGGGCGCAGCATGGGCCGCTCAACCCCTCAGGCGAGCACGACCGGCAGCTTCTGCAGTCCGTGGACGAGCGTGCTGGTGCGGTAGGTCAGCTCCTCCTCCGGCACGGCGAGCTTCAGGTTCGGGAACCGCGCGAGCAGCCCGTTGAGCGCGACCTCCGCCTCCAGCCGCGCGAGCGGTGCGCCCACGCAGTAGTGGATGCCGTGCCCGAACGCCAGGTGGCCGCCGGCCGCGCGCGTCACGTCCAGGTCCGCCGGGTCGGGGAAGCGCTGCTCGTCGCGGTTGGCGGCCAGCAGGGACACCTGCACGAACTCGCCGGCGGGGATCGTGTCGTCGCCGATCTCGACGTCCTCGACGGTGTAGCGCAGGGTCGCGATGTTGATGGGCCCGTCGAAGCGCAGGAACTCCTCGACGGCACCGGGCATCAGCGCCGGGTCGGCCGCCAGCTTGGCGCGCTGCTCGGGCGCGCGCAGCAGCGCCAGCGTCGCGTTGCCGATCAGGTTCACGGTGGTCTCGTGGCCCGCGACGAGCAGCAGGAACGCCATCGACACGAGCTCTTCCTCGCTCAGCGAATCGCCCTCGTCGGTGGCGAGCACGAGGCCGGACAGCAGGTCGTCACCCGGTTCGGCGCGCTTCTGCGCGACCAGACCCACGAGGTAGGTGTGCATCGCGATAACCGCGGCCTGGACGTCCTCGATCGCGCCGGCGCCGAGCATCGTGTTGGACCAGCCCGAGAACTCGCCGCGGTCCTCCTCGCGCACGCCGAGCAGCTCGCAGATCACGGTGATCGGCAGCGGCCCCGCGAACGCGGCCATCACGTCGGCCTGCTCCTGCTCGGCCATCGCGTCGAGCAGTTCCGTGGCGATCTCTTCGATCCGCGGCCGCAGCCCGGCGATCGCGCGCGAGGTGAAGGCCTTGTTCACGAGTTTGCGCAGCCGCGTGTGGTCCGGCGGATCGGTGTTGAGCATGTGCGCGCCGAGCAGCTGCCCGAAGTTGCGGTTGATGTTCTCGGGGCCGACCTTCTTCGCCATCAGGTCGTACGCACCTCGGTTGTCCTTGCTCAGCCGCGGATCGCTCAGCAGCGACCGCGCTACTTCGTATCCCGTCACCAGGTACGACGGCGTGCCGCGCGGCATGCGGATCGGGCACACAGCCCCGTGTTGACGCAGGTTGTGCAGCGTTTCGTGCGTGTGCTGCAGGAAGCCTTCGTCGATCACGGGCATTTCTTCGGCAGACGCTGAATCGTCCACTGTCGTTTCGCCCCCAAGGTCTGGCCGGATCCGTCGTACTCCCAAGTATGCCCACGGCCCGGTGTGCTCCGTGTGGCGCGCGCGGCAGGATGGGTTTCCGTGCGCTACCGACCCATTTCCCCTGCCGCCCTGGCCGCCGAGCTGACCGACCGCGTCGCTGCGCTGCCGAACCGCCGCCTCGCGGTCGCGGTGGACGGCGCGGACGCGGCGACGGACACCAGCGGCCTCGCCGACGCCCTCGTCGCCCCGCTGCGACTGCTGGGCCGCGCGACGGTGCGGGTGTCCGCCCGCGGTTTCCTGCGCCCGGCGTCACTGCGGTTCGAGCACGGCAAGCAGAACCCCGACGCGAGGTACACCGACTGGCTCGATCTGGGCGGGCTGCGTCGCGAAGTCCTCGACCCGCTGACCGCCGGCGGCACCGGCGAAGTGCTGCCCGCGCTGTGGGACACGACTCGCGACCGCGCCACGCGGCTGGCCCGGGTGCCCGTGCCGGAAAGCGGTGTGGTGCTCGTCAACGGCGAATTCCTGCTGGGCGCCGGGCTCGCGTTCGACCTCGTGGTGCACCTGTGGCTCTCACCCGCCGCGCTGCACCGCCGGCTGCCGGCCGACGACGCCTGGGCGCTGCCCGCGTACGAGCGCTACGAAGCGGAGGTCGACCCGAGCTCGCTGGCCGACGTCGTCGTGCGCGTCGACGACCCGCGCCACCCGGCGGTGTACGAACCCGAAGGCTGATCAGCGGACGGCGGCCACGGGATCGCCGTCGAGAAGGCCGGCGAGCCGTTCGGCCATCTTGTCCCACCGCCAGTTCTCGGTGACCCACGCGCGGCCCGCCTCGCCCATGCGACGGGCCCGCACGGGGTCGTTCAGGAGGGCTTCGAGGGTGTCACGCAGCTGGGCCACGTCACGGCCGTCGACGACGTGGCCGGTCACCTCGTCGAGCACGGCCTCGGGCGCGCCGCCCGACCGGCCCGCGACAACGGGCAGCCCGGTCGCCGAGGCCTCCAGGTAGACGATGCCGAGGGCCTCGACGTCGAGCCCCTTTCCGCGCGTGCGCGCCGGCATCGCGAAGACATCACCCGCGTTGTAGTGCGCCGGCAGTTCGGCCCACGGCACGGAACCGGTGATCACCACGTGGTCCGCCACGCCCAGTGCGTCGACGAGCTCCGTGAGCCGCTTGCGGTACGGACCACCGCCCACGAGCAGCAGCACCACGTCCGGCACGCGCTTGCGCAGCTCCGGCAACGTGCGGATCAACACGTCCTGACCTTTGCGCGGCACGAGCCGGGAAACACAGACGACCGTCGGGCGGTCACCGAGCCCGAGGCGCGCCCGGATTTCCTCGCGGGCGCCCGAGTCCGGGGTGAACAGCGTGGTGTCCACTCCGGACGGCAGCAGCTCCAACCCGGCCATGGGCCCGAACGCAGCGGCGAACCGGCGGCGCGTGTACTTGCTGACGTAGGTGAGGACGTCGACGGTGTCCCCGATGCGCCGCAAGGCTTGCCGCGACCCGGGCAGCATCGACCAGCCCACCTCGTGTCCGTGCGTCGACGCGACGACGCGGCGCGCGCCGACCTGGCGCAGGGGGTGGCCCAGCAGCGCGAGCGGGGCCGCCGCGCCGAACCAGACGGCTTCGCAGTCGCGCGCCCGCATGATCTGCTTCGCGCGCCGCAGCACGTCCGGCGTCGGCAGCATCAGCGAAGTCGGGTGCCGCACCACCTCGAACGGCGCCGCCGCGTCGAACTCCACGTGCGACCCGGTCCGGCCCTCCCACGACGGGGCGTAGACCACCAGGTCGTCGGCCGGGAGCCGCGTGGCCAGCGAGTTGAGGTAGTTCTGGATCCCCCCTGGCCGCGGCGGGAAGTCGTTGGTCACGAGCAGCGTCCTCAACACGAGGGGAAGGCTACTGTCCGCGCCCCGGCCCGGTTTCCGGCACCACCGGTAGCGAACACCCACCCGCGAAACGCCACCGGGGCGGCACCGCGTGTGCGGTGCCGCCCCGGTGATGCGAAAAGAGCGTCAGCTGACGCGGCGTGCGCCGACGTACTGGCTCTGCAGCGGCGAGATCTTCACGACGTCGCCGGTGGTGGGGGCGTGGACCATCTTCCCGTCACCGATGTACATGCCCACGTGGGAGACCGGGGTGTAGTAGAACACCAGGTCGCCGGGCTGGAGCTGGCTGCGGGCGACCGGGGTGCCGAAGGTCGACTGCTCCCGGCTCGAACGCGGCAGCGAAATGCCGGCCTGGCGATACGCCCACTGCATGAGACCCGAGCAGTCGAACGTGCTCGGACCGGTGGCGCCCCACACGTAGGCGTCACCCAGGCGCGACAGGGCCGCGTCGACGGCGGCTTGCGCCGCGGGGCCGGGCGCCTTGATGTTGGTCGGCGCGTCGCTTCCCTTGTCGCCCTGCAGTGCCCTGTCCAGAGCGGACAGCGACGGCTCGGTGGCCTTGAGCTGCTTGATCTGGTCCTGCAGCGTCTTCTGCTTGGCCTTGATGTCGTCCGTCAGCTTCGCGGCGGCATCACGGGCGTCCGTGGCGCGCTTGGCGGAGTCGGCCGCCAGCTTGGCGGCGTCTTCGGCCTGCTTCACTGCACCGGCCAGCGCGTCGAGCGCGGCGTCCTTTTCGGACGCGATCTGGTCCAGAGCAGAGGAACGCTCGAGGAATTCCTGCGTCGACGTGCCGGCCAGCAGCGCGGAGAGCTTGTTCATCTGGACGCCGCTGAGGAACGACGCGCCGGCGAACTTGTCGACGTCGACCTTGTACTTCTGCTCGTTCTGCTCGGCCTGCGTGGCGAGCTGCTTGGCGTGGTCGGCGTCGGCGTTGGCCTTGTCGAGGTCACCCTGCTTGGCCTTGAGGTCGTCCTGGGCCTTCAGCAGGTCCTCGTTGGCCTTCTCGGCCTGGGACGCGAGGTCGCGGTACTTCTGCAGGGCGCTCGAACCGGAGTCGGGCGGGGTCTGGAGGGCGGGGACGGGAGCTGCGATGGCCGTGGCCGAGGGCTGCGCGACGGTGACCACTGCGATCACCGAGGCTGCCGCGAGGGCACCTGACACCACGCGCTTGACTGGATGCGACTGCACGGTCGCGCGTGTCTCCTTTGCTGTCGGGCCGCCGTCGGAACCCTTGCGACGCCGAAGAGGTCGGGGGCCCTCTCCGCCACGTCTCACCACGCGTGTTTTCGGCCGCGATCGACTGCAACAGCGTCACGCGCGCGGTGTGGTTCCGGTCCTGGCTCCCCGACAAAGCCGTTCCGGCGGCGATCTCGCGTCGCCGCCTTGCCGACGGCTGCTGGCCGCGAGATCTCGGACAGGTTACGAAAAGACCGCCACGGCGTCCACCGGGCCCGGCGCAAAAACTCTGCGTAGTCCGGTGAAACACCATCGGACCAGCGAGGGAGGCAGAGTGTGACGGCCGTCATACTCTCTGGTGTCAGAATGAAGTGAAATTGCTACCGACCGTTCACCGGGTCGGATCGACCACTTATCGCCCCGTTATCAACCACAAGTGTCATGCGGGCTTACGTTCGGGCTCCGCTACCAGGCGCAGCCGGGGCACCATCCCCGCCTCGGCGAGCGCGTCGACGGCTCGCCGTTCGTCCGCGTCCCACGCGAGGGTGACCGGCGGGCCGAGCAGCACACTCACCACGCAGTCGTGGCACGCGAACCCGCGCACGGCGCAGCGGTCGCAGTCGACCACCAGCGTGTCGAGTTCGGCCGGGTCGACTCCGCTCAGGTCGGCTTCGGCGGGTTCCGGGGCTGCGGCCCGGCCGGGCGGGTGGCCGGCGGTGTCACTCATGGGAGGCTCCTCACGTCGTCGTGCTCCTGCTGCGCACGGTAGGAGCCACCACCGACAAGATCCGGCACGCCGGCGGCCGTGCCGATCAGACGCGACCCAATCGGCTGACGAGCACCGCCGACGGCGCGGAGTGCGCGCCCGCCGCGCGCACCGAATCCGCGACCGCGCGGTCGGAGGTCGCCACGACCATCGGCCGCCCCTTCGGCTCGGCGGCCACCAGCGAGCGGATCACGTCGTCGGCCAGCACGCCGCGGTCGGAGAACAGCACGCGCACGCCCCGTGGCACCGAAGCCGGTACGGACAACACGCCAGCACCGTCGAACACGACCGTGACCTCGGCGGAAGTGCGGGCCGCGAGGGCCGAAAGCTGGTGCACGAGCCGGTCGCGCTGGTCGGCCAGCGCGAGCTCGGGGTACCCGGTCTTGGTGACGTTGTAGCCGTCGACGATGAGGTGCACGCCGGGCAGGGCGAGGTAGCGATCGAGCGCGACCACGTCCTGGACGCGCCCGCCCGGGCCGAGCCCCGACGTGGCGCCGCGCACCATGTCGGCGGGCCGCGCACCGCGGTCGCCCAGAGCCAGCTCGCGGCGCAGGCCGCCCACGGCGCCTTCGATCGTGTCGACGAGCAGCGCCAGGCGTACCTCATCGGCTTCCCGGGCCTCACGAGCCGACTGACGGGCGATCTCGGCGTCGGCGACCGCCCGCTCCGCCCGGGTGCGCTCGGCCGCGACGCGGCGACGCTCGCGGTCGAGTTGCGCGGTGAGCGCTTCGACCTCCTCGGCCTTCGCGGCGCCCCCGCGCGCCACCTCCGCCCGCGCCTCGTCGGCGGCGTCCCTGGCCTGGCGCAGCTGCACGCCCTGCTCGCGCAGCCGGCGCAACAGCTTCTCCACCTCGGCCTCGCGTTCACCGCGCGCGGCTTCCACGGCGCCGCGCACGCTTTCGAGCTCGGCCCGCACTTCGGCGAGCTCGGCTTCGAGCTTCTGGTTGCGGGCCAGCGCGGCGTCGCGTTCGGCCCGCAGCGCCGTCTCCTCGGCGTTCTTGGCCACGAGCCGCACGCGCCCGGCCGCACCGGATTCGCCGAGCAGCACGGCGGCGGCCGCGGCGGACACGGAATCGGCGGCGTTGGGGTCGAGGGCGTCGGTGCGGTGCTCACGCAGCCACTCGATCACGGCCGTGCGGAACTGGGCCGAATCCCCGAGCGAGGCCAGCAGGGCGGTGCCGCCGAGCTTCGCGCGCTTGGCGGGTGCGAACTTCGCGACGGGCCGCAGCTGCCGCGGCACGTCGGCGGCGGGCAGCTTCGCGACGGCGGCCGCCGCCAGCTCGGCGATGCGCTCGCGCACTGCGTCGGGCAGCGAGACCCACGATGCGGGTTCGGGCGCCGCGGCGTCGGCGCCGGCTTCGTCAGCCCGCGCCGGCACGGCCGAGGGGCCGACGGCCTCCTCGGGTTCAGCCGGGTCCACGGGCTGGGGGTGCATTGGTCCAGGGTAGGCCCCGGGGCCGGATCGCGCGCCGTTGGTCGCCCGACGTGGGACAGCCCGGCGGGGCGCCTCATCCGTCACCGCCGTCACACGCGTCACGCCGATCAGCTCGCCCGAGATTGTCGGTGGCCGGTCCTAAAGTGCGCGATCATGGAGACCCGACCGCGGCCCGGCCAGGCGCAGCTGGCCTTCGACGAGCTCGGCACCCCGTTGCGGGACACCACGTTCGTCGTCTTCGACCTCGAGACCACGGGCACCAAACCGGGACCGGACGGGATCACCGAGATCGGCGCCGTCAAGGTGCGCGGCGGCGAAGTGGTCGCCGAGTTCGCGACGTTGGTCAACCCGGGTGCCGCGATCCCGCCGCAGGTGGTGGAGCTCACGGGCATCACCCAGGCGATGGTCTACGACGCACCGCGGATCGAGCGCGTGCTGCCGGCGTTCCTCGAGTTCATCTCGGGCGCCGTGCTCGTGGCCCACAACTCCGGGTTCGACACGGGGTTCATGCGCGCGGCGTGCGAGGGCCACGGTTACGTCTGGCCGCGGGCGACGGTGATCTGCACCGTGAAGCTCGCGCGGCGCGTCATCCCGCGCGAAGAGGCGCGCAGCTACCGGCTCTCGTCACTGGCGATGCTGCTCGGCTCCCGCACCCGGCCGACGCACCGCGCGCTCGACGACGCCCGCGCCACCGTCGACGTGCTCCACGCCTTGCTGGAACGGGTCGGCAACGTCGGCGTGCAGACGGTCGAGGAGCTCGTCGACTACCTGCCCGAGGTCACCACGGCGCAGCGCCGCAAACGGCACCTGGCGGCGGACCTGCCGTCGCGGCCCGGCGTGTACCTGTTCCGGGGGCCGCGCGACGAGGTCCTGTACGTCGGCACCGCCCGCGACCTGCGGCGGCGCGTGCGGCAGTACTTCACGGGGTCGGAGAGCCGTGGGCGCATCCGCGAGATGGTGGCGCTGGCGGAGCGGGTGGACGCCATCGAGTGCGCCCACTCGCTGGAAGCCGAGATCCGCGAGCTGCGGCTGATCTCGGCCCACCGGCCGATGTACAACCGGCGTTCGAAGAACCCGCACCACGCGTGGTGGGTCGGGCTCACGGACGAGGCCTTCCCCCGCCTTTCGGTGGTCCGCCTGCCCCGCGACGGCACCCTCGGCCCCTTCCGCACCCAGGCCGACGCCCGCACGGCCGCCGACACCCTCGCCGGCGCCGCCGGGCTGCGCACCTGCACCCAGCGCATCTCCGCGGTCTCCCCGTCCGGCACCCCGTGCGTGCTGGCCGAACTGGGCCGCTGCGGCGCCCCCTGCGCCGGCCGCCAGACCGTCGAGGGCTACTCCCCCGCCGTCACCGCCACCCGCGCCCTCATCGCCGGCGAGGACGGCCGTCCGCTGCAGCTGGCCGCCGCGCAGCTGGAACGGTTGTCGGAGGGCCGGCACTACGAACAGGCCGCCCGCCACCGCGACGAGCTCGCGGACCTCGTGCGCGCCGTCGGCCGCTCCCACCGCCAAGGCGCGCTCGCCGCCATCGCCGAACTCATCGCCGCTTCCCCCGACGGCACCGGCGGCTGGGAACTGTCCGTCATCCGCTACGGCCGCCTCGCCTCCGCCGGCGTCGCCCGCCGCGGCGTGCCGCCGATGCCCGTGGTGGAACACCTGGTCGCGGCCGCGGAAACCGTCCTGCCCGGCGAGGGCCCCCTGCGCGGCGCCTCAGGCGAGGAAGTGGCCGTCCTGCTGCGCTGGCTGGCCCGCCCGGGTGTCCGGCTGGTCCGCACCACCCGGCCGTGGGCCGAACCCACGGCGATCGCCGGCTGGCGCAGCTGGCTCGACCT
Source organism: Amycolatopsis sp. FDAARGOS 1241 (assembly GCF_016889705.1). Taxonomy (NCBI): domain Bacteria; kingdom Bacillati; phylum Actinomycetota; class Actinomycetes; order Pseudonocardiales; family Pseudonocardiaceae; genus Amycolatopsis; species Amycolatopsis sp. FDAARGOS 1241. The sequence goes on from NZ_CP069526.1 coordinate 6,906,063, forward strand.
CGCCGCCGACGCCAGGACACTGGAGCGCGTCGCCGGGTGAGCACGCGGACCCCTGGATCCGAGTTCGGCCCAGAAACGAAACCCCGGGTGCCGCCGAGCCCGCCCGCGGAATCCGGCCCCCGCTTGCGGAACAAGCGGCCGGGCCGCCTCCACGAGTGTGGATAGGGGCCGCTGAACGGTGCTGCCAAGCGAAGGACCAGCGCCCGGCGCCTCCTGCGAGGCGGTAGTACTTCCACGCGGACTCGCCCGCGCGGGCGTACGACTGGTCCGCACCACACGGCCGTGGGCCGAACCACGGCAATCGCCGGCTGGCGCAGCTGGCTCGACCTCGCCGCCGACGCCAGGACACTGGAGCGCGTCGCCGGGTGAGCACCGATGCTGTCGCGGATCGTGGGACCGGAAGGGCGCGCGGCGCTCGGCCCGCCGTGGAGATTCGCGCGGCCACGGGGCGCGCCTACCGGTCGCCGCCAGCTGTCTGAGACAGGGCGGCAAGGCGTCGCAGGTCGCGGTTATCCGAGGGGTCGACCTGGTCAGCGGCCGCCTCCGACTGCGGATCCCCGCGGCACGCGCAATCCGAGCGACCGCGGGCGCGGACGCTGGAGCCGGCCGGGGATGTGATCCGGGCTACGATCGCGCTCGTCGGTTATCGCCAGGGAGTTGGAGGAGCGCTGTGATCACGGCGATCGTGCTGATCAACGTAGAGGCCGAGGAGATCCCGCAGGCCGCGCAGGCGATCGCGGACCTCGAGGGGGTCAACGAGGTCTACTCGTGCGCCGGTGACGTCGACCTGATCGCGACGGTGCGGGTGAAGGCCCACGAGGACCTCGCCGACCTCATCCCCGGCCGCATCGGGAAGGTCCGGGGTGTGCTGGACACCGTCACGCACATCGCGTTCCGGTCGTACTCACGGGCCGACACGGACTCCGCATTCGAGATCGGCGTCGAGGGCGCCTGATCCGCGACGCGAAGAATGGCGAAGGCCCCTCCACCCTGCGGGTGAAGGGGCCTTCGCCGTTCACGAGACTCAGTGGCCGGAGCCGACTTCCGAGGACTCCGACGAGCTGCCCACCTGAGCGTGTCCGTTGCCGTGGTTGGCGCGCTCGAGAGCGGCCGTCTCCTCCTCCGGGTCCGGCGTCCACAGCGAACCCGGCACGGCGTGCCCGGCGGTCCCGAGCTTGTTCATCTTCTTCGGCACCGGCGCGCCCTGGTACTCGAGCGGGACGGCGTGGCCGTCGCCGTCCACGCCACCGAGCGGCTGGTGAACCTCGATGAACTCACCGTGCGGCAGGCGCTTGATGATGCCGGTTTCGACACCGTGCTCCAGGACCTCGCGGTCGGCCCGCTGCAGGCCGAGGCAGATCCGGTAGGTCACGTAGTAGGCGATCGGCGGCACGATCAGCACGCCGATGCGGCCGGCCCACGTGGTGGCGTTCAGGGAGATGTCGAACTGGTCGGCGATGATGTCGTTGAAGCCCGACAGCTCGATGACCAGGAAGAACCCGAGCGCCATCATGCCCAGCGCGGTGCGGACCGGTGCGTCACGCGGCCGCTGAAGCAGGTTGTGGTGCCCCGTGTCCTTCGAGAGCTTGCGCTCGATGGTCGGATACGCCAGCAGCAGGGTGATCAACAGCGGCATCCCGATCGCGCCGGGGAAGAACACCGCCGGGATCGTGTAGTTCCCGAGGTAGACCTCCCACGCGGGCCAGATGCGCAGCATGCCGTCGGCCCAGGCCATGTACCAGTCCGGCTGCGAACCGGCCGACACCATGGACGGGTTATACGGACCGAAGTTCCACACCGGGTTGATCTGGAAGAGGCCCGACATCAGCGCGATCACGCCCGTGACCAGGACGAAGAACGCACCGCCCTTGAGGGCGAAGTACGGCACGATACGCACGCCGACGACGTTCGTCTCCTTGCGCCGCACGCCCGGGAACTGCGTGTGCTTCTGATACCAGACCAGACCCACGTGCACACCGACCAGCGCGAGCATGATGCCCGGGATCAGCAGGATGTGCAGCGTGTACAGGCGCGGGATGATCTGATCACCCGGGAACTCACCCCCGAACAGCGCCCAGTGGATCCAGGTGCCGATGACCGGCACCGACAGCACGATGCCCGACAGAGTCGCGCGGATACCGGTACCCGAGAGCAGGTCGTCGGGGAGCGAGTAACCGAAGAAGCCCTCGAACATGCCCAGGATCAGCAGCAGGCCACCGAGGACCCAGTTCGCCTCACGCGGCTTCCGGAACGCGCCGGTGAAGAAAACCCGGAACATGTGGATCATCATCGACGCGACGAAGATCAGCGCCGCCCAGTGGTGCACCTGGCGCACGAACAGGCCCCCACGCACGTCGAACGAGATGTCCAGCGTGGTCCGGAACGCCTGGGACATCTCGACGCCCTGCAGGTTCGTGAAGCTGCCGTGGTAGGTGACTTCCTGCATCGAGGGATCGAAAAACAGCGTGAGGTACACACCCGACAGCAAGATGACGATAAAGCTGTAGAGCGCGACCTCGCCGAGCAGGAACGACCAGTGGGTCGGGAACACCTTGTTCATCTGGTGCCGCAGACCCTTGGCGAGCTTGTACCGCTGGTCGGCGTTGTCCGCGGCCTCTCCGGCGTGCTTCTCGAGCGCGCTCGTGCCCTTTGTCGGCGTGGTGAGTGAACTCATGACTTACGCTCCCAAAAGGCCGGTCCAATGGCCTCGATGAAGTCGCCCCGTGCGATCAAGTATCCCTCGTCGTCAACCGTGATCGGCAGCTGGGCCAGAGGACGGGTGGCCGGGCCGAAGATCGGCTTGGCGTAGTGCAGGGCGTCGAACTGCGACTGGTGGCACGGGCAGAGGATGCGGTTCGTGCGCTGCTCATACAGCGAAGTCGGGCAACCAACGTGGCTACAGATCTTCGTGTATGCGTAGTAGTCGCCGAAGTTGAAGTCCTCCTGGCCCTTGCGCTTCACGACGCGGGCGGCGTCGGTCGGCCGCAGCCGGATGAGCATCACGGGGTTGTCGACGCGGGTCAACGCGGCGGCCAGCGCCTCGCGGTTGCCCTTCTCGGACTCGCGGTACGGGAACACCGTCTCCATGGCGCCGGCGTCGAGGTCCTCGGCCTTGACGAGGGTGACGCCGTGCTCGACGTCGTCGTCCAGGCTGCCGGTATTGCGGCGCAGGTAGACCTTCTCGCCCGGGTGCTGCGGCTGCCAGCCGGTGTGCCAGAGCGAGTTCTCGTTCTCGGTGTTCTTCCACGGGTCCTTGATGAAGGACGCGATGGGCAGCGCGGCGACCGCGAGGCCGAGCGCGCCGGCGCTCGCGCCGACGGTGCGCTTGATCAGCGACCGGCGCGCGATGGTGCTGCGATTCCCGGCGTCGGCCAGGTGCGCGAGGATAGTGGCGCGGTCGACCTCGGCGGACGGACCGTCACTGCGCTGCTGGATCGCGGTCTCCTGCGGGATGAACCGTTTCGTGTACAGGATCACGCCGATGCCGAGGGCCAGCACCGCGACACCGAGCGTGACGCCCAGCGCGGGCGTGTACAGGCTGTAGGTCGCGTGCCCGCTCGGGTCGCTCGGGTCCTTGTACTCCCACCAGTGCGGCCAGGCGATGACGACCACGAACGCCAGCCCGGCGAGCGCGGACAGGGCGAACCAGAACGCCACGAGCCGCTGCGCGCGCCGCTCGGCGCGGGTGTTCTTGACCGGCCACGGTTCCGGGTAGTCGACGATCTCGACGCCGTCGAGCTGACCACCCAGCTTGAGCAGCTGATCGCGGTCCATCTCGGCCAGTTCCGCCTCCGAGGGCGGCTGGGGCCCTTCGGCACTCATGCCTTCGATCCAATCCACAGGGTGACGCCCACAAGCGCGGCAATTCCGACGATAAACGCAATCAGGCCTTCGGAGGCGGGACCGAACCCGCCGAGGCCGTTACCACCCGGGTTGTTGTTGCCGTCGGACACCGACTTCACGTAGGCGATGATGTCCTTCTTCTCCTCCGGGTTGAGCTGTCGGTCGGAGAACTTCGGCATGTTCTGCGGCCCCGTGAGCATCGCGGTGTAAATCTGCTCTTCGGTGGCGGGGTCGAGGTTCGGCGCGTACTTGCCGGCCGACAGCGCGCCGCCGCGACCGGTGAAGTTGTGGCACGAAGCACAGTTCAGGCGGAACAGCTCGCCACCGCGGGCCGGGTCGCTGCCGCGCAGCGCGGCACCGGTTTCGGCCGGGCGCTGGACGCCGCCGCCGTGGGCCTGCACGAACGCGCCGACCGCGTCGATCTCGCTCGGGGTGAGCTTCGGCGGCTTCCGCTCGATCTGTGCCTCTTGGCGCGCGGCGGGCATGCGGCCGGACGAGGTCTGGAAGTACACCGCCGCGTCGCCGACGCCGATGAGGCTCGGCCCGCGGTCCTGCACGCCCTCGAGGTTCTTGCCGTGGCACTCGATGCAGGTGTTGTTGTAAACCTGCTCACCCTGCCGCAGCAGAGCCGGGTCGCCCTGGGCCTGCGCGGTCTGGGGCTCGGGCGCGAACACGGCGTACAGCGCGCCGGCTCCCACCAGCGCGACGCCGAGTGCGAGCAGGCCGGCGAACCGCCTCCGCAGCTTCGAACGCGCGCGGAACCGGCGCTCCGGGGACTTCTTGCTGGTGGTCATCTTGCGGCAACCCTTGCTGTCAGTTCAGGCCGATGGTGGTGGCGGGGGTGCGGGATCAGGGGAGGATGTAGATCACCGCGAAGAGGCCCACCCACACGATGTCGACGAAGTGCCAGTAGTACGACACGACGATCGCCGAGGTGGCCTGTGCGGGCGTGAACTTGCTGAGCTTCGTGCGGATCAGCAGGTACACGAACGCGACGAGCCCGCCGATCACGTGCAGGCCGTGGAAACCGGTGGCGAGGTAGAACACCGTGCCGAACGGGCCGGACGGGATCGTCAGCCCCTCTTCCACCAGGTTGTGGTACTCGTTGCCCTGACCGGCGACGAAGATCGCGCCCATGATCAGCGTGACGATGTACCAGCGCCGGAGCCCGTAGACGTCACCGCGCTCGGCCGCGAACACGCCGAACTGGCACGTCAGCGACGACAGCACGAGGATCACCGTGAACGGGATCGCATACGGGATGTTGAGGTGGAACTCCTCGCCGTGCAGCGGCGGCGGCCAGGGTGCCCCGGCCGCGTTCTGCGCCTTGACGGTGAAGAACATCGCGAACAGTCCGGCGAAGAACATCAGTTCGCTGGACAGCCACACGACGGTGCCGACGCTGACCATGTTCGGCCGGTTCAGCGAGTGGACTCGCTGGCTGATGGTGGGAGCTGCCGTTGTCACGGATCGCATTATGTCCTCTCGCGCGACCACCCCGCCCTTCGGGTCCACGGCGGGTCGTGGGAGCTTCGCATCACACCCGAACCCGGCACAGGCAGGAGCTACTGATGAGTCTGCTCGAGCGGCTGCGTGACCTGCTGGGAAAGCGCGAAACCGCCGGTCTGACGCCCGACACGCCCGGTTTGGTGATCGTGGCGGAGGCGTTCGACCCGGCCGTGGCGGACTCGGCGGTGCTCAGGAGTTCACCCCAGTGGGTGGCGAGGGACCCGGCGGTGTTCGTGCACCACCTCAGCCTGCCCGCGGACCGCGTGGCCGAGGCGGCCGCGATCCTCGCGCAGGACGGCTGGGAACTGCGCGAACAGGGCCCTGACGGCGACTGCGTGCTGGTGCACGCGCTGCGGGTGCAGGTGCTCGACGCCCTGCACTGCGCGCAGGAGCGATCCCGGATGGCGGGTCTGGCGCAACGCCTCGGCGGCGACGCGCTCGGCTGGGACGCGCGGCAACCGGGTGAGTCGCCCACCGCGCCCGCGTGATTTGCGTAACGGCCGATACGATCGCGTCCAGTTCCACCCGTGACGAGACGGAGGCGTGCTCAATGGGCGAGCAGACGAAGCGGATCCTGGTGTTCAGCCACAAGGCCGAGGTCCGCGACGCGATCATCAACGCCATCGGCCGGCGGCCCGCCGCCGATCTGGGCCGCGTGGAGTACGTCGAGGCGGCCGGGATCGCCGACGTGCTGTCCGAGATGGACGCCGGCACCGTCGACCTCGCGATCCTCGACGGGGAGGCCCAGCCGACCGGCGGCATCGGCCTGACCCGCCAGCTCAAGAACGAGATCACCGACTGCCCGCCGATCGTCGTCACGGTGCGGCGCAAGGACGACCGCTGGCTCGCCACGTGGTCGCAGGCCGACGCCGTGCTGGTCCACCCGCTCGACCCGCTGACCGCCGCGGAAACCGTCGCCGGCGTGCTGCGCGCCGGGCGCGTGCCCGCCGTCAACGGCTGAGCCCGGCGATGGGCACCACCCCGGTCCCCCACACCTGGCCGGCCCTGCTGACGCAGCTGATCGCGCGCGAGGACCTGTCCGCCGACGACACGGCCTGGGCGATGGACCAGATCATGTCCGGGGCGGCTTCGCAGGCGCAGATCGCCGGGTTCGCCGTCGCGTTGCGCGCGAAGGGCGAGACGCCGGAGGAGATCTCCGGCATGGCCGACGCGATGCTCGCGCACGCGCGCCGTATCGAGCTGAGGGCGCCCGCCGTCGACATCGTCGGCACAGGCGGCGACCGGTCGAACTCGGTCAACATCTCCACGATGGCGACGATCGTCACAGCGGCCGCCGGCGCACCCGTGGCCAAGCACGGCAACCGCAGTGCCTCGTCGAAGGCGGGCGCGGCCGACGTGCTGGAGACGCTCGGCATCGCCATCGACCTGCAGCCGGAGACCGTGCACCGCGGGCTCGAGGAGATCGGTATCGGCTTCTGCTTCGCGCCGGCCTTCCACCCCGCGTTCCGCCACACCGGCCCGCCGCGGCGCGAGCTGGGCGTGCCGACCACGTTCAACCTACTGGGCCCGCTCACCAACCCCGCGCAGCCGCGCAGCGCCCTGATCGGCTGTGCCTACGCGGACAAGACGCGCGTGCTCGCGGAGGTCTTCGCGCAGCGCGGCATGTCGGTGCTGGTGGCCCGCGGCGACGACGGGCTCGACGAGATCACCACCACCACGACCACCTCGGTGTGGGTCGTCTCCGGCGGCACCGTCAGTGAGCGCACCTTCGATCCGGCCGCGCTCGGCATCCCGCGCGCCACGGCGGAAGACCTGCGCGGCGGCGACGCGACCGCCAACGCCGAAGTCGTGCGCGAACTGGTCAGCGGCAAGACCGGCCCGGTGCGCGACGCCGTGGTCCTCAACGCGGCCGCGGCGCTGGCCGCGTTCACGGGCTTCTCAGGCTCGCTGGAGGACGACCTCGCCGCCGGCCTCGACCGCGCGAACCGCGCCATCGACACCGGCGCGGCCGCCACCTTGCTGGACCGCTGGATCGCCTTCTCCGGCGACGCTCGCTGATCCACCGGCTCGACCGCGAAGGCCGCCTCGGCTCCCCCGAGGCGGCCTTCGCCGTTTCCAGGGCTGGGCCGGGGTCGGTTGTTCCGCCGCTTGACGAACGTTCGGTGCTTCAGGGACCCCACCGGGTCGATGCTGTCCGGGCCTGAGCGACGGAGGTCGCGCCGTTGGGAGAAGTACGGCGCTGCTCAACGTTTCGGGCCGTGTCGCTTGTGCGATGCGCGGCTGCCCCCAAGCGCAGCGCTTGCCGACCGTCCGTGCTTCCCCGCCGTGCCCAGCAGCCGCATCGCGGCGGTTCGGGGCTCAGAAGCTCTGAGCGCCGTCCGGTCCGAGCAACCAACCGCGGGCGCGGAGTCAGGCCGGCAGACGGCCTCCGGGGCGGCTGAAGCGCGCCGAGCGGGCGTCAGCCGCGGTTCAGGCGCTGCGGAACGCCGCCCGGTAAGCGCTCGGGGTCGTGGCCCGCAGGCGGGTGAACTGGTGGCGCAGGGCGGCCGCCGAGGCGTAACCGCAGGCGGTCGCGATGTCTTCGACGCTCAGGTGCCCCTCTTCGAGCAGGGCTTGGGCGCGGTCGAGGCGGCGTTCGGTGAGCCAGCGGTGCGGGGTGGTGCCCGTGGCGGCCGCGAAGCGGCGCAGGAACGTGCGCTCCCCCAGGCCGCTGCGGCGGGCCAGTTCGGCGACCGTGAACGGCCGGTCCAGCCGCCGCTCCACCCATTCCAGCGACTCGGCGACCACGGTGTCGTCAGGGGCCGCCGTGGTGGGGACGGGTGCTTCGACGAACTGGGCCTGGCCACCGGCGCGGTGCGGAGCCGCGACCATGCGCCGCGCGAGGGCGGTGGCGGCCGCGACACCGCGCAGGCGCCGGACGAGGTGCAGGCACAGGTCCACGGCCGCGACTGTGCCGGCGCTGGTCGACACACCGTCGTCGTCGGCGTACAGCGCCTGCGGATCGACGACCGCGCGCGGGAAGAGCCGGCGGAACTCCTGCTCGTAGACCCAGTGGACGGTGCAGCGCCGCCCGTCGAGCAGGCCCGCGTAGCCGAGCGAGAACACCCCGGCGCAGAAACCGGCGACCCACGCCCGGCGTCCCCGCGCGTCGCGCAGCACGTCGAGCACCGGTTCCGGCGGTGCGACGGTGCGTGGTTCGCACGTCGGCACGATCAGCAGGTCCGCCGACGCCGCGAAATCCAGACCGGCCAGCCCACGGAGCCCGAAGCCGGACCAGGTGTCCACCTCGAACCCGGCGGGCGAGCACACGGCGAACTCCCAGCCCGCGATGCCGTCGGCGCTGCGGTCGGTGCCGAACACCTCGCACGCGACGCCCAGCTCGAACGGCGAAACCCGGTCCGCAAGCACCACCGCAACCCGTTTCACGTCCATGCGGGACAGGGTGTCACAAGTTTTGCGGTCGTTGTCATCTCTGACACTGGTCGAAGATCGCCTGAGAGCCGAACCTTAACCGCATGACGAACCCCGAAACCCGTCCGCTCCTGCAGTGGTCGGCCGCGATGGCCCTCTCGGGCACGATCGGCGCGGTCGTGCTGTCCAGCGGTGCCGCCGCCCCCGCCGTCGCCTTCGCGCGCTGCCTGGTCGGCGGGCTCCTGCTCGTGCTGTGGTGCCTCGCCCGCGGCTACTTCCGCACGTGGCGCCCGACGCGGCGCGACCTGCTGCTGGCCGCGCTCGGTGGCGCGCTGCTGGTGGCCAACTGGGTGCTGCTGTTCACGTCGTATTCGCTGTCGTCGATCGGCGTGAGCACTGTGGTGTACCACACGCAGCCACTCATCCTGGTCGGGCTGGCGGCGGCGTTCCTGGGCGAGAAAATCGCGAAGTCGCACCTCGCACGCGCGGGGGTCGCGTTCGCCGGCGTGGTGGTGATCTCGCTCTCGGCACACGGGGACGACGGGCAGCCCGTGCGCCTGACGGGGATCGCACTGGCGCTGGGCGCGGCCGTGCTCTACGCCGGCACGTCGTTCGTGGCGAAGCAGTTGACGCACGTCCGCCCGCACGTCCTGGCCGCGGTGCAACTCGTGGTGGGGACCGTGCTGCTGGCTCCGGCGCTGGCCGTCACGCCGCTACCGCGCTCGGTTCCGGGGCTGTTGTGGCTGGTGCTGCTGGGCACCGTGCACACGGCGGTGATGTACGTGCTGATGTACGCGAGCATCGGCAAGCTGCCCACCACGACGGTGGCGCTGCTGTCCTACCTGTACCCGGTGGTCGCGGTGGTGGTGGACGTGCTGGCGTTCGGCCACCGGCTCACGTGGCCGGAGGGCCTGGGAATGCTGGCGGTTCTGGCCGCCGCGCTGGCACCCCAGCGCGGCGGCCGGCCCGCGGCGCGAACGCCACGGGCCGGGGACGTCACTCGTGGTTCGGGCCCGTGTGGTACTCGAACACCAGCCCGCCGATCGCGATGAGCAGCGCGACGAGCGCGATGACCAGCAGCCAGATGTGGAAGAACGCGAGAGCGAGACCGCCCAGGGCGGCCGCGGCCGCCATGGCGATCGGCCAGTAGCTGCCCGGGCTGAAGAAGCCCAGCTCGCCGGCGCCGTCGCTGATCTCGGCGTCTTCGCGGTCCTCGGGGCGCGGTTCGATCCGGCGGGACACGAACTGCATGTAGCTGCCCGCGAGGAACGCGAGGCCGCCGGTCAGGAACAGCGCGACGATGCCGACGGGCTCGGCCTTCTGGTCAGTCGCGTAGAGGGCGGTCATGACCCAGTAGATGACGGCCATGACGACGGCGAACGCCGCCACCATGTAGAAAATCCGGGCTTCGACCTTCATGGGACTTTTTCCCTACTCCTCTGGTTCGCCGGAACCGGTCAGTTGGACGCGGTACGCGCGGTGCGGTCGGTGTTGAACGGCGCCGTGGTCACCGCGTGCGGGGTGCACAGCACGCCGCAGTTCATCGCCGACAGCGCCTCGGACGCCGTGTTCGGCTGGCCCGTCTTCGGGTTGATCTCCGTGCGCAGCTTGATGTACTGGTCGTACTTGTCCGGCGACAGCGCGCGGACCTCGAAGTTCATCACCGAGTGGTACGTGCCGCACAGCTCCGCGCACCGGCCGACGAAGGAGCCTTCGCGGTCGATCGAGTTCTGGAAAGAGCTGTCCTGGTTGTTCTTCTCCGGGTCCGGCATCACGTCGCGCTTGAAGTGGAACTCCGGGACCCAGAACGAGTGGATGACGTCGGTCGACCGCAGGCGGTACTCGATCGTCTTGTTCGTCGGGAGCACGAGCAGCGGGATCTCACCGGAGGAGCCGACAGTGCTCACCTGGGTACCGTCGGGGCGCTTCGCGTTCGCGTCGTCGTACTTGAACTCCCAGTTCCACTGGAACGCGACCACGTCGACGGTCACGTCGGGGTCGGGCTTCTTCTCGAGGACGTCGTTCTCGGTCGTCGCCGTGAAGAAGAACAGGACGCAGACCATGATCGTCGGGACGACGACCGTGAAGATCTCCAGCGGGATGTTGTACTGGAACTGCCGCGGGAGGTCCTCGGGACCCTCGACCGCGGCGTTCTTCTTCTTGCGGTGGAACGTCGCGGTCCAGAAGATCAGGGCCCAGACGATGACACCGACGACGAGCGCAGCGATGACCGTCCACGTCCAGAGGTTGCGCATCTCATCGGCCTGCGGGGTGACCCCGACCGGCCAGCCGAAGCGGAGGATCTCGTCCCCGGAGCACCCCGTCGCGGTCAGCGCTACCAGCACGGCCAGCACGGCAACGCGGCTGACCCGCTTACCCCCGTGGGTGCGCGCTGGTTTTTCCACTGCACCTCGCCCTTTCACCCAGAGCCTCCTCGACCGATCTTCGTGACAGGCGGAGCCTAGCCGAGTTCACGGTTCCCGCTGTCCAAGGGGTAACCACAACGCGCGCCCGTCCACCCGATGCGGCCCGCGGTGCACGGTTCGCGGCATACTGGGCCCTTCCCCGGACCGGCCCGACCAAAAGGTGTGTGAGTACACGTGTGCGGCCTGCTTGGACTGATCTGCGGCACCGAGACCGACGCGGCGAGCGCTCGTGCCGCCGTGGGCACGGCGATGCGCTGCCAGCGCCACCGCGGCCCCGACGAGCAGGACACCTGGGCCGACGCCGAGGTCGTCTACGGCTTCAACCGGCTCGCGTTCATCGACGTCGACCACGCGCACCAGCCGCTGGTCTGGGGCCCGCCGGAGGCGCCCGGCCGCTACACGCTGAACTTCAACGGGGAGATCTACAACTACCGCGAGCTGCGCGACGAGCTCGCTGAAAAGTTCGGGGCGAAGTTCGAGACCGAGGGCGACGGCGAGGCCATCGTCGCGGCGTACCACTACCTCGGCGACGACGCGGTGAAGAAGCTGCGCGGCATGTTCGCCTTCATGATCTGGGACTCGGTCGACAAGGTCGTGTTCGGCGCGCGGGACCCGTTCGGCATCAAGCCGCTCTACTACGCCGCCGGCCCGAAGGGCGTCGCGTTCTCCAGTGAGAAGAAGAGCCTGCTGGAGCTGGCCGAAACGCTCGGCGTGCCCCTAGAGCTGGACCGCACGGCGCTGCAGCACTACCTCGTCCTGCAGTACGTGCCGGAACCGGAGTCGCTGCACACGGCGGTGCGCCGCGTCGAGTCGGGCACGTCCTTCCGCGTCGTCCCGGGCGGTGCCGTCGAGTTCACCCGCTACTTCCACCCGCAGTTCGCGACGAAGCCGGTGAACGGCGCCGCGGAGGCCGAAGAGCTCTACCAGCGGATCGCCGATGTGATGCGCGACTCGGTGGGCAAGCACATGATCTCGGACCCGGACGTGACCGTCGGCGCGTTCCTGTCCGGCGGCATCGACTCCACCGCCACGGCGACGCTGGCCAAGGAGCACAACCCGAACCTCATCGCGTTCACCACGGGGTTCGAGCGCGAGGGTTACTCCGAAGTGGACGTCGCCGCCGAGTCGGCCGCCGCGATCGGTGTGAGGCACGTCATCCGCACGGTGTCGGCCGACGAGATGATGGAGGCGCTGCCGCTCATCGTCTGGTACCTCGACGACCCGGTGGCCGACCCCGCGCTGGTGCCGCTGTGGTTCATCGCACGCGAGGCCCGCAAGCACGTGAAGGCCGTGCTCTCCGGTGAGGGCGCCGATGAGCTGTTCGGCGGTTACACGATCTACAACGAGCCGATCTCACTGGCGCCGTTCGAAAAGGTGCCCGGGGGTGTGCGCAAGCTCATCGGCAAGGTCTCGACGAAGATTCCCGAAGGCACGCGCGGCAAAGATCTGCTCCGCCGTGGCGCGCTGCCGCTGGAGGACCGCTACTACGGCAACGCCCGCAACTTCCGCGACGAGCAGCTGCGCGCCGTTCTGCGGACCTACACCGAAGGCGTGGGCTTCAAGGACGTCACGGCGCCCTGGTACGACCTCTCCCGCGGCTGGGACCCGGTGGCGCGCATGCAGCACGTCGACCTGTTCACCTGGCTGCGCGGCGACATCCTCGTCAAGGCCGACAAGGTGACGATGGCCAATTCGCTCGAGCTGCGCGTGCCATTCCTCGACGCCGAGGTGTTCAAGGTCGCCGCGAGCATCCCGCTGGACCAGAAGCTCGCGCACGGCACCACGAAGTACGCGCTGCGCCAGGCGCTCGCGAAGATCATCCCCGCGCACGTGCTCAACCGGCGCAAGCTCGGGTTCCCGGTGCCCATCCGCCTGTGGCTGCGCAACGAGATGTACGACTGGGCGCGCGGCATCATCACCGACTCGAAGACCGACGAGCTGCTCGACAAGCCCGCGGTGCTGCGCCTGCTGGACGAGCACAAGGCGGGCCAGCTGGACCGCAGCCGGCAGATCTGGGCGCTGCTGGTGTTCATGCTGTGGCACGGCATCTTCGTCGAGCACCGCATCAAGCCGGAGATCCCGGAGCCGGTGTATCCCGTCAAGCTCTGATCCGCGCCCTGGCGGCCGGGTGGCGCCGCGGGCAGGATGACGCATGACCCGTGATTTCGTCCTCGTCCACGGCACCACGCAGACCCCGGCCGGCTTCGACCGGCTGATGGCCGAACTCACGGTGTGCGGCCACCGCGGCGTCGCGGTCGACCTGCTCGCCGACGGCCCCGACCACGACGTGGCCGGGTTCGCGAAGGTGGTCCGGCGGCAGACCGGCGCAGCCCGGCCGGTGGTCGTCGCGCATTCCGGCAGCGGGGTGCTCCTGCCCGCCATCGGCGCGGCGCTGGGTGCGGCGCACCTGGTGTGGCTCGCCGCGTACATCCCCGCCTTCGGCACCGGCCGGAGCCTGCGGGACGAAGCCGCGGCCGATGTCGAGGCGCTGTTCCACCCCGAGTGGCCCGGCGTGGACCCGACCGCCGACCTCGCCGCGGCGGACCACTTCCTGTTCCACGACTGCGCCCCCGAGGTGCGGTCCTGGGCGCACGGCACGCTGCGGTTGTTCCACCCTGCCGTGCTGCCGGCGCACGCCGCGGGCGAGCGGCCGGACATCCCGTCGACGGTGATCGTGCCGGCGGCGGACCGGACAATGCGGAGCTCGTGGATGTGCGCGGCGGCGCAGGAGCGGCTGGGTGTCGAAGCTCACGAAGTGCCCGGCGGACACTGCCCGCACGTGTCGCACCCGGAAGCGGTCGCGGCGGTGCTGCGAAGGCTCGCCTAGCACGGGCCGTCCCGTCGGAGCCGTACGCGCGAAGAGAGCCGCCCCGGTGCGGAGCGGCTCTCTTCGCGCGTACAGGTGCGTCAGGCCGGCAGCACCGTCGCGATCTCGTCCGCCGCTTCCGGGCCGAACGCCTCGCTGAGGCGCGCGAGGGCGTCGGTCCGGTCGAAGGTCCACTCCTGTGTGCCCACGGTCTCGAGCACGAGCACGGCGATCAGCGAACCCAGCTGGGCAGCGCGCTCGAGCTCCAGGCCGCCGTCCAGGGCGGCGAGGAAACCGGCGCGGAAGCCGTCGCCGACGCCAGTCGGGTCGGCCTTGCCACGTTCGGGAACGGCGCCGATCTGCAGGGCAAGACCATCGCGGCCGACGATCTCCACGCCCTTCTCGCCGAGGGTGGTGATCCGCATGCCCACGCGCTCCAGCACGTCGGCCTCGGTCCAGCCCGACTTCTGGAGCAGCAGCTCCCACTCGTAGTCATTGCTGAACAGGTACTTGGCGCCCGCGATGAACTCGCGCACCTGCGCACCGTCCATGCGGGCCAGCTGCTGCGACGGGTCGACGGCGAACTCGTAGCCCCGCTGGCGGCACTCCTGGGCGTGGCGGACCATGCCCTCGGGGTCGTCCGGGCTGATCAGCACGAGGCTGAGCGCACCGGCGCGGTCGGCGATGGGCTTGAGCTCGATGTTGCGCGACTCGGCCATCGCGCCGGCGTAGAAGGTCGCGATCTGGCACAGGTCCTCGTCGGTGGTGCAAACGAAGCGCGCCGTGTGCGCGACCTCCGACACGAGCACACCGGACGTGTCGACACCGTGGCGTTCCAGCCACGAAGCGTAGTCGGCCCAGTCGGAGCCCACGGCACCCACGAGCACCGGCTTCACGCCCAGCACGCCGAGGCCGAACGCGATGTTGGCACCGATGCCACCTCGGCGGACGACGAGGTCGTCGGCCAGGAAGCTCAGCGACACCCGGTGGAGCTGCTCCTTCACCAGCTGCTCCGCGAACCTGCCGGGGAAGTGCATCAGGTGGTCGGTTGCGATGCTGCCGGACACGGCGATCCTGGCTTTGTCTGCCACCGGTTCTCCTCTGGCTGTCGTGTGCGTGTGCGTCGCGAGCGGTTACCCGCAGGTCATGACCCGTCCGGGTAGTTCCCGCGCCTCGATCGACACTACCGGCTGGTATCGCTTTCCCAGTCGCGAGCAGATCAATAGCGTTACGGAAGTGAACACGGCCACTGAACCGGAAACCATCGGCGAATTGATCGCTGACTGCGCCCACATCCCGTCCGAACTGCGCGTCGAGCGTCTGGCCGGCGAGCGCTTGCCGCTGCCCCGCGCCGCGCGGCCGTGGACCGTCGACGACGCGTGCCACGCGCAGGTCGCCGACCTCGACGCCTACGTCTGAAGCCCCCGAACACGCGAAGAGGGCCCCGGCCGAAACTCGGTCGGGGCCCTCTTCGCGGTCGGCAGCAGCTCAGCCGTTCAGCAGCTCAGCCGTTCAGCAGCTCAGTGGAAGCTGTCGCCGCACGCGCACGAACCGGTCGCGTTCGGGTTGTCGATCGTGAAGCCCTGCTTCTCGATCGTGTCCACGAAGTCGATCACGGCCTCGCTCACGTACGGCGCGCTCATCCGGTCGACCGCCACGCGCAGACCGTCGAAGTCGCGGAAGAGGTCACCGTCGAGCTCGCGCTCGTCGAAGAACAGCTGGTAGCGCAGGCCCGCGCAGCCACCGGGCTGGACGGCGATGCGCAGGTGCATGTCGTCGCGGCCCTCCTGGTCGAGCAGCGCCTTCGCCTTGGCGGCCGCGGCGTCGGTCAAGGTCACGCCGTGGGTCTCCTCGGCGGTCTCGGCCTGCGCCGCACCGGTCTGCTCAGCGGTCGTCATGGCACTCCCTCTAGGTCGAACTCGCTGCGGGTACTTCTCGTGCGAAACTGTTCAACACCGCGGGTACCCGATCTGTTCCCCTCCATGGTTGCACATCCAGCGACCTGCCGAACATCGTCGTGACGCCTGCAATACCCTGGTGAGGTGAGGTTCCTGCGCCGAAGCACCACCGAGACCCCCGCCGAGGACGCCGACACCGGCGTCGTCGACTCTGCGTCGACCACGAGCAAGGCGTACACGCCGGGCAAGGGCCGCGCGACGCCGAGCCGACGGGAGGCCGAAGGGCGCAAGCGCGGACCCGCCGCACCGCCGCCCACCACCATGCGCGAGGCGATGAAGCGCAACCGTGAGCTGCGCAAAGCCAACCCGGTGAGCAAGGACGAGCGCCGCGCCGCCGCCAAGGAACGCCGCGAACGCATGATGTCGGGCGACGACAAGTACCTGCCCGTGCGCGACCGCGGCCCGGTCAAGGCCTACGTCCGCGACCTCGTCGACTCGCGGCGCAACATCCTGGGCCTGTTCATGCCGCTGGCGATCCTCGTGTTCCTCGCCCTGCTGGTACCGGTGCCGGCCGCGCAGCAGTACATCACACTCGTCTGCATGGCGATGCTGCTGGTCATGGCCATCGAGGGCGTCGTCAACGGGCGCAAGATCTCCCGGCTGGCGCGGGAGCGCTTCCCGAAGGAGCCGACCCGCGGCGTGGGCTGGTACGCGTTCGTGCGGGCGAGCCAGATCCGCAAGCTGCGCGTCCCCAAGCCGCGCCTGCGCCCGGGCGATCCGATCCCCGGCTGAACCGCTTCTCGTGACGGCCGCCACACCCACCCCGGTGCGGCGGCCGTTGTCGTCTCCGATCATGGAGGTTCGTTAGCAACGCGAACAACCCTCCGCCTAGGCTGGGGCCATGGAGTTTCGACGACTCGGCCGCAGCGGCCTCAACATCAGTGAGATCTCCTACGGGAACTGGCTCACCCACGGGTCCCAGGTCGAGGAGGACCAGGCGCAGGCCTGCATCAAGGCGGCGCTGGACGCGGGCATCACGACCTTCGACACCGCCGACGTGTACGCGAACACGGCGGCCGAATCGGTGCTCGGCCGTGGCCTCAAGGGCCAGCGCCGGGAGAGCCTCGAGATCTTCACCAAGGTCTTCTGGCCCACCGGACCGAAGGGCCCGAACGACAAGGGCCTCTCGCGCAAGCACATCGTCGAGTCGGCGAACGCGTCGCTGCAGCGGCTCGGCACCGACTACGTCGACCTGTACCAGGCGCACCGCTTCGACCACAGCACGCCGCTCGAAGAGACGATGCTCGCGTTCGCCGACCTGGTCCGCCAGGGCAAGGTGCTCTACGTCGGCGTCTCCGAGTGGTCCGCCGACCAGATCACGCAGGGCGCGCAGCTCGCGCGCGAGCTGAAGGTGCCGTTCATCTCGAACCAGCCGCAGTACTCGATGCTGTGGCGCGTGATCGAGTCGCAGGTCGTGCCGGCGGCGGAGCGTGAGGGCCTGAGCCAGATCGTGTGGTCGCCGATCGCGCAGGGCGTGCTCACCGGCAAGTACAAGCCGGGGCAGCCGCTCCCGGAGGGTTCTCGGGCGACCGACGTCAACGGCGGCGCCAACATGGTCAAGCGCTTCCTCGACGACGAAACGCTCACCGCCGTCGCCAAGCTGGAGCCGCTGGCCGCCGACGCCGGGCTGTCCATGGCGCAGCTGGCCGTGGCATGGGTGCTGCAGAACCCGAACGTCGCCTCGGCGATCATCGGTGCGTCCCGCCCGGAGCAGGTCCACGAGAACGTGAAGGCCGCCGGCGTGAAGCTCGACGAGGATCTCCTCACCAAGATCGACGAGGCCCTCGAAGGCGTCATCGAGCGCGACGCTTCGCTGACCCGCAGCCCGTCGCTTTGAGCACCACCCGCTGAGCGGGCCCCGGCTGCTCGTCCGCTCAGCGGGCGAGCAGCCGCTCGGCCACCGCGAGGTCGTGCGGGTAGGTGATCTTCAGGTTCTCCACCCCGCCGGGCACCCAGTGCACCGGCAGTCCGGAGAACCGCTCCATGCAGGACGCCGTGTCCGTGCCCAGGAAACCCTCGGCCGCGGCCTGCTCGTAAGCCGCCAGCAGTGGCCGCGCGCGGAACCCCTGGGGCGTCTGCACGCGGATCGCGCCCGGCAGCCGCGCGGCGACCGAACCGTCGGCGGCCAGCGACACCACGTCGTCGGCCGCGAGGCCCGGCACCGCTCCCCCGTGCTCCCGGGTCTGCGCGAGCACCTCGGTGATCAACGCCGGCGTCACAAGCGGTCGGGCGGCGTCGTGGATCAGGACGGCGTCGACGGCGCCCGCTTCGATGCGCGGCGCGAGGTGGCGCAGGGCGTTCAGCTCGGACGCCTGCCGGGTCGCGCCGCCGGTGACGACCTCGACCTTCCCCGGGTGCGCGGCCAGCACCTCGCCGGCCAGCGCCGTGTCCTCCGGCCGGATCACGAGCACGAGCACACCGAGGTCGGCGACCGCGGCGAACGCTGCCAGCGACCACGCCACGACCCGCCGGCCGGCCACCGGCAAGTAGACCTTGTTGAGCGCCGCTCCGACCCGGGTGCCGGCGCCACTGGCCAGCACGACCCCCGCCGCTGTCGTCTCCACGGTCGGCGACCCTACTGGAATGCGCTTCGGTAGGTTTGCGCGTGAGGACTCCCGCGAGAGAAAGGCCTGGCGTGGACGCGGACACCAGCATCGAGTTCGGCGAGATCGAACCACCCAGCGACCAGGCCCGGTCGGCGGCGATCGCACTGCACGACAAGCTCGTGAAGCCCGCGGGATCACTCGGGCGGCTCGAGGAGCTCGGCGTGTGGATCTCCGCGTGCCAGGGCCAGGCCCCGCCCCGGCCGTTCACCCGGCCGCGCGTGGTGGTGTTCGCCGGCGACCACGGCATCGCGAAGAGGGGCGTGTCCGCCTATCCGGCCGAGGTCACCTCGCAGCTGGTCGGCACCATGCTCACCGGCGGCGCGGCCATCAACGTGCTCGCGGCGGCGGCCGGGGCCAGCGTGCGGGTGGTCGACATGGCCGTGGACACCGAGGAATCGGCCATGCGCTCGATCAGCGAGTACAAGGTCCGCCGCGGCTCGGGCTCGATCGACGTCGAGGACGCGCTCACCGAAGACGAGGTCCGCGCCGCCGTGCTGGCCGGCATGAAGGTCGCCGACGCCGAGGTCGACAGTGGCGCCGACCTGCTCATCGCCGGTGACCTGGGCATCGGCAACAGCACGCCGGCGTCGGTGCTCGTCGCCGCCCTCACGGGCACGGAGCCGGTGGCCGTGGTCGGCCGCGGCTCGGGCATCGACGACAACACCTGGATGCGCAAGGCCGCCGCCATCCGCGACGCGCTGCGCCGCGCTCGCGCGGTGCTCGCCGACCCGCTCGCCCTGCTGCGCACGTCCTCCGGCGCCGACATCGCCGCGATGACGGGCTTCCTGGCCCAGGCGGCCGTCCGCCGCACCCCCGTGGTCCTCGACAGCCTCGTCGTCTGCTCGGCGGCGCTCGTGGCCGAGGAGCTCGCGCCCGGTGCCCGCCGCTGGTGGATGTCCGGCCAGCTCACCGGCGAACCCGCGCACGCCCTCGCGCTCGAGCACCTGGACCTCGGCGGGCTGCTCGACCTCGACGTCCGGCTCGGTGAGGGCACCGGCGCCGTCACGGCGCTGCCGTTGCTGATGATGGCCGCGCGCGTGCTCGCCGAGATGACCACGCACGAGCAGTCCGGTGTGTCGGGCCCACTCACGCCGGTGCCGGCTTCATAAGCCCCGCAACGAAAACAGGGCCGCACGGGACGAACCCGGGCGGCCCTTTTCCGTCCACAGTGGATCAGTTCAGCGGGTACATCCAGCCGGCCGAGCTCGGGCGGTCACCCTCCTGGATGCCGACCAGCTCTTCACGCAGCTTCATGGTGATCTCACCCGGCTGCCCGTCGGCGACGGTGAACTCGCCGCCGGCGTGCTTCACGTGGCCGACGGGCGTGATGACCGCCGCGGTGCCGCACGCGAAGACCTCGGTGAGCTCGCCGGAGGCGGCCGCCTTCTCCCACTCGTCGGTGGAGACCCGGCGCTCCTCGACCTTGTGCCCGGCGACCTCTGCCAGGTACAGCAGCGACTTGCGCGTGATGCCCGGAAGCAGCGAGCCGGACAGCTCCGGCGTGACCACGCGGGCGTCGGCGCCCGAGCCGAAGACGAAGAACAGGTTCATCCCGCCCATCTCCTCGACCCAGCGGCGCTCGACCGCGTCGAGCCACACCACCTGGTCGCAGCCGTTCTCGACGGCCTGCGCCTGCGCCACGAACGAAGCCGCGTAGTTGCCCGCGCACTTGGCAAACCCGGTGCCACCCGGGGCCGCGCGCACGTACTCCGTCGAGAGCCACACGCTGACCGGCTTCACGCCGCCCGTGAAGTACGACCCGGCGGGCGAACCGATGAGCGCGTACAGGTACTCGCTCGCGGGCCGGTTCACCCCGAGCCCCGTCGAGGTGGAGATCATGAACGGCCGCAGGTAGAGCGAGTCGCCCTTGCGCGTGGGCACCCAGCGCTCGTCGACCGCGATCAGCTCGCGCACCGACTGGACGAAGGTCTCCACCGGCAACTTCGGCATCGCGAGCCGCTCCGCGGACACCTGGAAGCGCTCGGCGTTGGCGTCGGGCCGGAACGCGGCGACCGTGCCGTCGGGCTGGCGGTAGGCCTTGAGTCCTTCGAAGATCGCCTGGCCGTAGTGCAGCACGGACGTGGCGGGGTCGAGCGAGAACGGCGCGTACGGCTCGACCTTGGCGTCGTACCAGCCGCGCTCCTCGCTCCACTTCACCGTCACCATGTGATCGGTGAAGAACGTGCCGAACCCGGGCTTGTCGAGTACCTCCGCGACGCGCTCGGGAGTCGCGGGGCCGGGATGCGGGACTCGGGAGAACTGCGTCGCTGTCGTCATGGCTGCAACTTTAGCGGTTGCTCGGAGGCGCGTTAGTCGGAAGACCACCTATTTCACGGGCCGCGCATCGACGCGCCCGCTGCGTGAGGGCCCGGGCGTGTTCTGCCCGCGTGGGCGATCCACCCCTACGATGGGGCCGTGAGCTTCCCAGCGACCTCGCAGCCGCACCCGCCCGCGAAGGCGGGTGCCGGAGACGGCGTGAAGACCTTCGTCACCGCGGTGTTCCTGACGTTCGGCGTCGGACTGCTCGGCATGGTCGGGTGGGCGCTGCTGGGCAGCGGGTTCGGCGGGTTCATCGGCCTGGTGGCCGGCGGGTTCGGCGTCTACTGGTGGCGCAGCCTGCACGGCAAGGTGTTCGCACCCGGTCTGCCCACCCGGTCGGTCGTCCTGCTGGTCGTGGTGAACGTCGTGCTCGCCGGGATTCTGCTGCTCACCGCGACCTGACGCTCACCGCGACCTGACGCTCACCGCAGGCCGGCGGGCAGCTGCGGCGCGGTCCATGCCGGGTCGGGCCGGAAGTCGGTGTGCGTGCCGTCGAAGGGGAACGCGCCCGCGTCGGCCAATGCGCCGATCCGCTCGCCCTCCGCACGCAGCCGGTCGAGCTGACCGGCCGTGAGGCGGCCGACGGCGAGCGCCTCCTCGGCCTCGTCCTCGTCGTCCCAGCGCCAGCCCCCGCCGGGGGTGACCACGACGTCGAGCACACCGTCGATGCGGTCCGGGCCGCTCGCGGTGCGCCCGAGCGGCACCTCCAGGTTCACGTACCAGTCGCGGAAGGTGCCGTCGGCCTCGAAGAACCACCACACCGAGGACCACCGGCCCTCGGGGATCATCCGCAGCGTCGACGTGCCGCGCCACGTGTCGGGCACCGGCACGCGCGGCACACGGAAGCGTTCCGCCAGCGGCGCCTCGCGCATCGTGCGGCCGTCGGCGAGCCGGCTGCCGACGATCGGCGTGCCGACGGGCAGCCAGCCGAACAGGACGTCGCCGTCGTCGGCCACGACGCGCAGCGGGTGGTGCTGGCCGATGCTGCCGTCGGGCCGCAGGAAGCGCTCCACGACGGTGTCCCCCGGCGCCCAGCGGTGATCACTCATGCGCGACACGGTAGCGGCGGTTGCGGGCCCGCAGGACCAGTTCCACCACTGTGCCGAGCCCGGCCGCGACCAGCACCGCATACGGCGACGCGAACAGGGCCGCGGCGAGCGCCAGGACGATCCCGGCAGCCGACTCCCAGCCGCGTTCGGGTGCGTACCGCTCGCGGGCGTCGGTGAACGTGGTGAGCGTGGCGGGAACCGTCGCGAGCACGACGACCACCGTGAGCAGCGGCTGCAGCTGGCCGGCGTCGGCGGCGTAGAGCAGATCGCGGATCGACGTCGCCGACAGCCCGAGCCGGTCGGGCCCGAGCTGTACCAGCGCGACGATCGTCACGAGCACCGCGAGCCCGCCGAGTGTCAGGGCCCGCAGGCTCACGCGGTCGGGAGCCACCGGGAGCAGGAACGGCAGCGTGATCAGCGCCGAGACCACGACCGCGGCGGGACTCGGTGTCCCGATCGGCGTCGACGTGACGACCGGGGCCACCACTGCGCACAGCACGATGAGCACCACCGCCGCGGCGATCAGCACCACGGTGAGCCAGCGCGTCAGCGCGGCGGGCAGCCGCAGGCCGGCGAGATCGGCCACGGCGACCACGAGCACGAGCCCGGCGCCCGCGTACGCGGGTTGCGCCGGGACGACGTAGGCGCCGAAGACGATCGCCTGCACCACGACCAAGGCGAGGCGGGTGAACGCGCCGACGTACCGCTCGAGGGGGGTGTCGCCCAGTGCGGGCAGGCGCGAAACGACCGCCGCGACCACCGCGGCGAGCACGACCCCGGCCAGCACCCAGTACCCGGCCCCGGCGGCCCCCACCGCCAGCACGACGAGGAGCCCGCCCCCGAGTCGCACAATGGTCCCCTTCCGACGTCCGGCCACGTCTGTCATTAGCATGGCTCACGATCGGTCCGGGCACGTCGCCCGGTACCACCGCGACAGCGCGAGGAGCCAGAAGTGACCGTGCCGAAGCTTGCCCTTTCCGAGAACACCGAGGCGGCGCTCGCCAAGACCCGCGCCGACGTGGTCGTGATCGGCACCCTCCAGGGCGAGGACGGCCCGGTGCTCGCCGCGGGCGCTGCGGTCGCCGACGCCGCCTTCGACGGCAAGCTCGCCGAGGTGCTGGCGACGCTCGGCGCCACCGGCAAGGCCGAGCAGGTCGTGAAGCTCCCGACGCTGGGCAAGCTGCCCGCGGGCGTCGTGCTGGCGGTGGGCTTGGGCAAGGCCGCGGATGGCCAGGACGGCACCGTCACCGCCGAGCAGGTCCGCCGCGCCGCCGGTGCGGCCGCCCGCGCGCTGGCCGGCACCGAGCGCGCGTTCGTCACGCTGTCGGCGCTCGACCTGCACGCGGCCGTCGAGGGCACGGCGCTCGGCGCGTACACCTTCACCGAATACCGCTCCGCGAAGGGCGACGCCCCACTGGCCAAGGCCGACTTCGTCAGCCCGGAGGACGGCACCGCGCGCGAGCACAAGGCGACGCTGAAGGCCGCCACCGCGATCGCCGAATCGGTGATCATCACCCGCGACCTCATCAACACCCCGCCCAACGACCTGTTCCCGGCTTCGTTCGCCGACCGCGCGCAGAAGCTGGCCGAGGACAACGGCCTCGACTTCGAGGTCCTCGACGAGAAGCAGCTCAAGCGCAAGGGCTTCGGCGGCATCCTCGGCGTCGGCGGCGGCTCCGTCCGGCCGCCGCGGCTGCTGCGCGTGGGCTGGAAACCGGCGAAGGCGAGGAAGAAGGTCGCGCTGGTCGGCAAGGGCATCACGTTCGACTCGGGCGGCATCTCGATCAAGCCTGCCGCGGGCATGGACCACATGACCTCGGACATGTCCGGCGCGGCCGCGGTGCTCGCGTCGGTGGTGCTGGCCGCGAAGCTCAAGTACCCGCTCGAGGTGACCGCGCACATCCCGCTGGCGGAGAACCTGCCCTCGGGCAGCTCCTACCGACCGGGTGACGTGCTGACGATGTACGGCGGCAAGACCGTCGAGGTCCTCAACACCGACGCGGAAGGCCGCCTGGTGCTGGTCGACGCGATGGTGCGCGCGGCCGAGGAGAACCCCGACTACCTCATCGAAACCGCCACGCTCACCGGCGCGCAGGTCGTGGCGCTGGGCAACCGCACCGCGGGCGTCATGGGCTCCGACGAGTTCCGCGACCGCGTCGCCGCCATCATGCAGGCCACCGGCGAGGGCGGCTGGGCGATGCCGCTGCCCGAGGAACTGCGCGCCGACCTGGAGTCGCGCCTGGCCGACATCGCGAACGTCACGGGCCACCGCTGGGGCGGCATGCTCGCGGCCGGCCTGTTCCTCAAGGAGTTCGTGGCCGACGGCTTGCCGTGGGCCCACATCGACGTCGCGGGCCCGGCGTTCAACACCGGCTCCCCCTGGGGTTACACCGGCAAGGGCGGCACCGGCGTGCCGGTCCGGACCATCGCGGCGGTCCTGGCGGACATCGCCGACCGCGGCTGAGCTCCTCGTCCGGGTCGCGGCCCCTCACCGCGCGCGGTGAGGGGCCTCTTCTTGTGGCACCCTCGGTGCCGTGGACCGTGACGCGTACCTCGAGACCGCGATCCGCGACGTCCTCACCGGCGACGAGCCCACGCTCGACCACCGCGTCGGGCACGCCGCGCTGCTGCTCGCCACGGCGGGCGCGGGCGCGGCGGCGGACCGGCTCGCGACGCAGTGGCGCTCGGTGACGGAGCGGCCGGCCACGCGGCTCGCCGACGACGCCGTGCGGGCCCGGGCGTGGGCGGTGCTGTTCGAGGCGCGCGGCGACCGTCCACAGTGGGCGGACGCGTTGACTCCGCTGGACCTCGACGCGGAAGAGCAGGCGCACCAGGCGTTCCTGACCCGGCAGGTGTCCGATCTGGACGGTGTCTTCGACGGATCACCGGTCGCCGCGGTGGTGGGTGCGCTCGCGCCGGGCCGGTCCGACCGCGTGCGCGCCGCGCTGGCCGAAGGCGACCTCCCACAGTGGACGGAGCTCACGGCGAACCAGGAGCAGCCCGACGTCGCCGCCCTCGGCGCCACGCGGAACCTGGCGCGGCAGCTGGTCCACGGAGCCGACCCGCTCGGGCTCGGCGCCGAGTGGCCGGACCTCTGCGCGGGCGCCCTCGTCGCCGCGTTGCGCGAGCGCTACCCGTCGACGGCGGACAGCTGGCCGCAACTGGTCGCCGCGATCGTGCGGGAACGCGGTCAGGTGGCGCCGCCGCCGGCGGCCGACGCGGACATCCGCGCGGCCGAAACCCGGCTGGGCACCACGCTGCCCGAGGACTACCGCGAGTTCCTCCACACCGCCGACGGCCTGCCCGCCGACGTCGCCTTCCCGCGGTTGCTGCGCGCGGAAGAACTCCGGGCCGACGGGACCGTCGTGATCGTCTCGGAACCGGCGCTCGTCCTGCTCATCGCGACGGGGCACGCCGTGGAGGTCGACCTCACCCTCGGCAGCACCGCGCACGTGTCGTTCCGCGCGCTGCTCGAACGCCACCTCGGCCTGCTCGAGGCCAGCCGCTAGGCCTGGCCGTGCTTCTTGCGCTCGGTGTACTCGCGCATGCGCCTGGGGTAACCGACCCGCGACACCTCGTACACGGGGATCGAGTGCTTCTGCCCGAAGTGCAGTGCCGCCGGCAGGCTGCCGATGCGCCGGCGGGTCCATTCGCCGTCGTGAGCGATGAGCACCACAGTGGTTTCCGTCACCGTGGTGCGGGGCTCCACGTACGCCTCGACCCCACGCCTCGTCGAGGCCCATTCCTCCAGGTGACGCGTGTCTTCCGAAGTGGCCCGACGCATGGTCCCCCGGCGCCTGCCGCCGCGACCGCGCCGGCGCAGCGAGTCGAAGATCCCCACTCCGACCACCTCTCTTCCTGCAGGAGTACGGCTTCCATTATTCCCACGGCCGGGTGTGGTCGGTGTCGCACGGCCGGGTTGGTCGGGCGAATCGCCGTAGTGACAAGATGGCTGGTGTCGCGCGCGCGGTTATACCGGCCCGGCGCGACGACGGAGCTTCACCCCCTACCGCTGCCGAGGAGTTATTGAAGTGAGCGACACCTCCGCCGACCTTGTGATCCTGGGAGGCGGATCGGGCGGCTACGCCGCGGCTTTCCGCGCGGCCGAGCTGGGCCTTTCCGTCACGTTGATCGAGAAGGACAAGCTGGGCGGGACCTGTCTGCACCGCGGGTGCATCCCGACCAAGGCCCTGCTCCACGCCGCCGAGGTCGCCGACGAGACTCGCGAATCGGAGTCGGTCGGGGTCAAGGCCGTGTTCGAAGGCATCGACATCGCCGGGGTCAACAAGTACAAGGACGGCGTCGTCGCCCGCCTGTACAAGGGCCTCCAGGGCCTGGCCAAGGCCCACAAGGTCAACCTCGTGGAGGGCACCGGCACCTTCGTCGGCGGCACGACCGTCGAGGTCGACGGCACGCGGTACACCGGCAAGAACGTCATCCTCGCCACCGGTTCGTACTCGCGGACCCTGCCCGGCCTCGAGCTCGGCGGCCGCATCATCGCCAGCGAGCAGGCGCTCGCGCTCGACTGGGTGCCGAAGAAGGCCGTGGTCCTCGGCGGTGGCGTGATCGGCGTCGAGTTCGCGAGCGTCTGGGCCTCCTTCGGCGTCGACGTCACCGTGGTCGAGGCCCTGCCGCGCCTGGTGCCCGCCGAGGACGAGTTCGCCTCCAAGCAGCTCGAGCGCGCGTTCCGCCGCCGCAAGATCGCCTTCAAGACGGGCGTGAAGTTCACCGGTGCGAAGCAGGACGACAACGGGGTGAGCGTTTCGCTGGAGTCCGGCGAGACCATCGAGGCGGACCTCCTGCTGGTCGCCGTCGGCCGCGGGCCGAACTCGGCCGGCCACGGCTACGAGGAAGCCGGCGTCAAGATCGACCGCGGCTTCGTCCTCACCGACGAGCGCCTGCGCACCAACCTGCCGAACGTCTACGCCGTCGGCGACATCGTCCCGGGCCTGCAGCTCGCTCACCGCGGTTTCCAGCAGGGCATCTTCGTCGCCGAGGAGATCGCCGGCCTCAACCCGCGCGTGATCGACGAGCGCGGCATTCCGCGCGTCACCTACTCGCACCCCGAGGTCGCCTCGGTCGGGCTCACCGAGTCGCAGGCCAAGGAGAAGTACGGTAACGACGTCACCACCTACACCTACGACCTCGGCGGCAACGGCAAGAGCCAGATCCTCAAGACCTCCGGTGGCGTGAAGCTGGTGAAGGCCCCCGACGGCCCGGTCGTCGGCGTGCACATGGTGGGTGACCGCGTCGGCGAGCTGATCGGTGAAGCCCAGCTGGTCTACAACTGGGAGGCCTTCCCGGAGGACGTTGCCCCGCTGATCCACGCCCACCCCACCCAGACCGAGGCCCTCGGTGAAGCGTTCCTCGCCCTCGCGGGGAAGCCGCTGCACGTGCACAGCTGACGTCTCACCAGCAGAATCCAACTCACGACTTACAGATCAAGGGAGTCAGCGAACGATGGCCTACTCCGTCACGTTGCCGGAGCTCGGTGAGAGCGTCACCGAAGGCACCGTCACCCGGTGGTTGAAGCAGGAAGGCGAGACCGTCGAGGTCGACGAGCCCTTGCTCGAGATCTCCACCGACAAGGTCGACACCGAGGTCCCGTCCCCGGTGGCAGGCACGCTGGTGAAGATCAGCGCTCAGGAGGACGAGACCGTCGAGGTCGGCGGCGAGCTCGCCGTGATCGACGACGGCACCGGCGGGGTCCCCGCCGCCGCCGAGCCGGCCGCCGCGCCCGCGCCGGAAGCCGCTCCGGAGCCGCAGGCGGCCCCCGAGCCTGAGCCGGCGCCCGCCGCGCAGGCCGAGGCCCCGTCGCGGCCGGACACCGCGCCCGCGGCCGGTGGCCAGGGCACCGAGGTCAAGCTGCCCGAGCTGGGCGAGAGCGTGACCGAGGGCACCGTCACCCGCTGGCTCAAGCAGGTCGGCGACTCGGTCGACGTCGACGAGCCGCTGCTCGAGATCTCCACCGACAAGGTCGACACCGAGGTCCCGTCGCCGGTCGCCGGCACGGTCCTCGAGATCCGCGCCGGCGAGGACGAGACCGTCGAGGTCGGCGGGGTTCTCGCGGTGATCGGCGACGCCGGTGCCGCGCCCGCCCCGGCCGCTCCCGCGCCGGCCCCGGCTCCGGCCGCTCCGGCGCCCGCGGCTGAAGCTCCGGCTCCGGTTCAGGAGAGCAAGCCGGCTCCCGCGCCCGCCGCGCCCGCGCCTGCCCCGGCGGCTCCGGCTCCAGCCCCCGCTGCCCCGGCTCCGGCCGCTGCCGCTCCGGCTGCCAAGGCCACGGACAACGGCTCGGCGGCCGACGGCCCGTATGTCACTCCGCTGGTGCGCAAGCTCGCCTCCGAGCACGACATCGACCTGGCATCGCTGACCGGCAGCGGTGTCGGTGGCCGCATCCGCAAGCAGGACGTGCTCGCGGCGGCCGAGGCGAAGCAGAAGCAGCAGGCCGCTCCGGCGCCCGCCCCTGCCGCCCCCGCCCCTGCCGCGCCCGCCGCCCAAGCTCCGGCCGCTGCCGCCCCGGCGGCACCGCGCGCCACCGTCTCGCCGGACGTCGCCGCGCTGCGTGGCACCGTCCAGAAGGCGAGCCGGATCCGCCAGATCACGGCCACCAAGACCCGTGAGTCGCTGCAGGTCTCCGCGCAGCTGACCCAGGTGCACGAAGTCGACGTGACCAAGGTCGCGAAGCTGCGCCAGCGCGCGAAGGCGGCGTTCAAGGAGCGCGAGGGCGTGAACCTCACGTTCCTGCCGTTCTTCGCCAAGGCGACGGTCGAGGCGCTCAAGCAGCACCCGAACGTCAACGCGTCCTACAACGAGGACACGAAGGAGATCACCTACCACGGCGCCGTGCACCTGGGCATCGCGGTGGACACCGAGCGCGGCCTGCTCTCGGTCGTGATCCACGACGCGGGTGAGCTGAGCCTGGCCGGTCTCGCGCACCGCATCGCCGACCTGGCGGCGCGGGCCCGGGCCAACCAGATCAAGCCGGACGAGCTGACCGGCGGCACCTTCACCATCACGAACATCGGCAGCAACGGCGCCCTGTTCGACACGCCGATCATCGTGCAGCCGCAGTCCGGCATGCTCGGGACCGGCGCCGTCGTGAAGCGCCCGGTCGTGGTGACCGACGCCGAGGGCAGCGACACGATCGCCGTCCGCTCGATGGTGTACCTGCCGCTGACCTACGACCACCGTTTGGTCGACGGCGCCGACGCCGGCCGCTTCCTGACGACGATCAAGCAGCGGCTGGAAGAGGGCAAGTTCGAGGACGAGCTGGGTCTCTGACCTCGCTGAACGCCTCCGCGAAGGCCCCGTACGCCCCCAGGGTGTGCGGGGCCTTCGCCGTGTCAGTCCAGGAGGTAATTCCGGAATCACGGAATCTCGGAATACCGTGAGTCCGTGCGCACCTGACGCATACTCCTGACCAGCGCGGCCGCCGTGAGCACCGCCGCCATTGCTCCACCCCCGCCACCGCCCGCGCCGGGACGCCGCCGGATCTCACCGCCACCGACGCGGTGGCTGCAATGGCCGGCCGCCCGCCGCGACGCGGTTTCGGCCGTGTTCGACGACGGCACCGGCCACCGCCTGGCCCACCGGCTGCGCACCCCGCGCCCGCTGGCGTCGGCGACTGGGACGCCCGCTACCCGTATGGCGGCGACGGCGGCTCGCACTTGCGGTCGTACACGCTCCTCGGGATTCCCCACGACGCGTGCGGCATCGCGATCGATCCCGACCAGACCGTGCCGCTGCACCGCATGGCCGAGCTGATGATCGGACTCAGCGACGGCGCCGCGGCCGATTACCTGCGGGCCCGGCTCGGCGACAGCGCGCTGCGGGCCACAGCGGCGCGCGCGGGGTCGTTCGACCGGATGTTCAGCGGCGAGACCCTCCTGCTGCTGTTCCCCGAGTTCTGCCCGCCGTCCGGCGCTCCCGCTGCAGTGCGCCGCGCGGCCGGCGACCGGCTATCCGACCGGTTCGGCCACGACGAAGCCTTCCGCGCCCAGGTGGTCCCCCGCGTCGCCGCCCGACCGCCCACAGTGGACGACAGCTCGTCTGGGCCGCCGGCACCGGCCGCGGCACGGCCACGCACCTGGCCGCCCTGCACCATGAAATCACTACCGCGCAAGGGAAATCCGCCTACCTGGCCCGGCAGCTCCTGGGCCACCAGTACGCCGGGCACCAGCCGCCGGCGCGGAGGCGATGCAGTTCAAGAGCGGCAGCTACCCCGGAATCCTCATGCTCGCCACAGGCGGCTGTGGCCGGACCGCCGCCCCGGCACGGCCGTGCTCCTGATCGCGACCCCGTCCGTGGACCTCGCGAACGCCGCCGCGTTGCTCGACCTGTGCGTCGGCAGCCCCACGACCCCCGCCACCTTCGCGGAAGTGAGCCGCGCGCTGGGACACTGAGTGCATGACCGAAGACCTCGCCGAGCGCGTCGCGGCACTGGAACGGCGGGTCGCCGCGCTCGAAGGGCGACCCGAGGAGTCCACTCCGGACGGTCCCGGCGGGGTCGTCGGCTACCAGGGTGAACTCACTGACCCGAACCTCACCTGGCAGATCCGGCTCACCACGACCGCCGTGCTCGGCCTGCCCGACGGACCGCGCGCCGAAGTGCTGGCCGCGCTGGCGAGCCCGGACCGGATCGCGCTCGTGCGCGTGCTCGCCCGCGACGGCGCGCAGGCGGGCGCCGCACTGCAGGAAAGCGCGGGCCTGGGTTCTCCCGGGCGGCTCTACCACCACCTGAAAACGCTGACCGCCGCCGGCCTCGTGGAGCAGGACCGGCGTGGCAGCTACCGGTTGCGCCCCACCGCGGTGATCCCGGCGCTGGTGCTGCTGACGGCCGCCGCTGAAATCGCGGGCGAGCTGCGGCCGGGCGTGCGGTCCGCGGACGGATAGGACACGATCTCAGCATGCGGGTACTCATCGCGGGCTCCGGCGGGCTCATCGGCACGGCGCTGACCGCGCGGCTGCGTTCGGACGGCCACGACGTGCGCCGCCTGGTGCGGCGCGCCGCGCGGACGGCGGATGAGCGCGGCTGGGACCCGCCGTCGGCGCGGATCGACGAGGGCGCGTTCGAGGGCGTCGACGCGGTGGTGAACCTGTGCGGCGCACCCCTCCTGCCGGGCCGCTGGAGCGCGATGCGCAAGCAGGTGCTGCTCGACAGCCGGGTCGAGCCCACCGAGGTCCTCGCCGAGGCCGTCGCCGACCACGGGGTCGGGGTGCTCGTGAACGCGTCCGCCGTCGGGTTCTACGGGAACACCGGCTCCGCGGTCGTCGACGAGACCACCGGCACGGGCTCCGGGTTCCTGGCTGAGCTGTGCACGGCGTGGGAAGGCGCGACGGCTCCGGCGGCGGCCGCGGGCGCGCGAGTCGTGACGGTGCGGACCGGGCTCGTGCTCTCACGCCGCGGCGGGCTGCTCGACGTGCTGCGGCCGCTGTTCAAGTTCGCGCTCGGCGGCCGGCTCGGCAACGGCCACCAGTACATGCCGTGGATCGCGCTCGAAGACGAGGTGGGCGGGATCGTCCACGCGCTGGAACACCAAACGCTGGCCGGTCCGGTGAACCTCACGGGTCCGGCGCCGGTCACCAACGCCGAGTTCACGCGCGCGCTCGGCCACGCCGTGTACCGGCCCGCGCCGTGGTGGGTGCCGGGAATCGCGATGAAGCTCGCGCTGGGCCAGGCCGCCGAGGAGATGGCCTTGTTCGGCCAGCGCGCCGTGCCCCGGCGGCTCGAGCACACCGGCTACGAGTTCCGCCACCGGACGCTGGAAAGCGCGCTCGCCGCCGCGACATGATCGTGCCGAGAGTGCGCTGGGTCGTCACGGGGGTGGTGCTGCTCGCCGCGTTCGTCGCACTGGGCCTGCTCGTCGACCGGCAGCCGCTGCGGCTCGACGTCGAGGTCGCCACGGCCCTGCGCGGCCAGGACACGCGGCCGGCCGGGCTGGTCGCGGGGGTGGTCACGAACGTCCTCGGGCCCGTGCTGCCGTGGGTGCTCGGGGTGGTGCTCGTCGCGTTCGCGCTGCGGGACCGCGCCCGGCTTTCGGTCTACGCGCGGCTCGCCGCGGTGCTGGTGCTGTGCCGGGTGATGAGCGTGGTGTTCAAGCCCGCGTTCCTGCGGCAACGGCCGCGCGCGTACCCCGAGTTGAGCTACCCGAGCGGGCACGTCGTGTCGGTCGCCGCGACCGGTCTGGTCGTGGTGCTGCTGTGCGGCTGGGCCGCGCGCCGGTTCGTCCGCCTCGCGACGTTCGTCGCCGCGGCCGCGACGGTGCTCGCGGCGGTCTGCCGGATCGTGCTGGGTGTGCACTGGGTCACGGACACCGTCGGCGCTGTGCTCGCGGTGCTGGGGATGGGCCTGGTGTCGGCCACAGCACTTCGGCTTCTGCCCTTTCCGGACGCCGACGGGCGTAGCCTCGTCGGGTGAGTTCTTCGACGATTTCCTGCCGTGCCACGAGCGATCCCGTCGACGTCCGGGAGCTCGGCACGATCGAGTACACCGAGGCCTGGGACCTGCAGCGCGAGATCCTCACCGCGCGCGCCGACGAAACCGGGCCGGACACGTTGCTCCTGCTGGAGCACCCGTCGGTCTACACCGCCGGCAAGCGCACCGAGCCCGAGGACCGCCCGGCCGACGGCACCCCGGTGATCGACGTGGACCGCGGCGGCAAGATCACCTGGCACGGGCCGGGCCAGCTGGTGGGTTACCCGATCCTGAAGCTCGCCGATCCCATCGACGTCATGCACTACGTCCGGCGGCTCGAAGAGGCGCTGATCGTGGTGTGCGAGCAGCTCGGCGTGCGCACCGGCCGCGTCGAGGGCCGCAGCGGCGTGTGGATCCCCGCCGACGAGCGCGGCATCGAGCGCAAGATCGCCGCCATCGGCATCCGCGTGCAGCGCGGCGTCACGATGCACGGCTTCGAGCTCAACTGCAACGCCGACCTCGCTGCCTTCGACACGATCGTCCCGTGCGGCATCCGCGACGCGGGCGTCACGTCACTGTCCTACGAGCTCCAGCGCGACGTGCCGGTGTCCGAGGTCCTGCCGCTGGCCCGCGACGCCGTGCTCGCCGCGCTGGCGGGCGAGCTGCCGGTGCGCGACGACCGCTGGCTGCCGCGTCCGGAGGCGCCGTCCGCGCCGGGCGTCACCTTCGCCTTGCAGAGCTGACCCGGGCCGGGTGGTGGGCGCCGCGAAACGGCCCACCACCCGGGCGCGTCACAGCTGCGGAGCCACGTCGGAGGCGATGAACTCGAGGTGGTCGAGGTCCGCCAGGTCGAGGACCTGCAGGTAGAGCCGGGTGATATCCGTCTTCTCCCGCCACTGGCCGATGCGGTCGACGACCTCGGCGGCGGTGCCCGCGAGGCCGTTTTCGCGCAGTTCCGACAGGTCGCGCCCGATCGCGGACGCGCGGCGCGCCACCTCGGCGTCGTCGCGGCCGATGGCGACCGTCAGCGCCACCGAACGGAGGATCTCCTTCGGGTCGCGGCCCAGCGCCTCGGCCGCGGCCGCGACGCGCTCGAACTGCGCCAGCGCCGTGTCCTGGTCGGTGAACGGCAGGTTGAACTCGTCGGCGAAGCGAGCGGCCAGCTCAGGTGTGCGCTTCTTGCCGCCGCCACCGATGATCACGGGCGGCGCGGGCGACTGCGCCGGCTTCGGCAGCGCGGGCGAATCGGTGAGCGTGTAGTGCTCACCGGAGAACGAGAACGTCTCCCCCGCAGGCGTCTTCCACAGGCCGGTGATGATCTCCAGCTGCTCGGCGTAGCGGTCGAAACGCTCCTTCAGCGGCGGCAGCGTCAGGCCGTACGCGGTGTGCTCGGCGTCGAACCAGCCCGCGCCGAGCCCGAACTCCACGCGCCCGCCCGACATCTGATCGACCTGCGCCACGGAGATCGCCAGCGGGCCGGGGTGGCGGAACGTCGCCGCCGTCACGAGCGTGCCGAGCCGGATCCGCTTCGTCTCGCGGGCGAGGCCACCCAGGGTGAGCCACGCGTCGGTGGGCCCGGGCAGCCCGTCGCCCGACCCCATCTTGAGGTAGTGGTCGCTGCGGAAGAACGCGTCGAAACCGGCTGCCTCGGTCGCACTCGCGACGCGCAGGAGGTCGTCGTAAGTGGCGCCCTGCTGGGGCTCCGTGAAGATCCTCAAGTCCATGGCGCCAGCGTAGCCAGGGCGGGTTCAGCTCGCGGCCGGTCGCTCCCCCGCTTCGCCGGGCCGGCGCAGCCGCAGCAGCATCCGCACGATCACGTCCTCGATCTGTGCGCCGACCTGCTTCGGGTCGGTCGCGCTCGCGATCTCCGTGGCCGCGGACGACAGCGCGCCGAACAGCAGCCGAGCGGTGAGGTCGACCGGCACCGGCTCCACCTCGCCGGCGTCGACGAGCGCCTGCAGGCCCGAGCGCACGAGCCCGAAGCTGCACTGCTCCTCGGCCTCGCGCCAGCGCTCCCAGCCCATCACGACGGGCGCCTCGTGGATCGCGATCCGCTGGTAGGCGGGGTCGAGACAGCTCTTGATGAACGCGTTGAGCGCGCCCAGCACCCGCTCCCACGGCGTGCCGGGACCGGTCATGATCTTGTCGAGCCGGTCGTAGACCAGGCTCTCCACGGAGTCGAACGCGGCCTCGAAGAGCGCCTGCTTCCCGCTGAAGTGGTGGTAGAGCGCGCCCTTCGTCACGCGGGCACGTTTGGCCACCTCGTCGAGCGAGGTACCCGCGTATCCGCGTTTCGTGAACAGCTCCACCGCGCTTTCGACCAGGGCGGATCGCGTGGACTCCGAGTAGTCGAGTCGTCTGGACCTCATTGTCGGCACCCTCACAACCTTACGCCGGACGGCGATCTCCATACCCATGGTATGTTCGCCGCGTCAGGTCCGTACCGGGAGTATGCCGCAGACCCGCGGTATGGCCCGGGTCACCGAAGGGGAGCCCACACCATGAGCTGGACCGACTTCTACCGACGCCGGGAGATCCTCGAAGCGGCCGTGCGCCAAGCGAAGCGCACCCCCGGTGAGCCGCTCGACCTCGCCGAGATCCCCGGCGCCACCGACGCTTTCGGCTGCGAAGAGCGCCTGCTGCTGGCGCTGCAGCACAAGTGGACGCAGGTGCTCGGGGGGCATCTGCGCGCCGAGCTCGCCGATCCCGAGGACGCCGCCGACGACGGCGTCGGCGACCAGGTCGACGCCGTTTGCCGGGCGTGGCGACGCGCCCAGGCCGAGCACGAGGCGCTGCGCGCCCTGCTCGACGCGGGCCTCGAACGCCACCCGGCGCTCGTCCCGCTGCACGAGGGTGAGCTGCGGATGCTCGCCGTCACGGCCGGGCTCGCCGAGCCCGGTGAGCCGGCCGAGGAACTCACCCGCGTCGGGTACGCGTTCGACTCGCTCGTCCGCGCGGGTGACCGGCGCCCCGAGCGCCCGGCCCGCCGCCGCAGCCCGGTGGGGCACCTGATGCGGCTGCTCGCGCCCACCGCGTGACGTGTAGTTAGGTGGACCTCGTGAACCGACGCTGGACCGAGGCCGACGTGGCCGACCAGACCGGCCGGACCGTCCTTGTCACCGGCGCCAACTCGGGACTGGGCCTGCGCACGGCCGAAGTCCTCGCCGGCCGCGGCGCGCGGGTGCTGCTCGCGTGCCGCTCGGCCGAACGCGGTGCCGCGGCGCTGGCACGCGTCAGCTCGGTGGCGTCGGGGCCGGCGCCCGAACTGGTGTCGCTGGATCTGGCCGACCTGTCTTCGGTGCGCAAGGCCGCCACGGCCGTGCGCGCGCTGACCGGCGACGCGCTCGACGTGCTCGTGAACAACGCCGGCGTGATGGCCACCGCGAAGGCCAAGACCGCCGACGGGTTCGACCTGCAGTTCGGCACCAACCATCTGGGCCACGCGGCGCTGACGTGGCTGCTGATGCCCGCTCTGCGCGGCGGCACGGCGGCGCGCGTGGTCACGGTGTCGAGCCTCGCCGCCGTCGGCGCGCGCATCCGGCTGGACGACCCGAACTTCGAGCACCGCTGGTACAACACAGCGGCCGCGTACGGGCAGTCGAAGCTCGCCAACCAGGCTTTCGCGCTGGAGCTGGACCGGCGGCTGCGCGCGGCCGGGTCCCCGGTGCTCAGCGTCGCCGCGCACCCCGGCTACACGACGACCGGCCTCGAGACGAACACGGCGACTTCGTACCGCAACCCGGTCGTGCGCAGCCTGATCCTCGGCGGCGCGCGGCTCGGCGACCTGTTGATCGCCCAAGACGTCGCGCAAGGCACGTTGCCGCAGCTCTACGCGGCCACCGCGTCCGGCGTCGAGGGCGGCGACTACTACGGCCCGGACCGCCTGTTCAACGCCCGCGGCTGCCCCACGAAGGTGCGGACGCTCGCCGCCGCCCGCAACCCCGCGACGGGGTCCGCATTGTGGGAGCTGACGGCCGGGTTGACGAACGTCACGCCCGACCCGCAGTAGGCGAAACGCCCGGTGCGCCGGGCGTACTGTGGTGGGCGTGACTGTTGCGCCTGAAGGGCGGAAGCTGCTGCGGCTGGAGGTCCGCAACAGTGAGACGCCCATCGAGAAGAAGCCGTCGTGGATCAGGACGCGGGTGCGGATGGGGCCGGAGTTCACGGAGCTCAAGGGTCTGGTGCGGCGCGAGGGTCTGCACACCGTGTGTGAGGAGGCGGGCTGTCCCAACATCTATGAGTGTTGGGAGGATCGGGAGGCGACGTTCCTGATCGGTGGTGATCAGTGCACGCGGCGGTGTGATTTTTGTCAGATCGACACGGGGAAGCCGGCTGCGCTGGATCGCGTGGAGCCGCGGAAGGTCGCGGAATCGGTGCAGGCCATGGGGTTGCGCTATTCGACGGTCACGGGGGTGGCGCGTGATGACCTCGAGGACGGGGGCGCGTGGCTGTATGCGGAAACGGTGCGGCAGATTCACGCGCTGAACCCGGGGACGGGTGTGGAGCTGTTGATCCCGGATTTCAATGCGGATCCGGTTCGGTTGGCCGAGGTGTTCGGTGCGCGGCCGGAGGTGTTGGCGCACAACGTGGAGACGGTGCCGCGGATTTTCAAGCGCATCCGGCCCGGGTTCCGCTATGCGCGGTCGCTCGAGGTGATTGCGCGGGCCCGTGAGGCCGGTCTGGTGACGAAGTCGAATCTGATCCTCGGGATGGGCGAGACCCCGGAGGAGGTCGGGCCGGCGATGCGCGATCTGTATAACGCGGGCTGCGAGATTCTGACGATCACGCAGTACCTGCGGCCGTCGTCGCGGCATCATCCGGTGGACCGGTGGGTCAAGCCCGAGGAGTTCGTGGAGCATGCGAAGGCGGCCGAGGCGCTCGGCTTCCCCGGTGTGATGGCGGGACCGCTCGTGCGCTCGTCCTACCGCGCCGGCCGCCTGTACGCCCAGACCAAGGCCCACCGCGGCGAAGAACTGCCGGAAAACCTCCGCCACCTCGCGGACCAGGGCCCGGCCGCCCAGGAAGCCGCCTCGCTGCTCGCCCGCTGACCACGGCTTCGACCGGAGGGCCCGCTCACCTCGAGCGGGCCCTCCGTCGTTGCGCTCCCCTACGGCTACCCCTGGGAACTCCCCCCATCTACGGAAGATCGCCGTTGCCAATTACAAAGAGTCCGTAAAGTGACTTTGTGGCTTTGGTAACGGATCTCTTGAACTGGCTGCAAGGACTCCCGGAACCGGGCCTTGTCGCTGCGGCGGGCGGGCTGGTGTTCGCCGAGTGCACGATCGGGCTGGGTTTCGTCGCACCCGGCGAGTCGGCCTTGCTGACCGCGGCGACGACGGCGACGACCGCACCGCGGTTCCTCACGTTGTGGGCCGTCGTGACGATCTGCGCGGCGCTGGGCGATTCGGTCGGCTACGCGCTCGGGCGGCGGTTCGGGCCGCGCCTGCGCGGGACGAAGCTGATCCGCAAATACGGCCTGGACGCGTGGGACAAGCGGCAGCCGTCCTCGAACGGCGGGGCGCGTGGGCGGTGTTCTTCGCGCGGTTCCTGCCCGTCTTACGGACGCTGACGCCGGCCGCCGCGGGCGCTTCGCGATTGCCGTTCCGGAAGTTCCTGCCCGCGACGGCCGCGGGCGCGCTGTGCTGGTCGGCCGTGCACATCAGCCTCGGGGCGGCGCTGGGCGAGGCGGCGAAACGGGTGGAAGGTGCCCTCAGCACGGGATTCCTGATCGCGGCGGCCGTGGTTGCCGGGGTACTGGTGTTCTTCCTGGTGCGGCTGAAGAAGCGCAAGGCGCTGGCCCCCGAAGTGGTGGAGGAGCCCGTGCGCGCCACGGAGTGAACTATCCGGCCCCACCCGTTCGCGAGTGTTCCAGGCCTTACCGTCGAGGACATGACGCCACTCGATCTTCCGGGCCCCGTCGCGTTCGTGCTCGGCGGTGGCGGCAGTCTCGGCGCGTTGCAGGTCGGGATGCTGCGCGCGCTGGACGAAGCCGGTGTGGTGTCCGACCTCGTGGTGGGCACGTCGGTGGGTTCGCTCAACGCGGCTGTGCTCGCGCTGCGGGGCGGCGACCGGCTCGCGCGCCTGCGCGAAATCTGGCAGCACATGACGAAGCACGAAGCCTTTCCCGGCGGTGTCTTCAGTCAGGTCCGGACCCTTCGGCACAGCAAGAGGAACCTGTTTCCGAACACCGGCCTGGCGAAGATCGTCGACGACCGGCTCGGTGCGGGCCGCCGGTTCGAGGACCTGGCCCTGCCGCTGGCCGTCGTCACGACGGACGTCGAAACGGCCGAGCCGGTGCAGGTCCGGAGTGGGCCGTTGCGAGAACCGTTGCTCGCCAGCTGCGCGATCCCGGGCATCTACCCGCCGGTGCAGCACGACGGGCGGCTGCTGTACGACGGCGGGCCTGGTCGCGAACG
Source organism: Amycolatopsis sp. FDAARGOS 1241 (assembly GCF_016889705.1). Lineage (NCBI taxonomy): Bacteria > Bacillati > Actinomycetota > Actinomycetes > Pseudonocardiales > Pseudonocardiaceae > Amycolatopsis > Amycolatopsis sp. FDAARGOS 1241. The sequence goes on from NZ_CP069526.1 coordinate 6,944,781, forward strand.
TGCCGATGCGCCAGGCGCTCGCGATGGGTGCGAAGTCGCTCGTAGTGCTCGATTGTGCGTTTCCGGGCAAGATGCCCGGTCCACCGCGCACGTTCGTCGAGGTGATGATGTTCACCGCGTTGATCAGCATGCGCAACCAGGCGGCACTGGAGGCTCCCCTGGCGGCGCGGCGCGCGCCGGTGGTCTACCTGCCCGGGCCGGCGCCAGCGCGGGTGAGCCCGCTGGACTTCACGCGCACGGACCAGCTCGCGGAAGAGGCGTACGACGCGGCCCGCGGCTACCTCAAGGAACTCGTGGTCGACGGGCCCGGGCTCTACGGCGCTCCGGGCCTCCTCGTGACGTGATCCACACCACTGCGATGCACCGATCCGCTGCATGGGGCGTCTTCACGATCGCGTAGTTTTGAAAAAGAAGAAGCCTGCCGGCCCGCGATACCCCGCAAAAGAGACAAAATGTTCCCGAAGAAGACTTTCCTTTCGGTTGCCGGAATTCTCGCGGCAACCTTGATGGTGTCGGCCTGTTCCTCCGGTGGGGACACCGGGGGGTCCGCGTCGCCCGCCACCGCGGACGGCTCGAGCCAAGCCGCTGCGCCCGCCGCGGTCGTGTCCATCGATCCGGCCGACGGCAAGGACATCAGCCCGACCACGCCGATCGTCGTCAAGGCAGCCAACGGGAAGCTCACCGACGTGACGGTGACGAACTCGAAGGGCAAGACGGTCGCCGGCAAGCTCACGTCGGACGGCTCGTCCTGGTCCAGCACCGAGGTGCTCGGCTACAGCGGCACGTACAAGATCGTGGCCCACGCCCAGGGCGCCGACGGCAAGCCCGTCGAAAAGGACGGCCAGATCACCACGTTGACGCCGACGAAGCAGGCGAACGCGAACCTGATCCCCGCTCCGTCGGCCGTGAAGTCGACCGGGGTCGGCGTGGGCCAGCCGATCGTGTTCAGCTTCGGTACCGCGGTGAAGAACAAGGCCGCAGTGGAGAAGGCCCTGTCGGTGGAGTCGTCGCCGAAGCAGGAGGGCAGCTGGTACTGGATGGACGACAAGAACGTCCACTACCGGCCCAAGGAGTACTGGCAGCCGGGCACCACGCTGACCGTCACGGCGAAGATCTACGGCGTCGACTTCGGCAACGGCGTGTACGGCGCCGAGGACCGTACCGAGACGTACAAGGTGCACGACTCGTGGATCGCCAAGGCGGACGGCAACACCGAGCAGATGCAGATCTTCCACAACGGCTCGATGGTCAAGTCCATGCCGATCTCCATGGGCAAGGACGCGACGCCGACCCACCTGGGCCCGCACGTGATCTCGTTCAAGTCGGCGAACTACACGATGGACTCGTGCACCTACGGCGTCTGCCCGCCCGACCCGAAGGCCTACCGCTCCGACGAAAAGTGGTCCGAACGCATCTCGAACGACGGCGAGTTCGTCCACGAGAACCCGAACAGCGTCGGCCAGCAGGGCAGCTCCAACGTGTCCCACGGCTGCATCAACCTCAACGCCGCCAACGCCGAGTGGTTCTTCCAGAACTTCGGCCTCGGCGACGTCGTGGAGGTCACCAACTCGGGCGGCCCGCAACTCCCGGTCTGGGACCTGTACGGCGACTGGTCCAAGTCCTGGACGGACTGGCAGAAGGGCTCGGCCCTCTCCTGACGGGGATTTCGCGCTGACAGGCCACAAAGGCGCCGGAGCTACTTGGCTCCGGCGCCTTTCTTCTTGTCTGGGCTTTGGTGGCTTCCGAGCGGTGGCTTGCGGGGTGACTGGCGCGAGTTGCCGGGTTCTGCTGCCGCGCAGTGAGTCGGTCGCCGGGCCGCGGTGATGGCGCTTCGAAGCGCTACAAGATCCGCTGAGGACCTCTATGGGCCAACGGCTGTGGTTGCTCCATCCTGGCCCGACTGGACCGTCGCGAGGCCGACTGAGGCCAAATCCGAGCCGCTGCACCACCAATGCGTACGGGCAGCGATGTCTGCCTGCCGGCACGACTTCGCTACCACACCGCTGAGCGACTCTCGAGCCACGTGCAACGGGCTGGCTCTGGCTCTGGCTCTGGCTCTGGCTCTGGCTCTGGCTCTGGCTCTGGCTCTGGCTCTGGCTCTGGCTCTGGCTCTGGCTCTGGCTCTGGCTCTGGCTCTGGAAGCACGGTCACCACTTCGCGCCGATCGCGAAGACCGTCGGGCAGCTGTTCGACCTCTCGGCGGATCCGGAGGCCGGCATCGCCCGGCCCGGTCCCGCCGGCTCGGCGGTCAACCGACTGTTCACGGCGCGCCGCGCAGCCGCGAGGAGCTGACCGCCTTCCGCGAGGCCACCACCTGGGCGCGCCACCGCAAGCACGCGAACGTCCGCGATCAGAGAAGCTTCCCGACCGGCTGGCCGCTCTGGGATTTCCTTCGCCATGAACAGAAGCAGGCCGGTCGTCGGGAGACAGCCCCCGCCCTCCCAAGGGGGGCGTCCCCGAGTCCATTCTATCGGCCACCCCCGACAGAAACGGGGGGACAGCGGCAGGGCGGGGTGGCTGTCCACAACTCGATCGGGTGGGGATGAACTGCGGGGCGGCGCTAGGCCTGTGCGCGGAGGGCCCTCGGCACCGGCGCTGTTCGAGCGATCAAGGGGCAGCCGGAGCTGCTTGTCGGGCGTCGATGCAGACAGGCCTGGTGGCGGCGAATTGGGCGTATCGGGCGACTCGCACTGTTAGGTGGAGACAGTGCGGGATGGGAGCCGGCGCTGGACCACCGGTGCGCGAAGGAGCCGAGAGAACCGGCGACCCTGGTTCCCGTCGAGCGGCGACCTCGACCGGACCGGTGTGACGGCCCAGCGCTACGGCGAGACGACGACCGCGCTGGTCTTCTCGTCCCCCGTGGTGCGCCGGCCGATCACCCCACCCCACTGACGACGCCGACCAGCCGACCGCCGGGAAACGGTGGCGAATGGAGAAAGGCCCCGGGAGAACCATACGGTTCTCGACCGGGGCCCGACTCGAGGTAACGTTCGGCGGCGTCCTACTCTCCCACAACCCTTCGGTTGCAGTACCATCGGCGCTACCAGGCTTAGCTTCCGGGTTCGGAATGGGACCGGGCGTTTCCCTGGCGCTATAACCACCGAAACACTACGAAACAACACACACCATGTTTGTTTCCACACGGTGTGGTGTTTCAGAGCTGTAGAGTGGATGCGTAACATCTTCGTGGGCAAGTCCTCGGCCTATTAGTACCAGTCAACTCAACAACACATTACTGTGCTTCCATCTCTGGCCTATCAACCCAATCGTCTCTTGGGGGCCTTAACCCACAACGGGGTGGGATACCTCATCTTGGAACAGACTTCCCGCTTAGATGCCTTCAGCGGTTATCCCTTCCGAACGTGGCCAACCAGCCATGCCCCTGGCGGAACAACTGGCACACCAGAGGTTCGTCCGTCCCGGTCCTCTCGTACTAGGGACAGCCTTCCTCAAGTATCCTACGCGCGCGGCGGATAGGGACCGAACTGTCTCACGACGTTCTAAACCCAGCTCGCGTGCCGCTTTAATGGGCGAACAGCCCAACCCTTGGGACCTACTCCGGCCCCAGGATGCGACGAGCCGACATCGAGGTGCCAAACCATGCCGTCGATATGGACTCTTGGGCAAGATCAGCCTGTTATCCCCGGGGTACCTTTTATCCGTTGAGCGACACCCCTTCCACCAGGAGGTGCCGGATCACTAGTCCCGACTTTCGTCCCTGCTCGACATGTCTGTCTCACAGTCAAGCTCCCTTGTGCACTTGCACTCAACACCTGATTGCCAACCAGGCTGAGGGAACCTTTGGGCGCCTCCGTTACCCTTTAGGAGGCAACCGCCCCAGTTAAACTACCCATCAGGCACTGTCCCTGAACCAGATCATGGCCCGAGGTTCAGATTCCCAATTCGACCAGAGTGGTATTTCAACAACGACTCCACAGCAACTAGCGTCACCGCTTCACAGTCTCCCACCTATCCTACACAAACCGAACCGAAAACCAATACCAAACTATAGTAAAGGTCCCGGGGTCTTTCCGTCCTGCCGCGCGTAACGAGCATCTTTACTCGTAGTGCAATTTCGCCGGGCCTGTGGTTGAGACAGCCGGAAAGTCGTTACGCCATTCGTGCAGGTCGGAACTTACCCGACAAGGAATTTCGCTACCTTAGGATGGTTATAGTTACCACCGCCGTTTACTGGCGCTTAAATTCTCAGCTTCGCGCCGAAGCGCTAACCGGTCCTCTTAACGTTCCAGCACCGGGCAGGCGTCAGTCCATATACATCGTCTTGCGACTTCGCATGGACCTGTGTTTTTAGTAAACAGTCGCTTTCCGCTGGTCTCTGCGGCCACCCACCCCTAGCCCGCGAAGGACTTCAAGGTGTTTGGCCCCCCTTCTCCCGAAGTTACGGGGGCATTTTGCCGAGTTCCTTAACCACAGTTCACCCGATCGCCTCAGTATTCTCTACCTGACCACCTGTGTTGGTTTGGGGTACGGGCCGTGCATGCACTCACTAGAGGCTTTTCTCGGCAGCATAGGATCACCCTCTTCGCCTCAAACGGCTACGCATCACGTCTCAGCCCATTGCCATGCGGATTTACCTACATGACGGCCTACACGCTTACACCAGGACAACCATCGCCTGGCGGAGCTACCTTCCTGCGTCACCCCATCGCTTGACTACTACAACATCAGATCCCACGCTCCACACGACATATCCGTCCGAAGACTTCCACGCCGGCTTCGGGTGGTTAGTATCAACTGCCTCGTCATGGGCGCACATGCTCGGGTACGGGAATATCAACCCGTTGTCCATCGACTACGCCTGTCGGCCTCGCCTTAGGTCCCGACTTACCCTGGGCGGATTAGCCTGGCCCAGGAACCCTTGGTCATCCGGCGGCAGAGTTTCTCACTCTGCATTCGCTACTCATGCCTGCATTCTCACTCCCACACCCTCCACGACTCGCTCACACGGCCGCTTCCCTGGATGCAGGACGCTCCCCTACCCATCCACACCACTACACAATCCCCCGAAGGAGAAAGCGGATGTATTGTGTGAATGACACAGCTTCGGCGGTGTGCTTAAGCCCCGCTACATTGTCGGCGCAGGACCACTTGACCAGTGAGCTATTACGCACTCTTTCAAGGGTGGCTGCTTCTAAGCCAACCTCCTGGTTGTCTGGGCAATCCCACATCCTTTCCCACTGAGCACACACTTAGGGGCCT